>NZ_JAUXXP010000005.1 GCF_030684895.1 Pseudomonas sp. | reverse complement strand
CATCGCTGAACTGCTGCAGGCACGCAATGAAATCACTCCGCCGGCTAGTGATGCTTTGCATCTGACCCAGCCGGTGCAGGGCCGCATCGAACTGCAAGGGCTGCGCTTCGCCTATCCGTCGCGCCCCGGCAGCTTTGCCGTGGATGGCATTGATCTGCAGGTCGCGGCAGGGGAAACCCTGGCGCTGGTTGGGCCGTCCGGTGCGGGTAAATCGACGCTGTTTGATCTGCTGCTGCGTTTTTTCGACCCGCAGCAGGGGCGCATCTTGATCGATGGCGTGCCGATCCAGCAGCTTGACCCTCGCGAACTGCGCAGCAGCTTTGCCCTGGTGTCGCAGAACCCGGCGCTGTTCTTTGGCTCGGTGGAAGACAATATCCGCTATGGCAAAACCACAGCGACGCTGGCCGAAGTCGAGGCGGCAGCCAAAGCGGCGCATGCCCACGAATTTATTATGAAACTGCCGGACGGCTACCAGACTCATTTGGGGGATGCCGGACTCGGCCTGTCCGGTGGTCAGCGTCAACGCCTGGCGATTGCCCGCGCGCTGCTGGTGGATGCGCCGATTCTGCTGCTGGATGAAGCGACCAGTGCGCTGGACGCCGAGAGCGAGCATCTGATTCAGCAAGCCTTGCCACCACTGATGGAGGGGCGCACCACCCTGGTGATCGCCCATCGCCTGGCCACGGTAAAAAGCGCTGACCGCATTGCGGTAATCGAGCACGGCAAGCTGGCCGCCATCGGCACACACAGCGAGCTGGTCAACAACAGCCCCCTGTATGCGCGCCTGGCCGAGTTGCAATTTAGCAATGAGGCGGAAGCGGTTAATTGATGCTGTGGGAGGGGCTTTAGCCGCGATCAGGGGCGCTGCGGTTTTGCTTTGTCGCGGCTAAAGCCTCTCCCACCAGACCAGACCAGATCGGGCACGCGCTGGCGCTAAAGCGGCTTAGCTTTCGGTTTGATCGTTGCCGCCGCACCGGCCGAGGCGAGGATGATCGCGCTGATCGCCAGCCATTGGCTGAGGGTCAGGCGCTCGCTAAGGAACAGCAGGCCGGAGAGCGCGGCAATCGCCGGCTCCATGCTCATCAGGATGCTGAACGTGCGCGCGGGCAGGCGGGTGAGGGCGACCATTTCCAGGCTGTAGGGCAGTGCCGAGGACAGTACGGCTACGCCGAGGGCGATGGGCAGCAGGTCGATTGAAAATAGACCACTACCGGCCTGCCACAGGCCAATCGGAAACACCAGCAGGGCCGCGACTATGGTGCCGAGGGCCACGGTCTGCTTGCCGTGTTCGGCGCCGGCTTTTTGCCCGAAAACGATATACAGCGCCCAGCACAGGCCGGCAGCCAGGGCCAGGGCTATGCCCACCGGGTCCAGCGGCATATCGCTTTGTCCGGTGGGCAGCAGCAGCCAGAGGCCGAAAACAGCCAGGGCGATCCAGACGAAATCCAGCAAACGCCGCGACGACAGCAAGGCCAGGCCCAGCGGCCCAGTAAACTCCAGGGCCACGGCGATGCCCAGGGGTATGGTTTTCAGCGAGAGGTAGAACAGCAGGTTCATGCTGCCCAGCGACAGCCCATAGGCCAGTAGCGAGCGGCAGGATTTCAGCGTCAGCTTGGCCTGCCAGGGTCGCATCAGCACGCACAGGATCAACGCGCCGAGGCTTAGGCGCAGTGCGGTGGTGCCGCTGGCGCCGATTTCTGGAAACAGCCCCTTGGCCAGGGACGCGCCGCTCTGGATCGAGGTCATGGCAATCAGCAGCAATATGATCGGCAGGATCACCAGAGAGAATTGCGTTGAGCGCGGCATGGCTGTTCCTTTGAATTATCTATCCGGTAATAAAAAAACCGGCCACGGAGGCCGGCTTTTATGCACCACGGCTAAGGCTTAGCGGTATTCACACAGGTAGGCAGTATCGGCTGCGACCTTTAGTTGAAACTTGCTGTCGGCCGGTACGGTGAATTTGCTGCCGCTGGTGAAGGTTTCCCAGCTGTCGCTGCCTGGCAGTTTCACGGTCAGGGCGCCGGCGACCACGTGCATGATTTCCAGCTGGTTGGTACCGAATTCATACTCGCCTGCAGCCATCACGCCAATGGTGGCCGGGCCTTCAGCCATGCCGAAGGCGATGGATTTGACGGTGCCGTCGAAGTATTCATTGACCTTGAACATCTGCAGTTCCTCGAAAGGGGGGATTGAAAAGGCTGGCTGCCAGGAGTGGCAGGCCATCAAAAAATGGCCGGGAGCCATTTTTAACGTCGTGTAGCGACGGCCCTCGGGGTGGTCGCCAGGGATGGCTGACCATAAAAAAGGCCCGCCAGTATGCCCAAGCGGTTTTTCTTCGTCATCTGCTTTGCACAGGCAAAACCAGCGGCAGCAGCCGGGCGGTATTGCGCGCATCGGTCAGGGCGCGGTGTTGCTGGCCTTGGAACTGCAGGCCGGCCAGATTCAGCGCCATTTTCAGGCCGATCGGGCTAGGCAACTGACGCGCTTCGGCAAAGCGTTTTTTCAGGTTGATATGCGGGATCTGGCTCAGGTAGCTCTCCAGCCCGTGGGCGCGCCACTCCTGCTCGAACTGGCGACGGTCGTAGTCGCCCCAGCTGGCCCAGCCCGCCAGTTGTGCTTGATGGGCCAGCAGCCAGCGTTCGAATTGTGCCCACACCGCACTGAGTGGCGCGGCGGCATCGACATCGGCTTGGCTAATTTGGGTGAGCTGACGACAGAAATGGGTCAAATGCGGGCGCCGGGTGGGCCGCACAAAACGTTGGAAATACTCGATCTCATGGCCGCCAGCGTTGACCAGGCTGGCGCCAATTTCGATGATTTCCATATCTGTGACCGGCCAACCGCCTTCTTCAGTGGTGGCTTCCAGGTCGATTACCAGCCAATGCTGCATAAGCCCTCCTTAGCGTGCAGCGAGTATGGAAGCAGGATCGGCATTGGGTAAAGTCTATTGGTCGGGTGCATCCATACAGTTTTGCCCTATGGCTGTACTGGCGCTGGCCTCATGTGGCGGGCATGCTTGCAGCCGGGTTCGTATCCGCCATGCAACGCGGATATGGGGGTTAAGCAGAAACGCGCGCTGTGGATGGCGCTCGAAGGTAGGAGGTGGATATGGCAAAGCTGGCGTTTATCGGGCTGGGCGTAATGGGTTACCCGATGGCCGGGCATCTGGCGCGCGCCGGGCATCAGGTGTGTGTGTACAACCGCACCGCCGCCAAGGCTGCGCAGTGGGCCGCCGAATACGCCGGCAGCCACGCGCCAACCCCGCGTGAAGCGGCCGTAGGCGCCGAGTTTGTGATGGTCTGCGTGGGCAATGATGATGATTTGCGCGGTGTAGTGCTGGGCGAGCAGGGCGCCTTCGCCGGCATGCAGCCCGGCGCGGTGTTGGTCGACCACACCACCGCCTCGGCGCAGGTCGCCCGTGAACTGGCCGAACAGGCCTCTGCGCGCCAGCTGGGCTTTCTCGATGCGCCGGTATCCGGCGGTCAGGCCGGCGCGCAGAACGGCGCGTTGACCATCATGGTCGGCGGTGAGGCGGCAACTTACGCGAAAGCCGAGCCGATCATTCAGGCTTATGCACGTATGGCCCGACTGATGGGCGAGGCCGGCAGCGGTCAGCTGACCAAGATGGTCAACCAGATCTGCATCGCCGGCCTGGTGCAGGGCTTGTCCGAGGCGCTGCATTTCGCCGAGTGCGCGGGGCTCGACGCGCATGGCGCGATGGAGGTGATCAGCAAGGGGGCGGCGCAGTCCTGGCAGTTGGAGAATCGCCATAAAACCATGCTGGCCGGTGAATTCGAACATGGCTTTGCCGTGGACTGGATGCGCAAGGACCTGTCTATTCTGCTGACTGAGGCCCGTACTAATGGCGCGCAGTTGCCGGTAACCGCGCTGGTCGATCAGTTCTATGCCGATGTGCAGGGCATGGGCGGCGGCCGTTGGGACACGTCCAGCCTGTTTGCCCGCTTGCACAAGCGCTAAACCACTGGCGATTGCCTGGCGCCTGAGAACAGCCGTCTATACTGGGTTCAAAGCCAGGCAGGATTCGGCGCTGTTCTCACTCTTCAGGCATGCGGGCACTGTTCATGGATGATCAAATTGCATTCAGCAACGACGACCTTCCCGGCACTACCAGCCAGCCCGTGTGGCGCGTACTGGCGGTTGATGATGACGCCGACTTTCAGCGCGCCACCGCCTTTGCCCTGAGCGAACTGGAGCTGCTGGGCGGGCGCATTGAGCTGATCCAGGCGTTCAGCTGCCGTGAAGCCTCGATGCTCCTGGCCAAGCACCATGACATCGCCCTGGTGTTGCTCGATGTGGTGATGGAAACCGAAGACGCCGGGTTGCGCCTGATCAAGGCACTGCGCGAGGTGATCGGTAACCGCGAAACCCGCGTTGTGATGCTGACCGGCGAGCCAGGCCTGGCGCCGGCCCATGAAGTGATGCGTGATTACGACATCAATGACTATTGGACCAAGAGTGAACTCAGTGCCGAACGCTTGCTGACGGTGCTCACTGCAGCGGTGCGCGGTTATGCTCAGCTCCGGGCTGTAGCCAGCGCCCGGCGTGGCTTGCAGATGATCGTCGAATCGAGCAATGCGTTGTTCTGCTCAAAAAATACCCGCGAGCTGTCGGCCAAGATTCTGTCGGAAATCACTTCGCTGCTTAATCTGCAGACTGAGGGCATCGTTTGTGTGCGCGCCGATGAAGGGGACGCCACGGCCGAGCCGAATGCGCGGATTGTCAGCGCCAGCGGGCGCTTCTTCGACAGCATCGATGCCAATCTGGACGTGTTGCAGCCGCAGGTCGCAGCGGCGGTGCGCCAATGCCTGCAGGCGCAACAGACCCTGCGCCTGAGCGATTGCACAGTATTGTTCTTTCCGCGCTTTCAGGCCGGTTCAGACTACGCCTGCTACATCGACAGCGCGCGGGCGCTGAATGACACCGAGCTGGAGCTGCTCAAGGTGTTCAGCGCCAGTATCAGCCGTGGCCTGTACAACGTCGCGCTGTTCAGCCGCCTGGAGGAAATGGCCTACCAGGACGACCTGCTGAAGATCCCCAACCGCAATGCGCTGATTCGCATGCTGGAGATGACGCTGAAGTCCGAGGCCAAGGATCAGCGTGTGCTGGTACTGATCGATATCGACAATTTCTCCGGGGCCAACACC
This sequence comes from Pseudomonas sp., assembly GCF_030684895.1. Lineage (GTDB taxonomy): Bacteria > Pseudomonadota > Gammaproteobacteria > Pseudomonadales > Pseudomonadaceae > Aquipseudomonas. Next base: position 17,252 of record NZ_JAUXXP010000005.1, on the reverse strand, counting down.
GCCTTTGGCACCGGTTATGGCGATTTTATCCTCGGTCTGGTGGCGAAGAAGCTGCGTGATGCCTTTACCCCTGAGGTGCTGATTGCACGGGTACGTGATGACCTGTTTGCCATCCTCGGCCCGCAAACGCAGGTCAATGCCGCAGACGTGGTGGCGCTGTTTCGCCGGCATAAACGCCCCTATGAGCTTGGCCAGGTGCACAGCCTGAGCAGCGTGACCATGCACCTGGCCGACTTTACTGGTAGCGCTAGCGTGGCTCTGCAGGATGCGCTGCTGACCCTGAAACAGGCCAAGCGCCTGGGTCATGACCAGCACGGCGTCTATGATCCGCGCCTACAAGGTGCGCATGCCGAGTCCTACCGCATGCTGTTGGCTTTGCGCGATGCGGTGGAGGCCGGGCAGATCAGCGTCGAGTTGCAGCCGCAGATCGACCTGAAAACCCGCCGCGTCACCGGTGTGGAAGCCCTGGCGCGCTGGCGCAAGGCCGACGGCAAGATGGTCCCGCCGCTGAGTTTTATCCCCCTGGCCGAGGCCACTGGTTACATCCTGCCGCTGGGCGATCTGCTGATGCGCTTGGCCCTGCAGGCAGCGAAACAGCTGGCTGATGCCGGTTATGCGCATATTCGCGTGGCCGTTAACGTCTCCGCGCCGCAGCTGCTGCAGCATGACTTTATCGAACGCTTTAATTCGCACCTGCAGGCGGCCGGGGTGTTGCCTGAACAGATTGAGGTGGAAATTACCGAGTCGGTAGCCATGCGCACCTTTGATACCGTCTGTGAAAAACTGCGGGCGCTGCGCGCCATGGGCGTTGAAGTGGCCATCGACGATTTCGGTACCGGCTTCTCATCGCTCAGCTACTTGCGTTTGCTGCCCGCTGATCGGCTGAAAATCGACCGCAGTTTCGTCCTGGAAATCGGCGAAGTCAGCGACCAGCAGATGATCGCTGAGGCGGTAATCCAGATTGCTGCGCGGGTCGGCATGCAGGTAATTGCCGAGGGTGTGGAGACACAGCAGCAGGCTGACTGGATTCTCGGCCATGGCTGTCGGCAGGCGCAGGGCTATCTGTTTGCCAAGCCAATGGCCTGTGCTGAACTGTTGAACTGGCTGAAGGACTGGCCGGAGCGCTCGGCCTGATGCAGCAATCCTGGCGCGACAGGCTGTTGTCGCAACCGGTCAAGCGCAATCTGTTGCTGCTATTTGTGCCGTGGACGCTGCTGATCCTGCTGCTGATGGCGCTGCTCTACGAGCGCCTGCTGGATGCACGGCTTGAGCCGCTGTTGCGGGGCCAGCAGATCAGCCTGAACGAGGGTGTCGGCGTGCTCAATCGGCACCTGGCGACCTTGCGCGGTAACCTGCAATTTCTTACTCAGCAGCCGTTGTTGGCTGACGTGCTGCAGGACCCCAGTGCGGACAACCGGCGTGCCCTGAGTCAGCTGTTTGTCGAGTTCGCCCGTAGCAGCAGGGTCTATGACCAGATTCGCTGGCTGGATGAGCGTGGCGCTGAGCAGGTGCGGGTCGACTGGCGCGATGGTGAGCCTGTGGCGCGTGATCAGGCGCTATTGCATAACCAGGCTCAGCAATACTACTTCGTGGAAATCATGAACCTGCCTGAGGGCGCGTTTTATCTGTCGCGCTTTGATCTGAATACCGATTCCGGCATCGTCGAACAACCGCTAAAGCCCACTCTGCGCGGTGCCGAGCCGATCTTCGATGGCGAGGGCAAGCGGCGCGGCATTCTGATTCTCAATTACCTGGGGCAAGTGCTGCTGCAGCGTCTGGCCGAGGTATCCAAAAATTATGGCAACAACCTGACCCTGGTCGACCATGAGGGCTACTGGATGCTCGCCGCCGATGCGCAGGATGCCTGGGGCTTTGCCCTGGGTAAGCCTGAGGCGACCCTGGCCAGCCGCTTTCCGGATAGCTGGCGACGGATGCAGGCAGCACGCAATGGCGTGTTTAGCGACCGCGGTGGTTATTGGGCCTTTAATAAATTCGACCCTTACCAGGGCAATGGCAAGGATGTGGCTGCGGGTGAGTACTGGTTACTGGTCTCGCACCTGCCACTGGAGCAGGTCCAGGGCTTACGTGGGCAAGTGTTCTGGCAGGTGTTGTTGTTCGTCTGTGTGATGCTCTCTCTTGGTCTGCTGGTGGTATTGCGCCTGGGGCTGGCGGAGTTCGAGCGTAATCAGGTGCGCGAGGCGTTGGAAGTCAGCAGCCAGGCGTTGCAGCACAGCAATTCTGAGCTGCGTGACACGGTGGAGCAGCTGCAGCGCACGCGCGGCGCCTTGCTCCAGGCGGAAAAACTCTCCTCGTTGGGTACTTTGGTCGCCGGCGTGGCGCATGAGCTGAATACACCGATTGGTGCCGCCAGCATGGCCGCGTCCACCCTCGATAAAGGCAATCAGAGTCTGCAGAAGAGCCTCGGTGAAGGATTGCAGCGTTCCGCGCTGGAGCGCTTTGTGCAGCGCAATGATGAAGGCCTGGCGATCATCCTCAATAGCCTGACGCGCATGGCGCAGCTGACGCGGGCTTTCAAGCAACTGGCCAGCGACCGCGCGAGTACCGAACGGCGCCGTTTTAATCTGGTTGAGTTGGTTGGCGAGGTCATGTTGCTGTTTACCCCCAAGCTCAAGCAGTCAAACCATCGGGTACAGCTGGAGTTACCGCAGAGTCTGATGCTCGACAGCTATCCGGGGCCTTTGGGACAAATTCTGCAGAACCTGATCAACAATGCACTGATTCACGCCTTCGACTCGGGTATGAACGGCGTGGTCACGGTACGGGTTGAGTACGATGAAATGCGCCGTGAGTGCGTGATCGAAGTCAGTGATAACGGCGACGGCATGAGTGATGAGGTGCTGGCGAAGATCTTCGATCCGTTCTTTACCACTCGGCGTGGGCGTGGCGGTACCGGGCTTGGCCTGCATATCACTCATCAGTTGGCGGTGGATATTCTCGGCGCAGAGCTGCAGGTACGCAGCGCGCCAGGGCAGGGCACGCAGTTTCGCCTGCGCCTACCGCTTGCCTGAATCTGCACCTGGCCGGCTGCCAAGCCGCCTGCGCCCACGTAGAATCGTCGGCCCATGACCCGTGCTGTTGCTTTGAGGTTCTTCTGCCATGAATTGTCGTGCCGGCTGCGGTGCCTGCTGCATTGCCCCCTCGATCAGCTCCCCCATCCCTGGTATGCCCGCTGGCAAGCCGGCGGGTGTGCGCTGTGTGCAGCTGGATGCCAATAACTACTGCCTGATCTTTGGCCAGCCTGAGCGGCCGGCGGTATGTTCGGCGTTTCATGCCGCCGAGTATGTGTGCGGCAGCAATACCACAGAGGCCCTGCAGTTGATTGGCTGGCTGGAGCAGAGCACGGCAGTTGCAGTCTGATACTGTGACCCAGGGTTATCTGCTGCCGGAGGCATGATGGTGCGGTTGACAGGGTTGCTCTTGGGGGTTGTCGCGTTGCTGGCAGTGAGCGGGGCGCAGGCGGCGCAATGGCGTCTGGTCAAGGATGAAGCGGGTATTCAGGTCTATTTGCAGCAAATTCCCGGTTCAAGCTTTCAGGCGTTTCGTGGTGTCACCCGTATAGAGCGGATATGCCACGTTTGTTGGCCCTGCAGGATGATGTCAGTGCGGCCTGCGCCTGGATTCATGCCTGCAGCGAGCAGAAACTGCTCAAGCATGATGGCGATCTGAGTTGGGCCTACAGCCGCTTCCACACGCCCTGGCCGGTGCAGCCGCGCGATTCGATCCTGCAGGTGACTACCACGCAGGATGCCGACGGTCGGGTAACCCGCACCTTGCATGGGGTTGCCGACTATTTGCCGCAGCAGCAGGGCTTTGTGCGGGTGAGCAAGGTTGAGGGCTTCTGGAGTCTTACGCCGCGTGAAGGTGAAATCGAGGTGATCTACGAGGTGCATTCTGAACCGGGTGGCAGCGTGCCGGCCTGGTTGGCCAACAGCTTTGTCGTGGATGCACCGTTCAATACCTTGCAGGGGCTGCGTCAGCTGGCTGAACAGCCGTAAAGCTGACCTGTTCAGCGCAATAAAAAAGGCTGCCCGAGGGCAGCCTTTTTGTGCGGCGAGAACTGAATTACTTCTTCATGTCGCGCTGCGGGTAACCGGTGTACAGCTGGCGTGGGCGGCCAATTTTGTACGGGCTGGAGAGCATTTCTTTCCAGTGCGAGATCCAGCCGACGGTCCGCGCCAAGGCGAAGATCACGGTGAACATGCTGGTCGGAATACCGATGGCTTTGAGGATGATGCCCGAGTAGAAGTCGACGTTCGGGTACAGGTTGCGCTCTTTGAAGTACGGGTCGGTCAGGGCGATTTCTTCCAGACGCATGGCCAGTTCCAGCTGCGGATCGTTCTTGATACCCAGCTCTTTCAGTACTTCGTCGCAGGTCTGTTTCATCACGGTGGCGCGTGGGTCGCGGTTTTTGTAAACGCGATGACCGAAGCCCATGAGTTTGAACGGATCGTTCTTGTCCTTGGCCTTGGCGATGAATTTGTCGATGTTGGAAACGTCGCCAATCTCATCCAGCATGCTCAGTACGGCCTCGTTGGCACCGCCGTGCGCCGGGCCCCAAAGGGCGGCGATACCGGCTGCGATACAGGCGAACGGGTTGGCGCCTGAGGAGCCCGCCAGACGTACGGTGGAGGTCGACGCATTCTGCTCATGGTCGGCGTGCAGGATAAAGATCTTATCCATGGCCTTGGCCAGCACCGGGCTGATCGGTTTGATCTCGCACGGAGTGTTGAACATCATGTGCAGGAAGTTTTCCGCGTAGTTCAGGTCGTTACGCGGATACATCATCGGCTGACCCATGGAGTACTTGTAGGTCATGGCGGCGATGGTTGGCATCTTGGCGATCAGGCGCATGGCCGATACTTCGCGGTGATGCGGGTTATTGATGTCCAGCGAGTCGTGGTAGAAGGCCGAGAGGGCACCGACTACGCCGCACATGATGGCCATCGGGTGAGCGTCACGGCGGAAGCCGTTGAAGAAGGTCTTCAGTTGCTCGTGAACCATGGTGTGGTTCTTGATAGTACTGACGAACTTGGCTTTCTCTTCTGCGTTCGGCAATTCGCCGTTCAGCAGCAGGTAGCAGGTTTCCAGGTAATCGGATTGCTCTGCCAACTGTTCGATGGGGTAGCCGCGATGCAGCAGGATGCCCTGGTCGCCGTCGATATAGGTGATCTTCGACTCGCACGAGGCGGTGGACATAAAGCCAGGATCAAATGTGAAACGGCCCGTGGCGGTTAAGCCCCGCACGTCAATTACATCGGGACCAACGGTGCCGGTTAAAATGGGCAGCTCGACGGGGGCTGCGCCCTCGATGATCAACTGCGCTTTTTTGTCAGCCATGTTTGGCCTCCTAGTTATGCTTGAAATCATCTGACTGCCCCCCACGCAGGGCCCGCACCACTATAGTGAGATAAATTCGAATGTCAATTTGCGAAAACCCAGGCGGCAGAAGGGTTTGCGGCTGGTTTTCGGGCTTTTAAAGCGGCTCTTTACGCCATTTATTAGAGGTGTGCAATGCGCTTTTAGGTAGGGGGCTTTGCGTTGTCATTAGTAACCTAACTGTCTATACTCTGCGCCCAGCTACCAAGGGCTTTAGCCTGTCTTTTGGTAGTTGTCACTCCTTGGGTGATGGGTACCTGACCAGTGCACTTCCCGACAACTTTGCCCTGATAGTTAGGGGCTCTCAGTGTGTTAAAAAGCCGTGAATAGCCAAAGACCTGTAAACCTAGACCTTAGGACTATCAAACTCCCAATCACTGCTTACACGTCCATTCTTCACCGTATCTCCGGTGTCATCCTCTTTGTCGGTATCGCCATTCTGCTGTATGGCCTCGACAAGTCGCTGTCGTCCGCAGAGGGCTTTGCCCAGGTGCAGGAATGCTTGACCAGCCCGCTGGCTAAGTTTGTGATTTGGGGTCTGTTGTCCGCTCTGCTGTACCACCTGGTGGCCGGTGTACGCCACTTGATCATGGACATGGGCATCGGTGAGACGCTGGAAGGCGGCAAGCTGGGTTCGAAAATCGTTCTCGTCGTGTCGACGATCGTGATCGTGCTGCTGGGGGTGTGGATATGGTAACCAATGTCACGAACTTCTCGCGTTCGGGTCTGTATGACTGGATGGCGCAGCGTGTGTCTGCTGTCGTCCTCGCGGCTTATGTGCTGTTTCTGCTTGGCTTTATCCTGTGTAACCCGGGTCTGGGTTATGCCGAATGGCAGGCGCTGTTCTCCAATAACGCAATGCGTATCTTCAGCCTGTTGACCCTGGTGGCGCTCAGCGTCCACGCCTGGGTTGGCATGTGGACAATTTCCACCGACTACCTGACGCCAATGGCGCTGGGTAAGTGGGCGACTGCCGTGCGTTTTCTGTTCCAGGCTGCGTGTGGCGTTGCCATGTTCGCGTTCTTCGCCTGGGGCGTGCAGATTTTTTGGGGTAACTGATCCATGACAAGCATTCGCACTCTTTCTTATGACGCCATCATTGTTGGTGGCGGCGGCGCGGGTATGCGCGCTGCACTGCAGTTGGCTCAGGGTGGTCATAAAACCGCAGTAGTGACCAAGGTCTTCCCGACCCGTTCGCACACTGTGTCCGCTCAAGGTGGCATCACCTGCGCCATCGCTTCGGCCGATCCGAACGACGATTGGCGCTGGCACATGTACGACACCGTCAAGGGTTCCGACTATATCGGTGACCAGGACGCGATCGAATACATGTGTTCCGTGGGTCCGGAAGCCGTATTTGAACTGGAACACATGGGGCTGCCGTTCTCCCGTACCGAGCAGGGCCGCATCTATCAGCGTCCGTTCGGTGGCCAGTCCAAAGGCCCGAATAACCCGACTCAGGCTGCGCGTACCTGCGCTGCGGCGGATCGTACCGGTCACGCACTGTTGCACACCCTGTACCAAGCCAACCTCAAGGCTGGCACCTCGTTCCTTAACGAGTGGTACGCGGTCGATCTGGTGAAGAACCAGGACGGCGCCGTAGTTGGCACCATCGCCATCTGCATCGAAACCGGCGAAACCGTTTATATCCGCTCCAAGGCCGTGGTTCTGGCCACTGGCGGTGCCGGTCGTATTTACGCCTCTACCACCAACGCCCTGATCAACACCGGTGACGGCGTGGGCATGGCCCTGCGTGCTGGCGTGCCGGTGCAGGACATCGAGATGTGGCAGTTCCACCCGACCGGTATTGCCGGCGCTGGAGTGCTGGTGACTGAAGGTTGCCGTGGTGAAGGTGGTTACCTGATCAACGCCCATGGCGAGCGTTTCATGGAGCGTTATGCGCCGAACGCCAAAGACTTGGCCGGTCGTGACGTAGTGGCGCGCTCGATGGTTAAAGAAGTACTCGCCGGCAACGGCTGTGGCCCGGACAAGGACCACGTACTGCTCAAGCTCGATCACCTTGGCGAAGACGTGCTGCACAGCCGTCTGCCTGGTATCTGTGAGCTGTCGAAGACTTTCGCTCACGTTGACCCGGTAGTTGCGCCGGTTCCGGTGATTCCGACCTGCCACTACATGATGGGCGGCGTGCCGACCAACATTCACGGTCAGGCCATCACTCAGGATGCCAACGGTAACGATAAGATCATCGAAGGCCTGTTCGCTGTAGGCGAAGTGGCCTGCGTATCGGTACACGGTGCCAACCGTCTGGGCGGCAACTCGCTGCTCGACTTGGTGGTGTTCGGCCGCGCCGCTGGTATTCACCTGGAAAAAGCGCTGAAAGAAGGCGTGGAAGTTCGTGGCGCCAGCGAAACCGACATCGAGCTGTCGCTCAAGCGTCTGGCGGGCGTCAACGAACGCACCACCGGCGAAGATGTCGCGCCGCTGCGTAAAGAGCTGCAAAACTGCATGCAGAATTACTTCGGTGTGTTCCGCACCGGTGAGTACATGCAGAAGGGCATTGCCCAACTGGCCGACCTGCGTGAGCGGATCGCGACTGTCAAAATCGCGGACAAGAGCCAGGCATTCAACACTGCGCGTATCGAAGCATTGGAACTGCAAAACCTTCTCGAAGTGGCGGAAGCCACCGCGATCGCTGCCGAGGTTCGTAAAGAATCCCGTGGTGCTCACGCTCGTGAAGACTTCGAAGAACGTGACGACGAAAACTGGCTGTGCCACTCCCTGTATATCCCAGGTGAAAAGCGCGTGAGCAAGCGTTCGGTCAACTTCTCGCCGAAGACAGTCCCAGCGTTTGAACCCAAGGTCCGGACTTATTAAGGGTGCCTGATATGTCGCAAGCCAATCTGTTGCAAGTAAGCGTTTATCGTTACAACCCGGAAAAAGATGCTGCGCCGTTTATGCAGGATTTCCAGGTCGACACCGGCGGCAAGGACATCATGGTTCTTGACGTACTGGCGCTGATCAAGGAGCAGGACGAGGGTTTCTCCTATCGTCGCTCCTGCCGTGAAGGCGTGTGCGGTTCCGACGGCATGAACATCAATGGCAAGAATGGCCTTGCCTGCATTACGCCGATCTCGGCGGCTGGCCTGAAAGGCGGCAAGCTGGTGGTTCGCCCGCTGCCAGGTCTGCCAGTCATTCGTGACCTGGCTGTTGATATGAGCATCTTCTACAAGCAGTACGAGAAGGTGCAGCCATACCTGCAGAACGATACGCCGGCTCCGGCCATCGAGCGTCTGCAGTCGCCGCAAGAGCGTGAGAAGCTGGACGGTCTGTACGAGTGCATTCTGTGCGCGTGCTGCTCCACCAGCTGCCCATCGTTCTGGTGGAACCCAGACAAGTTCCTCGGCCCAGCTGCGCTGCTGCAGGCTTATCGTTTCCTGGCGGATAGCCGTGATACCCAGACCGAACAGCGTCTGGCGTCGCTGGATGATCCGTTCAGTGTGTTCCGTTGCCGCGGCATCATGAACTGCGTGAACGTTTGCCCTAAGGGTCTCAACCCGACCAAAGCAATCGGCCATGTACGCAACATGTTGCTGCAGAGCGGTACCTGATTCACGGTTGTTTGCTAGACCTGTAACACCTGCGGCGCTGCTTTCAACCCAGCGCCGTAGTTTTAGCCAGGGCTGCTGCTCACAAAGCGGTGGTTCTTAATTTGAAAAATATGACGACCAGCAGGGGCATCCGGGCTGGTGCCCGGACTATCTGCGGGATCCGTAGTGGCTTATCAGTCGCTGCTTCAGGACTGACAGCCATGCGGTTTCTTCGCCGGTGGTGTCCCCTTACCGAGGGTGACCAAGCATGCAAGAAAGCGTGATGCAGCGCATGTGGGACAGTGCCCACCTATCCGGTGGTAACGCTGCCTATGTGGAAGAGCTCTATGAGCTTTACCTGCACGATCCCAACGCTGTGCCAGAAGAGTGGCGCACTTACTTCCAGAAGTTGCCGACTGACGGCAGCGCCGCCACAGACGTATCGCACTCTACGATTCGCGATCATTTCGTCCTGCTCGCTAAAAATCAGCGTCGCGCCCAACCGGTGTCCGCTGGTAGCGTCAGCAGTGAGCACGAGAAGAAGCAAGTCGAAGTGCTGCGCCTGATTCAGGCTTATCGCATGCGCGGCCATCAGGCTGCCCAGCTCGATCCGCTTGGCCTCTGGAAGCGTCCTGTGCCGGCTGATCTGGCAATCAATCACTATGGTCTGACTGATGCCGACCTGGACACCACCTTCCGTACTGGTGGGCTGTTCATTGGCAAGGAAGAGGCTACTCTGCGCGAAATTCGCGATGCGTTGCAGCAGACATATTGCCGCACCATCGGTGCCGAGTTCACCCATATCGTTGATTCCGAGCAGCGCAGCTGGTTCCAGCAGCGTCTGGAAAGCGTCCGTGGTCGTCCACAATTCTCGGTTGAGGTGCAGAGCCACCTGCTCGAGCGTCTGACCGCAGCTGAAGGTCTGGAAAAATACCTGGGTACCAAATACCCGGGCACCAAGCGTTTCGGTCTGGAAGGTGGCGAGAGCCTGATTCCGCTGCTCGATGAAGTGATCCAGCGTTCCGGCTCCTACGGCACCAAGGAAATCGTCATCGGCATGGCCCACCGTGGTCGCCTCAACGTGCTGGTCAACACCTTCGGCAAGAACCCGCGCGACCTGTTTGACGAGTTTGAAGGCAAGAAAACCGAAGGTCTTTCTTCCGGTGACGTGAAATACCACCAGGGTTTCTCCTCCAACGTAATGACCGCTGGCGGCGAAGTACACCTGGCGATGGCGTTCAACCCCTCTCACCTGGAGATCGTTTCTCCGGTGGTCGAAGGTTCGGTACGCGCCCGTCAGGACCGTCGCAACGACGCGATTGGCGAGAAAGTGCTGCCAGTTTCCCTGCACGGTGACGCGGCGTTTGCCGGTCAGGGTGTGGTCATGGAAACCTTCCAGATGTCGCAGACCCGTGGCTTCAAGACGGGCGGCACCATCCACATCGTGATCAACAACCAGGTCGGCTTCACCATCAGCAACCCGCTGGACTCGCGTTCCACCGAGTACTGCACTGATGTGGCGAAGATGATCCAGGCGCCGATCCTGCACGTGAATGGCGATGATCCGGAAGCGGTGCTGTTCGTCACCCAGCTGGCCGTCGATTACCGCATGCAATACAAGCGTGACGTGGTCATCGATCTGGTCTGCTACCGCCGTCGCGGCCACAACGAGGCTGATGAGCCGAGCGGCACTCAGCCGATCATGTATCAGCAAATCAGCAAGCAGCGCACCACCCGTGAGTTGTATGCCGACGCGCTTACTGCGGCGGCGGGCCACTCAGCTGATCAGGTACAGGCCAAGATCGACGACTATCGTACTGCGCTGGATAACGGCCAGCATGTGGTCAAGAGCCTGGTCAAAGAGCCAAACAAGGAATTGTTCGTCGATTGGCGTCCGTACCTGGGTCATGCCTGGACTGCGCGTCACGACACGCGTTTCGAGCTGAAAACCCTGCAGGAACTGTCCAACAAACTGCTGGAAATTCCAGACGGCTTTGTGGTGCAGCGCCAGGTGGCGAAAATTCTCGAAGACCGCCAGAAGATGAGCGCAGGTGCGCTGCCGATCAACTGGGGGTACGCCGAAACCATGGCTTACGCCACCCTGTTGTTCGAAGGCCACCCGATCCGCATGACCGGGCAGGACATCGGTCGCGGTACCTTCTCGCACCGTCACGCGGTGCTGCACAACCAGAAGGACGCCGGCACCCATCTGCCGCTGCAGAACCTTTATCAGGGTCAGCCGCGTTTCGATCTGTACGACTCCTTCCTCTCGGAAGAAGCGGTACTGGCCTTCGAATACGGCTACGCCACCACCCAGCCGCAGTCGCTGGTGATCTGGGAAGCGCAGTTCGGCGACTTCGCCAACGGTGCCCAGGTGGTGTTCGACCAGTTCATTTCCAGTGGCGAGCACAAGTGGGGCCGTCTGTGCGGTCTGACCATGCTGCTGCCGCACGGTTATGAAGGGCAGGGGCCTGAGCACAGCTCGGCGCGTCTGGAGCGTTATCTGCAACTGTGCGCCGAACACAACATGCAGGTTGCCGTACCGACCACACCGGCGCAGATCTACCACTTGCTGCGTCGTCAGGTGATCCGTCCGCTGCGCAAGCCATTGGTCGTATTGACGCCGAAGTCGCTGCTGCGCCACAAATTGGCCATCTCGACCCTGGAAGATCTGGCCGAAGGCTCGTTCCAGACCGTGATTCCAGAGATCGATGCAATCGATCCGAAGAAAGTCGAGCGTCTGATTCTGTGCAGCGGCAAGGTTTACTACGACTTGCTGGAGAAACGCCGCAACGAAGGCCGCGAAGACATCGCCATTGTGCGTATCGAGCAGCTCTATCCGTTCCCGGAAGATGATTTGAACGAGGCTTTGGCTCCGTACAAGCACCTCAAACACATCGTCTGGTGTCAGGAAGAGCCGATGAACCAGGGCGCCTGGTACTGCAGCCAGCATCACATGCGTCGCGTGGCGACAGCGCACAAGAAAGCGCTGTTCCTCGAGTACGCCGGTCGTGATGCCTCTGCCGCACCTGCCTGTGGTTATGCATCGCTGCACGCCGAACAGCAGGAAAAACTCCTGCAAGACGCCTTTACTGTTTAACGCCTTCGCGCAACAGGCGGCCAACTGGGCCGCCTGCTAGAAGAAACCGAATTTAAGGAACCACACACAATGGCTATCGAGATCAAAGCCCCTACTTTCCCGGAATCGGTTGCCGATGGCACCGTTGCCACTTGGCACAAGAAGCCGGGCGATGCGGTCAAGCGCGACGAGCTGATCGTCGACATCGAAACCGACAAAGTAGTGATCGAAGTGCTGGCCGAGGCCGACGGCGTCCTCGCGCAAATCATCAAGAACGAAGGCGACACCGTCCTGTCCAACGAACTGCTCGGCACCTTGGGTGAGGGCGGCGCGGCTGCACCTGCGCCAGCTGTTGCCGCTCAGGCTGCGGCACCTGCTGCCGCTGCGGCCGTTGCCGTAGGCGACGATCAGATCCTGTCCCCAGCTGCACGCAAGATCGCCGAAGAAAACGGCATCGACCCGAACAGCATCGCCGGCACCGGCAAAGGCGGTCGCGTCACCAAGGAAGACGTGGTGGCTGCCGTTGAAGCGAAGAAGAATGCGCCAGCCGCTGCACCTGCCGCCAAACCGGCTGCACCTGCTGCTGCCGCTCCGGTATTCGCCGCTGGCGACCGTACCGAGAAGCGTGTGCCGATGACCCGTCTGCGCGCCAAGATCGCCGAGCGTCTGGTCGAAGCACAGTCCTCCATGGCCATGCTGACCACCTTCAACGAAGTCGACATGACTGAAGTCATGGCGCTGCGTTCGAAGTACAAAGACCTGTTCGAGAAGAGCCACAACGGCGTACGCCTGGGCTTTATGTCGTTCTTCGTCAAGGCCGCCACCGAAGCGCTGAAGCGTTTCCCTGCAGTCAACGCCTCGATCGACGGCAGCGACATCGTCTATCACGGCTTTGCCGACATCGGTGTTGCCGTCTCCAGCGATCGTGGCCTGGTGGTTCCGGTACTGCGTAATGCCGAGCTGATGAGTCTGGCTGAAATCGAAGGTGGTATCGCCACCTTCGGCAAGAAGGCTAAAGACGGCAAGTTGTCGATCGACGATATGACCGGTGGCACCTTCACCATCACCAACGGCGGCACCTTCGGTTCGATGATGTCGACCCCAATCGTCAACCCACCGCAGGCTGCCATCCTCGGCATGCACAACATTCTGCAACGGCCGATGGCGATCAACGGTCAGGTAGTTATCCGTCCGATGATGTACCTGGCGCTGTCTTACGATCACCGTTTGATTGATGGCAAGGAAGCGGTCAGCTTCCTGGTGACCATCAAAAACCTGCTGGAAGACCCGGCGCGCCTGCTGCTCGACATCTAAGCCGCAGCCCTTATCCAACGGCCCTCACGAGGGGCCGTTTGCCTGAATTCGAGAAGGAATGAAGCATGACCCAGAAATTTGACGTGGTAGTCATCGGCGCAGGCCCCGGCGGTTACGTTGCGGCCATCAAGGCGGCCCAGCTTGGTCTGAAGACGGCCTGCATCGAGAAGTACCAGGACAAAGAAGGCAAGATTGCCCTCGGTGGTACCTGCCTGAACGTAGGTTGCATTCCGTCCAAGGCGCTGCTGGACAGCTCCTGGAAGTACCACGAAGCGCTGGAAGGCTTTGCCATCCATGGCATCGAAGCCAAAGGCGTGACCATCGACGTGCCGGCCATGGTCGCGCGCAAGTCGAATATCGTGAAGAACCTGACTGGTGGCGTCAGCACCCTGTTCAAGGCTAACGGTGTGACCCTGCTGGAAGGCCACGGCAAGCTGCTGGCGAACAAGCAGGTTGAAGTCACTGGTTCTGATGGCAAGACGCAGATCGTCGAAGCCGGCAGCGTGATCCTGGCCTCCGGCTCCAAGCCGATTGACATCCCACCGGCTCCAGTTGATCAAGATGTGATCGTCGACTCCACCGGCGCCCTGGAATTCCAGAGCGTACCGAAGAAGCTGGGCGTGATCGGCGCTGGCGTAATCGGTCTGGAACTGGGTTCGGTCTGGGCGCGTCTGGGTGCTGAAGTGACTGTGTTGGAAGCGCTGGACAAGTTCCTTCCGGCTGCCGATGAGCAGATCGCCAAAGAAGCGCTGAAGACCTTCACCAAGCAAGGCCTGAAAATCCGTCTGGGCGCTCGCGTCACTGGTTCGGAAGTGAAGAAGAAGCAGGTGACCGTCAACTTCACCGACGCCGAAGGCGAGCAGAAAATCGTGTTCGACAAGCTGATCGTTGCGGTCGGCCGTCGTCCGGTAACCACCGACCTGTTGGCAGCCGATAGCGGCGTCGACATGGACGAGCGTGGCTTTATCTTCGTTGACGATCAGTGCGCCACCAGCGTACCGGGCGTTTACGCCATCGGTGACGTGGTGCGCGGCGCGATGCTGGCTCACAAAGCTTCGGAAGAGGGCATCATGGTTGCCGAGCGCATCGCCGGCCACAAAGCCCAGATGAACTACGACCTGATCCCATCGGTTATCTACACCCACCCGGAAATCGCATGGGTTGGCAAGACCGAGCAGCAGCTGAAGACCGAAGGCGTTGCCGTTAACGTCGGCACCTTCCCGTTCGCCGCCAGCGGTCGCGCCATGGCGGCCAACGACACCGGCGGTATGGTGAAAGTGATCGCCGATGCCACCACTGACCGTGTTCTCGGTGTACACGTGATTGGCCCAAGCGCTGCCGAACTGGTTCAGCAGGGTGCAATCGGTATGGAATTCGGCACCAGCGCCGAGGATCTGGGGATGATGGTGTTCTCCCACCCGACGTTGTCCGAAGCGCTGCACGAAGCTGCTCTGGCCGTGAATGGCCACGCCATCCACGTCGCCAACCGTAAAAAGCGTTAACAGCAAGCGTTAAGTCGTTGTTTGTTTGAGCGGATGCCTTCACCTGCGTTGTGTACCGGTGAAGGTGCAGCTCAACAGGAAGAACCACGGCCGACTGCCCGCGTACAGCTCAGGTTCTGCGCGGAACGTCAGCCGGATTGCTGCAGAAGCAGTCACAGGTGGTGCGGCATCACAAGTGCAGCACCGTATGCGCAATACCTAAACGAAGACGGTAGACAAGCATGAATCTCCACGAGTATCAGGGTAAGCAGCTGTTCGCTGAATACGGCCTGCCCGTATCCAAGGGCTTCGCGGTAAACACCCCGGAAGAAGCCGCAGCAGCCTGCGAAAAAATCGGTGGCACTGAGTGGGTCGTTAAGGCTCAAGTTCATGCCGGTGGTCGCGGTAAAGCTGGCGGCGTGAAGCTGGTTAAGAGCAAAGAAGACGCCAAGGCCTTTGCTGCCAACTGGCTGGGCAAGCGTCTGGTGACTTATCAGACTGATGCCAATGGTCAGCCGGTCAATCAGATCCTGGTCGAATCCTGCACCGATATCGCCAAGGAACTGTACCTGGGCGCCGTTGTTGATCGTTCGAGCCGTCGTATCGTATTCATGGCCTCCACCGAAGGTGGCGTGGACATCGAGAAGATCGCCCACGACACTCCTGAGAAGATCCTCAAGGCGACCATCGATCCGCTGGTCGGCGCTCAGCCGTTCCAGGGTCGCGAGCTGGCATTCCAGCTGGGCCTGGAAGGTGATCAGATCAAGCAGTTCACCCAGATCTTCATCGGCCTGGCCAAGCTGTTCCAGGACTATGACCTGGCCCTGCTGGAAGTGAACCCGCTGGTGATCAAGGCTGATGGCAACCTGCATTGCCTCGACGCCAAGATCAACATCGACAGCAACGCCATGTACCGTCAGCCGAAGCTGCGTGCCATGCACGATCCGTCCCAGGACGATCCGCGTGAAGCCCACGCTGCCAAGTTCGAACTGAACTACGTTGCCCTGGAAGGCAACATCGGTTGCATGGTCAACGGTGCTGGCCTGGCCATGGGCACCATGGACATCGTCAACCTGCACGGCGGCAAGCCAGCCAACTTCCTCGACGTAGGTGGCGGCGCAACCAAAGAGCGCGTGACCGAAGCCTTCAAGATCATCCTGTCCGACAGCAACGTCGCTGCCGTACTGGTAAACATCTTCGGCGGTATCGTTCGTTGCGACATGATTGCCGAAGGCATCATCGGTGCAGTGAAAGAAGTCGGCGTGAAAATTCCGGTTGTCGTCCGTCTGGAAGGCAACAACGCTGAACTGGGCGCTAAAGTCCTGGCAGAAAGCGGCCTGAACATCATCGCGGCAACCAGCCTGACCGACGCTGCTCAGCAAGTTGTCAAAGCTGCGGAGGGCAAATAATGAGCGTCCTGATTAATAAAGACACCAAGGTTATCTGCCAGGGCTTCACCGGCTCGCAGGGCACTTTCCACTCCGAACAAGCCATCGCTTACGGCACCAAGATGGTTGGCGGCGTGACTCCGGGCAAAGGCGGCACCACTCACCTGAATCTGCCGGTGTTCAATACTGTGCGTGAAGCAGTTGAGCAGACTGGCGCCACTGCCAGCGTGATCTACGTGCCGGCTCCGTTCTGCAAGGACTCGATCCTTGAAGCGGCCATGAGCGGCATCAAGCTGATCGTCTGCATCACTGAAGGCATCGCGACCATCGACATGCTCGAAGCCAAGGTCAAGTGCGACGAGCTGGGCGTGGTCCTGATCGGCCCGAACTGCCCAGGCGTAATCACCCCGGGCGAGTGCAAGATCGGCATCATGCCGGGCCACATCCACTTGCCAGGCAAAGTAGGCATCGTGTCGCGTTCCGGCACCCTGACTTACGAAGCTGTTAAGCAGACCACTGACGCCGGCTTCGGTCAGTCCACCTGCGTCGGCATCGGTGGTGACCCGATCCCAGGCTCCAACTTCATCGACATCCTGAAGCTGTTCCAGGAAGACCCGAAGACCGAAGCGATCGTGATGATCGGTGAGATCGGCGGTTCGGCTGAAGAAGAAGCCGCTGCCTACATCAAGGCTAACGTGACCAAGCCAGTTGTGTCCTACATTGCCGGCGTTACTGCGCCTCCAGGCAAGCGTATGGGCCATGCCGGTGCAATCATCTCCGGCGGCAAGGGTACTGCAGACGAGAAGTTCGCAGCCCTGCAAGACGCGGGTGTGAAAACCGTGCGTTCCCTGGCTGACATCGGTAAGGCCCTGGCCGAGCTGACCGGTTGGGAAGTGAAAAAAGCCTAAGGCTTTTTGAGCTGAGAAAAGGCCACCTTCGGGTGGCCTTTTTTATGGTTCATCGCGCTTTCCCGGGGAAGGCGGCCTTGATTTTCAGGAAGAAGTAGTCCGAGTCCCTGAAGCCATAGGCCATACGCTTGATCACC
>NZ_JAUXXP010000084.1 GCF_030684895.1 Pseudomonas sp. | reverse complement strand
GGTGCAGGATCTCGGTACGGTGTTCGCCTTTGCCGACGTGACCATGGGCCTGCTGGCCATCTGCAACCTGATTGCCCTGGTGCTGCTGTTCAAGGTCGGCCTGCGCCTGATGCGCGACTACGACAACCAGATCAAGGCCGGCGTGGAATCGCCGGTGTTCGATGCGAAGAACTTCGCTGACCTGGACCTCGACCCAGCCGCCTGGCCAAACGCGGCGCAGAACGCCCCGGCCAACCATGCGGAAATCGGCAACAGCGTGCATCAGCGTTAAGCTGTTGCAACCGCTGCATTAGCTGTAACAAACAGGGGGCTTGGCCCCCTGTTTTCTTATAAGAACAATGAAAGTACGGAGACCCCCTGATGGGTTGTGAAAAACTTCTGGTGCTCTACACCGGTGGCACCATCGGTATGCAAATGAGTGCCACGGGCCTGGCCCCGGCGTCCGGCTTCGATGAGCGTCTGCGCCGCCAGCAAGTGCTGGAAGCCCAGCCGTTGCCACAATGGACCTTCCGCGAGCTGCTGCCGCCCATCGACAGCGCCAATATGAACCAGAGCAACTGGCTGGCGATGGTCGCGGCGATTCGCGCCGGCATCGAGCAGGACGGCTGCGATGGCGTGCTGCTACTGCACGGCACCGACACCCTGGCCTACAGCGCCGCCGCCCTGAGCTTTCTGCTGCTGGGTTTGCCGGCACCGGTGATCCTCAGCGGCTCAATGCTGCCGGCCGGTGCCGAGGGCAGCGATGCCTGGGGCAACCTGTTCGGCGCCATGCGCGCGCTGCAGGCCGGTATAACCCCCGGCGTGCACCTGCATTTCAATGGTGCGCTGCTACATGGCGCGCGGGTCAGCAAGCTGCGCAGTGATGCCTTCGACGCCTTTCACGTGCTGCCGCGCCAGCGCCAGAGCCCGCGCGCCGAGAGCATCCCGGCCAGCATCGACTACCGCCGGCCGCGCCAGCCGGTCAACCTGGCCGTGCTGCCGTTTTACCCGGGCATCCAGGCAAGCCACCTGCGCGCCCTGCTCGGCAGCGGCGTGCAAGGCCTGCTGCTGGAATGCTACGGCAGCGGCACAGGCCCTGCGGACGACGGCGAACTGCTCGGCGTACTCAAGGCCGCGCATGAGCGTGGCGTGGTAATGGCCGCGATCAGCCAGTGCCCGCACGGCCATGTCGAATTCGGCGTGTATGCCGCCGGCAGTCAACTGGCCAGCGCTGGGCTGATTTCCGCCGGCGGCATGACCCGCGAAGCGGCGCTGGGCAAGCTGTTCGCCCTGCTCGGCGCGGGCCTGAGCCAGGCCGAAGTGGAACACTGGTTTGCCTTGGATGTCTGTGGTGAACGCGCCGATTGAAGGCTGGGCCCTTGCAGCTAGGCTGTAAGGGCTTTACCCCACCGAGGAGCCAGTGCCATGCCGATTCGCATTCCCGTAGAGATCCGTCCGGTCACCAGCGCCGACCATGCCGCCTGGCTGCCCCTGTGGCAGGGCTATCAACGCTTCTATATGACCGAGATTGCCGCCGCGACCAGCGACATCACCTGGCAGCGCTTCCTCGACCCCGCCGAGCCGATGCACGCCGCGCTGGCTTGGCATGACGGCCTGGCGATTGGCCTGGTGCACTGGATTTACCACCGCTCGACCTGGACGCCTGGCGACTACTGCTACCTGCAGGACCTGTTTATCGCCAAGGACATCCGCAGCAGCGGCGCCGGCCGTCAGCTGATCGAGCACGTCTACCGCGAGGCTGAGGCTCAAGGCTGTTCGCGCACCTACTGGCTGACCCACGAAAGCAACAGCAAGGCCATGCTGCTGTATGAGCGCCTCGCCGAGCGGTCAGGGTTTGTGCAGTACCGTAAAGTATTTTAACCCTCTGACCTTCTGGTCAGAAAATCCGTCCTGCACTCTTGCCGCAGGCAGATTACGGCGTTATCGTTTGCGCCACGCCCGGCCACCTGCGCCGGCCGCGCACCTGGATCAGCAGACAGGGTAAACACTGAGCTGGCTAACCTGAACCCAACTTCAGAGGAGCCAACTCAATGGCTGCTACACGTATCTGGATCAAAAACCCCCTCGCCATCTTTACCGCCAACACCCTCGACGCCGCCGGCGGGCTGGTGATCGAAGACGGTGTGATCAGCGAACTGCTCAAGGCCGGCCAACAGCCGAGCCAACCCTGCAATCGCACCTTCGATGCCCGCGAGCATGTGGTGCTGCCGGGCCTGATCAACACCCACCACCACTTCTACCAAACCCTGACCCGCGCCTGGGGCCCGGTGGTCAACCAGCCGTTGTTCCCCTGGCTGAAAACCCTGTATCCGGTCTGGGCGCGCCTGACCCCCGAGAAACTCGCCCTGGCCAGTAAAGTGGCCCTGGCCGAACTGCTGCTGTCCGGTTGCAGCACCGCGGCGGATCACCATTACCTGTTCCCTGGCGGCCTGGAAAACGCCATCGACGTGCAGGTCGAAGCGGTACGCGAGCTGGGCATGCGCGCCATGCTCACCCGTGGCTCGATGAGCCTGGGCGAAGCCGATGGCGGCCTGCCGCCGCAGCAGACCGTACAACAGGGTGAAGTGATCCTGGCCGACAGCCAACGGCTGATCCATGACTACCACCAGCGCGGCGATGGCGCCCAGGTGCAGATCGCCCTGGCGCCCTGCTCGCCGTTCTCGGTCACCCAGGAAATCATGCGCCAGAGCGCCGAGCTGGCCGAGGAGCTGGACGTGCGCCTGCACACCCACCTGGCGGAAACCCTCGACGAAGAAGACTTCTGCCTGCAGCGCTTCGGCCTGCGTACCGTGGATTACCTGGACAGCGTCGGCTGGCTCAGCTCGCGCACCTGGCTGGCCCACGGCATCCACTTCAACCCGGACGAGATTGCGCGCCTGGGCCAGGCCGGCACCGGGATCTGCCATTGCCCAAGCTCGAATATGCGCCTGGCCTCGGGCATCTGTCCGACCCTTGAGCTGGAAGCGGCGGGCGCACCGATCGGCCTCGGCGTGGATGGCTCGGCCTCCAACGATGCCTCGAACATGATCCTCGAAGCGCGCCAGGCCCTGTATATCCAGCGTCTGCGCTACGGCGCCGAGAAAATCACCCCGGAATTGGTACTGGGCTGGGCCAGCAAAGGCTCGGCCAAGCTGTTGGGGCGCAGCGATATCGGCGAGCTGGCGGTGGGCAAGCAAGCCGACATGGCCTTCTTCAAGCTGGATGAGCTGCGCTTCTCCGGCAGCCACGACCCGATTTCCGCGCTGCTGCTGTGCGGCGCCGACAAGGCCGACCGGATGATGATCGGTGGCCAGTGGCGGGTCATCGACGGGCAGATCGAAGGCCTGGATGTGGCCAAGCTGATCGCCGATCACCGCCAAGCAGCCAAGGAGCTGATCGCCGGCTAAAACGCCGACTATTCCACCGCGCTGCCAGGTGCCAAATGCCAGGCAATAAAAGACCGGCCCTAGAGCCGGTCTTTTTATCGCGCAGATCAGTGCCACATGCCCTTGATCTGACTCAACGTCAGGCCATTGATCAGGCAGTGGTTGGGGTTACCGCGCAGTGGGTCCTTGACCACATGGCCACCGAAGTTGATCACGGTGGTGGTGTTGCCGCTCATATAAGCGCCCCAGACGCGGGTGGTATCCGTGGCCACCAGGGCGGCAGCCGTCTGGCTGCCGCTGCTGGCACACAGGACAGAAACACCCTCCAGGCGACCATTGCTGTCCTGGTCCTCTTTGTCGTAGTTGGCGCTCGTATTAGCGGCGCCGCCGCGCACGATCAGCACACCCTTGGCAACGTCTTCGGCCTGCGCCGGCGATACGCTGCCCGCGCACAGCGCGGCAAGCAGGATGCAGGCGGCAATATTTTTGTGGCTATTGAGGAAATTTTGCATGGTTGCTGCCCTCCATGGGCTAAGCGAGTCAATTAATGCTGGGACCTGGACGCCTGCCCTGGCCCCAGCCGATGTCACATCGCGATATCGTTGGCGTGGGTCTGACCCGGCCAGACGCCGGTCATCTCGATCTCGCGCTGGCCGGTCAGCCACTGGCCAAGCGGGTTCGGCCACTTGAAGCTGTACTTGTCGCTGTTGATCACACCTTTGAAGCTGATCTCGGCGGCGATGTTGGTGGCACTCAGCGGGATATTGCCGATGGTCTTGGACAGGCCACCGCTCAACGAGAACGACTCGTGCTGCGGCCCTTGTGGGGTGTCGTAGCTCAGCTTGATATCGGTGATATAGGTGCAGCCCGGTTTGTTGTTGAACAGGATCTGCAGCGCACCCAGGCGGGTAATCCAGTTGGGGATCAGCAGGCTGCCGTCGTAAGAGGCGAAGGTGTAAGCAATCGGCACCGAGCCATTGGCCAGGCTATTCGGGGTGGTGGGCCAAAGATGCTGGTCGATCTGCTTGGTCTCCTTGGAGGAGACATACGAGCCTTTGCCATTGGCGCCGGCCAGCATGTCCTGCACAGCACCGGCCGAACCGCTGATGGAAAAGGACGAGCTGTTGTCCTGAGAGCCGATATTCAGGCCGCTGTTGGCGTAGATCACGCTGGTGACCACACCGAAACCCTGAGCGATATTGCCGCTGCTACCCATGCTCACTGCGGACGCCTGCTGGGCCATCCAGCTCAGGGTTTCCGGCTTGCTCAGCACGGTGAGGTCACTGATAAAGCTCTCGCTGGAAATGCCGAACTCCGAGGCCATCGAGCCGACATTGGCGAACTCCCAGGTGATTTCCGTGCCGGCGGTGATTTTGGTGCCGCTCTCCGGATCAGTGGCCGAACCATCCAGGTTGACGTTGGCCTGGCTGCGTTTGACGTTGCTGGAAGAAAGCTTCCACTGGTTAGGCACACCACGGCTGCTGATGGCGATGCCCGGCGTGGCTTCCTGCACCAGGGTGAAATCCCCGCTATCCGGAGAAACAATACCGACGGCACCGACCTTGAACTTGGGGTCGAGGGTCCAATTGCCCCAGTAAGCAGGACGGCCGGCGCGCAGAAGATCGGTAAACGTACGATTCCAATTCATGACTGTAATCCTTGCAGTTATCTAAATGGAGTGCACCGCAACTCATGCCGCGGCACGTACGCCGAATAAGGCAACTCGTTTGCAGCCCTGATGAGCCCCATGGAGTTAGTCGACGATTAAACTCTGGCGACTAACCGGATAACTGGATATTGGGCAAATTCGGTATATCTGGGGAAGTATTTCCATCTCGCTTTGTTACTTGGCAAGCGCTAACTTCCAATCCTCTCTGCCGCATCAGCAAGGATGGGTAATGTGCTTACGTCACGCGAGCTTCAGGCCCTATCACTTATCGCCCGCGGCTGCACAGATCGGGATATATCTGCACTATTGTGCGTATCTATAAGTACCGCCAGGAAGCATCGAGAAAACTTGCACAGCAAACTTTCACTGAATAAATCTGCGCAATTGGCTATTTATTATCTGGAAACTTTATCGACACTTGAAACAACTAACAAAGTACCACTACAGAGCGGCAAATTAAGTGAGCGAGAGTTACAGATCGTGCAGTTGTTTGCCCAAGGATTGAGCGATAAGGAAGTTGCCCGCCGACTTGGCATCAGCGACCTGACCGTGCGCAAGCACCGCAGCAATATGCAAGGCAAGCTTGCCGCTCCGAATATCTGCGGATTGCTCTATGAGGCGGTGGCAAACGGTTGGCTGGCGCTACCGCTGAGAGCGCCCGCGAAAACGGACAACGCAGCTGATCGGGCAACGGCCGCAGCAGTTGGACAAGGTCACGGCCGGCTGCTTAGTTGATATTCAGGCCGCTGCTAACGGGGCGGTCTTTGCCCGCCGCCCTGCCTGGAGCTACTGCATGAACAGACTACCCACCCTCATTGCCCTATTAACTGCCAGCGGTATGGCCCACGCTGCCAATCTGCCGGCATTCGAGGTCACCTGCCCGTCCGACCTCAGCGTGCGCGCCGAGGCCGGCGGCCCGGTCTATGTCAACGACAAGCCGCTCGTTCTGCACAAGCTCAGCGAGCAGTTCTTCGAGGCCAAGGGTGAAGGCGTGACCTTGTCCATCAGCCTGAATGCCGCCGGCGCGCCGACGGTCTCCTACACCGGTAAACAGGGTGCCAACGGCATCTGTGAAAAGACCGAGAAAGCGCCGCAGGAAGAGGCACCTGCAACCGACGAATCAGCGGAGCCAATGGCCGACTGATCCGTCATAGGCGCGATAGGCGCGGCGCCGTCAGAACACCGACCAGCCAATCCGCTCGCTCAGCAGTTCCAGTGCCTTGATCCCGGCCAGGGAGTTGCCGGCGGCGTTCAGCTCCGGCGACCACACGCACACGCTGAACCGTCCCGGTACCACGGCGACGATACCGCCGCCGACGCCGCTCTTGCCCGGCAAGCCGACGCGGTAGGCAAAGTTGCCCGCCTCGTCATACAGGCCGCTGGTGGCCATGATCGCGTTGACCTGCTTGCTCTGCCGCGCGCTGAGAATCTGCGCGCCGCTGTGTTTGCAGAAGCCGTCGTTGGCCAGAAAGCAGAACGCCCGCGCCAGATCGACGCAGCTCATACGCAGCGCGCAGTAGCTGAAATAGCTGCGCAGCACCGCCTCTACATCGTTATGGAAATTGCCGAAAGACTGCATCAGGTAAGCCGCCGCCGCGTTACGCGCCCGGTGCTGGTATTCCGACTCAGCCACGTGCCGGTCCACAACCACCTCGGGATTACCGGCCAAACGTCGCACAAAGTCGCGCATCGACAGCACCGGCGCGGCAAAGCGCGACTGGTTGATATCGCAGATCACCAGGGCACCGGCGTTGATAAACGGATTGCGCGGGCGGCCACGCTCGAACTCCAGCTGCACCAGCGAATTGAACGGTTGGCCAGACGGCTCGTGGCCCAGGCGCTGCCAGATATCCTCACCGGAATGCTCAATCGCCTGCACCAGGCTGAACACCTTGGAAATGCTCTGCACGGAGAACGCCGTATCGGCATCACCGGCGCAGTACAGCTCGCCGTCGTTGCTGTACACCGCAATGCCCAGCTGGTTGGCCGGCACATCGGCCAGCGCCGGGATGTAATCGGCCACCTTGCCCTGGCCGATCAGCGGACGGACTTGATCCAGAATTTCATTCAACAGCGCTTGCATGCTTAGGCTCGCCACAAGGTCCGAGCGCGCCTCGGACAATGGCAGATAGACGCTTGCCCGACGGCGCTGATCACACCCCGCGCCAATCAATCCCGGACTGCGCTCACGCTTGTTCGGGCTACATCGTCCGCTGTAGCCCGGATAAGCCTTGGCGCAATCCGGGAGGTGGCTCAACCGTCACCGGCCAGCTCAAGCCCTTCACCGCCAGCCCAATCGCCGGACAATAGACCTTGGCGCACATAGCGATGGAAGCTGGAATAAGGCCAGTCCACTGCCCGCGACACATGCCCATGCTTGACCGAATTGAAGTGGATGTAATCGATATGGGCCGCAAGATCGCGCTCATCACGGATCGTATGCTCCCAGAAGCGCGCCTGCCAGATCCCCGCATCACCCCGTACCCCCGACCGGATGGGTTCGCCAGCAGCACGTAAAGCCTTGACGAATAGCATTTTGAAATCACGCAAACGAGCCGAGTAGTTGGTATCCGTCTCGGGCAATTGCAACAACAGATGCACGTGGTCGGGCATAACCACCACGGCCGATAACGTAAATGGCCGCCGCCGCTTCACTTGGCGCAAAGCGTCACGCAGCAAATCAATATGCCTTACCAGCAGATCGCTACGCCGATCCTTCAAGGTCAACGTGAAGAAATAGGTGCCACCCGCCACGCGCATCCGCCGGTAATTGACCATGCCAACCTCCTTGTTGGTTATGCCCCGGACTGCGCTAAATGCTTGTTCGGGTTACTCCTCGCCGTAGCCCAGATAAGCCTTGGCGCAATCCGGGAAGCGCCACACTGACAAGCCAGATGAGTGCGCGCTGGCATCACCCACAATCCCGGACTGCGCTAGCGCTTGTTCGGGCTACTCATCACCGTAGCCCGGATAAGCCTTGGCGCAATCCGGGGGGCGGTTGCCGCTAGAATTTTTCCGCGCGCAGCACTTCAACCTGGGCCAGGTAGCAGACCATGGCAAAGTTGGCGTAGTAGCGCGCCTGCAGATGGCCGGCGATGCGCTCGGCGATATCACGGGTGCAGATGATCTCCACGCGAATATTGCCTTCGGTGTCCCAACCGGCGCTGCGCACGCCGCGACCACCCCGGCCACGGGCATCGGAGATGGTCCAGCCCGGCGCTCCGAGCTGCTCCAGATCAGCCACCAGCTTTTTCTCCAGCGCGGCTTCGCAGATCACGGTAAGCAGGGTGCGGATATGTGCGTCCATTTCAGAGCCCCCAGGCCAGCAGCTGTTCGGCCAGCATCAGGTATAACGGAATGCCGACGATGATATTGAAGGGAAAGGTGATGCCCAGCGACGCCGTCAGCGACAGCGACGGATTCGCCTCGGGCAATGCCAGGCGCAAGGCCGCCGGCACGGCGATATAAGACGCCGACGCCGCCAGTGTGGCCAACACCGCTGTACCGCCCAGGCTCAGCCCCATAAAGCGACCAAGCAAGGCGCCGATCAGTGCGCCCAGCAGCGGCATCAGCAGGGCAAAACCGAGCAGACGCAGGCCGAACTGCCGGAGCGAGCCGAGCTGACCGGAGGCGATCAGGCCCATCTCCAGCAGGAACAGCGCCAGCACCGGCTTGAACATGCTGGTGTAGAACGGCTCCAGCGGTTTGATCGCCTCCTTGCCGGCAATCGCACCGATGATCAGGCCACCGAGCAGCAGCATGATGCTCTTGCCGAGAAAGATTTCCCGACCCAGCTCGCCCCAGTCAGTGTCGCGGGCAATACCCTTGGCCAGCAGGATACCGACCAGAATCGCCGGGATTTCCAGAATGGCGACAAACAGCGGCATATAGCTCTCAAACTCGATGCCCTTGGCCAACATATAGGCCACCACCACGGCAAAGGTACCGGCACTGACCGAGCCATAGTGCGCTGCTACCGCCGCCGCGTTGACCCGGTCGAACCCCAGGCCGCGCAGCACACCGAAGGCCAGCAGCGGCAGCGCCACACCCAGGCCCAGCACCCAGGCCGCCTGGCCGAGCAACTGCCAACTGGCTTGCTCGGCCAGCTCCACGCCGCCGTGCAGCCCAATGGCCAGCAGCAGAATGATCGACAGCGTTTCATACAGCGCGGGCGGCAGTTTCAACTCGCTTTTCAGCAAACCCGCCAACAGGCCGAAGACAAAGAACAGCACCACCGGATCCAGACTCACCGCGCATTGCTCCCGTATTGAACTGCTATTAAGACGCCCACCGCGCCACCACCTGCTCGAATAAAAGGTCATGCCCCCACCACGCGTTGTGCTGATACCCGCAGTTTTGCCCAGTCTCCTGCTGAGAACAGCAGAACCCTGCACAGCGGGGCATAACCGAAAAAAAGGAGCCATAGGCTCCCAGGGGACTCAGGCAACAAGTACCTAGGCAACGTCTGCTGCGCGTCGGCCCTGCTGCGTTGAAAGCAGGCTCTAGCTCGCGAGACTTGCCCAGGCACTTGGCCTAAAAACCCATGCTGGCGCGAAAATGAGCCGCGCCGGCGGTGTAAAAAGAAGCCCCAAAAAAACCATTCAAATGCCTGTTCAAACAGCCGGGGCTTCCGAGGTTAACCTTCGATTTCCACCAGTACATCGCCCGGATTGACCCGGTCGCCCTTGGCCACATGCACCGCCGTCACGGTGCCGGCAATCGGTGCCTGCACTTCGGTTTCCATCTTCATTGCTTCGCTGATCAGCACTGCCTGACCGGCCTTGACCGTGTCGCCAACCTTAACCAGCACATCGACGATATTGCCCGGCATGCTGGTACTGACATCGCCCGGCGCGCTGGCTTGCTTGCGCTTACCGCTGGCGCCCGCGACGAAATCATTCAGCGGCTCGAACACCACTTCTTCCGGCATGCCGTCGATGGACAGATAGAAGTGGCGCTTGCCATCGCTCTTCACGCCAACACCGGTAATGTCGACGCGGTAGCTTTCGCCGTGCACATCCACCACAAACTCGGTCGGCACGCCTTCACCACCAGCCGGGGCCATGCCGCCGGCTTCCGGGATTGGCAGCAGCACTTCCGGGGTCAAGGTGCCGGCGGCACGCTCTTCAAGGAACTTGCGCCCGATATCCGGGAACATGGCGTAAGTCAGCACGTCTTCTTCACACGAAGCCAGGCTGCCAATCTCCTCACGCAGCTTGGCCATTTCCGGCTTGATCAGATCAGCCGGGCGCACTTCGATGACGTCTTCGCTGCCAATCGCCTGCTTGCGCAGCTGTTCGTTGACCTTGCCCGGCGCCAGGCCGTAGCGGCCTTGCAGGTAGAGCTTCACCTCATTGGTGATGGTCTTGTAGCGCTCGCCAGCCAGCACGTTGAACACCGCCTGAGTGCCGACAATCTGCGAGGTCGGCGTAACCAGCGGCGGGAAGCCGAGGTCTTCACGCACCCGCGGGATTTCCGCGAACACTTCGTTGATGCGGTTCAGCGCGCCCTGCTCTTTGAGCTGGTTGGCCAGGTTGGACATCATCCCGCCCGGCACCTGGTTGACCTGCACGCGGGTGTCCACGGCAGTGAATTCGCTTTCGAACTGGTGGTACTTCTTGCGCACCGCGTGGAAGTACAGACCGATCTCCTGGATCAACGCCAGGTCGAGGCCGGTGTCGTATTCACTGCCCTTGAGCGCGGCGACCATCGACTCGGTGCCGGGGTGGCTGGTGCCCCAGGCGAAGCTGGAGATGGCGGTGTCGATATGGTCGGCACCGGCTTCAATCGCCTTGAGCTGGCACATCGAGCCCATGCCGGCGGTGTCGTGGCTGTGGATAAACACCGGCAGGTCGACTTCCGCCTTCAATGCCTTGACCAGATCAGCCGTGGCATAGGGCGTCAGCAGGCCGGCCATGTCCTTGATCGCTATAGAGTCGATGCCCATGGCCTGCATGGCCTTGGCCTGCTTCACGAAGGCCTCGACGGTGTGCACCGGGCTGGTGGTGTAGGCGATGGTGCCCTGGGCATGTTTGCCAGCGGCCTTCACCGCCTCGATGGACACGCGCAGGTTTCGCACATCGTTCATCGCATCGAAGATGCGGAACACGTCGATGCCATTGACCGCCGCCTTGGCCACAAAGGCGCGCACCACGTCGTCGCTGTAGTGGCGATAACCGAGCAGGTTCTGCCCGCGCAGCAACATCTGCAGGCGGGTGTTGGGCAAGCCGGCCTTGAGTTTGCGCAGACGCTCCCAGGGGTCTTCCTTGAGGAAGCGCACGCAGGCATCGAAGGTCGCGCCGCCCCAGACTTCCAGCGACCAGTAGCCGACCTGATCGAGCTTGGCGCAGATCGGCAGCATGTCGTCCAGGCGCATGCGCGTGGCGATGATCGACTGGTGGGCATCGCGCAGGATGGTATCGGTGACGGTGATCTTCTTGCTCATGTTCTCTGCTCTCCTGTAGCCCGGATGCAATCCGGGGCCGCAGTTCCCGGATTACATCCGGGCTACGATTCGTTAAAGGCCGGCGTGGGCAGCAATGGCGGTGGCAATGGCGATGGCCAGGTGCGACGGGTTGCGCTTGATCGAGTACTCGGTCAGCTCCGGGTGCGCCTCGACAAAACTGGTGTTGAACTGACCGCTGCGAAACTCCGGGTTACGCAGAATTTCCTGGTAATAGGCGGCGGTGGTTTTCACCCCCTGCACGCGCATGTCATCCAGGGCGCGCAGGCCACGGGCCAGGGCTTCTTCCCAGGTCAGCGCCCAGACCACCAGCTTCAGGCACATGGAGTCGTAGTACGGCGGAATGGTGTAGCCGGTGTAGATCGCCGTGTCGGTGCGCACGCCGGGGCCGCCGGGGGCGTAGTAGCGGGTGATCTTGCCGAATGAGGGCAGGAAGTTGTTCTTCGGGTCTTCGGCGTTGATACGGAACTGCAGGGCATAACCACGGTGGATGATGTCTTCCTGCTTGACCGACAGTTCCAGGCCGGAGGCGATGCGGATCTGCTCGCGGACGATGTCGATACCGGTGATTTCTTCGGTGATGGTGTGCTCCACCTGCACCCGGGTGTTCATCTCCATAAAGTACAGCTCGCCATCCTCGGCCAGCAGAAACTCCACGGTGCCGGCGTTCTCATAACCGACGGCCTTGGCCGCGCGCACCGACAGGTCGCCGATATAGGCACGCTGCTCTGGCGTCAGCTGCGGGCTGGGGGCGATCTCGATCAGTTTCTGGTTACGCCGCTGGATCGAGCAGTCGCGCTCGAACAGGTGCACGGTGTTGCCGAAGCTGTCGGCGAGAACCTGCGCCTCGATATGCTTGGGATTGACGATGCATTTTTCCAGAAACACTTCGGCGCGGCCGAACGCCTTGGTCGCCTCGGAGATCACCCGTGGGTAGGCCTGCTCCAGCTCATCGCGGCTGTTGCAGCGGCGGATACCGCGACCGCCACCGCCGTTGGTGGCCTTGAGCATCACCGGGTAACCGATACGGTCACCTTCACTCAAGGCTTCGGCCATATCCGCCACGTTGCCTTCGGTGCCAGGGGTGCAAGGCACGCCGGCGGCGATCATGCTGCGCCGCGCCTCGGTCTTGTCGCCCATGCGGCGGATCACTTCCGCGCTTGGACCGATGAATTTGATCCCACGTTCGGCGCAGATATCTGCCAGCTCAGCGTTCTCGGAGAGAAAGCCATAACCGGGATGCAGCGCATCGCAACCGGTTTCCACCGCCAGGTTGACCAGCTTGCGTGGGTTCAGATAACCGGCCAGCGGATCGGCACCAATGCCGTGGGCTTCGTCCGCACGTTTGACGTGCAACGCATGGCGATCAGCATCGGAATAGACCGCCACCGAACGAATGCCCATTTCGGCACAGGCTCGCACGATGCGTACGGCTATCTCGCCGCGGTTGGCTATCAGAATTTTCTTGATCACGAGCCAGCATCCTCGATCACGTGAGCAGGCAACCGACAAAACCGGTCGACGTATGACCGCAGCAGCAATCGCGGTCAGGCACTCACGCTACGCCGGCTTGGTGATTAACCAAAATCAATAATTATTGGGCTAGGTATTAGCTAAAGCTTATAGTTAAGCCTGATCGACTCCACCACACAGGTGACAACCGTGCGTAAGTCTTTGCTGCGTATGACATTTCGTCAGATTCAGGTGTTTCGCTCGGTGTGCAGCCATCTCTCCTACAGCCGCGCCGCCGAGGAGATGTCGCTGACCCAGCCGGCAGTCAGCCTGCAGATTCGCCAGCTGGAAGAACTGATCGGCCAGCCGCTGTTCGATTACGTCGGCAAAAAGCTCTACCTGACCGAGGCCGCCGAAGCCCTGCTACGCGCCAGCGCGGATATTTTCGGCCGCCTGGAAAGCCTCGATATGCAGCTGGCTGACCTGCAAGGCTCGCTGCAGGGGCAACTGAGCCTGGCCATAGAGTCCAGCGCCAAGTACTTCGTTCCGCACCTGTTCGCCGCTTTTCGCCAGCAATACCCGGAAGTCAACTTACAGCTGGTGGTGACCAACCACAGCCAGGCACTCAGACGCCTGAACGCCAACCGCGATGACCTGCTGATCATGTCGCGGGTGCCCACCGACATGAATCTGGAGTTTCTGCCCTTCCTTAATAACCCGATCATCGCCGTGGCGCCGCCCGATCACCCGCTGTGCACGCAAGACCAATTGAGCCTGCAGGACCTCACCGCATTCCCGCTGCTGATCCGCGAAGCCGGCTCCGGCACGCGCCAGGCCTGCGAGGAGTATTGCCACCAGAAGCGCGCGCACTTCGCCCAGACGCTGGAGGTCGGCTCCATGGAAGGCCAATGCGAAGGGGTCATCGCCGGCCTCGGCCTGGCTCTAGTGCCGCGCCACGCGGTGCGCCGCGAACTGGAATGCGGCGCCTTGCGCGAACTGCCGGTGGCCGAGCTGCCGCTGCTGCGCAGCTGGTGCCTGGTGCACCCGCGCAGCAAATACCTGTCACCAGTGGCGCAGGCGTTTTTCGCCTTCGTGCGCGATCAACGCAGCCTGATCAACGCCCTCGCCGAGCGCTTTGCCGCCCCCAGCGGCGACGCTACTCCCAGGCATATAACCAGCCCACCGCACTGACCCGACCCGCGCTGAAGGCCAGCAGCAGCTGATCATGCTGGCCACGCCAGTGATAACTCCACAGCAGCGGCCCCGGGCTACCTTGCCAATCCGTGCGGCGCTGCCAGTCGGCGTAGTCCGCCTGATCGACCGTGACCTTGGCATCCGGCTCGCCCAGCAGCGCCAGCACCGCCGATGTATCGCTATGCGCAGCCAGCACCTCGGCGGCCAGCCCCTGCATCAGTTGATGCTTACGGCCCTGCCAGGCATCCAGATCCTGCTGCCACTCGCCACCAGCAAAATGCCCCTTGGCCTGACGCAGTTGCGTCCACTCGGCCGCCATCGCATGCGGTTTATCTGCACCGACCTGCTGCTCAGCCCCACCTGAAGCACAGCCCACAGCCAGCCCGAGGGTCAGCAGCAACATACCCATGCGCAACCCGTTGACCCCTTGCATACATCCCTCCTTACGCGGTTCCCATACGTAGCCAGTAGCCATCATTTAAGTCGGCAATGAGTCGGCTATATGTCGTGAAAATACGAAAAACGACAGCGATCTACGAAGAAATTGACAGGCTGTAAAGCGCCTTCTAAGTTCCTTTGCACTCTTGTACCAGATCGGCCTGCCTTCCATAACAAGATGTATTCAGAGGCATGCAGTAGCGCCAACGCATTCGGCATCAAGAGCTTCCACTGCCAAACATCCCTCGCCCTCCACAAGGGGGCAAAAAACACACCGTTCCTTACCGGGGACGGATAAACAATAAGTGAAGGATAGGAATCTCAAGAATGAGAAAGCGGAAGTTAACCCTCGCCATCAGTGCCAGCATCACCGCGCTTTGCATGCTCAACACGGTTCAGGCACAGGCCCACCCTCAAGAAGACTTTATGCTGCTGGAGCAGGAAAAAGCCGCCAACCAGGTGTACAAGGCGTTTTTCCCCAACGAAGACCTTGCCCGTAAAGCAGCCATCAGCTTCCACGGCCAGTTGCTGGAATCGCACTATGAGCAGGGCTACCTGATCATGGAACTGACCGAGGAAGAACAGAAAAAACTCGCGGTCTTCGGCTTTACCTTCGCACCGGCCAGCGAGTTTATTGCCAAGCGCAATGAAGTCCTCACGCTGATCCAGAATCGCCTGCAACAGCGCAGCCTGCAAAGCGCAACGGCGATGAGCGATGCAAGCCTGGCCAGCATCCCCGGCTACGCCTGCTATGAAACCCTGGAGAGTACCTACAGCGTGGCCAGCGGCATGGCCAGCCAGTTTCCTGGTATTGCCGAATGGCTGCTGGTTGGCCAGTCCTGGGAAAAGCTCAATGGCCAAGGTGGGCACGACATCGGCGTGCTCAAGCTGACCAACAAAGCCATAACCGGCAATAAACCCAAGCTGTTTATTAACAGCGCCATCCATGCGCGCGAATACACCACCGCGCCGCTGGTGCTGGATTTCGCCCGCTGGCTGGTCAACGGCTACGGCACCGATGCCGACGCCACCTGGATTCTCGATCACCACGAGGTCCATCTGATGCTGCAAACCAACCCGGACGGCCGCAAGAAAGCCGAAACCGGCCTGTCCTGGCGCAAGAACGCCAACCAGAACTACTGCGGCGCCAACAGCAACAGCCGCGGTGCCGACCTCAACCGCAACTTCACGTTCGGCTGGAACAGCACCAACGGCCAAGGTTCCAGCGGCAGTGCCTGCAATGACACCTACCGCGGCCCCAGCGCCGGCTCCGAACCGGAAATCCAGACCCTGGAAGCTTATGTGCGCAGCCTCTGGCCGGATCGTCGCGGCCCCGGCAAGAATGATGCGGCGCCAAGCGATACCAGCGGCATCCACCTGGATATTCACAGTTACAGCGAACTGGTGCTGTGGCCGTGGGGCGATACCAGCCAGGCGGCGCCCAATGGCAGCGCACTGCAAACCCTGGGGCGCAAGTTCGCCCTGTTCAATGGCTATACGCCGCAGCAGTCCATCGGCCTCTACCCGACTGACGGCACCAGTGATGGCATCAGCTATGGCGAGCTGGGTGTCGCCGCCTACACCTTCGAGTTGGGCACGCAGTTCTTCCAGACTTGCACGGTCTACCAGAACACCATCAAACCGAAGAACCTGCCCGCGCTGATCTACGCGGCCAAGGTGGTGCGTACGCCCTACGTCACGCCCGGCGGCCCGGATATCAGCAGCCTGGCGCTGAGCGGCAATGCCTCCAGCGGCGTGCCGGCAGGTACCCTGGTGACGTTGAGCGCCACCGCGAGTGACCTGGGTTTCAGCACCCGCAATGGCACCGAGCCCACGCAGAACGTCACCGCTGCCGAGTACTACATCGACAAGGCGCCTTGGGAATCGGGCGCTCAGGCGATGCCTCTGCAACCCCTGGACGGCAGCTTCAACGGCAAGACCGAAGGCCTGACCGGCAGCATCGCCACCACCGGACTGCAGCCGGGCAAGCACACCGTGTATGTCCGCGCGCGGGATGCGTCCGGCACCTGGGGTGCGGTTTCGGCGGCATTTCTGGTAATCGGCAGCGGCACACCGCAGCCGAACTACTGTAGCGCAGCCAGCGGTAACGCCAACGATGAGTGGATCAGCCAGGTCAGCTTCGGCAGCTTCACCCGCAGCTCCGGCGCCAGCACCTACAGCGACTTCACTGAAGCGCGCATTGGCCAGGTGGTGAACCTGCAGCGGGGCAGCAACAGCCTGCGCCTGTCGCCGCAGTTTGCCGGCTCGGCTTATAACGAGTACTGGAAGGTCTGGATCGACCTGAACAAGGACGGCGATTTCACCGACGCGGGTGAAGAGCTGTTCACTTCTGCGCGCGCGCTCAGCACGGTGGTGAATGGCAATCTGGTGATCCCCGCAGGTGCCGCTACCGGGAAAACCCGCCTGCGCGTGGCCATGCGCTACAACACCGCGCCCGTGCCATGTGGCACCTTCAATTACGGTGAAGTGGAGGATTACACCGTCAATATCGAGTAAGGCCTAGCAGCCTGGAGCCGCCTTATACGGCTCCAGGCTTGCTACCCACCGGTACGTATTCAGCGCGCCGTCGCGGTCGCGTCTTTCTTAGACCCCGCCTGCAGACTGTGCAGGTAGCTGGTCGCGATCAACTCCGGAAAATCGATCAACTCATGCTGCAGCTGACGCTGCTCGGCATAGCTTTCAATCGCGCGGCGGTATTCCATGCGGCGCTGGTCCAGCAGCTTGCGCCGGGCCTTGGCGTCGCTGCTTTCGTGAGACTGCGGTTTATCCAGATAGCCAGACATAGGGTGCAACTCCCAAGCTGAATAAGGGGAGTACCAGCATCGACCCTGGATATGACGCTTTGATGGCCACGCGATAACGTGGCGATGAAATCAGTCTTCGACGGTTTTATGCGACTTCGGCGACAGCCGCAGGCTGCGCAGACTGCGCTTGACGCTCTTGAGGTGGTTAACCAGGCCTGGGCCGCGGGCCATGGCCACACCCATGGCGAGTACATCGATCACCACCAGGTGAGCGATACGCGAGGTCAGCGGGGTGTAGATTTCGGTGTCTTCCTGCACGTCGATGGCCAGGTTGACCGTGGCCAGATCAGCCAGCGGCGTCTGGCTCGGGCACAGGGTGATCAGCGTCGCGCCGGTTTCACGTACCAGGTTGGCGGTGATCAGCAAATCCTTGGAGCGCCCGGACTGCGAGATGCAGATCGCCACATCGGTGGGTTTCAACGTCACCGCACTCATCGCCTGCATGTGCGGGTCGGAATAGGCGGCGGCGGTGAGCAGCAAACGAAAAAATTTGTGCTGAGCATCCGCCGCCACCGCGCCGGACGCACCAAAACCATAGAACTCCACACGCTGGGCATTGGCGATGGCGGCAATGGCCTGCTGCAGGGCCTGGGTATCGAGCTTCTCGCGCACCTCAATCAGGGTGTGCAGGGTGGTGTCGAAGATCTTCAGGCTGAAGTCCGCCACCGAATCGTCTTCATGGATGGCGAACTGGCCGAAACTGGCGCCGGCAGCCAGGCTCTGCGCCAGCTTGAGCTTGAGGTCCTGAAAACCGGTGCAGCCAATCGCCCGACAGAAACGCACGATGGTCGGCTCGCTGATGCCGACGCTGTGCGCCAGCTCAGCCATGGAGCTGTGCATGACCGAGGCCGGATCAAGCAGAACATGGTCGGCGACCTTGAGTTCCGATTTGCGGAGGAGATGACGCGACTGGGCAATGTGCTGCAACAGGTTCACAGGTTTAGGCTCGGCATTGGGCTAACGATTTCATCAAGCAACCTATCAAGCACGCCGCATTGGAGTCATGACTCGGTTATGATCGGCGTAAGACGGGTTGTAGTGGTCTTGTAGTTATACTACATGGCCGCCGCCGCCGCACTGCTAAACCGAGTCGGAGTTCCCACCTTGAGCATTCCCTGCGACATGCTGGTGTTTGGCGGCACCGGCGATCTGGCCCTGCATAAACTGCTGCCAGCGCTCTACCACCTGCATCGCGCCGGCCGCCTGCATGGCGACACACGCATCCTCGCCCTGGCCCGCAGCGCCCATAGCCGCACAGCCTTTCAGGCACTGGCCGAACGCCATTGCCGCGCTCAAGTGGCGCGTAACGACTTCGACAACGACACCTGGGCCAGCTTCGCCGCGCGCCTCGACTACTTCGCCATGGATGCCAGCCAGAGCGCCGACTTCGGCCGCCTGGGCAAGCGCCTGGGCGAAGACCATGAGCGCGTGCGCATCTACTACCTGGCCACCGCACCGGATCTGTTCGAGGACATCGCCTCACACCTGAAGATTGCCAGTCTGGCCGGTCCCAAGGCGCGCATCGTGCTGGAAAAACCCATCGGCCATTCGCTGCAGTCGGCGCAGGCGATCAATGCCGCGATTGGCGCCGTGTTCGATGAGTCGCGGGTGTTCCGCATCGATCACTACCTGGGCAAGGAAACAGTGCAGAACCTGATGGCACTGCGCTTTGCCAACGCGCTGTTCGAGCCGATCTGGCGCGCCGGGCATATCGACCACGTGCAGATCAGCGTGTGCGAAACCCTCGGCGTGGAAAATCGTGGTGCCTACTACGAAAAAGCCGGCGCCATGCGCGACATGATCCAGAACCACCTGCTGCAGTTGCTCTGCCTGGTGGCCATGGAAGCACCGGTGCGCTTTGACGCCGAAGCGGTGCGCAACGAGAAGGTGAAGATCCTCGAGGCGCTGAAGCCCATCACCGGCCTCGACGTGCAGGACAAGACCGTGCGCGGCCAATACACCGCCGGCAAGATCGGCGGCCAGGAAGTGCCCGCCTACTACTTCGAGAAGAACGTCGACAACGACAGCGACACCGAAACCTTTGTCGCCGTGCAGGCCGAAATCGACAACTGGCGCTGGGCCGGCGTGCCGTTCTACCTGCGCACCGGCAAACGCCTGGGGCACAAAACCTCGGAAATTCTGATCCAGTTCAAGCCGGTGCCGCACCAGCTGTTCGGCGGCGGCGAAGCCAACCGCCTGCTGATCCGCCTGCAGCCGGAAGAACGCATTAGCCTGCAACTGATGGGCAAGAGCCCCGGCAAGGGCATGCACCTGCAGCCGGTGGAGCTCGACCTCAACCTGGCCGACGCCTTTCACAAACAGCGCCGCTGGGACGCCTACGAACGCCTGCTGCTGGATGTGATCGAAGGTGACTCAACCCTGTTTATGCGCCGCGACGAAGTCGAAGCGGCCTGGAACTGGGTCGACCCGATCATCAAGGGCTGGCACCAGCACTACCAGAGCCCGCGCCCCTACCCGGCCGGCAGCGACGGCCCCGAGCAGGCCAGCAACCTGCTGGAGCGCCACGAGCGGCAGTGGATGGAATAGCTAAGCCCACTGCTGCTCAAAAACCTGCAGCACGGCTTCCGGTAGCTGCTTGCGCAAGCCATCACCACTGATCAACAGCAGTAACGGCAGTAGTTTGCGCAGGGTTACCGGTTGCAGCCCTGCGCAGACATCCGCCTGCCGCGCCAGTGACAAGCCACCCAGCACCTGGGCGGCCACCGGCAGATTGCGATCCAGCACCGCCGCTTCGGTCAGTTTGCACAGGTAGCCGGTGGAGAAACTGCGCAGGCTCTCGCTGATCAGCGGCATATCGACGATATGCCGGGCAATCTGCAGCACATGGTCGACATCATTAATGCCGTAGATCAGCACCTTGATCTGTTTGGCCGACAGGCACTCGGCATACAGCGCCGCCGTAGCAAAGGCACCATCGGCGCAGAGCTGGCGCGCCACCTCCAGATGCAGGCTATCCGGCAGGCTCAGGTAGGTGTCGAGGATCAAGCGCGGGTCGAGGTGCGTGGTCACCGCAGCAGCAAACTCGATGGGCATGGCCATGATCAGTTCACGCAACTGCCCCGGCGGCATATGCGGCGCCAGCAACGCGGCCTTCTCGGCCCCCAGTTGCTGCACCAGCCCCAGCTTGACGCTCAACGGGGCCATGGCCTGGGACGCCAACAACAGGCGCAGGCCGACACTCAGGCTCGCGGGTTTACGCATACGCACCTCGATTCAATCCGGACAGGCCCGCAGGATTGCCCGCGCGAGGCGCAAAGGCAGCCATCTTTGATCCGGTTGAGCGCTGGCCGGGCAATCATCGCCCGGCACAGGTGGGAATAGAGGAAACACCCCTGAATAAAAGCAGGCGACTTATGCCGCGCTGGCCGTCGGCCGTTCGCCGCGCCAGAAGTACAGCAACACGACAGGCAGTGCCAGCAGCCCCAACACACCGGCGCTGATAAACAGCGTGGCAAAGCCCAGCTGCTCGGCCAGCCAGCCGCTGGTGGCGCCTACCAGCCCAGCCAGCAACAGTTGCACACTGGCCTGCAGGGTAAAGTCGGCGCCCTCATGCTCGGGCCGACACTGGCGCATCATCACCGCGAACAGCGCCACCGTGGACATGCCATCGGCGGTCTGCTCGAACAACGCCACCAGATAGACCAGACCGATGCTGCCACCGGCATTTACCAGCACAGCCATGGCCGCGATTCCGCATGCCTGCAACAGACCGAACAGCAACAGCGCCCGCAGCGCGCCGATACGCGCATACAACAGGCCGCCGAGAAACGCGCCGGCGATGCCGGCCAGGCTGCTGATAAGGGTCAGTTGCCCCAACTCAGCATTGCTCCAGCCCTGATCCACCTGCATCGGCTTGATCATCGGCGAACCCAGCGCATCACCCAGCTTGAAGCTCAGCAACACCGCCAGCCAGAACAGCATACCGGGCTGCAGCAACAGGCCACGGTAATGTCGCAGCAACAGTCCAGGCCCGGCCGGTTC
Organism: Pseudomonas sp.; assembly: GCF_030684895.1. GTDB lineage: Bacteria > Pseudomonadota > Gammaproteobacteria > Pseudomonadales > Pseudomonadaceae > Aquipseudomonas. Next base: position 105,251 of record NZ_JAUXXP010000084.1, on the reverse strand, counting down.
CGCCTGCGCCGGCTGAAATGGCAGCTCGCGCCGCTCGTTAAAGCGCCAGATCGGCAGCGTCATCAGCACCAGTAGCACAGCCACCAGCGCCAGACTCAGGTGCCAGCCCAGGGTATCCATCGCCAGTAGCAGACCACTGCCGCTAACCAGCATACCGACCTTGTAGCCGCCCACCTGCAGGCTATTGCCCAGCCCGCGCCAGCGCTCGGGCAACAGGCGTACGGCCAGGCCGTCGGTGGCAATGTCCTGGGTCGAGGCCGCTAGATTGACCAGCAGCAACAAACCGATCAGCAAGAGGAAGTGACTGTCGAATAGCCGCTCGGGACTCATCAGCGCCAGTGTGGCAATCACCGTAATGACGCCAAGCTGCAACGGCAGAATCCAGCCACGGTGATGGCCTAGCCGCAGCGAAGCCAGCCGGTCCACCCACGGCGCCCAAAGCACCTTGAGCAGCCAGGGCAAGGCCAGCAACTTGAGCAAACCGATCAACGCCAGATCAACGCCGTGCTGACGCAGCAACACCGGCAGCGAATGCGCCATTAGCCCCGAGGGCAAACCCTGGGCGCAATACAGCGAGGCCAACAGGATAACGGTGGCATTGGCCGGGCGCGCTGCGGCGGCAGAAGAAGTGGGCTGCATGGAGCATCCTGCAATCAGCGAAAGCGCGACAGTAGCGGCCAGGCAGGCGGCAGACAAGCCACCTGCCTGGCGATTAGAACTTGTCGCCCTGCTCGCGCAGCAACTGGGCGAACTGCTCGGCCGGTACCGGTTTGCTGATCAGGTAGCCCTGGATTTCATCGCAGCGCTGGCTCTTGAGGAAGTCCATCTGCGCCTGGGTTTCCACGCCCTCGGCGACCACCTTGAGTTCCAGGCTGTGGGCCATGGCGATGATTGCGCGGGTGATCGCGGCGTCTTCGCTGCCGGGGGTCAGGTCGCGGATAAAGGTCTGGTCGATCTTCACGTAATCCACCGGGAAGCGCTTGAGGTAGCTGAGCGAGGAATAGCCGGTGCCGAAGTCGTCGATTGCCAGTTTGACCCCCAGCTCACGCAGTTGCTGGAAGGTGCTGATCACGCTTTCGACGTTATCCAGCAGCTGGCTTTCGGTCAGCTCCAGTTCAAGGAACTGTGCGGCCAGGCCGGTTTCATCGAGCACCTGGCGCACCAGGCTAAGCAGGTTGCCCTGGCGCAGCTGATGCACCGAGAGATTCACCGATACGCGAATCTGCGCCAGCCCCTGCACCTGCCAGGCGCGCGCCTGCAGGCAGGCCTGACGCAGGACGAACTCGCCGATGGCGCCGATCAGCCCGGTTTCTTCGGCCAGGCCGATAAAGTCGCTCGGCGGCACCAGGCCCAGTTCCGGGTGGCGCCAGCGCACCAGCGCCTCGGCGGCGTTGAGGCTGTCGTCGGCCAGGCACAGTTTGGGCTGGTAGAACACTTCCAACTGGCCTTCGTTGATGCCTTTGCGCAGCTGATTTTCCAGTTGCAGGCGCTCCAGGGTGCAGGCCTGCAGGTTGTCGGTGAAGAACTGGAAGGTGTTGCCACCCAGGTGCTTGGCATGTTGCATGGCCATATTGGCCTGGCTGACCAGGGCGGAGATTTCCCGCGCGTTGTCGGGCAGCAGGCTGATGCCCAGAGACGCACTGACCACCAGTTCATGCCCGCCCACGGTCATCGGCACGCGCAGTTTGCTGAGCAAGCGGCTGGCCAGCCGCGCCAGGCTGGAGAGACTGCCGTAGGAATCAATCAGGATGGCGAATTCGTCACCGGACAGGCGCGCCAGGGTATCGGCCTCAGGCACCGCTTGAGTCAGACGGCGACTGACCTGGCGCAGCAGCTGGTCGGCCACTTCATGGCCGAGGCTGTCGTTGAGCAATTTGAAGCGGTCCAGGTCGACATGCAGCAGGGCGATGCTGCGCCCGCCCTGCCGTGCGCGCTGGCTGGCCTCATGCAGGCGCTCCTTGAACAGGCTGCGGTTGGCCAGGCCGGTCAGCTCGTCGTAATGCGACAGGTAGCGTAAACGCTCTTCGGCCTCGCGCCGCGACGACAGATCGGCGAAGAAGCCGACGATATGGCTGACGCTGCCCCGCGCATCGCGCACCACATTGAGCTGCAGCCACTGCGGGTACAGCTCGCCGTTCTTGCGCGTTTCGATCAGCTCGCCGCGCCAGGTGCCACTGTTTTCCAGCTCCAGGCGGATCATCTGGTACTGCCGACGGCTGTCGCCACTGCTGATCAGGCTGATCACGCTTTTGCCGACCACTTCGTCCTGGCGATAACCGGTCACGTCGCTGAAGGCCTGGTTGACCGACAGCAGGCGATAGTCGGGGTCGAGGATCACGATGCCTTCGCTGGCCGCCTCGAACACCGTGGCGGCCAGCTGTTGCTGCTGTTCCTGCACCTTGCGCGCGCTGATATCGCGACGGGTGCCGAGCATGCGCAGCACGCGGCCCTCGGCGTCGCGCTCGACCGCACGGCCACGGTCTTCGATCCACACCCAGTGGCCGGCCGCGTGCTTGATGCGGTATTCGACCTGATAGTCGTCGCTGCGCCCCTTCATATGCTCGACCAGCGCGCGGCGCAGCACCGGCAGATCATCCGGGTGCAGGCGCGGCTTGAGGTCGCGCAGCATCACCTGCACGGCCTGCGGCTCCAGGCCGAAGATTTCCTTGAGCCGCGAGTGATGCACTTCATCGCTCTGCAGGTCCCAGTCCCACAGCCCCAGCTCGCTGGCTTCGATGGCCAGGGTCAGGCGCGCGCGGCTCTTGCTCAGGGCATAGGTGGTTTCGTCCAGCTCCAGGGTGCGCTCGGCCACGCGCATTTCCAGCTCGCCATGGGCCAGACGCAATTCGCGCTCGGCACGGCGACGCTGCTCCACCTCATGTGCCAGCTCGCCATTCAGGCCTTCGGCCTGCAGCTTGGCGTGCTCCAGGTTGCTGATCAGCGCCTGGTTATGAAAACGCTGCAGCAGGCTGCGCTGCACCAGCCGATTGACCTGCCAGGCCACCACCAACAGGGCCAGCAACAGAATGCTGCCAAGCAGGCCCCAACCCTGTTGCAGCCGGTTATCGCTGAGCAGCAGATAACCGACCGAGGGCAGCAGGCAGGGCAAGGCAAAACTGAGGAAGGCGGTAAAGCTGATGGCATAGGCCACGCTGGCCGAGAGAATTGCTGCGGCAATCAGGCCATAAACCAGCGCTTGCAGGTAGAACACATCCGCCGGCACCAGGGCGATGGCGGCAAACGCCAGGGTCAACCCGGAAGCGCCCGCGCCGAACAGAAACAGCCGGCGCCAGTGGCGTTCGGCCTGACGGCTGGGCAAGGCCTTATTGAAGGCGCGCACCTGCACCAGACGCAGCACGGCGAGGATCACCAGCCAGATCGCCCAGCTGACCAGCAACGCATGTGGCAGTGCGCCCCACAACAGGAAGGCACACACCACGCCGCTGAGCAGCATAAACAGGGTCGGCACCTGCGAGCCCTGATAGAGCATGCGGGTGCGTTCGGCGGCGATATCGGTGGCAAACAGCTGAGCCACTTCCCGCCCGGAAGTCGGCTTGAAGCCATTGGCGCCAGCGGATGAAGTCGATGCGGTCATAGGCGATTTTCTTATAGTGGTTGCCTAAACGTCGGCGCAGCATACGCGAGCTAGACGCTTCGCCCAAGCCAGACGTGCGCTAATTCACAGTACAAATACCCAACTTTCGATGAGCGCGGCCACAGCCCGTCTAGCCCGCCGAGCTGACTCACCGGTCGTCCACTAAAACCCCTGGTTTGCCCTGCCTGGCGCAGCCCCCTAGAATGCCGCGATGCAAAATGATCCCGAACTCCTGATTGCCTCTCTCAATGATGCCCAGCGCCAGGCTGTTGCCGCGCGCGTGGGCCGCCAACTGGTGCTGGCCGGTGCTGGCTCCGGTAAAACCCGCGTGCTGGTGCACCGCATCGCCTGGTTGATCCAGATCGAGAATGCCTCGCCGCACAGCATCCTGTCGGTGACCTTCACCAACAAGGCCGCGGCCGAAATGCGCCACCGCATCGAGCAAATGCTCGGGCAGAGCCCGGCCGGCATGTGGGTCGGCACCTTCCACGGCCTGGCCCACCGCCTGCTGCGCGCGCACTGGCAGGAAGCCGGCCTGGCGGAAAATTTCCAGATTCTCGATTCCGACGACCAGCAACGCATCGTCAAACGGGTGATCCGCGACCTCGGCCTGGATGAACAGCGCTGGCCGCCGAAACAGGCGCAGTGGTTTATCAACGGGCAGAAGGACGAAGGCCTGCGGCCGAAGAATATCCAGCCCGGCGGCGACCTGTTCCTCGCCACCATGTTGAAAATCTATGAAGGCTACGAGGCTGCTTGCGCGCGCGCCGGGGTGATCGACTTCTCCGAGCTGCTGCTGCGCGCACTCGACTTGTGGCGCGACAAGCCGGGCCTACTGGAACACTATCAGCGGCGCTTCCGGCATATCCTGGTCGACGAATTCCAGGACACCAACGCCGTGCAGTACGCCTGGTTGCGCCTGCTCGCCAAGGGCGGTGACAGCCTGATGGTGGTCGGTGATGACGATCAGTCGATCTACGGCTGGCGTGGGGCGAAGATCGAGAACATCCAACAGTTCTCCGATGATTTTGCCGACGCCGAAGTGATCCGCCTGGAGCAGAACTACCGCTCCACGGCTGGCATCCTCAAGGCCGCCAACGCATTGATTGCCAATAATCAGGGCCGCCTCGGCAAGGAACTGTGGACCGAAGACGGCGACGGCGAGCCGATCAATCTGTATTCGGCGTTCAACGAGCACGACGAAGCGCGTTACGTGGTCGAGTCGATCGAGGACGCCCTGCGCAAAGACGGTCTCAAACGCAGCGAAATCGCCATCCTCTACCGCTCCAACGCCCAGTCGCGGGTGCTCGAAGAAGCCCTGCTGCGCGAGAAAATCCCCTACCGCATCTACGGCGGCCAGCGCTTCTTCGAGCGCGCGGAAATCAAGAACGCCATGGCCTACCTGCGCCTGCTCGACGGCCGTGGCAACGACGCGGCGCTGGAGCGGGTGATCAACGTGCCAGCGCGCGGCATCGGCGAGAAAAGCATCGAGGCAATCCGCGAGTACGCCCGCGCCCACGAGGTATCGATGTGGGGCGCGATCCACCTGATGGTCACCGCCAAAACGCTACCGGCCCGTGCCTCGGGGGCGCTGGTCGGCTTTATTGAGCTGATCAATAACCTCGCCGCCAAAGTGCTGGAGATGCCGCTGCACCTGATGACCCAGACGGTGATCGAGCAGAGCGGTTTGATTGCTTATCACAAGGCCGAGAAAGGCGAAAAAGCCCAGGCGCGCATCGAAAACCTGGAAGAACTGGTCAGCGCCGCGCGCACCTTCGACAACAACGAAGACGACGACCTCAGCCCACTGCAGGCCTTCCTCAGCCACGCCTCACTGGAAGCTGGCGACACCCAGGCGGCGGAAAACGAAGACAGCGTGCAGCTGATGACCCTGCACAGCGCCAAGGGCCTGGAATTCCCCCAGGTGTTTCTGGTGGGCATGGAAGAAGGCCTGTTCCCGCACAAGATGAGCCTGGAAGAACCCGGCCGTTTGGAAGAAGAGCGTCGCCTGGCCTACGTAGGCATCACCCGCGCCATGAGCAAGCTGGTGATCACCTACGCCGAAACGCGCCGCCTGTACGGCAGCGAGACCTACAACAAGGTGTCGCGCTTTGTCCGCGAGATTCCGCCGCAGCTGATCCAGGAAGTGCGCCTGTCCAATAGCGTCAGCCGGCCGTTTGGTGCGGTCAGCCGCAATATGGGCGGCGCAAGTAACGACAGCCACCTGTTCGCTGGCAGCGCCGTACCGGATACCGGCTTCAACCTCGGCCAGCGCGTGCAGCATTCGCTATTTGGTGAAGGCACCATCCTCAACTTCGAAGGCGCAGGCGCCCAGGCGCGGGTGCAAGTTAATTTCGAGAGCGAAGGCAGCAAGTGGCTGATGTTGAGCTACGCCAAGCTGCAGGCGCTGTAGCAACAAACCGTAGCCCGGATAAGCGCAGCGCAATCCGGGGCAGGCTCAAGGATTGTCCCGGATTGCATCCGGGCTACGGGATCAACCGTCAGACCACAAGGAAGCCACGATGAACCGCCGCCACCTCTTCACCGCTGCTGCACTGCTCGCCGCTCTCGGCCTGGCCGGTTGCAAGGAAGAACCTGCATCGCCGCAAACAACCGCCGAACCGGTGCAGACGTTCCAGTGGAAGATGGTCACCGCCTGGCCGAAGAACTATCCCGGCCTGGGCACCGCCGCCGAGCGCCTGGCCGAGCGGGTCAAGACCATGAGCAACGGCCGCCTGACCATCAAGGTGTATGCCGGTGGCGAACTGGTGCCGCCACTGGAGGTGTTCGACGCCGTGTCGCGCGGCACCGCCGAGTTGGGTCACGGCGCGGCCTATTACTGGAAGGGCAAGGTACCGGCGGCGCAGTTCTTCACCGCCGTGCCGTTCGGTCTGTCCACCAGCGAAATGAACGCCTGGCTGAGCAAGGGTGGCGGCCAGGCATTGTGGGACGAAGCCTATGCCCCCTATGGCGTAAAACCTATGGTGGTGGGCAATACCGGCATGCAGATGGGCGGCTGGTACAACAAGGAAATCAACTCGCTGGATGACCTCAAGGGCCTGAAGATCCGCATGCCAGGCCTGGGCGGCGAAGTGCTGAGCAAGCTCGGCGCGACTACCGTCAACCTGCCGGGTGGCGAAGTATTTACCGCCCTGCAGACCAACGCCATCGACGCCACCGACTGGGTCAGCCCCTACAACGACCTGGCCTTCGGCCTGCACAAAGCCGCCAAGTTCTACTACTACCCGGGCTGGCAGGAGCCCCAGGCGGTGCTCGAGTTGCTGATCAACCAGAAGGCCCTCGACAGCCTGCCGGCCGACCTGCAGGCGATCCTCAGCGAAGCCGCGCGCGCCGCCAGCCAGGACATGCTCGACGACTACGTCTACCACAACGCCCTGGCCCTGGATGAGCTGAAGCAGCAAGGCACCCTGCTCAAGCGCTTCCCCAACGAAGTGCTCGATGCCATGCAGCGCGAGTCGGCCGTAGTCCTCGGCGAACTGGCTGCACAAAGCGAGCTGAACGGGCGTATCTGGGCCTCGATGCAAGCCTTCCAGGCCCAGGTCAGCCAGATGCACCAGCTGTCGGAGAAAGAGTTGTACAACTGGCGCTGAGCCACAGCCGTAGGATGGGTTGAGCGCAGCGATACCCATCAGATCGCATTGATGGGTTACGCCGCTGCGCGGCTAACCCATCCTACGGGTTCCGTTTGTCGTTTCAGGCCGGCCCGACTGCGCTCGCCGCCCATACTGCTTGGCGAGGTGAGCCGATGAAACGCGCAACTGTTTCCGCTGCACAGATACTCGATAGCGCCCTGCAACTGGCCGATGTTTGCGGCTGGGAGCGTCTGCATCTGTTCGATGTGGCCGCCGACCTGGGGGTGGGGCTGGATGCCATCGCCGTGCATTACCGCGAGAAGGATCAGCTGGTCGAAGCCTGGTTCGACCGTGCCGACCAGGCCCTGCTGGCGCGCGGCACTGGCGCCGACCTGCTGGCGCTGGAACCCGCCAAACGCCTGGAAGAACTGCTGATTGCCTGGCTCGACGGCCTGGCCGCGCACCGTGCCGTCAGCGGGCAGATGCTGCTGTACAAGCTCGAACCCGGGCATATCCATCTGCAGATTGGCGGCCTGCTGCGCATCAGCCGCACCGTGCAGTGGTGGCGTGAAGCGGCGCGGCGGGAAACCCTGCACCTGTGCCGTATCGCCGAGGAAAGCCTGCTGACCAGTGTGTACCTGCGCTGCTTTATCCACTGGCTGCGCCACCCCGAGGAAGACCCCGCCGACTTCCGCGCCCTGCTGCGCCGGCAGTTACGCTGCGGGCCACTGCTGGTGCTGCTACGCCAATAGCCCATCTCCTGACGGGTAGGTTGGCGCTGAGCACAGCGAAGCCCAACGACGTTGTCCGACCTGACTTCGGCGGTATGTATGCCATCGCCCCGTTGGGCTTCGTCGCTGCGCGCCTCAACCCAACCTACGGCAGCCATGCGCATAGCGCACGGGCAAAAGCCGGAAACATTCTATGGCTAGCCAGCGGCGACCATGGCGGGCAAGATGCCGCGCGTAGATCCAATCACCAAGAGACAGCTAACCATGCAGCGTTTCCTTAGCATCGCCCTGGCCATGTTCCTCAGCCTGGGACTGACCACCATGAGTTTCGACGCCGAAGCCAAGCGACTGGGCGGCGGCAAATCCTTCGGTTCCGCGCCAAGCCATCAGGCTCGCCAGGCACCAGCCCAGCAATCTGCTGCACCGGCTGCCGCTGGTCGCCAACCTGCTGCTGCCAGCGGCGCCTCGCGCTGGTTGGGCCCATTGGCCGGTCTGGCTGCAGGTGGTCTGCTGGCCTCGATGTTTATGGGTGACGGCTTTGAAGGCCTGCAGATCATGGACATGCTGATCTTCGGCCTGATCGCCTTCCTGCTGTTCCGCTTCCTCGCCGCCCGTCGTCAGCAAGCCAGCCCGGCGACTGCCAACGGCGCGCCAATGCAGCGTGAAATGCCAGCGGCTCCAGCCTCGATCTTCGGTGGCAGCAGCGCTGCAGCCGCGATCAAGCCGGTGATCAACGCCCCAGCCTGGTTCAACGAGCAGAGCTTTATCAACGCCGGTCGCGAGCACTTCCTCAGCCTGCAGCAGCACTGGGATGCCAACGAGATGGACAAGATCGGCGAGTTCGTCACCCCGCAGCTGCTGGAATTCCTCAGCCGCGAACGTGCCGACCTGGGCGATGGCTTCCAGTCCACCTACGTCGACAACCTCGACGTACAGCTGGATGGTGTCGATGACCTCAGCGACAAGACCGTCGCCACCCTGACCTTTACCGGTGTGGCCAAAACCTCGCGCTTCGACCAAGGCGAAGTGTTCAGCGAAAGCTGGCGCCTGGAGCGTGCCGTCGGTGACAACCAGCCGTGGCTGGTGGCCGGTATCCGCCAGAACGGTTAATACCTGCGGCAATAAAGCAAACCCGGGCAAGCCCCGGGTTTTCTTTGCCCATCATTCAGCAAACGCATGGGCTGGCGCCAGATCCACTCAAGGTGCAATCTGCACCTAGCTTAACCACCACGAGGACTGAGCAATGATCGGATACACCACGGTTGGCACCACTGATATGGAAAAGGCCAAGGCGTTCTACACCCCCTTGCTGGCTGAAATGGGTGCCAAGATGGTCATGGATATGGGCCGCATCGCCTTCTACGGCATCGCCAAGGGTCAGCCGATGTTTGCCGTCTGCCTGCCCTATGACAAGCAAGCGCCTACCCCAGGCAATGGTCAGATGATCGCCCTGCCCGGCGGCTCACGCGAAGGTGTGGACAAGCTCTACGCCAAGGCCATCGAACTGGGGGCAAGCTGTGAAGGGGCGCCCGGCGAGCGCATACCAGGCTTCTACGGCGCCTATTTCCGCGATCTGGATGGCAATAAGCTGGCCTTCTACCAAATGGGCTAGGAACCTGCTTACGATCTGCTGCGCGTCGGCCCTGCTGCGTTAAAAACAGGCTCCGCAAGCCGCTTGCGGCTAACGCGCTTTAGCGCGGCCCGAAGGGCGAGTGAAACGAGTAATGCTCATGTACAACTCGTACACTCCGCGTCCTCGCCGCTTTGACCAGCCGGAGGCTGTTACTAACGTAGCGCCTTGCATGGCTCTAGCTCGCAAGATCGTAAACAGATTCCAAGGCATTAGCCCGGATCGACGCTGGTGCCCGGCGGTTTGGCCGCCGCGGCAGGCTGCTGGGCTTTTTCACCCCAGGCCTGGATATCCTCGCTGCGTTTGCGGCTGTTGAGTTGGGCGCGGTCAAGCGCTTCCTCGTAATGCGCCAGCCAGCTGCGTGAGCCCGGCAGCATATTGGCCAAATCGCGCATACCGACCTTCAAGCCTTGCATCACCTGCTGATAATCACGCTCCTGAGCCTGCAACACCTTGCTCACTTCACCGATGCTGTCCGGGTTCTCCACGCGCTCGAACATTCCGGTCAACTGCGATGCCTGCTGACTGGCCAGCAGTTCTTCCTGATTGCTCAACGCGGTCTGCTGCACCGCCAGTTGCTGCTCAAGCCGCAGGATCTGCTTTTCCAGCGCCTGAATACGCGGCTCGTCACCCGCACTGAACGCGCTGTGGATATTCAGCCCGACCGAAACCAGCATCAGACTACCCAGTACCCCGGCCAGTGCCAGGATAAACAGGCGGTTGCGCTTGCCAGCGGTGGTCAGCAGTTGCAGCCGCTCTTCCTCGCTGAGTGCACCGTCTTCGGACTCTTGCGTTTGACTTTTCATGACTCGACCAGTTTATGACGTTCAAAAATTGACGCACTGTTCATCTGCACAATAGCACTGTGCCAGCTTTTTGCTTAGACCCGTCTAGGGTATAAGACGCTCCCGTATACCCCGTAATAAATGAGGCAGACACCGTGGAAGAAGTCATCGAACAGTTGCGCGAACTCAACGAGCCGGTGCCCGTCCCGCTGGAGTTGCCGGAAGAAGAAACCCTGGTGGAGATTCAGGAGCAAATCCTGATCCACCTGCCCTTCGCCCTGCGTGAATACCTGCTGCAGGTCAGTGATGTGGTCTACGGCCGCCTGGAACCGGTGACTGCCAGCGATCCGCAATCGCACACCTACCTGCCGGAAGTCGCCGCCACCGCCTGGTCCCTCGGCGTGCCGCGCGAGTTCGTGCCGCTGTGCGAAGACCACGGCAACTACTACGTGGTGGAAGAAGACGGCACCGTGCTGCTGTGGGAAGCGGAAACCGGCGAAGTCAACGAAGACGAAACCTGGGAGTCGGTCTGGCACTGGGTGCGCGACGTCTGGCTGGAAAGCTAAAGACTTTTACGATCTGCTGCGCGTCGGCCCTGCGGCGTTACCACGACGCAGAGCCGCAGTCGCTTCAGGGCAGATAAATCCTAAACACCCCGCCACCCAGCGGTGCGCCGTTGGCCAGTTCGATATGGCCGCGCACGCCATTGCGTTCGTGCAGTTCGGCGATGCGTCCGGCGAAGTACAGGCCCAGGCCGGTGCTGCCGGTGCTGTGTTTCAGGCCGAGGACGTAGTTGGATTGCTGGCTGAGCATCTCCTGCGGGTAGCCCTGGCCGTCGTCACAGATTGCCAGCACCAGTTTGCCGTTCTCTTCCCAGGCCTGAATCAGCAGGGCGCTGTGGGCGTAGCGGATGGAGTTAGTGACGATATTGGCGACCACCGAGCCGAGCAGTTCTTCATCGAAGAAGCCCATCAGATCGAAGCTTTCCACCTCGCACCGCGCGCTGATCTGCCGGCTGTGCAGCACCTCGAAGTGCCGCGCTAGCTGCGCCTGAAGAAAATCCTCGACCTCGTGATAACCGGGGCGCATGGGCAGCTGGTTGACGCCGAGCTTATACAGACCGAGCAGCTGCACCAGCATGCCGTTGAGACGGGCAAACTCGTACTCAATCACGCCCTGCTCGCTGGCCTGTTGCTGCTCGGGCGGCAGCTGCGCCTGCCACTGCCCATGGGCGCGGGTGAGCATGGCCAGGGAGTTTTTCATGTCGTGCACGGTGGAGGCGATTACCGTGGAGAAATCCAACCCGCCGGGGGAATCACTCATTGGCCAGTCGCCCGCCGCTGCAGCTGCTGGTAACGCGCATGCCGGGCATCCGTTTCGGGCATCTGGCTGACCACCTCCAGGCAGCGTCGGCATTCTTCCAATAGAGCCGGCGACATCTCACCACCCGCCGACTGCAGCAACGATTGCGCGGTATTGAGGGCGATGCTGATGTTCTTCGGCTGCAAGGCAAACGCCTGACGGAATAGCCGGAGCGCCTCGTCGAACTGCTTCTGCTGGTAGCAGCGCACGCCCTGACGGTTGAGCTCCACGGCCTCTTTGCCGCCGGAGAGAATCTCGGTGTTGTCGGTCTGCCGAGCGACGCCCTGCATCACCTGCGGATCGTCGCCGTAAACCTCGACACAGCTTTTCAGCAGCGCGTCACTGGCTGCCGTCTGGCCCAACGCACGCAGCTGGCTGGCGACGTTAAGTGCGGTATCGGCGGCAAACAGCTGCGGCAGTTTTTCCATCGCCGCAGCGGCTTCGGCGGCCAGTTGTGCGGCGCGCTTGGGTTCACCGGATTTATTCAGGCTGCTGGCCAGGGCCAGGCGTGAACGCACTTGCACGTTGGGGTCATTGGCGTAGGTCTTGTCCAGCTCACCCAGGGCCTGGCTGACTTCAATCTGCAGGCGCTTGTCCAGCGTGCCATCGCCGGCTTGAGCGGTAATCGCCTGGGCCAGGCCGAGGTAGTTTTCCGGGCTTTTGAACTTGGAGGTGCGGCCCTGCTCCATGGCCTGTCGATAGGCTTTGCCGGCGCTGTCAAAGTCCTGGTTATCCAGGGCCAGTTTGCCCAGCTGCATCTGCCGGCGAATCGCCAGCGGGGCAAGTTTCACCGCATCTTCCAGAGCCTGCTGAGCGCGTTGGCTTTCGCCCTGGGCCAACAGCACGGCGGCCAGGCCGTCGTACAGTGCCGGCATCATCGGGAACAGCTGCAAACCCTGCTCGTAGAGACTTTGCGCGCGGCTCAGCTCGCCGCGTTTGTGCAGCAGACTGGCCAGCGCCACCTGCGCCCAGGGCAATGGCCGTTCGGCCAATACCCCATTGAGCAACTGCTGCAGCTCATCCAGCCGGCCCAGCTCGCGCAGCGCCGTGGCCTGGTAGCGCTGACACAGCGGCAGGTAACGTTTGTCCTGCTGGCTGAGGGTTTTGCAGGCATCCAGCACGGCGGCCGAGTCCTGTTTGTCGAGGCCCTGAAGAATGCCCTTGAGCGCGGTCTTGCGCTCGACCAGCTTGTCCAGGCGCTGATCGAGACTGGCGCGGTTGAACGGCTTGGTCAGGTAGGCATCGGGCTCGTGCTCCAGGGCGCTGAGCACCATGGCCTGGCTGCTTTCGGCAGTGACCATGACGAAGATGCACTGATGGCTGATCAGCTTGCCGGCGATCAGCTCTTCCAGCACTTGCTGGCCATTCTTGCCGCCGCCCAGGTTGTAGTCATGCAGGATGATGTCGTAGCGCTTGTTGCGGCACATGCTCAGGGCTTCTTCGCCGCGGTCGGCAGTGTCCACATCACGCGCGCCCATATCGCGCAGCATAGCTTTCAACGAGCTGCGAAAGTCGGTGAAATCATCGACGATCAGGATGCGTTTACTGCCGTAATCCAGCATTGAAGAGCCCTTGTACTGTCGTCTCAGAATCGCATCAGTGTAGTTGTCGGCACACCCGCTGCCAGCCTCTCAGCGTTGGGCCGGTTCCAGGTCAAGCAGATTGAGCAGGAAGCGCGCGAAGTAGGTCAGGTCCTGCTCCATGGCCTGACGCGCGGCCTTGGCGTTACCGGCTGCGATGGCGGCAAAGGCCTCCTCGTGGAAGTCATTAAGGCGCAGCGATAGATCAGCGCCAGTAAACAACTGGTTGAAGAACGGCCCGACCTGCAGCCACAGCGACTCGATTGAGCGCAGCAACACCGGGTTGCCGCAGGCGCTGTAGAGGTGCAGGTGAAACTGGCTGTTGGCATCCAGATAGGCCTGCACCTGGCGCTGCTCGATGGCCTGATCCATGCGCGCCACGCAATCGCGCAACTCGGCCAGATCGGCCGGGGTCAGGCGCGGGGTGGCCAGCTCTACAGCCAGGCCTTCCAGGCCCAAGCGCACCTGAAAGATATTCTGGTAACGCTCGCGGGTCATCGGCGGCACGCGCACCGAGCGCTGCGGTTCGCCTTCCAGCGCGCCCTCGGCCACCAGTCGCTGCAAGGCGGCGCGTACCGGCATCGGGCTGGTGCCCCACTCGGCGGCGAGATCACGGATTTTCAAGCGCTCGCCGGGCTGGAAACGCCCCGCCAGCAGGCTTTCACGAATACGTTGGTAGAGCTGATCCTGCAGATTGTCGGCCATGGTGGTTCAGCCCCGTAGCGGTGGCGCGGGGAGTTGGGCGAGGGTCAGCGAGCAGTTATGCATGGACGTTCCTTATATTGAAGACGGCCGCACTAGAGCGGCGCAATGAATTCTAATGGCTCACGGAGCCTTGTTCTCGATCAGGCAGTTACCACCGTCGACAATAAGGACTTCACCGGTGATATAGCTGGCCTCGGGCGAAGCCAAAAAGGCCACCGCTGCCGCCACCTCCTCAGGCCGGCCAGCACGGCGCATCGGCGTGTACTCAGCCGCGTGGCGCTCCTCCTCGGTGCTGGAACCGGTAGCGATCCAGCCCGGCGCCACACTGTTGACCGTAATACCCTGCTTGGCCACTTCCAGCGCCAGACCCATGGACAGGCCAAGCATACCGGCCTTGGCCGCACTGTAGGCCGCCTCGCCTGGGTTGCTGCCGCGGGTGCCGGTGGTCGAGCTGATATTGACGATGCGCCCGTAGCCGCGTGCACGCATGCCCGGCAGCACCGCACGAGTGAGCAGAAAAGCAGTGCCGAGGTTGCGCGCGATGGACAGGTTCCAGGTCGCCAGGTTCATGTCCGCCAACTCGGCAAACGGCTCGGGGCTGCCCTGCATGGCCATGCCGGCATTGTTCACCAGAATGTCGATCTGCCCCCACTGCGCCTGCGCCCAATCGAGCAATTCGGCGACCTGCTGCTCATCGGTCAGGTCAGCCGCGCGGCCGCGTGCTTGAATACCTTCAGCACACAACTCGGCGACCCGTTGCTCGACCCGCGCACTGCTGGCAGTCAGCAACACCCGCGCACCGGCACGGCCTAGACGGCGAGCGATGGCTAGGCCAATACCCGATTCACTGCCCGCGCCGCTGATCAACGCGACTTGCTGTTGAAAGACCATTGTGCAATATCCTGTGATCACAAATATGGCGATAATCTAGCAATAAAGCCTGATCAAACCAATGCTTGAGTTTTCTGTGATCACAAAATAGCATGTGCAGATATTCGAACGAGGTGTTCAACATGACTGCCAGTGGTATCAGCCCATCCGCCGTAGCAACCTTCGCCAGCCGTGAGCGCGAGCGTTTTATTGCGCGTAACCCGAAATCCGTGGCCTTGGCCGAACGCGCGCGCAACTCGCTGTATGGCGGCGTACCGATGCACTGGATGGCCGACTGGTCGACACCGGTGCCGCTGTTTGTCGAGCGGGCCAAGGGCGCGCGCTTCTATGACGTCGACGGTCATGAGTACATCGACTTCTGCCTGGGCGACACCGGCACCATGTTCGGCCACTCGCCGGACCCGATCGCCAAGGCCATTGCCGAGCAAGGCAACAACGGCCTGACCACCATGTTGCCGGGCGAAGACGCCATCGTCTGCGGCGAGCTGCTGGCCGCGCGCTTTGGTCTGCCGTTCTGGCAGGTCACGGCCACCGCCACCGACTCCAACCGCTACGTGCTGCGCTGGGCGCGCGCGATTACCGAGCGCAAGACCCTGCTGGTGTTCGACGGCTGCTACCACGGCACCGTGGATGACGTGATGGTGCGCTGCATCGACGGCGCAACCGTGCCGCGCTCCGGCCTGCTCGGCCAGGCCTATGACCTGACCGAGTACAGCCGCTCGATCCCGTTCAACGATGTGGCCGCGCTGGAAGCTGCACTGGCCCAGGGCGACGTGTGCGCCCTGCTCTGTGAGCCGGCGATGACCAATATCGGCATGGTCCTGCCCGAGCCGGGCTTTATGCAGCAATGCCGCGAGCTGACCCGTAAATACGGTGCGTTGCTGATCATCGACGAGACCCACACCATCTCCACCGACATGGGTGGCTGCACCAAACTCTGGAACCTCGACCCGGACTTTTTCGTGGTCGGCAAACCGATTGCCGGCGGCGTGCCGTGCGGCATCTTTGGCTGCAGCGCAGCGATGGCCGATGCCATGACCGCCGCCCGCAAACGCGCCAGCGAAGGCAGCCATGGCCACGGCCACAGCGGCATGGGCACCACCCTGTCGGCCAACGCCCTGGCCATGCACTGCATGCGTGCCAACCTGGAACAGGTGATGACCGAGGCCGCTTACGCGCACATGCTGCCGCTGGCCAAGCGCCTGGCCGATGGCTTCCGCTCGCTGATCGGCAAGCACGACCTGAAGTGGTCGGTGACCGAGCTGGGCGCACGCAGCGAGTTCCAGTTCTGTCCGGTATCACCGAAGACTGGCGCCCAGGCTGAAGCGGCATTTCACGATGAACTGCAGATGGCCCTGCACCTCTACCTGATCAACCGCGGCATCCTGATCACCCCATTCCACAATATGACCCTGTGCTGCCCGAGCACCACGGCAGACGATGTGGACAAGCTGATCGGCATGCTCGACCAGGCCCTGACCGAGCTGCTGGCCATCCCCGGCGCCCGCGAGTAATACATCGATCAGCCTGTGGGAGGGGCTTCAGCCGCGACAATCGCCGCTAAAGCGCCTCCCACGAAATAACGACTCACTGTGAGAACCACCATGCAATTCGCCAATCCCCAGGAAGCCCGTGACTTCCTCGCCGCCCACCCCGAAGTGCGCAGCATCGAGCTGATGCTGATCGACGCCAACGGCATCCCGCGTGGCAAGTTGCTGCACCGCGACGAGCTGCTGGCCATCTACGAGAACGGCCGACCGCTGCCCAGCTCGATCCTGGCGCTGACCATCCAGGGCGAGGACGTCGAAGAAAGCGGCCTGGTCTGGGAGGTCGCCGACGCCGACTGCTGGACCTACCCGCTGCCCGGCAGCCTGACCCTGCAACCCTGGCGCACCACGCCTACCGGCCAGCTGCAGGTAAGCATGCACCCGACTCAG
Source organism: Pseudomonas sp. (assembly GCF_030684895.1). Taxonomy (GTDB): domain Bacteria; phylum Pseudomonadota; class Gammaproteobacteria; order Pseudomonadales; family Pseudomonadaceae; genus Aquipseudomonas. The sequence goes on along the minus strand of NZ_JAUXXP010000084.1, from coordinate 88,442 downwards.
GGCCTGCCTGCCGCGCCGGCCGACCCTCGGCATGTGCTGGTGCGCGCCATCGACCGGCTAAAAGCTGACGGCTACCACCCAGTGATGGCGGTGGAGCTGGAGTTCTACCTGCTGGACAAGCAGCGCGACGCCAACGGTCGCCCACAGCCGGCACTGCAGAGCAATGGCGTGCGCCCGCAGGCGCCGCAGGTGTATGGCGTGTATGAGCTGGAGCAGCTGCAGCCGTTCATCGATGATCTCTACGCCGCCTGCGAAGTGCAGGGCCTGCCTGTACGCACGGCGATTTCCGAATACGCACCTGGCCAGGTCGAGCTGACCCTGGAGCACCGCTTCGACGCGCTGCAGGCCATCGACGAAGGCGTGCGCTACAAGCGCCTCGTCAAAGGCGTGGCCAACAAGCACGGGCTGCAGGCCTGTTTTATGGCCAAGCCGTTTGGCGACCAGGCCGGCAGTGGTATGCACATGCACGTCAGTCTGGCCGATGAGCACGGCAACAACCTGATGGCCTCCGAAGACCCGCATGGCACCCCGCTGTTGAAATATGCCATCGGCGGCATGATGGCCACGCTTAACGACACCCTGGCGATCTTCTGCCCCAACGCCAACTCGTTCCGCCGCTTCCAGGCCAACAGCTACGCGCCGCTGGCCAAGAGCTGGGGGGTAAACAACCGCACCGTGTCGTTCCGCGTACCGGGCGGCCCGGCCAACAGCCGGCATGTCGAGCACCGCATCTGCGGCGCCGACGCCAACCCCTACCTGGCTGCGGCGGCGATTCTCTCCGGCATCCATCACGGCATCCAGAACCAGATCGACCCGGGTGAGGAAATCATCGGCAACGGCTACGAGCAGGCCCGCGAAACCCTGCCCACCGACTGGCTGACCGCCCTGCGCGCGCTGGAAAACTCCAGCTGGGCCAAACAAGCACTGGGCGAGGACTTCCTCAAGGTGTTCCTGGCGATCAAATGGAATGAGTTCCGCCAGTTTATGGGCGAGGTCGGCGAGCAGGACTGGCGCTGGTACCTGACGCACGCCTGACGGTGCCTTGTGTAGCGACTAAGCTGTACGAAATTTGCGCACCCTGGAGTGGCCCATGCGCCTCTGCATTATCCTGGCCTGCTGGCTGTACAGCGCACTCGCAACGGCCGAACCGTTGCGCGTGGGCCTGGAGAATCACGACTACTACCCCTATTACAGCGCGGTAGAAGGTCAGGGCTTCGATGGCTACTGCATCGCCCTGCTGCAGGCCTTTGCCAAACGCGAAGGGCTTGAGCTGGAGCTGCGCCCGCAACCGGTCAACCGCCTGTACCGCAATATGCTCAGCGGGCAGAACCTCGACCTGCTGTTCCCCGACAACCCGGCCTGGGCGCGCGAAGCCCGCGATGGCCAGACCCTGTATTACAGCCAGCCGGTGGTACAGATTGTCGACGCCACCCTGGTGCGCTCTGAGCGACTCGGCCAGGGCCTGGCTGCGGTTAAACACCTGGGTATCGTTCGTGGCTTTACCGCCGAGGCGTGGCAATCCGTCCTGGCCAAGGGCGGCGTCGAGCTGGTGGAAGTGCAGGATATTCAGAGCATGCTCCGCATGCTTGAGCGCAACCGCCTCGACGCCATCTACGCCAACCCGCAGGTGGTGCAGCACCAGTTAAGCCAACTGGGCCTCGACGCCGCGCTCGTGCAACTCGACCCGCAACTGCCGCAAATCACCACCCGCTTTCACCTGAGCAGCTACCAACACCCCGACCTGATCAAGCGCTTTGATCGCTTTCTGCTTGAGGACGCCGCGCAGTTAAGCCAGCTGCGCCAGCAGTTCAACCTGCCTTAAACGCAGCCAACGGCACGCGTCAGCTGCTATCGTTGGGCAAATCCCTGCACAGAGCCTGTTATGGAACCCGGAAACGCCCAGCTGACGATGACCGTACTGATGACCCCGGACATGGCCAACTTCTCCGGCAATGTCCACGGCGGCACCCTGCTCAAATACCTCGACGAAGTCGCCTACGCCTGCGCCAGCCGCTATGCCGGCTGCTATGTGGTGACCCTCTCGGTGGATCAGGTGATCTTCCGCGAACCGATCCATGTCGGCGAACTGGTGACCTTCCTCGCCTCGGTCAACTACTCCGGGCGCACCTCAATGGAAGTCGGCATCAAGGTCATCACGGAAAACATCCGCGAGCGCTCGGTACGCCACACCAACAGCTGCTTCTTCACCATGGTCGCGGTCGATGAACAGGGCAAACCCGCACCCATTCCCGCGCTGGAGCCAAGCACTGCCGACGCCGAACGCCGCCAGCGCCAGGCCCTGCAACGCCGGCAGATCCGCCACGAACTGCAGCAGCGCTACCAGGCGCTGAACGAAGAAAAGAACTGAGCAGGTAGAGCCACTGCAACACCAACCCCCAGGCCAAAGCGTACCGCTAGAGGGGAATAATGGTCACTCGTGACCGATATAGAACAACAGCTCACGCCGCTGCGGGTGGTCTTTCAACCAGCTGCGAATGTCGTCCGCGCGGACAATGGCTTCATCGCCGACCAGGCGGGTGAAACGTTGCCGGCGTGCTTCCTCGGAGGCTTGCTGGCGGACCTTGCGCTGCCAGGCCTCGGTGAAAATGCTCGGCATCTTGTGACTGAGTTCCAGCGCCTTGAGCAGCTGCCACTCGCCGTTATCCAGCCAGGCTTCATCACAACTACTGCACAGATCCAGGCGGTTGCTGTGGGTGCCGCTGATCTGGAATTTACTCATCAGCTTGGCACATTTGGGGCAGCTCAGCGCCTGCTGGCTTTCGCTGGCGGCCTCAGCGGCAACCTGCGTCTGCGGCTCATCATTCTGCGGCTGACGCTCAGCCCAGTCGCGGTAATACAGCAGGGCCACCAAGGCGCCAGAACACTGTGGGCAGCCGTGGGCCAGCAGGCCGTCATCCAGCTTGGTGGGTTGCAACGGGGTGGTACGACAGGCAGGACACTGCATGGGAATTCCTTTTCGGGTTGGAGTGCGCGGACGCTAAAGCAACTGCTTAACGGCGACAAGCCCAGCGCCAAGAACTGTGCAGCAATCGGTTAAGCTCTGCACTCTGCCGCCGGAGCCGCCATGATCGACCTCTTCGATGTTTTTCTGCTGATGCTGTTCGCCACCGCCTGCGCCTGGCTGTGGCATGCCCATGGTCTGCGTGAACACGCATTGGGGTTGGTGAAACAGCACTGCGCCAAATCCGATATCGAGTTGCTGGATGAAAATGTCGCCCTGCGTCGGCTCGCCCTGTTGCCCGATGCGCGCGGGCGCAAGCGCCTGGCGCGGGTGTATGGCTTCGAGTTCACGGTTACCGGCGAGCAGCGGCATATCGGCAGCATCACCCTGTTTGGCAAACAGCTGGGGCGGATCGAGCTGGCCCCGCATCCCTTTCGCGAGCCGCCGGCGCCCAGCGCTCAGGTGATCGAAATGCAGCAGTGGCGCAGTCAGCGTCAGGATTCGGATAACAGCACGCAGCATTAAGGCCGACTAGTCGACGTCTGGCTCAGCCAGCAACGCCAGGACTTGCTGCCATTCGGCGCGGCAGCCGTAGGTCATAGGCCGGCGCAGCAGACGGCATTTCAGCCGGTGCCAGCGCCCAGCCAACTGATTGCGTCGGCAACCGGCAAACAGCCATTGCGGCTCGAAACCGTCCCACACTCCGGCGGCCGTCCAGTGGTTAAGCCAGACCTGCGGCGCCACCTCGTAGCCGTAGATCTGCTGCAACTCATCCAGGCTCAGCCCACTGGCGTGCAGCCGCGTGGCGATATGCCGGAGCGCCGCCTGGTCCAGCTCAGTGTCCAGCCACAACTCGGAGAGCGCCAGCCAGACATCCTCACGGCAGCTCATCGGGCTTAATCGCGCTGCAACAGAAAGTGCGCAACCCGCGCGGCGCTGTCGGCCGGCTGCTCCTGCATAAAACAGTGCCCGCCTGGTACCACATGGGCGCTGACCTGGGCATTGCTGGCGCACCAGCGCGCCACCGACTTGGCGACAAAAGGGTAACTGCGCTGGCCGTAAAGCACCTGGGTCGGCGTTGTCACCTTGGCCAGCGACGGCCATAGGCGCTTGGGCATGGAGCTGAAGATATCGGCTTCGCGACTCGGCCGGCAGCGCAGCTCGGCGCCCTTGTCGCTGTCTTTTAGCGCGTGCTGGATATAGGCGGCAAAGGCTTCTTCGGTCCAACCGCGGAACATCCCACGGCCATGCAGTGCCGCGTGGGCGGCGGCGCGATCCGGCCAGCTGCTGCGACGCTTGAGCGCCTTGCTGGCCAGAGTGGTGCGCCGACTTAAACCGACTACATCGGACAGCGCCATGACGCCGATCATCGCCGGGCTGAACAGCACCGGATCGAGCAACACCGCGCGCTGAAACAACTGCGGCTGCTGGGCCAGCATCAGGCTGGTCAACACCCCGCCAAAGCTATGGCCCAGGGCAAACACCGGCGCCTCGGCAAAGCGCCCACGGCCAGCGACAAACGCCTCCAGCGCCAGCTCGGCGCTGCGGTTCCAACCATGGAAGCGCCCGCCGTGATCACTCTCGCCATGGCCCTGCACATCGCACAGCCACAGGTCGAAATCCTCGGCCAACAGCGCCAGCATCGGCGTATACACCCGCCCGCAATAACCGTTGCCATGCAGAAAATGCAGCACAGGTTTGCCCGTAGGCGGCGTATACCAGCCACGCAAGGTGAAACCGGCGCTGCTGTCGTGGGACCAGGGAAGCAATTGCATAGAACGTGATCCAGAGAAAAGTAGCCGCAGTTTATCAACACCCGGAGGCCGTTCGCCTCAGGCTAATCGGCACAGGGCGAACTCCGCTTGCAGAGCGGCGATGTCCTGCGCCTCGCTAAAAATCAGCTCCAGCCGCGAGTCCGTGCGCCATTCGCTGTTTTGCCAGTGCAGGGCCTCAGCGTTCAGGGCGTTGGCGGACAGCCAGCCGGCGTTGCTGTGCAGCACCAGCTTGGCGCGGCGCCAGGGCAGACCGCTCAGCCACTGCTGTACGCGCATCAGTTCGAACTGCTGACTGGGGTGCCAGCGCCAGCCGATGCTCCAGCCTTCTGCCTGCTGTTGCACCTGGCAGATAGGCTCATTCGGGTTGCGCCACAGTTGTGGCAGTGGCGCGCTGCCGGTGGGCAGATTAGCCAGCGTGCCGCCGCTATCGGCCTGGGCACTAAAGCCGGGCAGCTCTGCGAGCGGCAATGCACCCTGGCTGGTCCAGTAGATCGGTCGCGGCGGCAGCTGCGCCTGGATGCGCGCCTTGCTCGCATCATCCAGCCCTTCGGCCTTGTTCAGTAGCAACAAGCCGGCGCGGCCAAGCGTCGCCTGCTGGCTCTCCGGCAACGCGTCACCCGCCGCCAGGGCCTGAGCATCCAGCACCAGCAGCGGTGCCTGCACCGCCAGCACGCCGGCCCAGGGCGCAGCGCCCAGCTGCTCCAGCAGTTGCAGGGGGTGGCCGAGGCCGGAGGGTTCGATCAGCAGGCGATCCGGTTTGGCCTTGCGCAGCAGGCGACCTAGGCCGACCTGGAACGGCACGCCGTTAATGCAGCACAGGCAACCGCCTGCCACCTCGCCCAGGGCAACGCCGTTGTCGTCCGTGGTCAGCAGCGCGGCATCCAGGCCGATCAGGCCGAATTCATTGATCAACACGGCCCAGCGTTCAGTGGCCGGACGTTGCGCCAGCAGATTACGGATCAGGCTGGTCTTGCCGGCACCGAGCGGCCCGGCGATCACATAGGTGGGGATATTTTTCAGCATGGGCCTATGGTGCGGGTTTGTCTGCGGGGCGAGAAGCCCAAGCAGGGCGCAGACTGAATAAAAGCTGCGTGCTAGAGTCGCCGGCATATTTTTTGGGGGATCGGTCGATGCGTGTTTTTCTGTTGCTGAGCCTGTTTACACTGTCCGGCCTGGCCTGGGGTGAAGCCTGTGTGGTGCATAGCCAGGCCGAGCGCCTGGATGTGAAGGTCTGCCAGCAGAACCGCAGCATCCCGCCCAACCTGTTCCGCACCGGCTTTTGCCAGCCGCAGTTGCAGGGGCAGAAGGTCGAGGTGGAGTTTGTCGAGCAGTGCCCGATGGGCTCGTTTGGCGTATGCCGCAACTCCACGGTGGGCGGCACGCCCTATAAGCAGGATGTGCACTATTACGGCGTGGCCAGCGACGCCACCTACCTCAAGCCCTTCTGCGAGAAGCAGAGCAAGGGCGTATGGATGGCGCGCTAGCCGGCTGTTAAAACTCCGGCGCAGGCAATATGCAGTGCTCATACCACTTTGTCGGTGCAACGCCAGACTATGTGGGAGGGGCCGGGCGGCGTTCCGCTTTAGCCGCGACGTTTTTAGCGCCACCAGAATAAGTCGCGGCTAAAGCCCCTCCCACGGAAAACGACAAATTATGAGTGTCTCGACACGACACCTATGCCGTACAAGCACCGTCATCAAAGCGTCACACTGTCTATGTTCTAGTGGCCTTGGGTACCTCACCCCTGCATGCCGGGTCACGCGCCGGTGTGCCTTTCTGGTGCTTAAGGCTGCTTTCCCGCAGCCTATTTTTTGCCTGAAATTTAAGCCAGCCAATCCAGGGTCAAGAGCAATCGCCGCTCGCCGGCCGGCGGTTGCGGCGAGCGGTGAATCAGCCCGCCGCCCTCGTTGCCTATCCATTTCTCACCCTTGGCCAGCAGCACATGGCCGGTCTCGGCGCGCTGGATCAGGGCCGGATCGCTCGGCTCAGCGCCAGGGTCGCCCAAGCGGCGGCGCGCCATCACGCCTTCTTCCAGCCACTCACTACCGACCCCGGCGTAGCTGGTAATCAGCCGTACCGGCACATGATCAACGTGAAAACGCGGGCACATGGCCTTGTCGAGAATACGTAGGCGCAGGCCGATGCGTTTGGCGTCGAACAGGCAAGCAAACGCGCTGACCAGCCAGCTGGCATCCTGCAAAAAGGCCGCCTGGCCCGGCAGATCGCTGTAGCCATCGACCAGGCCACTGAGGTTCGCCTCGCTCTCCGAACTGGCCAATTCAAGCACCATGGACTGGCCCAGCGGCTCGCCCTGAGCTAACAGGGCGTTGGCGAAATCGCTGATCTGCGCCGGCAACTGCCGTTGCCAGACAGCCAGATTGACCTCATCACGCAGCACCTCGCCGAATACAGCAATCTGCTCGCTGCTGACCTGCTGCAATGGCTGACGCAGCACAGGCGCCAGCATCAGGCGGCCTCCTCATGCCAGGGGCCAAACGGGTCGGGCAGCGCGCGCCAGGCGTCAACACCGAGGGCCATTTCCGCCTCGGTGAGCAGGCAGGCATCCAGCTCGCGGGTCAGCTGGGCGAAGTCGATGTTCTGGCCAATAAACACCAGCTCCTGGCGGCAATCGCCGGTCTGCATCTGCCAGTTTTTCATAATCGCCTGCAGGCCTTCCTCATCCTGCGGCCATTGCGCCTTGGGCACAAAGCGCCACCAGCGCCCAGCAAAACCGTGGCGCATCAGCCCGCCCGCCTGGGACCAGCTGCCGGCCTCCTGATACTTGCTGGCCAGCCAGAAGAAACCCTTGCTGCGCAGCAGGCGGCCGTTGCTCCATTCGCGGTTGATGAAATTGAAAAAGCGCTCGGGATGCAGCGGCTTGCGCGCCCGGTAAGCGGTGGAGGCAATGCCGTATTCCTCGGTTTCCGGAATGTGCTCACCGCGCAGCTCCTTAAGCCAACCCGGCGCTTGAGCAGCGCGCTCGAAGTCGAAGCGGCCGGTGTTGAGGATCTTTTCCAGCGGCACCGCGCCCATGGCCATCGGCACGATTTCGGCGTGGGTGTTAAGGCCCTTGAGGATGGCCATCAACTCTTCGCGCTCGTGGCTGCTGATCAGGTCGATCTTGCTGATCAGCAACACATCGGCGAACTCCACCTGCTCGATCAGCAGGTCAGTGATCGAACGCTCGTCCTCTTCACCCAGGGTTTCACCGCGGCTGGCCAGACTCTCGGCCTCGTGGAAATCACGCAGGAAGTTCACCCCGTCGACCACCGTCACCATGCAATCCAGGCGCGCCACATCGGCCAGGCTCTGGCCGTCTTCGCCACGGAAGGTGAAGGTCTCGGCCACCGGCAGCGGCTCGCTGATCCCGGTGGATTCGATCAACAAATAGTCGAAGCGGCCATCGCGGGCCAGGCGGCCGACTTCTTCCAGCAGGTCTTCGCGCAGGGTGCAGCAGATGCAGCCGTTGCTCATTTCCACGAGCTTTTCTTCGGCGCGGTTCAGGCTGACATCACGCTGAACTTCGCTGCCATCGATATTGATCTCGCTCATATCGTTGACGATCACCGCCACTTTCAAACCCTGGCGGTTTTTCAGGATGGCGTTGAGCAGGGTGCTTTTACCGGCACCAAGAAAGCCGGATAAAACGGTGACGGGAAGACGCTTGGTCATGGTTGCAGGCTCCATCAGAATTCTGCGTGGCGCAGATGCTTTTCACGTTGTTCTTGGCGCTCTTTGGCTTCGATGCACAGGCTTGCGGTGGGCCGCAGCAACAGGCGCTTAAGGCCGATGGGTTCGCCGGTCTCGATGCACCAGCCGTATTCGCCACGGGCCAGGCGGTCGAGGGCTTCGTCGATCTTGTCGAGCAGCTTCTTTTCCCGCTCCAGCAGGCGCAGCTGCCATTGGCGCTGCTCTTCGGCGCTGCCGATGTCGGCGGGGTCGCTGCTGGTTTCGCGCTCGCGCAGGCCTTCGAACTCTTCGGCAATGCGCGTTTGCAGTTCATCGCGCTGGTTGAGCAACAGCGCGCGGAAGAACTGCTGCTGCGCGGCGTTCATATAGTCATCCGCCGGCTGGGCGAGCAGCTCGGCGTGGGTGAGCGGCGTTTCAGTCATCATCAGGATTCGCTGGCTTTGTCATTTACTTGTTATAACATAACATTTAAATCCATCACCAAGCGGCAGATTTCTGATGAACGCACTGACCTTGCCGGACATAGCCGCGCAAATACCTGTCCACGCACAGCCGCTGGACTGGGTTGGCATGCAGGGCATCGCGCTGCCGATCAACCTGGCCGGGCAGCGCGTCCATGCCCACGCCGATGTCGGGGTCAGCCTGGATGACGGCAATGCCCGCGGCATTCATATGTCGCGCCTGTACCTGGCGCTGCATGCGTTGGAGCATCAGGCACTCAGCCCGGTGACGCTGCAGCAGTTGCTGAGCGCGTTTCTCGATAGCCATCAGGACCTGTCGCAGCAGGCGTCGATCACCTTGCGCGGTGAGGTGTTGCTCAGCCGCCCAGCACTGGTCAGCCCCCTCGCCGGATGGAAGGCCTACCCCTTCGAAGTGCGTGCACGCCAGGATTCATGCGGGTTTCACGTGGAACTGCAGGTAGAAGTGGCCTATTCCTCGACCTGCCCCTGCTCCGCCGCACTGGCGCGCCAGCTGATTCAGCAGCGCTTTATCGAGGACTTCGCAGGCCGGCCGCTGGACCACGCACAACTGCTGGCCTGGCTCAGTTCGCCCCAGGGCATCGTCGCCACACCGCACAGCCAGCGCAGCACCGCCACCCTGCAAGTGCGGCTGCAGGCCGACAGCACGCAGTTACCGCTGGTGGAGTTGATCAACGCCGCCGAACAGGCCCTCGGCACTGCGGTGCAGACGGCGGTAAAGCGCGCCGACGAACAGGCATTCGCCCTGGCCAACGGACAGAACCTGATGTTCTGCGAAGACGCCGCCCGCCGCCTGCACAGCGCATTGCGCGAACAAGCGGCCTTCAGCGCCTTTCACTTGCGCGTGGTGCACGCGGAAAGCCTGCACGCCCACGATGCGGTGGCCGCCAGCGCCTGGAACTGGCGCTAAGGCGATTTACCTGACCCAGAGGCAGCGCTAACCTGCCGGGCAGCCCATTGCAGGTATGCCCGATGACCAGCCCACTGCCCGCCACATTCAACCTGCGGGCCTACCAACCCGAGGATCTGCCAGCCGTGGTCGCGCTGTTCCAGGCCTCAGTCAGCCAATTGACCACCGAGCACTACGACGCGGCGCAGCGGCAGGCCTGGTCTCCCGAGGTTGCAGACTTGCAGGCCTGGCAAACACGTTTTGCTTCAATTGAGCTACTTATCGCCGAAGATGGCTGCGCTATAGCCGGTTTTATCGGCTATAGCCTGGATGGGCATATCGATCTGCTATTCACCGCACCCGGCTTTGCTCGCCAAGGTGTCGCCAGCGCCTTGTATGCCGCTGCCGAGCAACGCCTGCGGGCGGCGGGTGTGCGTGAGCTGCATACCGAGGCCAGCCTGGTGGCCCAGGCGTTTTTTGCCGGCCAGGGATTTTCTGTGCAACAGGCACAGACGGTGACGCGCGGCGCTGTTATTTTGCCGCGCATGCTGATGGGCAAAATTCTGGAGCCGCGATGAACACCCTGACGATGATCGTGCTGGCCGCCGTGGTGCTGGCCGCCTGCGCCCTGGCGCTGTGGAGCTGGCACAACCAGCGCAAGCTGGAAAAGCTCGATGAGCGAATCAACCGGCAGAGTGAGCTGATCGCGCAACTCGACAGCGTGTTGGAAAACCCGCAACTCAGCGAGGCCGAGCAGCTGGAAAAAAGCGAAGCCTTGCTGGCCAAGCTGCAGGAAACTCGCAAGCCCTAGCGCTGCTGAGGTCATGATGTGTGGGAGGGGCTTTAGCCGCGATCAAAGTTAGTCGCGGATAAAGCCCCTCCCACAAAAGCGCTCTACCAACCGCCGCCTCCCCCGCCGCCGCCGCCGCCACCTGACGAACCGCCCCCGGATGAACCACCACCGTCTGACGAGCTGCTCGACGGTGGCGATGAGGCCAGCGCGGTGGCGCTGCTTAACCCGGCAGCCAGGGCGGTGCTCATCGCCAGCGGGGTGCTGAAGCTGCTGCGGCTGTGATACCAGTCAGGTTGATAGTCGCGCTGCGCCGGGTCGATCAGGCCGCTGGCCAGCGCTGCGCTAAAGCGTGCGCTCCATTTGTCTTCCACGCCAAGAGCCATGGCGTAGGGCAGGTGTTTTTCGTACAGCGCGATGCTCATCGCCGGGGCATTGCCGGCCAGGGCCAGGGCATCGCTTTCCGCCAGTTGCAGGTAGTCGCGATAGCCTTCCAGCTGATCAAGCAGGCGCCGCCCTTCAATCGATGGCGCCGGCAACAGGTAATAGAACAGCACCACCACCAGCACATACACACAGAGCAGCAGCAAGGCCGGCACGGACGCCGCCTCGCTGAGCATCCACAAGCCAATCGGCACCGGCCAGATAAACATCAAACCTGCCAGGCTCAGGCCGATCTTCTTACCCCAAGTGGGTTGTTGCCAGGCCATGCGCAGCACAAACAGCGACGGCACGCCAAAGCCCAAGGTAAACATCACACCGGCAAATCCGCCGGCCATCTCGTCCGCGCCGTGGGCCCCGGCAAACACCATCAACAGACAGGCGGCAATCGCCCAGAACAGCCCCCAAGCCCAGATGCCGCGGTTATGGCTGAACCAGTGCTTGCCCTCGCTCTTAAGGTGGTTGATCACATGCTCTTGAGCCGCCACCAGTCGGCGCTCGTAGCGAGCGCCAAGGACCAGTGGCTTGCTGTCCTGACCTTTGGGGAACAGCAAAGCCAAAGGCTCACGCTCATTGGTCTGCGGCTGATCAGGCTGCGCAGCGCCCAGGGTGACCACAAAGCCATCGGCCCTGGGCCTGTCCTTCAATTGAATCAGCCGGCGTATGGCCCAATCGGTGAAGCACACACTGAGCACTCGCGCCGAGTCGTAGTCGCCACGCAACCCGCGATGCCAGAGGTAGCCAGCCTGCACCGCGCTCATGCCCTGCGGAGCTTCGAACAGCGGAATGATCAGGCCCTTTTCAGGGTCACGGCCGACCCGGTCCCAGGCCCGCAGATAAAAAATCACCAGGCCGACCAGCAGCAGCGCGCCCAGGCACAGACCGAGGTTATCCAGCAGCAGAGAGCCCAGGCGCTGCGCTACACCCGGCCGCGCCACCAGGCCGGCTGGCCAATCCACGGCCACCGTCAGGCCGTGGTAGGCCGGCAAGGCTTCGGTGGTGGCCAGGCGCAGGTAGTCGTCGCGCTGCTCAAGCACCTCGTAGGCCTGGCCCTGCGCACCATCAGCGCCGGTATAGGCGGCCACATCACCAATCCGCGCACCCGGCGGCAGCTTGACCTCGACCGAGGCCTGGAGAATCGGAAACACCCACTGATTACCGGTGACGTTCCAATACAGCTCGTCGCTATTGAAGTGGTGCAACAGCTGGCGCTCAACCCGGTAACGCAGCTCGTACTGATAACGCCCCGGCTGCAGCAGATGGTCGGCCGAGCCGAGGTAATAGCGCACCCAGCTGCCGTTCTGTTCGACCCGCGCCCGCTCCGCCTGGCCATCGCGGCTCACCCCAAGCAGGGTGATCTGGCTGCTCTGCAACAGGCCCAGGGGCAAGCTGTAGCTGACCGGCAGATCGCGGTAGATACCGCGCTTGATCTGCTCACCCTCGGCCTGCACGGTAATCCGTTCGGTCACCAGCAGGTTGCCGTCGGCCTGCACCTGCAGGGTCACGGCAAAGTCTTCGATCACCTCGGCCGCAGCAACCCACAACGGCAGCAGGCACAGGCTCAACAGGGCAAAACGCAGCACTCGCAGCATGTCAAAACTCCATTTTTGGCGACTGGGCGTCACGCGGGTCATCCAGGCTGAAGTACTCGGCCTGGGTAAAGGCAAAGGGCCGCGCCACCAGGTTGCTCGGCACCGACTCGACCAGCACATTCAGCTCGCGCACCGCGCCGTTGTAGTAACGCCGAGCCATCTGAATATGCTCCTCGACCTCGCTGATGTTGCGTTGCAGATCGAGAAACTGGCCGTCGGCCTTGAGCGCCGGGTAATCCTCGACCAGGGCAAACAGCTGGCGCAACTGAGTACCCAGATGCGCCTCCACCGGCGCGCGCTGGCCCAGCGGCGAATCCGCCAGCTGCACCGCACGCATACGCTCCTGCACCAACGCCTGCAGGGTACCCTGCTCGTAACTCATGTACTGGCGCACGCACTCGACCAACGCCGGAATCAGGCTGGCGCGACGCTTGAGTTGCACATCAATGCCACTCCACGCCTCAGCCACCCGCGCGCGGTTGAACACCAGGCGGTTGTAGTAATAAATCGTCAAACCAGCGAGCGCCAACAGCAGCGCCAGCACCACCCAGAATCCCGCCCCTTGCATAACTACTCCTTGAAAGCAGGTCGTTAAAAAGCAATGCCTCAATGACCGGTTGCACACAACCGGTAGGAGCGGCCTTGGCCGCGATGTTTTTCAATTGACCGCAATCGCGGGCAAGCCCGCTCCTACAAAAGCTAAGCATCGCGGCACCCGTCACCCCAGCATAGCCCTGGAGAACTAGCGACTCAGCACCCTCTCACCCAGTCGGCACACCCAGTAACGCCAGCAAGGCGGACAGCACCCGGCAATCGCCGTATCCTCTAGTGCCTGTTACTGCGAGGCCACCCATGCAGATCGAGTTACTGGAGATCCGCGACCACCTGCAGCGCTTCCCGCCCTTCGATGCGCTGCCCGACGACAGCCTCGACGCCATCGCCCGGCAGGTCGAGGTGGCCTACTTCAAGGCCGGTACGGACATCCTCCTGTACGGCGCGGCCATCCACGAGCTGCACTACGTGCGCAGCGGCGCGGTGGAAATCTACCGGCGCAGCGGCGAGCTGTACAACCGCCTGAGCGAAGGCGACATCTTCGGCCAGGCCGGCCTGCTGCGCAGCAACAAAGTGCGCTTCCCGGCGCGGGCGATTGAAGACAGCTTGATCTACTTTATCCCCGCCACCCTGTTCGCCCAGCTGTGCGAAGAGCACGACGGCTTTGCCGAATTCGTCGAGGCCGAAGGCCAGTCGCGGCTGAAATCCGCAGTGGAAAGCCAGGGCCAGGCCAGCGAGCTGGTCCAGCTCAAGGTGCGCAAACTGATCTCGCGCCAGCCGGTCTGCGTCAGCCTCGACACACCGGTGCAACAGGCCGCCCAGCTGATGACCGAGCAAAGCGTGTCCTCCCTGGTGATTGTCGATGGCGATGCGCCCGGCGCGGCGATGGTCGGCATCCTCACCGACCGCGACCTGCGCACCCGCGTACTCGCCGTGGGGCTGGCAAGCAGCGCGCCGATCAGCCAGGTGATGACCCCCGAGCCCTTCACCGTGCAGGCCGATGACAGCGTGTTCGATGCCATGCTGTGCATGCTGCGCCACAACATCCACCACTTGCCGGTGATGCAGCGGCGCCGCCCCATCGGCCTGATCAGCCTGAGCGACATCATCCGCTACGAGTCGCAGAGCAGCCTGTACCTGGTCAACTCGATCTTCAACCAGCCGAATGTCGCCGGCCTGCAAAGCCTGCTGGCGGACCTGCGCGGCACCTTTGTGCGCATGGTCAACGAACACGCCACCGCACATATGGTCGGCAGCGCCATGGCCGGCATCGGCCGCGCCTTTACCCAGCGTCTGCTGGAACTGGCCGAGCAGAAACTCGGCCCGCCGCCAGTGCCCTACTGCTTTATGGTCGCCGGCTCCATGGCCCGCGACGAACAGCTGCTGGTCACCGATCAGGACAACGCCCTGGTGCTCGATGACCGCTTCGACCCGGCGCAGCACGATGCCTACTTCGCGGCCCTGGCCCAGTTCGTCAGCGACGGCCTGGCCGCCTGCGGCTACAGCTACTGCAAGGGCGGCATCATGGCCAGCAACGCCCAATGGCGGCAGCCGCTGAGCGTCTGGCGCGGCTACTTCAACCAGTGGATCGAGCAACCCAAGCCGCAAACCCTGCTGCACAGCTGCATCTTCTTCGACCTCGACGGCGTGTATGGCGAGATCGACCTGGTGGAAAACCTCAAAGACCTGCTCGCACAGAAGGCCAGCAGCAACCCGGCCTTCCTCGCCGCCCTGGCGCGCAACGCCCTCAACCGCACGCCGCCGCTGGGCTTCTTCCGCACCTTTGTGATGGAAACCGACGGCCAGCAGAAGAACATCATCAACCTCAAGGGCCGTGGCACCGCGCCGCTCACCGACCTGATCCGCGTGCACGCCCTGGCCTGCGGCAGCAAGGCGCAGAACTCCCTGGAGCGCCTCGACGCCATCGGCAAAACCAAACTGCTGCAGCCCGAAGCCCTAAGCCAGCTGCGCTACGCCCTGGAATTTCTCAGCCTGGTCCGCGCCCGCCACCAGGCCATGGCCGCCGCCGACGGCGCACAGCCAAACAACTACATCGAGCCGGAAAAAGTCTCCGCCAGTGATCGGCACAACCTCAAGGAAGCCTTTGGCGTGATTAGCAACGCGCAGAAATTCCTGCGTTTCCGCTACCCCGCGCAACCGGGCAAAAGCCTGTGACACCGTCCGCCACAGCACTGGACTGGGCCGCGCGCTTTGCCGAACTCGCCGCCAACGCTCGCGACCCACGCCTGCAAGCCTTCTACCGGGCCGGCTGCGTAACCGCCGACACCCCGCTGGAGCAGGTGCTGCTGCTGGCCCTGGACGTGGAAACCACCGGCCTCGACGCCAACCAGCACGCCATCGTCAGCCTCGGCCTGCTGCCCTTCAACCTGCAACGCATCCGCTGCGGCGCGGCGCGCTACTGGGTGGTCAAACCGGCCAGCGAGTTGAGCGGCGAATCGGTGACCTTCCACCACATCACCCACTCGGACATCCGCCACGCACCACGTTTGGGGCAGATACTCGACGAGCTGCTGACCGCCATGGCCGGCAAGGTGATGGTGGTGCATTACCGCAACATTGAGCGCAGCTTTCTCGACCAGGCGCTGCGCCAGCAATTGGGTGAGGGTTTGCAGTTCCCGGTGATCGACACCATGCAGCTGGAAGCGCGCCTGTATCCCAAGCGCCAGCCGGGCTGGGTGGGGCGGTTGTTGGGGCGGCAGCCAGTGTCGATCCGTTTGGCTGACAGTCGCCTGCGTTACAACCTGCCGATGTACCAGGCGCACCATGCGTTGACCGATGCGCTGGCGACGGCTGAGTTGCTGCAGGCGCAGGTGGCGACGCGGTATGCGGGGGATACGCCGGTGGGGGAATTGTGGAGTTGAGGCAGTTGCTGCGCAGCAACTCAGCCAGCAATGCAGCCACCTTGTGGGAGGGGCTTTAGCCGCGACATGACGCTTTGCTCCCCTCGCCCGTTTACGGGGCGAAAGCGGAAAAAGCGAAGCACTGCTTCGCCCGCTGGAGCGGCCTGAGCTCTGCGAAGGACTGGGGCGCAGAGCGGGGGCCGGGGGAGAGGGTGCTTTTCGTGTTCGGCATTGCATTGCGTAGGCTGATGTTTCTAGCACCGTAGGATGGGTTGAGCAGCGCGATACCCATCATTACTCGGCTATTACATAGTCGTTCGGCACACCACCGTATGCGCTGATGTTTCGTGTTGCGCCCCCTCGGGCGCGTCACTTTCTCTTGCTTCGCACAAGAGAAAGTAACCAAAGAGAATGCGCCCCTGCATCCGGGTTTCGCTTCGCTCAACTTCCCTCCCTCCGGCGCTGCTCCGGGGGCCGGCTTACAAGGGCCGTCCCTGGCCCTTTAAGCCTCTCGCCGCATCCATGCGGCTCGCCCCCCTCCGCAACACCTACGCTCGGCCTCCTGACGGGGACTTGGCGCGCGGCTGATATTTCTTTGGCTGACAAAGCAAAGGCAAAAGCTGACTGTAATTCTGTTTCAGATGCCGCCATGGACAGCCTCAACATGAATGAACTAGCTTCTGCCTCAAGCCTGCCAGCATTTCGCCAGCAGGTCGGGTTTACCGGCAACCATGTCGCGTTTTCCTCTAGGTGCTCTTGCGTTGCTGCGAATACCTGCAAGGCAGGCACGGACTTAGCCGAAGACAAGGAAGTTTATGCGACACATATCGCGACATGCGTGTCGCATAATTAATAGTTAGGCACAGAAAATTAGCGCAGGTGTCATCATGAAGCTTACTGATGCTGTTTCATATCTTCGTAGTACCACAGACCAAACACACAAGTTTTGGGGCTACTATCAGGCCGTAACAGTAGCAGCAATAGTTTTTGTTTGGTCATCAAGCAAACCACCAACCGGGATGATAGCTGTGCTAGTAGTGGCATATCTGGCATTTTCAACCCTAAACTGCCGCCTAATATTCTCATCACAAGAGTCAGCATTGAAAATTTGGCAATGCATACAAGAATACAAACCAAATATCAGCGAAACAGAATTAAAGCACTTTATACCACTATTAGATCTAGGCAAACCAGACAATCCATATGGGGTGCTTTGTATGCAGGCTAGTATTAGTATACTTGCGTCTGCCGCCATGCTTGCCCGTATAAAATTCGGTGGCTGAGCCTAACAATGCGCTCAAAGCGCTCACTCCGTTCGCTGGGACCGGCTAAAGCCGGCCCCTTAGCTTAATCGTTATGCGAACAAGCTCATAAATCATCCCTGGAGGGGAACTTGAAAGAGTTCAAAATTACAAACATTGCAGAATTTGTAGATTATATTGATAAATTAAAAAATCGGGACGAACTTTGGTTTCGAGGCGTTGCAAAAACCAGTTACTTACCCGTACCCGGAATAGTGTGGCGTAACGCGATGCATAAAGAAAGCAGCATTGAGCACGACTTCTTAGTTTCCTACAAGGCATACGCTGCAGAAAGAAATCTAACCCCTTGGGAGATTTTTTCTTTGATGCAGCATCACGGCCTGCCAACAAGACTACTAGACTGGTCAGAGTCAGCGCTCGTCGCATTGTTTTTTTCACTAACATCAGAGCCGACTTACAATGGATATAGAGCTGTTTGGGTGCTAAACCCATACTCTCTAAACAAGAAAACCATAAATTCCGCAACGCTATATTGCCCTGCAATAATAGCGGCCGATGAATTTGAGCTTAATGGGGATGTATTAAAATTAAACTCCTATCTACCGCCAAATCTAACACCAACCAGCACAACAGATTATCCGAATCCCCCTATCGCCATTAACGCAACTCAAAACTTAAGACGCATTTCATCACAGAAGGGTTGCTTCACCGTTCATGGAAAAAACCCAGACAGCATTGATACATATCTAAGCAATCCGGATGACTTTCACATGATAAAAGTTGATGCCCGAAGTAAAGAAAAAAGAAAAGAGATGGTTAGGGTTTTAGCAAAGCTAGGCATAAATGAAGAATTCATATACCAGGATCTTGACTCCCTGTGCCGCAGAATCATTAGAGAGCACGGATTTTAGATTGTAAGCACAACCAACCCTACACAAAAAATAGATTATATCCGCCTCACAAAGTCTATTTCTTATTTAAATATTTTGAACATTAAGTGCCTGATAAAAACATTGCCCCGAAAATCTAAATTTATAACAGCATGAACTTTATGAACATCTTTCCAGCGCGTATGTTTCACGCATAACAATGCGCTCAACTATCGCTCACTTCGTTCGCTGGACGTCCAAAAGCTGCGCTTTTGGCCGCCCGTTAGCTTAATCGTTAGGCAATCTATGAAAATAATCGCGGCACTAATTCTTATAACTATGGCGCTTCCAA
Source organism: Pseudomonas sp. (assembly GCF_030684895.1). Lineage (GTDB taxonomy): Bacteria > Pseudomonadota > Gammaproteobacteria > Pseudomonadales > Pseudomonadaceae > Aquipseudomonas. The sequence continues at coordinate 69,928 of NZ_JAUXXP010000084.1, read as the reverse complement.
GCTATAGCAACGAATCGACTCCGGCACAAAAATTAGCAATCGAAAATCTCCCTCCCGCACAAAGAGAAGCTATTCAGCAACTAGAGGCTGAGCTTGAGAAAGATAAGGGACTTTATGAAAATCGCCCATATACAAAGAAAGATCATTCAAAAAATCCAAAAAAACAAGATAACTAACCAGCAAGCTAATGCTCATTAAAAACCTTTACTATAGATATTTGTGCAGTACAGCCTAACAAGTGGTTCAAACCGTTCGCTGCGCTCACTGGGACGGGCTAAAGCCCGTCTCTCAACCAAAAATCATGAACTACGGAGTTACATATGACGCAAGAAGGTATGCAAATTGCGATTTCTATTGCTTCTGCAGTTATTGCATTGTCAGCTCTTGGGATTTCTCTTTGGCAAGGATATTTGTTGATGCAACACAATCGAGTATCTATTAAACCGCATATAGATTTTTATCTAAACTCTTCCCTCAAGGAAGGCTCCGGAATAAAAATATCTAATTGCGGCTTAGGTCCCGCAATTTTTAATAGTCTATCGGCAAAAATTGGCAGTACCTCATACGAACTAGAAAGTAGTCAGGCGATTCAAGATTTTGGTAAGGCACTTATAAATAAACCAGCAAATTACAGTCTTGAAACCTGTGCTCCACATGACGAATGTGCACTAGCCGTGGGCGAGGAAATGAACATAGTTGAATTTATACCAAAGGAAGATGCACACGAATTTAACCGCCTGCTATCGTCACGACTATACTCTGTTACTCTCCGATTGGAATATACATGTCTCTACGGAAAGAAACACGTAAGCGAACATAAAGCTAGCAATCGCGCATAGCAATGCTCTAACTGAACGGATTAAAGCCCTTTAACCAAACGTTAGGTATATGGAAAAATTCTGGCTCATTCTAAGTACAACCCCTTCAGGGGCCTGGGTCGGCCTGTTGGGGGTGATCTTTGGCTCATTACTCACAACTCTTGGTGTATGGCTAACCAACAGTTCTAACAGAAAGCAATTGAAGCTACAGCTTGAACACGAAAAGCGGCTACAAAGCCAACAACTAGCAAAAGACCGTCTCGAAGAACTGTATATTTTAGTATGCCACTGGCAAAACGGAATGTTTAGTAACTACCTAAACTTGACTTTAGTAATGCAAGGACATACAGACTACAACCAATATCTCGACACTCTCATAAGTGAAAAACCATCTAACCGCATTGACTTCAGCCGCCTTGAAATGATCATAGGTATTTATGGGGAACAAGTGCAAGCTGCCTATGGCGTCACGCTGAAAATGCGGGAGCATATAAATGCTATAGAGGCAGAGTATAAGTCAGCCTACCGGCGCGGTGAGTCAGGCGATATTTTTCTCAAGCCGTTCAGTGATGCTCAACTGGAATTTGGTGCAGCCTGTGACGCACTAAAAGACGAGATCGCTCTAGCAGCCAGAGAAGCCTAGTAAGGCTTCAAATCGTTCGTTTCACGGACTGGGACAGACTAGAAACCGGCGCTTAACCAAACGTCAGACACCAAGCATGGAGAGCTACAGTGACTATTAATTCATCAAATTTTGAGGCCGCTTCTCTAGCGGAGGCGAGCTTTAAAGACGTCAACCTGACACTTGCTAACTTCACTGACGTTAACCTTGCCGGTTCGTCGTTCTCCGACGTTTCGTTAGCAGGGGCCACATTTAATAATGTCGATTTAAGTAACGTTGCAATCACGGACGCAAATCTAGATGGCATGGTGATCAACGGTATTCTTGTGACTGAATTGCTCCGCGTATATGGCGCATAACAAGCCACATATGAGAGCGAGCGCGACTTTTGCCGTTCGCTTTTAGTTTTCCAGTTTATTAACTCCAAACGTTCAGGCGCGCGCCAAATCCCCCGTCAGGAGGCCGAGCGCAGGCGCTGCATGGGGGACGAGCGGCATGGATGCCGCGAGAGGCTTAAAGGGCCAGGGATGGCCCTTGTAAGCCGGCCCCCGGAGCAGTGCCGGAGGGAGGGAAGTCGAGCGCAGCGAGACCCGGATGCCGGGGTGCCCTTCTTTTTGGTTACTTTTTCTTGGGCAAGCAAGAAAAAGTGACGCGCCCGAGGGGGCGCAACACGAAACATCAGCGCATGCGTTGCAATGCCGAACACCGATGGCAAAGCGTCGCGGCTAAAGCCCCTCCCACAGATGTGCCGAACAGCAAAAGCGCCCTCTCCCCCAACCCCTCTCCCGTAAAAACGGGCGAGGGGTGCAAAGCAAAGCATCGCGGCCATGGAACTAGGCGTCCCCGCCGCTCCTACAGGCGCCAGCCCATACAAATGCCGGGCATAAAAAAGCGCGCCCAAAGGCGCGCTCTTGTACTACCTACCAACAGCGGTCAGCGCGGTTCGCTCATCAAGCCTTTGACGATCGAAATACAGCCCACCAACAGCACGATGGTAAACGGCAAGCCGGTCGACACCGCCATGGCCTGCAAGGCCACCAGCCCGCCGCCGAGCAGCAAGGCGATGGCGATGATGCCCTCGATAATCACCCAGAACACCCGCTGCGGCACGGGCGCGTTGACCTTGCCGCCGGCGGTGATGGTATCGATCACCAGCGAGCCGGAGTCCGACGAGGTGACGAAGAACACGATCACCAGCACGATGCCGATAAACGAACTGATCTCCGCCAACGGCAGTTCGGCCAGCATGGCAAACAGCTTCAGCTCCAGCGCGGCGTCCTGCACGCCGGTAAAGCCATCGCCGACCAGCTGACTGATGCCGGTGCCACCGAAGGCGGTCATCCACAACACCGATACCAGCGACGGCACCAGCAGCACGGCGATCAGAAACTCACGCACGGTGCGGCCACGGCTGACGCGGGCGATAAACATGCCCACGAACGGCGACCAGCTGATCCACCAGGCCCAGTAGAAGGCCGTCCAGCCTTGGCTGAAGTTGGCGTCTTCACGGCCGACCGGGTTGGCCAGCGCCGGCAGGTGTTGCAGGTAGGCGCCGAGGTTGTCGAAGAAGCCGGTGAGAATGGCCAGGGTCGGCCCGGCGATGATCACGAACAGCAACAGCAGAATGGCCAGGCCCATGTTCAGCTCGGACAGGCGTTTGACGCCCTTGTCCAACCCCGCCAGTACCGACACCAGGGCGATGGCGGTGATGCCGATAATCAGCAGCACCTTGCTCGCGTCTGTGGCGGCGATGCCGAACAGTTTGTCCAGGCCGGCGGCGGCCTGTTCCGCACCCAGGCCCAGGGAGGTGGCCAGGCCGAACAGGGTGGCGAACACCGCGAGGATGTCGATGATATGCCCCGGCCAGCCCCATACGCGCTCACCGAGAATCGGGTAGAAGATCGAGCGGATCGACAGCGGCAGACCCTTGTTGAAGGAGAACAGCGCCAGCGCCAGGGCGACGATGGCGTAGATCGCCCAGGGGTGCAGGCCCCAGTGGAAGATGGTCGCAGCCATGCCCAAGCGTGCAGCGGCTTCAGCATCACCGGCAGCGCCGGCCAGGGGTGCCCAGTCGGTGCGTATGCCGTCTTCACCGACGCTGACCCCGCCCATGGCCGCCGAGAAGTGCGACATCGGCTCGGCCACGCCGTAGAACATCAGGCCGATGCCCATACCGGCGGCGAACAGCATGGAGAACCAGCCAACGTAGCTGTAGTCCGCCGTGGCATCCATACCGCCGAGGCGCACCTTGCCCAGCGGCGAGACGATCAGGCCGAAGCAGAGCAGTACGAAGATGTTGGCCGAACCGAGGAAGAACCAGGCCAGGTGATGGGTGAGCCAGCCGCGCATGGCGCTGAACAACGGCTCTACATGGTTTTGCAGGGCCAGGGTCAGCACCACAAACAGCACGATGGTCAGTGCCGAAATGCTGAAAACTTTGCCGTGGATGTCGAGGGCGAAGGAGAACTGCCCTTTGATGTTGTCCTGACCGATGACGTAGTCGGTGTCGATCAGATTAGCCTCGCCCGAGGGGGCGGGGATGCCGTCCAGAATTGCCGCTTCTGGTTGCGGGGTCGTGTCAGACGAAGGGTCTTTTTCCATATGGAATGCTCCTTTGGCGTGTGGCACGCATTACGCGCACGAGGACGGGATTGCCCTACTCGTACAGCCGCCCAACCGGCAGCTGCGGGGTACAGGGTAACAGCCATAGCCCATGCGTGCAGGCGCAAAGCCAGTATTGGCGGCCATTGCAGCCCGCTGCGGGGTGGTTATTTGCTCTGCCTGGTCAGTTTTTCTCGGCACTTGCCTCCCGCAGGGCGAGGCTATTAGCTATGGTTGGCCTATGGCCTGCTCGGGGTCGCTGTTCGAGATGTCGCTGATGAGAGCATTGCTGACACTGCTGGCCTGCCTGCCGTTTACCCTGGCCTCGCTGACACAGGCCGAGACCTTCAAGGTTGGGGTCGAGCTGCAGCCCTACTTGCCTTACTCCAACGTGCAGGATGGCCAATACCTGGGCTACGGCCGCGACCTGCTCGACGCCTTTGCCGCGCACCAGGGCCATGAATTTATCTACCAGCCGCTGCCGGTGCGGCGCCTGCTCAGCGACTTTCTCAGCGGCCGGGTGGATTTCAAATACCCGGACAACCCGCGCTGGAACGCCGACCTGAAACAAGGCTACAAGGTGCATTTCAGCCAGGCGGCCGCGCCGGCCATCGATGGCGTGCTGGTCAAACCCGAGTTTCTCGGCAAGGGCAAACAGCGCCTACTGCGCCTCGGCACCCAGCGCGGCTTTACCCCATGGCCGTATCTGGATGAGATCGAGGCCGGCAAGATTCTGCTGATCCAGGCCAACCAGATCGATTCGCTGCTGGCCATGGCGATGAGCGACCGGGTCGACGGCGTTTACCTCAACCCGCAAGTGGTGCGCCACCAGCTCTACAACAGCGCAGAAAGCGGCCTGGTGTTCGACCCCAAACTGCCCTATCAGGATGACCACTACTTCCTTTCGAGCATCAACCACCCCGAAGTGATCGAACAGTTTGACGCCTTCCTCACCAGCCAGGCCGAGCAGGTGCAAACCCTAAAAGAACGCCACGGCATCAGTGATCCGCTGAACGGGCAGTGACCACTGGCTGCTTACTGCGGCTGCAAGCTGCCGCAATCCGCCGCCACCCAGCGCGCATGGCTTTGCATGCTGCTGCTCTGGCCATCGAAGATGCCGTTGACCGTTGAGGTGAACTCCTTGTCGCTGACAAAGCGCGTCTCGCCTTCGCCCTCGCCGTTGGGGCAGCTGAAGCGGAATTTCCACAGCTGCTCGCTGCGGTCGGTGATTTCATTGCTGCAACCGGACTCGGGGTCTTGCATGGGAATCTGCTGGGCTTTGATCTGCGCTTCGCTCATGCAGATGCGCACGCCCTTGTCGCCCAGCTGCACGCCTTGCTGAGCCAGCATCTGCTCCATCATCTGGCGTTGTTCGGGCGGCAGGTTTTTCATCTGTTCGAGCATTTGCTCCATCCCCGGCACCGCCTGGCCGCCGACCTGCATATTGTTCGAGCTGATTTCCCAGAGGCCGGGCTGGATATCCACAGCGCTGGCCAGGGCGGGCAGCAGGCAGAGGCTGAGTAGCATGGAATTACGAAGGGCGCGGCGCATAAGCGGCTCCTGAAATAAGTGGGCGACCCTGCAAGCGTAGACCGCTGCACCCGCCCGTGCGCCTGATGGGTTATGCCGCGCCGGAGCATGCGACAGACGTCTGCCGCTGCCGTGCGGTTAAGCCCACCCGGCCTTCGAAGGCCGGAATGTAGCCCGGATAAGCGCAGCGTAATCCGGGGCACCGCGATCCCGGATTGCGCCAAGGCTTATCCAGGCTACATAGGTTCGTCGTAGCAGCAGTGGAGGCGTCCAGGTGCTAACCCATCAATTGGCTGACGGGTCAGCCCCCTCTACGGGGTGACTTCCTCTTGATAGATACGCAGACCGCGCGCCTGGTAGTTGGCCAGTGCGCTGGGGTGATCGAGGCTGCAGGTATGCACCCAGACCTTCGTGGTGCCCGGCCAGGCCCAGGCGGATTGCAGGGCGTGAGTGAGCAGCGGGCCGCCGAAGCCCTGGCCGAAGAAGGCCTCAGCCAGGCCGAAATAGAGAATTTCTACTGCGCCGTCGGCATCACGCAACAGCTCGTAGTAACCAGCGATAGCGCCCTGGTTATAGGCCACCCAGGTGCGGTGATTGGGCTGCTCGATCAGCTCGCGCCACTGCGCGTCGGTCCAGCTGAGTTTGTCAGTCCACTGCCAGGGCTCGCCGACCAGCTGGTAGAGAAAGCGGTTGAGCTGAAACTGCTTGAGCTGGCATTCCACCACGCTCAGGTCGGCCGGCAGCGGCTTGGCAAGAATCTGTTCGGGGTGCTGCATATCCAGGTAATAGGTGATGGTGCCGCCCTGCTCGCTCATGTCGTCTTCCGCCGCTCTGGTAAGGCCATCTAGCCCATGAAAAAACGCAGGCTAATGACCTACGATAGGTTCGGCAATCCTGTTGAAGATATCTCTTTAAACAGAATGAATCGGGCAACCAGAGCCTTCTAAAAACTTACATATGGCCGAACACTTTTTTACACATGGACGATATGAAACTTACATATGGCCGAAGCTAAACTTTCATTCGTAAAGTGAACGCCTGTTTGCCGATGCGTCAGACCAAACGAACAAAACCCCCACCGGCTACGCCAAATGGGGGTTCTCCTCTACAACAACCAAGGCTTATGGCCCGGGAGCAGACGCAGCCTTAGCCGTCGTCCTGGCCTGCCGCCGAGGCGGCCGGGGAGCTTTGCTCACAGCTCCAGAGTTCCAACGCCGGCTGGGTCGCTTGTGGCGGGCCGAGCCATTCACTCATCGAGTGGCAACGCTGGTTGAAACACAGTTGGTAATCCCCTGCCTCGGGGGTTCGCCCCAAACGCAGTGGTTGCAAGGGTGGTAGCTGACGCTGGTAATGCCAGCTGCCCTCGCGCAGTTCGGCGCCGTCTGGAATTTCCATACCGGCCCCGGAACCTTTGACCCGTGCCTCGCCGAGGAGCAACCCCTCAGACGTGACGCGGTAATCCTCTTCCCAACGAATCTTCTCGATGGTGTGTGTCCAGGCCAGGGTAAAGCTGGGTGTGGGCACTTCTGCCCACACCGCACCGGCCAAACCCAGGCACAGACCGATCATGCCGTGGCCACCTGGGCGCGATGGGCACGCCAGAAGTGCTGGGCGATAAACAGCGCCGCCAGGGCGAAGCCGATCTCGTCACTCATGGGCGTAGCCAGAATCAGGCTGGCACCGGCGGCAAAGCCCAGCGCGCGCTCCCACCAAGGCATCTTGGCCTGCAGATAGCCGGTAAAGATTGCGCCCCAGATACCAATCGCCAACGCCGCCTTGCCCACCACATACAGCGTGGCCAGCAGGCTGTCGCCCTGCAGCATCAGCGCCGGCTCGTACACCGCCATAAACGGCACGATAAACCCGGCCACGGCGATACGAATGGCCCACAGGCTGATCTTCAGGCCGCTTTCCTTGGCAATCGGTGCGGCTGCGAAACAGGCCAGCGCCACCGGCGGCGTAAGGTCGGCCATGATGCCGAAATAGAACACGAACATATGTGACACGATCAGCGGCACGCCCAGCTCCAGCAGCGCCGGCGCGGCAATTGAGCTGGTGATGATGTAGTTGGGGATGGTCGGGATACCCATGCCCAGTACCAGGCAGGTGAGCATGGTGAGGATCAGCGAAAGGAACAGATTGTCCTGGCCGATGGCGAGGATATAGCCGGCGAAGGTCGACGCCACACCGGTCAGCGACACCACGCCGATAATCACCCCGACCAGGGCGCAGGCGATGCCCACCGGCACGGCGTGCCGTGCACCTTCCACCAGTGCGTGCAGGCAGATCCGCAACGTGTCGCGGCCACCTTTGATAAACCAGCACACCGCCACCAGCAGCGCCACCACGCCGAACACCACGCCGATACCGAGCTGGAAGAAACCGGCGCAGAGCACGCCCAGGGCGATCCAGAAGGCGAAGCGCATAACCTTGGACGACACCCGCAGGATGATCGCCGAGCCGAGAATCACGATGGCGGTCAGCGCCAGGCCGACCATCCCGGAGAACAGCGGCGTGCGCCCGGAGAACAGCAGGTAGATGAGGATGAACAGCGGAATCAGCAGGTACCAGCGCTGCTTCACCGCCGCCCAGGGGTTCGGGCATTGGTCTTTCGGCAGGCCGCGCAGGTTGGCGCGCTTGGCTTCCAGGTGAACCATCCAGAACACCGAGCCGAAGTACAGCAGCGCCGGGATCAACGCGGCCTTGGCCACCTCAAAGAACGGTACGTTGATCGTCTCGGCCATGATAAAGGCCACCGCACCCATGATCGGCGGCATGATCTGGCTGCCCATCGACGAGGTCGCTTCCACGCCGCCGGCAAACGCCGGCTTGTAGCCGAAACGCTTCATCAACGGGATGGTGAACTGGCCGGTGGTGACCACGTTGGCCACACCCGAACCGGTGATGGTGCCCATCAGCGCCGACGACACCACCGAGACCTTCGCTGGGCCGCCCAGTTTGTGGCCGAACAGGCCCATGGCGAAATCGGTGAACAGCTTGATCATCCCGGCCTGTTCAAGGAACGCACCGAACAGGATAAACAGGAAGATATAGGTGGCCGATACGTAGGTCGGCGTGCCGTACAGGCCCTCGGTGCCGAAGGCCAGCTGGTTGACGATCTGGTCGATGGCGTAGCCACGGTGCATCAGGTCGCCCGGCAGGTACTGGCCGAACAAGCCGTAGACCAGAAACAGCGCGCAGATCAACGGCAGGGCAATGCCCATCACCCGCCGCGCAGCCTCGAACACCAGGACGATCAGCAACAGACCGACGACCATATCGCTCTGGGTCAGATCACCGGAGCGCTGAATCAGATCGGCTTCGAAATACCACTGGTAGAACGCCGTGGCCATGCCGGCCAGGCCCAGTAGCCAGGCCAGCGGCTGCCATGGCTGATCTTTGCCACGGGCGGGAAAACAGAGAAACACCACCAGCAGCAGAAAGCCCACATGCACCGCGCGCAGAATCTGGCTGGAGACCGGGTGGAAGGCCGCAGTGATGATCTGGAAGATGGAAAACAGCAGCGCGACATAAAACAGCGCTTTGGGCCAATCGCTGGGACTGCCGGCGAGGCCTTGGTTTTGCTCACTCATGAAGGTCACACCCTCGTTACAACGTCGATAGCACAAGAGTCGCCAACAAAACCTGCCGTGCCCTGCACGCCGGTTTTATTCGTAGCTCTATGTCGGTTGATGCTGGCCCGTAGGATGGGTGATAACCCATCATCGCTTGATGGGTTATCACCTACGCGGCCCGACCCATCCTACGAACTCAAACCGTGCAGCATGGGTCGGGCTGCGCAGGTATCGCGATGCCCAACCCATGCTACCCAGCCAACCCTTCAGCAGCCTTACAGTGCGCCGGCTTCTTTGTAGAAGCGCTCGGCACCCGGATGCAGCGGGATCGGTAGATCCTTGGCGGCGCCTTGCAGTTTGATGTCCTTGGCCGCCGAGTGGGCGTTGCCCAGGCGCTCGAGGTTGTCGAACATCAGTTTGGTCATCTGGTAGGCCACTTCATCGGACACGCCGTCATGGCTGACCAGAATGTTGTTGATGGCCACGGTCGCTACATCACTGTCCTGACCGTCATAGGTGCCGGCTGGAATCGAAGCAGCCTGGTAAGCGGCGTTGTCGATCTTCGCGGTGATCTCGGCCGGGATGGCCACAAAGGTGATCGGCAGGGTCGCGGCCAGGTCGCGAATCGCCGCCATGCCCAGGCCCGAGGACTGCAGGGTGGCATCCAGCTGACGGTTCTTGATCAGCTCGACCGACTCGGCGTACGGCAGAAACTCGACCTTGCCCATGTCTTCATAGCTCAGGCCGGCGGCCTTGAAGATCGCACGGGCGTTCAGCTCGGTGCCGGATTTCGGCGCGCCAACGGAGATGCGCTTGCCCTTCAGATCCGCCAGGGTGGTGATGCCAGATTCCTTGCTGGCAACGATCTGGATGTAGTTCGGGTAGGTGCCGGCGATGGCCCGCAGCTTTTTCAGCGGGGTCTTGAAGCCAGCCTCCTCCACGCCATTCCAGGCATCGGCGACCGAGTCACCGAGGGCGAAAGCCAGCTCGCCGCGACCGGCTTGCAGCAGGTTGAGGTTTTCCACCGAAGCCTTGGTGGCCTGCACCGAGGTCTTCGCGCCTTCGATGCCGTTGCTGTACAGCTGCGACAGGCCCACGCCAATCGGGTAGTACACCCCGCTGGTGCCCCCGGTCAGCACGTTGATAAAGGTCGGGGCGGCGAGTACCGCGGTGCTCGCGGTAAAGGCTGCGGCAGCAGCAAACAGGCTGAAACGTTTGGTCATTCGCATGGAAGAATCTCCGTCGTTGTTATGGCTTTATGCAGAGGTTTTCACTGAAGACGCTGCGCGCCACCCTGGCGGCGGTGCAGCGCCGGGACTAACGCAAGGGCGAAAAGGAGCGCAGGCTCACGCGCGGCCTGAGCCGAGCGCACAAGAGATGGGCGGTTGATGCCGGACGCGACAAGCGCGCAGATGCTGCTGGGCAGTGCATGGGATTCACCTCTTGTCTTTTTTATAGGTGCCGAGGCAATCGAGTGCCTGGCTGACAAGGGCTATAGCAGATGCCGTGCCAGTGAAAGAAAAGCCCGCGCTAGAGGCTTTGCGTTGAGCTACACGGCCGTCCCATCCGTCGTAACAAGCGGAAATCCGCCAGTGCAAAAACCGGGATAAGCGAAATTCCGCCGAGGCCGGCACCGTAGCCCGGATAAGCGCAGCGCAATCCGGGGCCGCGACCCCGGATTGCGCCAAGGCTTATTCGGGCTACGAGCGTTGAGCCGTAGGGTGGGTCGGGGCGCGTAGCTGACGCTGTTTTCATCCACCATGGAAGGTGGTGGATGGGTGAAGCGTCATCCACCCTACATCCGGGCTACGACTTTAATCCTCGTCGCTGCTGCCGGCCGGCCGATAGCTGCTGCGTTGCAGACCATGGCGCTGCATTTTCTCGTTGAGGGTGCGGCGCGGCAGCTGCAGCAGCGCCATCACCTCGGCGATATTGCCCCGGCAGTGCTGCAGGGCGCGGTGCAGGCATTGCGCCTCGAAAGCCTCCATCTGCTCGGCCAGCGATTGCTGCGGCAGACCATCGCCACTCTCCACCCCGCCACTCAAGCCCAGGGCATGGCGTTCGGCGGCGTTGATCAGCTCGCGCACGTTGCCCGGCCAGTCGTGCCCGAGCAGCCGGGTCAGCTCGCTGGGCGCCAGACTCGGCGTCTCGCGTCCATGGCGTTGCGCAGCCTGATTGGCGAAGTGCTCGAACAGCAGCGGAATGTCTTCACGGCGTTCGCGCAGCGGCGGAATGCGCAGGGTGGCGACGTTCAGCCGGTAATACAGGTCTTCACGAAAACGCCCGGCCTTGACCTCATCGAGCAGGTCCGGCTTGACCGCGCTGATCACCCGAAGGTCGACCTGAATGCTGCGGTTGGAACCCAGGCGCTCGAGGGTTTTCTCCTGCAGCACGCGCAGCAGTTTGACCTGCTGGGCCAGCGGCAGGCTTTCCACCTCATCGAGAAACAGCGTGCCGCCGTCGGCATGTTCGATACGGCCGATGCGCTTGCCCTGAGCGCCGGTAAAGGCGCCGCTTTCATGGCCGAACAGCTCGCTCTCGAACAGGTGCTCGGGAATCGCCGCGCAGTTCAGCGCAACAAACGGCTTGCCGGCGCGGTTGCTGAAATCATGCAGGCAACGGGCAACCCGCTCTTTGCCGCTGCCGGTGTCGCCGCGCAGGAGGATATTCACCGAGGTGCCGGCCAGTTCGAGGATCTGCCGACGCAGGGTTTCCATCGGCTTTGATACGCCAAGCAACTGCGCCTCGATATGGTCCTTGAGGGCGAACTGCTGACGCAGCTGGCGGTTCTCACAGACCAGCCGGCGCTTGTCCAAGGCGCGGCGCACGCTGTCGAGCAGGCGTTCGGGGGTAAAGGGCTTTTCGATAAAGTCATAGGCGCCCTGGCGCAGCGCCTGCACCGCCATCGGCACATCGCCATGCCCGGTGATCAGAATCACCGGCAGGTCGCGGTCGCGCTCCAGCACGCTGTCGAGCAGCTGCAGGCCATCGATGCCGGGCATGCGCACATCGCTGATGATGATGCCGGGGTAGTCACGGTCGACCAGCGCCAGCGCGGCCTGCGCCGTGGCGCAGCTGTGCACGCGAAAGCCGGACAGCTCCAGCCACTGCTGCACCGCCTCGCGGATTGCCGCTTCATCGTCGACGACTATCACTTGCCCGGTCATATCACCTCCTGATCAATCGGCGGCAGTGTAATGCCTTGGTATTTTTCCAGGCTACGCGCCTCTTTAGTGCTGCCAACAGCACCAGAGGACGCTGCAAAACCGTAGGAGCGGCCTTGGCCGCGATGTTTCTCAATTAACCTCGATTCGCGGGCAAGCCCGCTCCTACAACAGCAAAGCCTCTCGACAAGACATCTAGCCTACGCATTTGCTGCGTCCGGCAGCCGCAGGGTAAACACCGCGCCCTGCTCACTATTGACCGCCTCCAGGCTGCCGCCCAGTTCGCGAACGATGCCGTAGGACACCGCCAAACCGAGGCCCAATCCGGCGCCCACCGGCTTGGTGGTAAAGAACGGCTCGAACACATGCCCCAGCGCCTCGCTGGCGATTCCGCCGCCACTGTCGGCGATGCTCAGCAGGCACTGCTCGGCCTGGCGCTCGATACGAATCTGCAACTGCCGCACGGTGCTGGAAGCCATGGCATCCAGGGCATTGTTCAGCAGGTTGAGCAGCACCTGCTCCAGACGAATGGCATCGCCCAGCACCCGTGCCTCGGTGTCGATCTCGCTGTGCAGCTGCACCTGTTCGCTGCGCAGGCGCGGCGCCAGCAGTTGCAGCGCCTGCTCCAGCACATCGCTAAGGCGCAGGCGCTCACTCAGGCCTGCCGGGCTTTTGCGGGCAAAGGTTTTCAGGTGGCCGGTGAGCCCGGCGATGCGTTGCAGCAGGCCATCGATACGTTGCAGCCCCTCACGCACATCGTCCTGGCGGCCACTATCGAGCAACAGGCGCAAGCTGCCCAACTGCATCTGCATGGCGGTGAGCGGCTGATTGATTTCATGGGCCATGGCCGCCGACATCTGCCCCAGCGCCGCCATCTTCGCCGCGTGCACCAAACCTTCCTGAGCCTCGCGCAACTCGGCGGTACGCAGCGCCACCTCACGTTCCAGACGCTCACGAATGCCCGCTTGCAGGCGCTGCGTCTTGCGCCGCTGGGCCAGGTAGAGCAGCAGAAAGGCCAGGGTCATCCACACCCCAGCGGCGGCCAGGCGGTAGCTGCGCACGCTGTCGACCAGGGTTTTCGGCTCGTGCAGCAGGTGCAGGGTCCAGCCTTCATCGCCGAGATCCTGGCGCTGCCAGAGGTAATCACGCGGGCCGTCCGGCCCCTCGACCCGGCGCCACTGGCTGGCGCTGTCGATCTGCCGACGCAGCGTGCTGGGCAACGGCTGCAGCGCCTGTTCGGCGTATTTGCGCACCTCCACCAGTTCGGCGCGGGCCTGCTCGCTCAAACTGTCGAGGGCGAGAAAACGCCAGGCCGGGCGGTTGCTGAGGATCACCACCGAGTAACTGTCGGCCACCAGCAGCACGCCGGGCTGGCTGGCCCATTCGCGCTGCAACTCTTCCAGCTCCAGCTTGACCACCAGCACGCCGAGCACCGTGCCGTCGTCGTCGCGCACCGCATGGGAGAGGAAATAACCGGGGATGCCGGTGGTCACGCCCACCGCAAAATAGCGCCCGGAGGACTGGCGCACGGCATCCTGAAAATACGGGCGAAAGGCGTAGTTGTTGCCGACAAAACTGCTCCAGTCACGCCAATTACTGGCCACCAGGGTTTCGCCTTTATCGTTGAGCAAATACAGCACATTGGAGCCGGCGGCAGTGTTGAGCTGCTCCAGACGTTCATTGAGTTTGCTGCGCAGCAAGCTGTCCGTCGGCGCACGCAGCAGCGACTTGATATCGCTGTCCAGCGCCAGCACCTCGGGCACCGAGCGGAAGCGTTCGACCAAGGTGTGGATCGACTGCGCATACAGCTGCAACTGCCCGCGCGCCTCCAGGCTGCGCTCCTGCCAGGCGCGCTGCTCGGCATAGCGCCCGGCCAGCCAGATACTCGCCAACAGGCCGAGCAGAATCAGCAGGACGATCAGGGCAACGCGGTAACGCAGCAGAAAGGCAGACATGCGTGGCTCGCAACAAGGCGGAGCCGGCATGGTAAGGCAAAACGCCTGCCGCGATCAGGCCGGATAGAGGCGCTGCAACAGCCCGTCCGCCAGCCACTGACGCAACCAGCTCACCGCCTGCGCCGGCGCCTGTTCACCCAGGTGCGCCAGCTCGCCGCACAGCTCAGCGAAGCTCCAACCCTGCACGGCCATGCCCTGCAACGCCGCCGCTTCATCGGCCGCCAGGCTGCGGTAACGGGTAATCAGCTGATCACGCCAGACCACACAGGTCTCTGTCGCAACCAGTGGCTGGCTGCCGGGGAAATCACCCTGCGCCTTGCACGCGCGCCAGATTGCCAGGCTGTTATGCCGGCACGCCAGCCACTGCACGCTCGGCAGCAAACGCACCTGCAGGGTCGGCCAGTCTTCGGCCGGCAGTTCGGCCATCTGCGCCAGGCTCAAGGGCGCAGCGTCGACGGCATCAAAAGCCAAAGTAAACGCCCATTCCAGCCGCGCCAGTTCGCTGAGCGGCGCGGCCTGTGCGGGAATCAGGTAGCCGTCGATAAAGTCAGCCAGCTTTGCGCCTAACCAGCGCAGGCTGAAATGCTGCGAGGGGTGCGCGTCGAGATAGGCCAGGGCCAGGGCATCGAATTCCTCGTCACCGAGCCAGCCATGCACCGCCGGATAGTCACCACGCAAGGCCTCCAGCAGGCGCGCGCGGTAGGCGTTGTGGTAAATCGCCAGGCCCTGCTCCGCACTCAGCGCCGCGCTGCCCAGCAGACTGGCCTGCAACGCCGGGTTGGGCTGGGCATCGGGGTTGATCAGGTAGGCCTGCACCTGCGCCTGCCAGTCACTCAGGCGCATTGCGCTGTGCCTTGCAGCGCTTGGGCGGCAAGCCGGCGTGCGGTATTCAGCTCGTCGAGCAGCACGTCCAGATCGGGAAAATGATCGTCGCGCTCCAGCAGCGTGGACACCGGGCCAAGGTGCTGCAGGGTGCGCTGATAAAGCTGCCAGACCGGATCACTGACCGGCTGATCATGGGTGTCGATCAGGTAGCTGCCGTAATCGCTGTGGCCGGCCAGGTGCAGCTGACGGATACGCTGCTTGGGCAGGCTACTGATAAAGGTCCAGGCATCAAAGCCATGGTTGCGCGCGCTGACGTAGACATTGTTGACGTCCAGCAACAGCTCGCAGCCGCTCAACTCGCTGAGTGCGGCGAGGAACTGCCATTCGCTGAACTGATCATCGGCGCAGCGCAGGTAACTGGAGACGTTTTCCAGCACCAGCGGCCGCTCGATCACGTCCTGCACCTGGCGCACCCGCGCGGCCACATGCTGCAGGCTCTCCTCGGTATAAGGCAGCGGCAGCAGGTCGTGCAGCTGGTGGGCATTGCCCCGGCTCCAGCACAGGTGATCGGAGATCCATGCCGGCTGCACGCGTGCGGCCAGTTGCTTGAGGCTGTTTAGATAATCCAGATCCAACTTATGCGGGCCGCCAATCGACAGCGACACGCCATGCATCACCAGCGGGTATTGCTCGCCGATGGCATCGAGAAAGTAGAGGGCCTTGCCGCCCGCTACCAGATAATTTTCCGAGACAATCTCGAACCAGTCGACCGCCGGCCGCTGTTCAAGAATGGCTTGGTAATAGGTGCTGCGCAGGCCCAGGCCAAAGCCCAGATTGCCGCGTTGAGCATTCATTGCTGGCTCCTTGCTAGGTGATGCGGGGCAACCGCGCGGCGGCCGCCCCGGCTCACTTACTCGCCGACAGTGCCACCAGCAGCATCACACTCAGCCTGGGTCATGGCCTTGAAGCCGTGGCCCTTGCAGACGGCTTGGCCTTTGCAGCTGTTTTCGGCGGTTTTGCAGTCATTCTGGCCTTTGCAGGACGTAACGCCGTAGCAGTGCACCTTGGCTTCTTCAGCCGCGACGACAGTGCCGGACATGCCGGCGAACATGGCAGCAGCAGCGAAGGCGATGGCGGCACCAGTAGCAGCGGTGGATTTCATGGTCATGTGCGTATCCTCGGGTGATCTGGGTGAGCCGGACGAAAAGGGGTTTGTGTGCCGGCATTCAACTAGAGCCGCGAGATGAGCGCGCGTTACAGGCACCATGAAAATATTTGCCGACGCTTACTTAGCCCTGATCAATGCGCAGCTCGGGCACTGCGCGGCCGGCCACCAGGCGCTCATCGACCAGGCGGATCAGCTCGGCTTCATCGCGCACGCGGAACCACTCACCGGCCGGGTAGAGGCTGGCCGTCGGGCCCAGATCGCAGGGGAACTGGCACTGGCTACGGGTGATATGCACCCCGCCTTCACACTCCAGTTTGCCGGCGGCCTTGAGGCGCTGACGCAGGGTTTTCCACAGGTTCAGCGCACCGCGCCGGGTGCAGCGCGGGCCGTTACACAGCAACAAACGCTGCGCGTGCGGCGGAATCTGCGACCAGGCGTGATGCCCCGGCACGGCGGCCACCCCAACGCAGGGCAGGTGCAGCTCGGGACGCTCGATCAGCGCGCAGGCGGCTTCCACTGGCCAGCCTTCGGCCTGGCCAATCGCACTGGCGACAAACAGCTGCTCGGGGTTGGCCTGCTGGCACAGCTCGCTGCGCAGCCAATCGAGGTGCGGGCTGCTGCTCTGCGGCTCCAGATCGATCACCAGCAACGGCCGCTCACCCTCGGCCACGCGCTGCCAGAGCGGCGCATAGCCTGCGCTGGTGTCGACGATATCGGCCAGCGCCGCTTCACCGCGCAGCTCAGCCAGGCGCCGGCGCAGCAGCTCAGCAAACGAGCCCTCGGCCAGGTCGGGGCCGACAAACAGAATGCGGGCATAGGGCGAAACGGGCGTAGTCATGGCGGCCTCCAAAGCGGGGCGGCAGTCTAACAGGGGATTTTTTGCTTGAGTGGCAGCACGTAGGGTGGATGACGCTTCACCCATCCACCAACTGCGATGGTGGATGAAAACAGCGTCATCCACCCTACCTTGCTGCTACGAACCCCCGTAGCCCGGATAAGCCTTGGCGCAATCCGGGACGCGGCCCCCCGGATTGCGCTGCGCTTATCCGGGCTACATACCTACCGCTATCCCGCTCAACGCCTCGGCCAGCGCTTCGAGGCTGACAAACTCGCGCTCCACCGCCGGCAACTCGGGCCGGCGCAGCAACAGCACCGGCAGGCCCAGCTCACGCGCCACCTGCAATTTCGGCTCGGTGGACTGGCTGCCGCTGTTCTTGCTGATCAGCACATCGGTGCCCAGACGAACGAATAACTCGCGCTCCTCGTCCAGCGCGAACGGCCCGCGCGCGCCGATAATCTCGGCACGCGGCACGGCTTGCTGCGCCGTTAGGCAGCGCACGGTCCAGTGCTGATGCAGGGGAATTTCGTGCAGATGTTCCAGCGGCTCGCGGCCAAGGGTAAATAGCGGGCGCTGAAAGTGTTCTAACGCGACAACCAACTCAGCCCAGTCATCCACCTCACGCCAGTCATCGCCTTCACCGGCCTGCCAGCCGGGACGGCGCAGCGCCCAGCAAGCAATTCCGCTCAGCTCACAAGCGCGCGCCGCATTGGCGCTGATCTGCGCGGCATAGGGATGGGTCAGATCCAGCAGCAGTTCGATGCCCTGCTCGCGGATATACCCCGCCAAACCTTCGGCCCCGCCAAAGCCGCCAACGCGCACCTGACAGGGCAAATCATCCGGCACCTGGCCCAACCCGGCCAGGCTGTAGATGGCTTCGGGACTCAGCCGCCGCGCCAGACGCAACGCCTCGGTGGTGCCGCCGAGCAGCAGGATGCGCGGGCTCACGGCTTGCGCACCGCCAGCAGGGTGATCGGCAAGGCGCTGCGCCAGGTGTCGAAGCCGCCCAGCGGCTGCGCCTGGGCCACACTGATGCGGGTCAGCTCACCGCCCACCTGTTCACGCCAGGCCACCAGCGCCGCCTCGCTTTGCAGGGTCACGGCATTGGCCAGCAAGCGCCCGCCCGGTTTCAGGCTGGCCCAGCACTGTTCCAACACGCCAGGAACGGTCACCCCACCGCCGATAAAGATCGCATCCGGCGCGGCCAACCCGGCCAGTGCCTCGGGCGCACGGCCAGCGACCAGTTGCAGGCCGGGTACGCCGAGGGCATCGCGGTTGTGCTGGATATGCGCCTGACGACCGGCATCGGCCTCGATGGCCAGCGCCCGGCAGCTGGGATGCGCGCGCATCCACTCGATACCGATGGAGCCGCAACCGGCGCCAACATCCCACAGCAGTTCACCGGGTTGCGGCGCCAGGCGTGCCAGGGTGATGGCGCGCACGTCGCGCTTGGTCAGCTGGCCGTCGTGCTGATAGGCGTCGTCCGGTAACCCCGGCGTGAGCGGCAATAGACGCGCGTCGCGCCCGGCCTCGCACTCGACAGCCAGCAGATTAAGATCGGCCACCCGCGTCTGCACCCAATCGCTGGCCAGGCCGTCGATGCGCCGCTCACTGGCGCCGCCCAGGTGTTCCAGCACACTCAACCGGCTGGGGCCAAAACCACGCGCGCGCAGCAACTCGGCCACGGCTGCCGGGCTGTCGCCGTCATTGCTCAGCACCAGTAGCCGCGCGCCGGGAAAAATCTGCGCCTGCAACGCCGCCAACGGCCGCGCCACCAGCGACAGCACCGTCACCTCCTGCAATGGCCAACCCATACGAGCAGCGGCCAGGGACACCGACGAGGGCGCGGAAAACACCCGCAATTCCTCAGCCGGCAGCTGCCGCGCCAGGCTCGCGCCCACGCCATAGAACAACGGGTCGCCGCTGGCCAGCACGCACACCGACGTACCACGCCGCGCCAGCACCGGCTCCAGGCTAAAGGGGCTCGGCCAGAGCTCGTGCTGCCCTGGCAGATCAGCAGGCAATAGCGCCAACTGGCGGGCACCGCCGACGATGCAATGCGCCTCGCTCAGCGCCAACCGCGCCGCCTCACCCAGGCCGGCGTAGCCGTCTTCACCTATACCCACTAGGGTTAACCAGGCCGTCATACCTACTCCTCTGCGCCCGCCCGACGAGCAAGGGTGTCTGCACGTCAAACAAAGCGGGCATAATAGCGCCTTCGTCGGTGCCCACTGCCATAGCGCAAAGGGCCTAAGAGGGAATCCGGAGCGATCCGCTGATCGTGACCGAGCTGCCCCCGCAACTGTAAACAGCGAGTCTGCCGCCACTGTGCCACTGGGTAACCGGGAAGGCCGCAGCAGATGATGACCTGTCAGCCAGGAGACCTGCCGACGACGCTAGTCGCGAGTGCCAACATCGGGCGGGGTGTACCGATGCCATGAAATCCCCTGTGGGCGGATTTCGCTGGTTCGGTCGCCGCGTCGTAGAACCCGTTTTCGATCTAGCGAGCTAGAGCCCTACAAGGCAAAAACAGGCGAGGAAGCGGAGTGTACGAGCTGTACATGAGCATTCCGAGCCTGTTTTTAACGCAGTAGGGCCGACGCGCAGCAGATCGTAGACAGGTTCGTTGTTGCTGGTGAACTTGTTGCGCGACCTTGCCGCCACCTTAGATCTGCCTGCTCCACGCCCCGAAAAACCGGGATCGGCGTGCCCCGGCCTGCTGCGTATCGTTCCGGCGCTGGACGGTGGCATCTGCCGGGTCAAGCTGGCCGGCGGCGTACTCAGCAGCCAACAGGCACGCGCCATCGCCGAGGCTGCCGAGCGCTGCGCCAGCGGCGTACTAGAGCTGACCAACCGCAGCAATCTGCAGATTCGTGGCGTGTTGCCCGGCCAGCAAGCCGAACTGATCGAACGCCTGCTCGCCGCCGGCCTCGGCCCAAGCAGCCCGGCCGCCGACGATATACGCAATCTGCTGCTTAGCCCCGCCGCCGGCCTCGACTCGCATGCCCTGCTCGACACCCGCCCGCTGACCAGCGCGCTACTCGACCTGCTGCAAAGCACCCCGGCGCTGCATGGGCTGTCGGCCAAATTCGCCATTCAGCTGGACGGCGGCGAAGCCCTGGCGATGCTCGAACACCCCCACGATATCTGGCTTAGCGCCCTGCCTGGCACGCCGGCTCGACTGGCCTTTGGTCTGGCGGGTTGCCCGACTGACAAGCCACTGGGTGTGGTCGACATTGGGCAAGCCGTGCCGTTGGTGGAGCAACTGCTCAGGCTGTTCCTCGATCTGGCTGGCAACGAACACAGCCGGATGCGCCAGCTGCTAAGCGTGATTCCCGCCCACCAACTGCTGCAACAGCTGCAAACGCGACTGCCCTTCGCCCTGCAAGCGGTCCCACTCAGTTGGCAGCGCACCTCGATCCACCCACATCCAGCACTCGGCATTTATCCACAGCAGCAGGCCGGCCTGTGCATGGTTGCAGCCAGCTCGCGCCTGGGCCGGATCAACGCCGCGCAGCTGCGCGCCCTGACCGAGCTGGCTGAGCAGTACGGCGATGCCAGCCTGCGCCTGACGCCCTGGCAGGGTCTGCTGCTGCCGAATATCCCCGAGCCATCGGCAGACAAACTGCTGCACACACTGGCCGAACTGGGCCTGCTGATCGATGCGCAGGAACCGCTTAGCAATCTGATCGCCTGCACCGGCTCAGCCGCCTGCGCCAAAGGCCTGGCCGACAGCAAGGCCGATGCCTTGCGCCTCGCCGAGCGCCTGCGCACCAGCACAGCGCGGCCGCACGTACATCTCAGTGCCTGCCCGCGCTCCTGCGCCGCCGCGCACACCGCGCCCTTTACCTTGCTGGCCAGCAGCGCCGGGCATTACCAACTCTATCAACGCACTCGCGAGGCGGCCGGTTTCGGCCAACTGCTGGCCAGCGCCATGACTATCGACGAGGCCGGCGACTGGTTCGCCGCCCACTGCGCAACAGGAAACAGCAATGCTTGAGTACATCCGCGACGGCCAGGAAATCTACCGCCAATCGTTCGCCACCATCCGCGCCGAGGCTGACCTCAGCAACATCCCGGCTGATCTGGAAAAGCTCGCCGTGCGCGTTATCCACGCCTGCGGCATGGTCGATGTGGTGCAGGACCTGCGCTTCTCCCCCGGGGCCGGTGCCGCCGGCCGCGCCGCGCTGGCCAAGGGCGCGGCGATTCTCTGCGATGCGCGGATGGTCGCCGAAGGCATCACCCGCCCGCGCCTGACCGCGAATAACCCGGTGATCTGCACCCTGCATAACGACGGCGTGATTGAGCAGGCCCGCGCACTGGGTAATACCCGTTCGGCAGTCGCATTGGAGCATTGGCGCGAGCATCTGCAAGGCAGCGTGGTGGTGATCGGCAATGCGCCCACCGCGCTGTTCTATCTGCTGGAAATGCTCGACGCCGGAGCGCCGAAACCGGCGCTGATTATCGGCATGCCGGTGGGCTTTATCGGCGCAGCGGAATCCAAGGACGCCCTGGCCGCCGATAGCCGTGGCGTGCCCTATGTGATCGTGCGGGGTCGGCGTGGCGGCAGCGCCATGGCGGTGGCGGCGGTCAACGCCCTGGCCACGGAGGTGGAGTGATGAGCGTGCAAAAAGGCCGTCTGCTCGGCATCGGCGTCGGCCCCGGCGACCCGGAGCTGATCACCCTCAAAGCCTTGCGTTTGCTGCAATCGGCAGCGGTGGTCGGCTACTTTGTGGCCAAGGCCAAAGCCAACAAGGGCCAGGGCGGCAACGCCTTCGGCATTATCGAACAGCACCTCACCGACGCCCAGCAGCGCCTGCCACTGGTGTACCCGGTGACCACAGAAAAACTCGCCGCGCCGCTCAGCTATGAAGATGTGATCAGCGATTTCTACGACACCTGCGCGGTGCAGATCGCCGCCCGGCTCGACGCCGGCCATGACGTGGCGGTGATCTGCGAAGGCGACCCGTTTTTCTACGGTTCCTACATGTACCTGCACGACCGTTTGGCCGGCCAGTACTACGTGGAAGTCGTGCCCGGCGTGTGCTCCATGCTCGGTTGCGCCTCGGTGCTCGGCACCCCGCTGGTGTACCGCAACCAATCGTTAAGCGTGCTCTCCGGCGTGCTCCCCGAAGACGAACTCAAGCAGCGCCTGCACAGCGCCGAAGCCGCCGTGATCATGAAGCTGGGGCGCAACTTCGAGAAAGTCCGCCGCGTGCTGCAAGAGCTGGGCATCGACGACCGCGCCCACTACGTCGAGCGCGCCACCATGGGCAATCAACGCATCGTGCCGCTGGATGAGGTAGAGCCAATGTCCTCGCCGTACTTCTCGATGATCGTGATTCCCGGCGAGAAATGGCGCGGTTAGCAAACTGCAAACAACCCGTGGGAGGGGCCGGGCGGCGATCCGCTTTAGCCGCGACATGCCTTATGTAGCTCGCGGCTAAAGCCCCTCCCACAGAACAGATGGAACACCTTATGACCAGCGCCCCCGCCATTATCATCCTCGGCCCCTCAGCCCTGCCTTGCGCGCGGCGCATCCAGGCGCTTTATCCACAGGCGCAGATCCACGGCCTGAGTGGTCGAGTGGCGGATGTCGAGCGGCTGTATGAAGACTTCGGCGACACCCTGCGCACGCTTTACCGAGCCGGTACGCCGATCATCGCCCTGTGCGCCGCCGGCATCGTCATCCGTAGCCTGGCCGCCGTGCTCGGCGAGAAGGACCGCGAACCGCCAGTGCTGGCCTTGGCGGAAGACGGCAGCGCCGTGGTGCCGCTGCTCGGTGGTCTGGGTGGAGTTAACCGGATGGCGCGCGAAGTTGCAGCGCACTTAGAGGTCAACGCGTCGATCACCACCAGCGGTGAACTGCGTTTCGGCACCTGCCTGCTGGAACCGCCCGCTGGCTATGTGCTAGCCGATCTTGAGCAAGGCAAAGGCTTTGTCAGCGACCTGCTCGGCGGCCAGGCCGTGCGCATCGAAGGCGACGCACCCTGGCTGGCCCAGGCCAAGCTACCGGTGGATAACCACGCCAACCGGGTGATCCATATCAGCCCGCATAGTCGCGCGGCCAATACAGACGAACTGCTGATCCACCCGCAACAGGTGGCCGTATGGGTTGAACGCGTCGGCGCCGATTTACTCAGCGAACTGCAGCAGGCACTTCAAACCCGCAACCTGGCTCCGCAAAGCCTGGCCTGCCTGCTGGCCGCACCAGCGTTGATGGCCAACACCGAACTGCACAGCGCCGCCGCGCAGCTCAAACTGCCGCTGCGCTTTATCGATGACGCGCAGCAACTGCCGCCGCTGCATAGCCAGCACACCAACCTACGCCTGCTACTGGCCGCTGCGCCGATCGACGCGACGCAACTTGGTCGCCCCCGTGGCCGCATGACGGTGATCGGCCTCGGCCCCGGTGCTGCCGAATTGATGGTGCCCGCCGCGCGCCAGGCGCTGGACGAAGCGCAGGACCTGCTCGGCTACGAAACCTATATCAATATGGCCGGCCCGCTGCGCCCGGAGCAGGTGCGCCATTGCACCGATAACCGCGAAGAAATGCAGCGCGCCCGCCACGCCTTTGCGCTGGCCGCCAGCGGGCGGCGCGTGGTGGTGGTGTCGTCCGGCGACCCCGGCGTGTTCGCCATGGCCGCCGCCGTGCTGGAAGCCCTGCACGAATCCACCAACGCCGAGTGGCAGCGCGTTGACCTGCAGATCTTCCCCGGCGTGTCCGCCGCCCTGGCCACCGCCGCCAAGGCCGGAGCCCCGCTGGGCCACGACTTCTGCCTGATCTCCCTGTCGGACAACCTCAAACCCTGGGCCATTATCGAAAAGCGCCTGGCCCACGCCGCCGCCGCCGACCTGGTGATGGCCTTCTACAACCCCATCTCCAAAGCCCGCCCCTGGCAGCTCGGCTCTGCGCTGGAAATCATCCGCCAGCAACGCACTCCAGAAACCCTGGTGGTCCTCGGCCGCGATATCGGCCGCCCCGGCGAAACCCTGCGCACCCTCACCCTAGGTGAACTAACGCCCGAGATGGTCGATATGCGCACCCTAGTGATTATCGGCTCCAGCCAGACATGCCGCTTCCCCCGCGCCGAGGGTGGCGAGTGGGTCTATACGCCGAGGAGTTATCCGCAGCTGTAGAACCGTAGGATGGGTTGAGCTTGCGATACCCATCGAGGGTTTAGACGGTTCACTTATGGTGGGCTGGCAGCAGCATGGGTATCGCTGTGCTCAACCCTGCCGTCTCATATATTCCGCGAAGAGTGGGACAGTAAAGTTTAGATAGCCATGATCCGTGCTGTAGATCATTCCCTTAGAAATAATGTTAGCCCGAGTGGGGCCAAGCGATGACTGGGTTCGCGCCATTGCTTTGGCAATATCAGCCATCGCATAAGGACCATCGCCCAACTCCGACATAGTTTTAACAAACTGAACCTCTGACTTTGTCAGCCTATCAATGCGTACCCTGAAGAAACCCGCATCAAGCGAAGCTAGTGTCTCGGCATAGGATTGGCTCACGTCATCAAGGGTGATTTCTGGTCCCTCGGCATTGTTCCAAGCTGTGGAGGCCCACTCTTGGAGAAAGAAGGGATAGCCGCGTGTACGTTCGACGATTTCGCCGAGCGCCGTCGGTTCGATAGTGGCTTCCTCATCCACTATCGGCTTTTCAACAGCTTGAATAGCAGACGGTTGATCGAGAGCACCAACTTCCGGGTAAAGAAAAAGCCGCTCTGCATAGGACTTTGCTTCGCCTGCGAGCCGCGCGACTTGTGGAAGACCAGCACCTACAAGAAGTACCGGGAGACCTTCCTGAGACATACGGTGGATGGAAACGATTAGTGCTGATAGATCTGCATCGGAAAGGTACTGCACTTCGTCAATTAGAAGAATCCACCCCTTACCTGCCGCCTGTGCTGCACGACCAATTACATCAAAAAGGTCCGGAAGATCGTACTGAAGATCTCCACTATCAGCGAGACCGGGCTCTGGTTCAACGCCGACCTCAACACCCGCAATATCAATCTTGAAGATTGCCGCAAAACTGCGAAGGCCCTTTAATCCACGGCTAGCGATTTGCTTAGCTGCTTCGATACCCGAAAGAGAGCGCATGACCTTGCGCATTTCAGGATAGAGAAGGCGTGCAAGACTCTCACGTTCTGGAGACTCGACCTTAGAAACCAGAAGGCCTTCTTCCTGAGCGATTTTCCCTATTTCATTAAGCAGGACTGTCTTGCCGGTCCCCCTCAACCCAAGGAGCATGATGGATCGGGCGCTCCGCCCTTTAATGGCGCGGCCACATGAGATCCTTGCGGCCTCAAGGGTTGCATCGCGCCCCGCAAGTTCAGGCGGCCTACTTCCTGCACCTGGCGCAAAAGGGTTACGGTACGGATCCATATTTCTTGCCTCCACTGATCTCTAGCAAAGCATAGGCAAATATAGTTAATTTAGCTATACACGCATATATTTTGCTACTTACACGAGTTGCAAGCGCGTGGTGAGTGGCCACCCGCAGCCCCGCCCCTGCTGCAGCCTGCTCAGCAAGTAGGGTGGACAATGCTTTGCTTGTCCACCTTAAGATCATGCCAATGGTGGATGGATAAAGCGTCATCCACCCTACGAAGCGTTCTTGCGCAGTAAATAACTATCCATAATCCACCCATGCTGCTCGCGCAGTTCTGCACGACGGCTGTGGATGGTCTCGGCGACCTCACTGAGCGGCCCAGCGATCAGCACTTCGTCCGGGGTGCCGATATAGGCGCCCCAGTAGATCTGCATCGCCTGATCGACAAAGCGCTGGTAGGTGTCCTGGGCGTCGAGCATCACCAGCACGCTGTCCAAGCCCTCGGGAAAGCCGGCTTCGGCCAGACGCCGCGCCGGGGTGATTTGGAAGGCCTGGCCGATGCTGTTAAAGCAGACCTTATGCTTGGCCGCCAGGGCTTGCAGGCTGGTGATGCCAGGGATCACTTCGTACTCAATGTGTTCGCTGCTGTTGGCCACGATTTGTTCGACGATGCGCAGGGTGCTGTCGTACAGCGCCGGGTCACCCCAGACCAGAAAGGCGCCGGTTTCGCCATCACTCATCTGCTCGCGGATCATGCCCTCGAACACCTGCTGCTTGTCCTGATTCAGATCGACCACGCTGCCGCGATAGTCCGGCACATCGCGCACCCGCTCCGGGCAGTCGGCGCTGGCAAAGCGGTAGTCGCGACCCTGGATAAAGCGCTCGCAGATGGTTTTGCGCAGGCCGATCAGGCTGTCCTTTGTGCTGCCCTTATCCATCAGAAAGAACACATTCGTGCGGTTGAGCGCGTTGATCGCCTGAACGGTCAGGTAGTCCGGGTCGCCGGCGCCGATGCCGATTATCAACAGGGTTTTCATAAGGCGGTCTCCAGGCTGCCAGCTAACAGCGGCAGCGAATCGATATGTCGGTAGTCGGCGCCCAACTCGGTGGCCAGCTGATGCGCGCGGCCGAGGCGGATCGGTGCGCTTTCGATATCCACCAGCAACGCCGGGCAGGCGCTCGGGGTTAACGCTGGCCAGTCGCGCAGGCGGCCATCAGTGATGATCAATAAACGCTGACGCTCGGCCGGATGCAGACGCTGCCGCCGCGCCTGCCAGTCGGCGCCCTGCTGCAAAGCATCAAATAGCGGTGTGCCGCCGCCCGCGCCCAGCTCGGCCAACCACTGCTGCAACGCCTGGGAGGCTTTCTGCCCCTGCCACAACCACTGCGCCTGGCGGCCGGTGGCGTGCAGCAACGCCAATCGCGCGCGCTGGCGGCGGGCCTGCTCGAACACTTCACTGAGCAGACCCTTGGCCTTGCTTAGCGCACCATGCCGGCGGGTCGAAGCCGAAGCATCGACTATCACTAGCCAAAGTTCAGCGGGTTTGCTGCTGCGCGGACGCAGCACGAGATCTTGCCGGCTGCGCGGGCGGCCTTTAAGCAGGCTCGCCGGCCAGTCGATACGCCCCGCCGAACCCGCGCGACTGGCACCGTTGCGACCATTGCCCAGTGTGCCGGGAGCGGCCCGGGCATCCGCGCCTGGGGCTGTGCGCGGGCGGATGCCTAGGGCTTTTTTGTCCAGCGCGGCGGTTCACGCCGGACGCCGAGGCTTTGCACTTGGGCAGGTAATTCGCCCCACTGACCTTCGCCTTGCGGCGTTTGTGGCTGCTCACTGGCGGCGCTGTTGTCGGGTTGCGTTTGCGGCTGCGGCGGTTGTGCAGCAGGCGGCGGGTTGTGGCGGCGACGGTGACGCAGAACGAAGTCTGCCACCGCGTCGATATCCTCCACTTCAATCCGCTCGACGCCACGCCAGGCGGCATGGGCGCGGGCGGCGCGCAGCCAGACCAGGTCGGCGCGTAGGCCATCGACGGCGGCGGCGAAACAGCGCTGGCTGATCTGCTCCAGAGCGGCGTCATCCAGCGCAATCACCGCCAGGCGCACACGGGCACTCTGGCAACGCTCGCGCAGTTCATCCTGCTGCGCTTGCCAGCGCTCAAGAAACGCCTGCGGATCGGCATCAAAGGCCAGCCGGCGGCGAACGATTTCGGCGCGCTGGGCCGGTTGCGGCTGGGCGTCCAGGGCCAGGTTAAGGCCGAAGCGGTCGAGCAGTTGCGGGCGCAGCTCGCCCTCTTCGCCGTTCATGGTGCCGATCAACACAAAGCGCGCGGCATGCCGATGGGAGATGCCGTCGCGCTCGATATGGTTGACCCCGCTGGCGGCGGCATCCAGCAGCAGGTCGACCAGATGATCGGGCAGCAGATTGACCTCATCGACATACAGCACGCCGCCATTGGCCTTGGCCAGCAGGCCCGGAGAAAACTGCGCGCGGCCCTCACCCAGCGCGGCGTCCAGATCAAGGGTGCCGACGATACGCTCCTCGCTCGCGCCCAGCGGCAGGGTGACAAAGGTGCCGCTGGCCAGCAGATCGGCCAGGCCACGGGCCAGGGTCGATTTGGCCATGCCGCGCGGCCCTTCGATCAGCACGCCGCCAATCGCCGGGTCGATGGCCGCCAGGCACAGCGCCAATTTCAAGTCATCGGCGGCGACCACGGCGGCGAGGGGGAAGTGGTATTCGGTCATGGGCGTGATCCGTGGAGTTGAACGTAGGGTGGGTTAGCGGCGCAGGTCGCCGACCGATAATCCGAATTCGATTGTGGCGCGCCGCGTAACCCACCAGGCGATGGAGTGCGTTGCGCCGATGGTGGGTTACGCCACGCCCTGAAAGGCGTGATGTTTGAAAATCCCGGCATGCGGCTAACCCACCCTACAGAAGCACTCACCATCTGTAGGAGGGGCTTTAGCCGCGAGCTTTTCGCCGCTAAAGCGCCTCCCACAATAGGCTTGTCGACGTCGATGATCGCCCTCTCCCCCGGCCCCTCTCCCATAAATGGGCGAGGGGAGAATAAACAGCGCGGCACCTGCATCAGCTTTCCTCGCTATCAATCAGCAGGTTTTCCAGCGCCTCGCGGTACTCGCCGGGGTGCTGCCAGAGGCCGCGCTGCTGGGCTTCGAGCAGGCGTTCGAGGATATCCTGCAAGGCGCCGGGGTTGTGCTGCTGGATAAAGTCGCGGGTGCTTTTATCGAGCAGATAGGCATCGGTGAGTAACGCGTACTGGTGGTCATCGACCAGTTCACTGGTGGCGTCGAAGGCAAACAGGTAGTCGATGGTCGCCGCCAGCTCGAACGCGCCCTTGTAGCCGTGGCGCTTCATGCCGTCGATCCACTTGGGATTGGCCGCGCGGGCGCGCACCACGCGATTGAGTTCTTCCTTCAGGGTGCGGATGCGCGGCGTGTCCGGCTGGCTGTTGTCGCCGTGATAGCTGGCCACCTTGGCGCCGCGCAGGGTTTCCACCGCCGCCAGCATGCCGCCCTGGAACTGGTAGTAGTCGTTGGAGTCGAGGATGTCGTGCTCGCGGTTGTCCTGGTTGTGCAGCACCGCCTGCATCTGTTCCAGGCGCTCGGCGAACTGCGCGCGCGCCGGGGTGCCTTCGCTGTGGCTGCCGTAGGCGTAGCCGCTCCAGTTCAGGTAAACCTCGGCCAGATCTTCGCGGGTTTGCCACAGGCGCTCTTCGATGGCGTTCTGCACGCCCGCGCCATAGGCCCCGGGTTTGCTGCCGAATACCCGCCAGCCGGCCTGCTTGCGCGCCTCGTTCTCGTCCAGGCCGCTGTCCTGCAGGGTCAGCGATTCGCGCCAGACCCGCGCCGACAGCGGATTCATCTCTTCCGGTTCATCGAGATCCACCACCGCCTGCACCGCATCATCGAACAGGCGGATCAGGTTGCTAAAGGCATCGCGGAAGAAGCCGGACACGCGCAGGGTCACGTCCACGCGCGGGCGGCCGAGTTGCGCCAGCGGCAGCACCTCGAAACGCTCGACGCGCTGACTGCCGGCCTGCCACACCGGGCGCACGCCCATCAATGCAAGGGCCTGGGCCATATCGTCGCCGCCGGTGCGCATGGTCGCGGTACCCCACATTGACAGGCCGAGCTGACGCAGGTGGTCGCCATGGTCCTGCAGATGCCGTTCGAGCAGCCGATCCGCCGCCTGCACGCCGATACGCCAGGCGGTCGGTGTGGGCAGGTTGCGCACATCGACGCTGTAGAAATTGCGCCCGGTGGGCAGTACATCCAGCCGTCCGCGACTGGGCGCGCCGCTCGGCCCGGCCGGGACAAAACGCCCGCTCAACGCCGCGAGCAGGCCGTGCATTTCGGCCGGGCCGCAGGCGTCCAGCAAGGGGGCGATCTGCTCACGCAGACGTTGCAGCACCTGGCTACTGTCCGCACCCACGGATGCAAAATCCGTCGCGCTAATCAGCTGCAAGGCCAACAGTTCAAGGCGCTCGCGGGTATCGCCGTTGCTGCGCCAACTGTCATCGCTGAGGCGCTGCAACAGCGCCGGACGCGCGCCCTGCCAAGGCGCGGCCATGTTGCAGTCAAGCGGATCGAAATCCAGCTCCAGATCACGGGCCAGGGCGCGCAGCAGGCTGGCGTTGCCGCCCTGGCCGTCGCCACGGGGAATGCGCAGCAGCGCCAGCAAGGTGTCGCGGCGCAGGGTGCCGGCCGGTGATTCGCCAAACACATGCAGGCCGTCGCGGATTTGCGATTCCTTTAAATCACACAGGTAGGCATCCAGCTGCGGCAGCCAACTGTTGGGGTCGGCATTCAGTTGCAGACCCAGCTCGCGGTCGAGGCTGGCCTCGCGCACCTTGAGCAGAATCTCGCCGCGCAGCTCGGCGGCGCGGCGCAGGTCGAGCTGGCTGGCTTCGTAATATTCGTCGGCCAGGCGCTCCAGATCACGCAGCGGGCCGTAGCTTTCCGCGCGGGTCAGCGGCGGCATCAGGTGGTCGATGATCACCGCCTGGCTACGCCGCTTGGCCTGCGCGCCCTCGCCCGGATCGTTGACGATAAAGGGGTAGATATTCGGCAGCGGGCCGAGAATCGCGCTCGGCCAGCACTGCGCGGACAGCCCGACGCTCTTGCCCGGCAGCCATTCCAGATTGCCGTGCTTGCCTACATGAATGACGGCGTTCGCCGCAAATGCCCTACGAATCCAGCAGTAAAACGCCAGGTAACCATGCGGCGGCACCAGATCCGGGTCGTGATACACCGCTGCCGCGTCCAGCTGATATCCGCGCGCCGGCTGGATGCCGACAAAGGTCAAACCAAATCGCAAGCCGGCGATCATCAGCCGGCCGCTGCGGAACATCGGGTCGCTTTGCGGCTCGCCCCAGCGTTCGCGTACTGCTTGCTGGTTGGCCGCCGGCAGGCTGTGGAAGAACGCCAGGTACTCATCCAGCGCCAGACTCTGGGCGCAGGGCCGCGCGTCGAGGCTGTCCAGATCATTGGTCACGCCGCCAAGCAGCTGGTGGATCAGCGCGGTGCCGCTGTCGGGCAGCTCTGCGACTGGATAGCCCTGCTGTTGCAGCGCCTTGAGGATATTCAGCGCCGCCGCCGGGGTATCCAGGCCGACGCCATTGCCGATACGCCCATCACGGGTCGGGTAGTTGGCGAGGATCAGGGCGATGCGCTTGTCGGCATTGCTTTTGTGCGCCAGAGTCATCCAGTTGCGCGCCAGCTCGGCGACGAAATCCATCCCCGGCAGGTGCGGCTGGTAACAGACCACATCGCTCTGGCTACGCTCGCTACGCCAGGCCAGGCCCTTGAAGCTGATCGGCTGGGTTATCAGCCGGCCGTCCAGCTCGGGCAGCACGATATGCATGGCCAGGTCACGCGAACCCAAGCCTTGAGCATTGGCTTGCCACTGTGCATGGTTATCCAGCGAGCAGATGGCTTGCAGCACCGGGATATCGCGGCGAAAGGGTCGTGCGCTCGGCGCTTCCGGGTTGGACAGGGCAAAGGCCGTGGTGTTGATAATCAGGCGGGCATCGGCTTGGTCCAGCCAGTCCTCGACCTGAGCCAGGCAGGCCGCCTCCTTGAGGCTGGCCACGGCAATCGGCAGCGGATTAAGGCCCTGGGCCTGCAGGCGTTGGCAGAACACATCGATAAACCCGGTATTCGCCGCCTGCACCTGGGTGCGGTAGAACAACAGCGCCGCCACCGGCGCATCGGCCTGCCAGCTGGCTTGCCAATCGGCCAGGGTCGGATTGCTGCACTGCGGGTGATACAGGCCCACGCGCGGCAGGGACTGCGGTTCTACCCAGGCATAGTCGCGCTGCAGCCAGGTGCTGGCGACGCAGTTGAACAGCTGCAACGCATTGCCCGCACCGCCCTGGCGGAGAAACTGCCAAAGCCGCTCGGCGTCAGCCAGCGGCACGTTGCTCAGGGCCATCAGCTCCGGATCCGGGTTATCGCAACCCGGCACCATGATCACCCGCGCGCCGCGCTCGGCCAGTTCGACCAAACGCTCGATGCCGTAGCGCCAATAGCTGACGCCGCCATGCACGGAAATCAAAATGACCTTGGCGTGCTGCAGCACCTGCTCGACGTAGAGATCCACCGAGGCGTGATTGCTCAGCTGCGCCGGGCTGGCCAGGCGCAGGCTGGGGTAATCCGCCGGCAACTGCCGCGCCACTTCGGCCAGCAACGACAGGTGCGAATCGCCGGTGCACAGGATCACCAGCTCGGCCGGGGTCTGGCCGAGGTCGGCAATGCTGTCGACCGGCAGCTGGCTGCCGGGCTGGGTGCGCAGCAGGTGCATGCGGGCTTAGCCTGCCAGCGCGGCGTTAAGCTCGGCTTCGATAGCGGCCTGGTCCAACGTCTGGCCAATCACTACCAGGCGGGTGATGCGCGGCTCATCGGCCTGCCAGGCGCGGTCGAAGTGTTTGTCGAAACGCTGGCCAACGCCTTGCAGGAGCAGGCGCATCGGCTTGCCGGGAATGGCGGCGAAACCCTTGATACGCAGAATGCCGTGTTTGCTGACCGCATCCTTCAACGCTTGCAGCAGACGGGCTTCTTCAGCCTCGGGCAGCTCGACGTGGAACGAGGCGAATTCGTCGTGATCGTGGTCTTCATGGCCCTCCAGATCATGGTGGGTCTTGCGGCCCTCGATATGCAGCTCGGTCTCGCAGTTCAGGCCCAGCAGCACGTCCAGCGGCAGCTCGCCGCCATGGGCTTCGATGATTTTCACCGCCGGCGGCAGCTCTTCCGCCACTTCCGCACGCACCGCAGCCAGAGCTGCAGTGTCGAGCAGGTCGGCCTTGTTGAGGATCACCAGATCGGCGCTGGCCAGCTGGTCGGCGAACAATTCGTGCAGCGGCGATTCGTGGTCCAGATTTGGGTCGAGCTTGCGCTGCGCATCGACCTGCTCGGGGAAAGCGGCGAAGGTGCCGGCGGCCACGGCCGGGCTGTCGACCACGGTGATGACCGCGTCCACCGTGCAGGCGTTGCGGATTTCCGGCCAGTTAAAGGCTTGTACCAGCGGCTTGGGTAACGCCAGACCGGAGGTTTCAATGAGGATATGGTCCAACTCGCCGCGCCGTGCCACCAGCTCGCGCATCACTGGGAAAAACTCTTCCTGCACGGTGCAGCACAGGCAGCCGTTGGCCAGTTCGAAGATACGGCCGTTGGCTTCTTCTTCGCTGCAACCGATGGAGCACTGCTTGAGAATTTCGCCGTCGATGCCCAGCTCGCCGAACTCGTTGACGATCACCGCGATGCGCCGCCCGTCGGCGTGGCCAAGCATGTGCCGCAGCAAGGTGGTTTTGCCGGCGCCGAGAAAGCCGGTAACGATGGTGACGGGAAGTTTGGCGAGGGTTTGCATGGCGAGTCCTGCATGGCGTCGGAAGAAAGACGAGCAGGAGGCGGCACAGACATGACAGCCACGGGGCGTCAGCCAACACCACCGGATCACCCCGCCCGGTTGTCGAAAGCGTGACGAGGCAGGTCTCCTGGCTCACGGTCTGCGCGTTGCGCCACCCTTCACCTTCCCGCCTTATGGCAGTGGTGTATCGAAGGACTTTGGACCGTTCACAGTTGCGGGGGCAGCCAGGGCATCAACCCTGTTCCCTCTTAGCTTCGGCTAAGAACCTATCCACAATCTGCTGCGCGTCGGCCCTGCTGCGTTGGAAAGAGGCTCGGAATGCTCATTTACACCAGTAAACTCCGCTTCCTCGCCTCTTTCCGCCTTGCATGGCTCTAGCTCGCTAGATTGTGAACAGGCTCTTCCCACGAAGAACCTCGAACGCGACAAGGCTACGCAGGCCACAGCAGCCGGTCAATCGCGGTTGACCACTGCCTGCCGCCATGGTGAGCTACGCCGCCGCACACACCGAGCGCCGCAGATGATCCCCAGTAACGCACCTCGCCACCCCGCTGCCGCCGTTCAGGTGGTCGCCGGGCTGGGCTGCCGCAGTGGTTGCGGTGTGGAGGACTTGCTCAGCCTGCTGCTGCATAGCTTGCAGGCGCACGGCCTGACTGTGGATAACCTGGCCGGACTGGCCAGCATCGCGCATAAACAGAGCGAGCCGGGCCTGCTGGCTCTAGCTCAGCACCTCGGTTTGCAGTTGAGCTGTTTTAGTTCCGAAGAACTGCTGCCCTATCAGCACCGCGTGCAAGGCTCGCCGCTTACCCTGGCCGCCACCGGCAGCCCGGCCGTCGCGGAACCCTGCGCCCTGGCCCTGGCCACGCTTATGAGCGGCAATACTGCCCGCCTGCTCGGCGAAAAAACCCGTAACGCTAGCGCCACCTGTGCGTTGGCGTCGATTGCACCCAAGGATGTGTCATGACCGTTTACTTTATCGGCGCCGGCCCTGGCGACCCCGAGCTGATCACCGTCAAAGGCCAGCGCCTGCTGCGCAGCTGCCCGGTGATTCTCTATGCCGGATCGCTGGTGCCGGCAGCGGTGCTCGAAGGTCACCGCGCCGAGCAGGTGATCAACACCGCCGAACTGCATCTGGATGAAATTATCGAGCTGATTGCCCAGGCGCACAGCAAAGGTCAGGACGTGGCCCGCGTGCATTCCGGCGACCCGTCGCTGTATGGCGCGATTGGCGAGCAGATCCGTCATCTGCGCCGGCTAGGCATTGCCTTTGAGATCATCCCCGGGGTGACTGCCACCGCCGCCTGCGCCGCCCTGCTGGAAAGCGAGCTGACCCTGCCCGAGGTGTCACAGACGCTGATTCTCACGCGCTACGCGAGCAAGTCAGGTATGCCCGCCGGCGAGCAGTTGCACGACCTGGCCCGCCACGGTGCGACCATGGCCATCCATCTGGGCGTGGTGCACCTGAGCAAGATCGTCACTGAGCTGCTGCCGCATTACGGCGCGGATTGCCCGATTGCCGTCGTGCATCGCGCCAGCTGGCCGGATCAGGATTGGGTCAGCGGCACCCTGGCCACCATCGAAAAACAGGTGCGCGCCAAAGGCTTTCGCCGCACCGCGCTGATCCTCGTCGGCCGCGTGCTGCACGCCGAACAGTTCGCCGACTCGGCGCTGTACAACGCCGAGCATCGGCATCTGTTCAGGTCGGCAGAGGACTGAGCCGCAGGCAGTCGGCCAAGCTTATCGGCGCAATACGCGCCGCGTGAGCAGCAACAGATCATCCAGCGCCGGTACGCTGGCCAGCAACACCAGCAGCAGGGCCAGCGGCACGGTGGCGATGTACCCCAGGTGGTTGAAACCCAGTGCGCCGATCACTCCACCGAGGAAGAAGTACAGCGCCAACAGGCTGAGCACCCGCAAGCGCTGGCGGTCGGCCATCACCCGAGCGATATCAGGACCGCGCGTGCGGTTCCAATAGAACAGCTTGCCCAGCTCGATGCCGATGTCAGTAATGATCCCGGTGATATGGGTGGTGCGGATTTCCGCCCTGGAGAGCTTGGTAATCAGCGCGTTCTGCAAGCCCATGATGAAGCACAGCAGCATCACCGTCAGCGGCACGAACAGACCGGTAATCTGCGCCAGCGACGCGCCAAGAAAGCCAAAGCACAGCAGCAGCGCGGCTTCGAGCAGCAACGGCAAAGCATATTCGCTGTGCAGCTGGCGGCGCCGCGAGTAATTGATCATCACCGTCGAGCAGGCTGCACCCAGGAGAAACGACAGCACGCCGCCGAGACCACTCCACACCAGGCCATAGGCACCCAGAGCAATATTGTCCGCCATGGCCGAGACAATGCCGGTCATATGCGAGGTGTACTGCTGCACGGCAAGAAAGCCGCCGGCATTGATCGCCCCGGCAACAAAGGCCAGGGCAAAACCCAGATGGCGGTTGGCAGCCGCACTGCGCGTACGGCCGGTCAGATTTCTCGCATAGCGAATAGGCATAAGTGCCTCGGGTGAACGGCCGGGCTAGAGATGAATCTCCGCGCCCTTGATGCCCAGTAACCGCAGCTCTTCGATCAGGCCATTAAGGTCGGCGAAGGACTCCACCTGCTCCTGGGCATCGACCAGAAAGAAGCTGGTGCCCGCACCTTTCTTCAACAGCACGATCCATTCCCGGGTATTGGCCGGGTTGGCGATGATATGCGTATCAAAGAGCACGCCCTGGGCCTGTTTGCTCTTTATCTCTTCACGCCGCATCAGCTGGCTCCTGCTTACTCAACCGTTACGCTCTTGGCCAGGTTACGCGGCTGGTCGACGTCGGTGCCCTTGAGCACAGCCACGTAGTAGGACAGCAACTGCAACGGAATGGTGTAAAGGATCGGCGCCAGGGCGTCGTGGATATGCGGCATGTTCACCACGTGGGTGCCCTCGCCATTGCGCATGCCGGCCTGCTCGTCAGCGAAGACGATAAGCTCGCCGCCACGGGCGCGCACTTCCTGCAGGTTGGATTTGAGTTTTTCCAGCAACTCGTTGTTTGGTGCCACGGTGACCACCGGCATATCGCTGTCGACCAACGCCAACGGGCCATGCTTGAGCTCGCCAGCCGGGTAGGCTTCGGCGTGAATATAGGAGATTTCCTTGAGCTTGAGCGCACCTTCCATTGCCACCGGGTACTGCGCGCCACGGCCAAGGAACAGACTGTGGTGCTTCTCGGCGAACAGTTCGGAGACCTTCTCGACCACGCTGTCCATGGCCAGGGCTTCACCCAGGCGGGTCGGCAGGCGGCGCAGTTCATCCACCAGCTCGGCTTCCAGGCCTTTATCCAGGGTGCCACGCACCTGGCCGAGGGACAGGGTCAGCAGCATCAGCGCGACCAGTTGGGTGGTGAAGGCCTTGGTTGAAGCCACGCCGATTTCCGGGCCGGCCTGGGTCAGCAGGGTCAGGTCGGATTCGCGCACCAGCGAGCTGATACCGACGTTGCAGATCGCCAGGCTGGCCAGGTAGCCGCCCTGGCCAGGCGCATGCTCTTTAGCGTTACGCAGGGCAGCCAGGGTGTCGGCGGTTTCGCCAGACTGGGAAATGCTGACAAACAGGGTGTCCGGCTGCACCACCACCTTGCGGTAACGAAATTCGCTGGCCACTTCGATTTGGCAGGGAATCCCGGCCAGACCTTCCAGCCAGTAACGGGCGACCATGCCGGCGTGGTAACTGGTGCCGCAGGCGACGATCTGCACGTTGCGCACCTTGGCGAACAGCTCGGCGGCCTGCGGGCCGAATGCCTGCACCAATACATGGTCGGAACCCAGACGGCCTTCCAGGGTGCGTTGCACGACCTTGGGCTGTTCAAAGATTTCCTTGAGCATAAAGTGGCGGTACTCGCCCTTGTCGGCGGCTTCCGCGCCTTCGTGGTATTGCACGCTCTCGCGCACCACCGGCTCACCGGAGACGTCCCAAATCTGTACGCTGTCGCGCTGAATTTCGGCGATATCGCCTTCTTCCAGGTACATAAAGCGGTCGGTGACCTGACGCAGCGCCAGTTGGTCGGAAGCGAGGAAGTTTTCGCCCAGGCCCAGACCGATCACCAGCGGGCTGCCGCTGCGCGCAGCGATAAGACGGTCAGGCTGCTTGGCACTGATCACCGCCAGGCCGTAAGCGCCGTGCAGGTCCTTGACCGCTTCTTTCAGCGCTGCAGTCAGATCCGGCTGGGTTTTCAGCTTGTGGTCGAGCAAGTGCACGATCACTTCGGTGTCGGTGTCGGAGCTGAACACGTAACCCAGGCCCTTGAGCTGGTCGCGCAGTGCTTCGTGGTTTTCGATAATGCCGTTGTGCACCACTGCCAGCGACTGGCTGGGCTCTTTACCAGAAAAATGCGGGTGGGCATTACGCTCGCTCGGCACACCGTGGGTGGCCCAGCGGGTGTGCGCGATACCCAGACGGCCGGCCAGCGGTTCGACGCTCAAGGCACTTTCCAGCTCGCTAACCTTGCCGACGCGGCGGCGACGGTCGAGACCGTTATGATCAGTCAGCAGCGCCACACCGGCGCTGTCGTAACCTCGGTATTCCAGGCGCTTGAGGCCTTCAACCAGCACGGCGGTGATATTGCGTTCGGCGACTGCGCCTACGATTCCACACATGGTCATCTTCTCCTTAAGAAGCGTCGAGCGGCGCGAGAATTAGCTGGATGCCGCGCTCGGTCAATTGTTCACGGGCCTCAGGGCTGAGGCGTTCGTCGGTTATCAGGGTATGGATGCCGCTCCAGGGCAGCTCCAGGTTGGGAATCTTGCGGCCGATCTTGTCGCTCTCGACCATCACCACCACTTCGCGGGCTACATCCGCCATCACCCGGCTAAGCCCGAGCAATTCATTGAAGGTGGTGGTGCCACGGTTCAGGTCAATGCCATCGGCGCCAATAAACAGCTGGTCGAAATCGTAAGAGCGCAGCACCTGCTCGGCGACCTGGCCCTGGAAGGATTCCGAATGAGGGTCCCAGGTGCCACCCGTCATCAGCAGCACCGGCTCATGCTCCAGCTCACTGATGGCGCGGGCCACGTTCATCGAGTTGGTCATCACCACCAGGCCGGGCTTGTGGCCGAGTTGCGGGATCATCGCGGCGGTGGTGGTGCCGCTGTCGATGATGATCCGTGCATGTTCGCGAATGCGCGCCACACCGGCGCGGGCGATGGCCTGCTTGTACTGCGAGATCGGCTGAACGTCGCTGATCAGCTCCTGCGGCATGGGCACCGCACCACCATAGCGGCGCAGCAGCAGGCCGCTTTTTTCCAGGGCGGCGAGGTCTTTGCGAATGGTCACTTCGGAGGTGGCGAACGCTTTCGACAACTCATCCACACTCACCTCGCCTTGCTCGGCGAGCAGGGCAAGAATGGTGTGGCGACGTTGCGGAGTGTTGCGTTTCGACATGCTTAAGTTTCGATACGAAAGATAATGGCGCGAATCAAAACCTAATGAAGCTTTTCCGTCAAGTCTGAAACGACAAATGATCGTAGGATGGGTTGAGCGTAGCGATACCCATGCTGCCCAATGATGGGTTACGCCGCTGCGCGGCTAACCCATCCGTCACAGCTGCTACTACCCCCCGTAGCCCGGATAAGCCTTGGCGCAATCCGGGATCGCGCCGCCCCGGATTACGCTGCGCTTATCCGGGCTACATCAGGCATCCCATCTACGTCATCGTCACTTCTTGGTTGGACGCTTCCAGCCTTCGATATTGCGCTGCTTGGCGCGGCCGACCGCCAGGGTGTTATCCGGCACGTCGCTGGTGATTACCGAACCTGCGCCGGTAGTGGCACGGTCGCCCAACGTGACCGGAGCGACCAGGGCGCTGTTGGAGCCAATAAACACGTCCTCACCCAGCACCGTCTTGAACTTGTTGGCGCCATCGTAATTACAAGTGATGGTGCCAGCGCCGATATTGCTGCGCGCGCCGATTTCAGCGTCGCCCAGGTAAGACAGGTGACCGGCCTTGGCGCCCTCGCCCAGCTTGGCGTTTTTAAGTTCGACGAAGTTACCCACATGGGCCTTGGCGCCCAGCACGGAACCCGGACGCAGGCGAGCAAACGGACCGCAGTCAGCACCCTCACCCACTTCGGCACCTTCCAGATGGCTGTTGGCTTTGACGATGGCGCCTTTACGCAATGTGCTGTTCTTGATCACGCAGTTCGGGCCGATCTGCACGCCCTCTTCGATCACCACCCGGCCTTCGAGGATTACGTTGATATCGATGGTCACATCGCGGCCTACCGTAACTTCA
Source organism: Pseudomonas sp. (assembly GCF_030684895.1). GTDB lineage: Bacteria > Pseudomonadota > Gammaproteobacteria > Pseudomonadales > Pseudomonadaceae > Aquipseudomonas. The sequence continues at coordinate 30,347 of NZ_JAUXXP010000084.1, read as the reverse complement.
CCGCGCAAATCGAAACGCGCCGGGTCGATCAGGGTCACGCCCTGCAGCATCAAGCGGCGCGCAGCGCGGAACTGGTAGTGACGCTCCAGCTGCGAAAGCTGGATACGGTCGTTGGCCCCCAGCACTTCCATCTCGTCAGCCGCCTGCTCGGTGGCGACTACCAGGCCGTCGGCCACGGCCATGGCGATCACGTCCGTCAGGTAGTACTCGCCCTGGGCGTTGCTGTTGGACAAACGACCGAGCCAGTCACCCAGTTTTTTCCCCGGTACGGCGAGGATGCCAGTGTTGCCTTCACTGATCAGGCGCTGCTCGGTGCTGGCGTCCTTGTGCTCAACGATGGCCTTCACCACGCCCTGCTCATCGCGCACGATACGGCCGTAGCCGGTTGGGTCGTTCAGGTTAACGGTCAGCAGGCCAAGCTGTTGCTCGCTGACCTGTTGCAGCAGACGCTTAAGGGTTTCCACTTCAATCAGCGGCACATCGCCATAGAGAATCAGCACGCGCTCGGCGCTCAATGCCGGCAGCGCCTGAGCCACGGCATGGCCGGTACCGAGCTGCTCGCTCTGCAGCACGAAATTCAGGTCATCCGCCGCCAGTCGCTCGCGCACCCGTTCCGCGCCATGGCCGATCACCACATGAATGCCTTGCGGGTTGAGCTGACGGGCGGTGTCGATCGCATGACCAAGCATGGCTTTGCCGGCAACCGGGTGCAGCACCTTGGGCAAGGCCGAACGCATGCGGGTGCCTTGGCCGGCGGCGAGGATAACGATATCGAGCGACATGGGGGGCAGATCCTATTAAGTAGCCCGGATGCAATCCGGGGGTGATCGTCCCGGATTGCATCCGGGCTACCTGCTAAATGACAGGCAAAGAAAAAGGGTAGCCAAGGCTACCCTTTTACTCGTTTGCGATGAAGCGTCGGAATTAACCGCCGAACTTCTTGCGCAACTGCTGAACGGTACGCAGCTGAGCCGCGACCTCGGCCAGGTGAGCGGCTGCGGAACCGTAATCGAACTCCGCGCCCTTCTCATTCAAGGCATTCTCGGCAGCCCGGAGGGCTTCCTGAGCAGCAGCTTCATCGATATCGGCAGCACGCTGCACGGTATCGGCGAGAACTTTCACCACACTCGGCTGAACTTCGAGGAAGCCACCGGAGATGTAAAACACCTCGGTTTCGCCACCCAGCTTGACCAGACGAATCGGACCCGGTTTGAGGTCGGTGATCAGCGGCGCGTGGCCTGGAGCGATACCGATATCACCCAGGTTGCCGTGCGCAATCACCATCTCGACCAGACCGGAGAAGATCTCGCCTTCTGCGCTGACGATGTCGCAATGGACTGTCATAGCCATGTCTAACCTCACGTATCGATCTATTTACCCACTACTAGGCGGATAAACAGACCGTAAGCGCCCGTTGCCGGGCGCACGGGTGATTACAGTTTCTTCGCTTTCTCAACAGCTTCTTCGATGCTGCCAACCATGTAGAACGCCTGCTCTGGCAGGTGATCGTAATCACCTTTCAGAATGCCGCTGAAACCGGCGATGGTGTCCTTCAGGGAAACGTACTTGCCTGGCGAACCGGTGAAGACTTCGGCCACGAAGAACGGCTGGGACAGGAAGCGCTGGATCTTACGAGCACGGGATACCAGCTGCTTGTCTGCTTCGGACAGTTCGTCCATACCCAGAATCGCGATGATGTCCTTCAGCTCTTTGTAGCGCTGCAGTACGTACTGCACGCCGCGAGCGGTGTCGTAGTGCTCCTGGCCGATAACCATCGGGTCCAGCTGGCGCGACGTCGAGTCGAGTGGATCGACCGCTGGGTAGATACCCAGGGAAGCGATGTCACGGGACAGTACAACGGTGGCGTCCAAGTGGGCGAAGGTGGTCGCCGGGCTTGGGTCGGTCAGGTCGTCCGCAGGTACGTATACGGCCTGGATCGAGGTGATCGAACCGGTCTTGGTCGAAGTAATACGCTCTTGCAGAACGCCCATTTCTTCGGCCAGGGTCGGCTGATAACCCACTGCCGACGGCATACGGCCGAGCAGTGCGGATACTTCAGTACCGGCCAGGGTGTAACGGTAGATGTTGTCCACGAAGAACAGCACATCACGGCCTTCGTCACGGAACTTCTCGGCCATGGTCAGGCCGGTCAGTGCTACGCGCAGACGGTTGCCTGGTGGCTCGTTCATCTGACCGTAAACCAGGGCTACCTTGTCGAGAACGTTGGAGTCCTTCATCTCGTGGTAGAAGTCGTTACCCTCACGAGTACGCTCACCCACACCGGCGAACACGGAATAACCGCTGTGCTCGATGGCGATGTTACGGATCAGTTCCATCATGTTTACGGTTTTGCCGACACCGGCACCACCGAACAGACCGACTTTACCGCCCTTGGCGAACGGGCAAACCAGGTCGATAACCTTGATGCCGGTTTCCAGCAGCTCGTTGGAGCCAGCTTGTTCAGCGTAGGAAGGCGCAGGACGGTGAATGCCCCAACGCTCTTCTTCGCCAATCGGGCCAGCTTCGTCGATTGGGTTGCCCAGCACGTCCATGATACGGCCCAGGGTTTTCACCCCAACCGGTACCTGGATACCTGCGCCAGTGCTGCCAACGCTCAGGCCACGCTTGAGGCCTTCGGTCGAACCCATTGCAATGGTACGTACCACGCCGTCGCCCAGCTGCTGCTGAACTTCCAGGGTGGTTTCGGCGCCGACTACTTTCAGCGCTTCATAAACACTCGGCACTTGATCACGCGGGAATTCCACGTCGATAACGGCGCCGATGATTTGAACGATACGTCCGCTACTCATCTTTGGTTCCTCTGACTTTTTTCAACCGTCTAACAGTTGAACCGTGCTTAAACCGCGGCAGCGCCGCCGACGATTTCCGAAATTTCCTGGGTGATCGCTGCCTGACGTGCCTTGTTGTAGATCAACTGCAGGTCTTTGATGATATCGCCAGCGTTGTCGGTGGCGTTCTTCATCGCGATCATCCGGGCCGCTTGTTCAGCCGCGTTGTTCTCAACCACTGCCTGGTACACCTGCGACTCCACATAACGCACCATCAAGCCGTCGAGCAGCTCTTTGGCGTCGGGTTCGTACAGGTAATCCCAGTGGTGCTTGAGTTCTTTATCCGGATCGGCCACCAACGGAATCAACTGCTCCACTGTCGGCTTTTGCGTCATGGTATTGATGAACTTGTTCGAGACCACGGACAAACGATCGATGCGACCATCGAGGTAGGCATCGAGCATTACCTTGACGCTACCGATCAGATCATTGATCGACGGTTCTTCGCCCAGGTGGCTGATCGCAGCAACGATGTTGCCACCAAAGTTGCGGAAGAATGCCGCGCCTTTGCTGCCAACCACGCAGAGATCAATCTCCACGCCTTGCTCGCGATTGCTCGCCATGTCTTTGACCAGAGCCTTGAACAGGTTGGTGTTCAGACCACCACACAGACCACGGTCCGAGCTCACCACAACATAACCAATGCGCTTAACTTCGCGCTCGATCATGAACGGATGACGGTATTCCGGGTTGGCGTTGGCCAGATGACCAATAACCTGGCGGATACGTTCCGCGTAGGGACGGCTAGCAACCATGCGCTGTTGTGCTCTGCGCATTTTGCTGACCGCCACCTTTTCCATGGCGCTGGTGATCTTCTGCGTGCTTTTGATGCTCGCAATCTTGCTGCGAATCTCTTTTGCGCCTGCCATTTGACACCTATCGGGTTAGCAAGCGGGAACCTCGCGGCCCCCGCTGCGGCTTACCAGGTTTGGGTGGCCTTGAACTTCTCGATACCGGCTTTCAGCTGGCCATCGATGTCGTCATTGAAGTCACCCTTCTCGTTGATCTTCGCCAGCAGTGCGGCGTGATCCCGGTTGAAGTAAGCAATCAGGGCCTGCTCGAATGCACCAACTTTGGCGACTTCGATATCGACCAGGAAACCACGCTCGGCGGCATACAGCGACAGCGACATGTCAGCGATCGACATTGGCGCATATTGCTTCTGCTTCATCAGCTCGGTAACGCGCTGACCGTGCTCAAGCTGCTTACGGGTGGCTTCGTCCAGGTCAGAAGCAAACTGGGCGAATGCCGCCAGTTCACGGTACTGAGCCAGAGCGGTACGGATACCACCGGAGAGCTTCTTGATGATCTTGGTCTGCGCAGCACCACCCACGCGGGATACCGAAATACCGGCGTTGACCGCAGGACGGATGCCCGAGTTGAACATGGCCGATTCCAGGAAGATCTGACCGTCGGTGATCGAGATCACGTTGGTCGGAACGAACGCGGAAACGTCGCCCGCCTGGGTTTCGATGATCGGCAGAGCGGTCAGGGAACCGGTCTTGCCAGTCACAGCGCCATTGGTGAACTTCTCAACGTACTCTTCGGAAACGCGGGAAGCGCGCTCCAGCAGACGGCTGTGGAGATAGAACACGTCGCCTGGGTAAGCTTCACGGCCTGGCGGACGGCGCAGCAGCAGGGAAATCTGGCGGTAAGCCACTGCTTGCTTGGACAGATCGTCATAAACGATCAGCGCGTCTTCACCGCGGTCGCGGAAGTATTCGCCCATGGTGCAACCGGCGTACGGTGCAATGAACTGCAGCGCAGCGGATTCGGAAGCGGAAGCCGCGACCACGATGGTGTTAGCCAACGCGCCGTTTTCTTCCAGCTTGCGAACCACGTTAGCGATGGTCGATTGCTTCTGACCGATGGCTACGTAGACGCACTTAATGCCGCTGTTCTTCTGGTTGATGATGGCGTCGATGGCCAGAGCGGTTTTACCGATCTGACGGTCACCGATGATCAGCTCACGCTGGCCACGGCCAACCGGGATCATGGCATCGACCGACTTGTAACCGGTTTGCACCGGCTGGTCGACCGACTTACGCCAGATCACGCCCGGCGCAACCTTCTCAACAGCGTCGGTAGCGACGTTGTTCAGCGGGCCTTTGCCGTCAATTGGGTTGCCCAGTGCGTCGACAACGCGACCCAGCAATTCCGGACCAACCGGAACTTCCAGGATGCGGCCAGTGCACTTGGCGCTCATGCCTTCGGCCAGGGAGGTATAAGCCCCCAGAACCACTGCACCCACGGAGTCTTGCTCCAGGTTCAGTGCCATACCGTAGACACCGCCCGGGAACTCGATCATTTCGCCGTACATCACATCGGCGAGACCGTGAATACGCACGATACCGTCAGATACGCTGACGACAGTGCCTTCGTTACGGGCTTGAGAGGCGACATCGAGATTCTCGATACGCCCCTTGATGATTTCACTTATTTCGGAAGGATTGAGTTGCTGCATAGCTCTGCTGCCCCTTCAAACTCAAGATTTCAATGCTTCGGCCAGCTTCGCGATTTTGCCGCGAACTGAGCCATCGATAACCAGGTCGCCGGCGCGAATGACGACACCACCAATAAGGGCGGCATCCTCCGCGGCGTGCAGACGCACTTCTCGGCCGAGCCGTGCACTGAGAACCTTGGCGAGTTTGTCTTGCTGTTCATCGCTCAATGCGAAGGCACTGGTGACATCCACGTCGATCGACTTTTCCTGCTCGGCTTTGTACAGCTCGAACAGTTCAACGATCTCTGGCAACAGGGCCAGACGATCATTTTCAGCGGCGATGTGAATGAAATTGCGTACCTGGGCGTCGAACTTGTCACCACACACGTCATTAAACGTGGTGGCCTTGTCTGTACTCGTCAAACGCGGAGCCTTAAGCATGCTCTGCATGGTGTCGTCTTGCGACACCGCTGCAGCCAGGCCGAGCATGGCTGACCAATTGGCCAGCTGCTGGTGGGCCTGGGCATACTCAAAGGCAGCCTTAGCGTAAGGTCGGGCCAGCGTGGTCAGTTCTGCCATGATCGCGCCCCTCGCTTAAATTTCGGCTGCCAGTTTGGAAACCAGCTCCGCATGCGCGTTTTGGTCGATAGATGCGCCCAGGATCTTCTCGGCACCGCTAACGGCCAGACTACCCAGTTGGGCACGCAGCGCGTCTTTGACACCATTCAGTTCCTGCTCGATCTCGGCCAGAGCCTGGGCCTTCACACGGTCAGCTTCGACACGGGCCTGTTCACGGGCTTCGTCGACGATCTGGGTACCGCGTTTCTTGGCTTGCTCAATGATCTCGGCTGCTTGGCCTTTGGCTTCGCGCAGTTGCTGACCCGCTTTCTCTTGGGCCAACTCCAGGTCACGAGCCGCACGGCTAGCTGCATCCAGGCCATCTGCGATCTTCTTCTGACGTTCTTGCAAAGCCGTAATGACCGGAGGCCATACGTACTTCATGCAGAACAGCACGAAGATGAAGAAGGCAACGGACTGGCCAATCAGGGTTGCATTAATGTTCACGCCAACACCTCGCTCGTTCGTTGTCCATCAAACCAATCACTCGAAAACCGAGTGATTAGCCTGCGAGTTGACCAACGAAGGGGTTCGCGAAGGTGAAGAACAGTGCGATACCAACACCGATCATGGTCACGGCGTCGAGCAGACCAGCGACGATGAACATTTTCACTTGCAGCATTGGAACCATTTCCGGCTGACGCGCAGCGCCTTCCAGGAACTTGCCGCCCAGCAGGCCGAAACCAATGGCGGTACCCAGGGCACCCAGGCCAATCAGCAGTGCTACAGCGATAGCGGTCAGACCAACTACAGTTTCCATCTTTCCTCCCGACTTTTTATGTCGTATTGGTTAAGGTTTTCTAAGGTAAAGCGGTAAAGCAAAATCAGTACTTCTGGTTGCCCTTGCGGGCGTCCACTGCGAGCGCCTAAACGCTCTTAGTGGTTGTCTTCGTGCGCCATCGACAGGTAGACGATGGTCAGCATCATGAAGATGAACGCCTGCAGCACGATGATCAGGATGTGGAACACTGCCCACGCCCACTGCAGGACAATACCCAGCGCGCCCAGCAGCAGACCGCCGCCAAACATGATCGCGATGAGGATAAAGATCAGTTCGCCTGCATACAGGTTGCCGAACAGACGCAGCGCCAGGGAAATCGGCTTGGCGATCAGGGTGACGAACTCAAGCAGGAAGTTGACCGGAATCAGCAGCGCCTGAACCACGATGTTCTTGCTGCCGAACGGGTGCAGGGTCAGCTCACCGATAAAGCCACCGAGGCCTTTGACTTTGATGCTGTAGTACAGAATCAACGCGAAGACCGACAGGGCCAGGCCCAGGGTAGCGTTTGGATCGGTAGTCGGTACGACGCGGAAGTACAGATGCGGGTCGCCGGAGATTTTTGCTGCCAGCATTGGCAACCAATCTACCGGGATCAGGTCCATAAAGTTCATCAGGAAGACCCAGACGAAGATGGTCAGACCCAGCGGTGCGATCAGGGCGTTGCGGCCGTGGAAGGTGTCCTTGACGCTGCCGTCAACGAACTCCACAAGGACTTCAACGAAATTCTGCAGCTTGCCCGGTTGCCCGGAAGTGGCGCGTTTAGCAGCGGCACGGAACAGCAGGATAAAGAACAGGCCCAACACGACAGACACCGCCAGGGTGTCTACGTGAAATGCCCAGAAGCCCATTTCCTGAGCTTCTTTTGCGTTGTGGGCGAAACTCCAGCCGTTGACCGGGTGCTGACCGTAGGTCAGGTTGGTCAAGTGGTGCTGGATATAACCCGAAGCGGTTTGTGCTGCTGCCATATATCCCTCGAGCGCTAAGGTCTTAAAAGTCTTGTTTTCATCAGCAGGGGCGAAAACCAATTGACCAACTGGGTCAGGAAGAACACGCCAAATACCGCCAGCGGTTCAAGAGGTTTCACTCCTGCAAAGGTCAGTGCAAACAGCACTGCCGTTAAAACCAGTTTGCCCGCCTCACCGGCATAAAAAGACCGGACGATGGCTTGAGCAGCCCGCGCTCCACTGAATCGGAACGCCTTGTGGGCAAAGTACAGATTTGGTAGCCAGGCAATCAGGCCACCACATAACCCGGAGTAGCCTGCCACTGCGCCTTGCCACTGCCACACCACCAGGGCCAACAACAGCAGTACCAGCAGTTGCACCAGCAGTACCGGGAAAACAGCTAGACGATGGAAGGGCAGGCGATTCGGCGTGCGAGCGTCCATCTTGTTTTCCTGAAAGCTGAACTCGGGCGTCGGCACCTGAAATCAATAACTTGGCATACTTTGTGCCGACGAAATGCGCGCAGAGTATAGGGGCGCTTCCCCCCCCATTCAACTGCCGGGTAGTGATTTCCGACTAGTCGCTACACGCGCAATTGTTTCAGCGAATGTGGGCAAGTACACCCTGCAGCTCATCCAGTGAGCTGTAACTGATCACCAACTGACCTTTGCCTTTCTGCCCATGCTTGATTTGCACCGGCGAGCCCAGGCGCTCAGCCAGGCGCTGTTCCAGACGGGTGATGTCCGGGTCGGCCTTGACCACCGCCGCCGGCTTCTCTTTGCTGTTCAACCACTGGCGAACCAGTGCCTCGGTTTGGCGCACAGTGAGGCCGCGTGCGACAACATGTCGCGCACCTTCAGTCTGCTGTTCGGCCGGTAAACCGAGCAAGGCGCGAGCATGGCCCATTTCCAGATCACCGTGGGACAGCAGGGTTTTGATCTCTTCCGGCAGGGCAATCAGGCGCAGCAGATTGCTGATGGTCACCCGCGATTTACCCACCGCATCGGCGACCTGCTGCTGAGTCAGCTGGAACTCCTGCTGCAGCCGCTGCAAGGCCATGGCTTCTTCGATGGGGTTGAGGTCTTCGCGCTGGATGTTCTCGATCAGCGCCATGGCGATGGCGGCTTCATCCGGCAGTTCGCGCACCATGGCCGGAATTTTGTCCAGGCCGGCTTGCTGACTGGCACGCCAGCGGCGTTCACCGGCAACGATCTCGAAACGCCCTTCGCCAATCGGCCGCACCACAATCGGCTGCATCACGCCATGGGCCTTGATCGACTGTGCCAGCTCTTCCAGAGCGGTGGCGTCCATGTCGCGGCGCGGCTGGTATTTACCGCGCTGAATCAGGTCCAGGGGCACGTATTGCAGTTCACGGCTGTCGACCTGCGCGGCCTCTTCCTGCAAGGCAGTGACACTGGTGCCGCCCAACAGGGCATCCAGACCGCGTCCCAGTCCTCGTTTTTTCACAGCCATGGGTATTTCCTTATGCGGTTGCGGTGTGGGCATTTGCGCGTTGGCGGCGTACCAACTCGCCGGCCAGCGCCAGGTAGGCAATGGCACCACGGGATTGCTTGTCATACACCAGCGCCGGCATACCAAAGCTTGGCGCCTCGGCCAGGCGTACGTTACGCGGGATCACCACGTCGTAGAGCTGGTCGGGGAAATGCTGTTTGAGTTGCGCTGAAACATCGTTGGTCAGGCTAATACGCGGGTCATACATGGTGCGCAGCAGGCCCTCGATCTTCAGCTTGGGATTTAGAATTTCGGCGATGCGTTGAATGCTGTTGACCAGATCGCTCAAGCCCTCCAGCGCGTAATACTCGCACTGCATGGGGATGATCACCCCGTCGGCTGCCACCAAGGCGTTGACCGTTAGCATCGACAGCGCGGGCGGGCAATCGATGAGGATGTAATCGTAATTTTCGCGGATCGGCGCCAACGCATAACGCAGGCGGCTTTCCTTCATTTTCATTTCCAGCAGCGAGACTTCGGCGGCTGTGAGGTCGCGGTTGGCCGGCAGCAGCTGGTAGCCACCGTGCTCGGAGAACTGCATAGCATCGACCAGGTTGCATTCGCCGATCAGCACGTCATAGATCGAATGCTCCAGGCCGTGCTTATCCACACCGCTGCCCATGGTCGCGTTGCCCTGGGGGTCGAGATCAATCAGCAGCACACGGCGTTTGGTTGCCACCAGCGAGGCAGCCAGATTGATGCAGGTGGTGGTTTTGCCCACGCCGCCTTTCTGGTTAGCGATTGCGAATACCTTAGCCATGCTGCGTTCCCCCTAAACCGAGCGACGCAGTATCAACAGATGGCGCTGACCTTGGCAACCGGGAACCTTGAGTACATGGGTGGCGGTGAGACGAAAGTCCGCTGGCAGCGCCTGCAGTTCGTCATCCGGATGGACGCCTTTCATCGCCAGCCACTGGGTATTGCTATCGCCCAGATGGCGAGTCCAGTTGCTGAAATCTTCCAGTGAACTGAACGCCCGCGAGCAAATCCCGCTGAATGGCACAGCTGGGGTGAATTCCTCAACACGGCTGTGGATAACTTGCAGGTTGGCCAGTTTCAACTCCAGCTTCACCTGCGTCAGGAAGCGGGTCTTCTTGCCGTTGGAGTCCAGCAGGGTGAACTGCCGCTCGGGAAACAGGATGGCCAGGGGAATGCCCGGCATACCACCGCCACTGCCGACATCCAGCCAGTTATCCCCAGCCTCAGCGACGAAAGGCACAACGGACAGGCTGTCGAGCAGATGGCGCGAAACCATTTCATTCGGGTCACGCACCGCGGTGAGGTTGTACGCCTTGTTCCACTTGATCAGCAGGGCCAGGTAGGCCAGCAGCTGTTCGTGCTGCTGCGCGCTGAGTTCAACACCCAGCTCAAGCGCGCCCTGGCTCAGTTCTTCGGCGTGACGTGCAGTAACCAACGACATCAGGCGCTGTGCTCCAACTGCTGGCCGGCAGTGCGCTTTTTCAAATGGATCAGCAGCAGGGAAATCGCTGCCGGGGTGACGCCGGGAATCCGCGAGGCCTGGCCCAGGGTTTCCGGACGGCTGTTGCCGAGCTTGTGCTGGATTTCCTTGGACAGCCCGGAAATGCCTGCGTAGTCGATATCGACTGGCAGCTTGGTGTCTTCGCTGGCGCGCAGGCGGGCGATTTCATCCTGCTGGCGGTCGATATAGCCGGCGTATTTGGTCTTGATCTCGACCTGTTCGGCCACCTGCGGGTCCTGCGCGCCGCCGCCTGTGATGGTCACCAGCCCGGCGTAATCGATTTCAGGGCGGGCCAGCAGGTTGAGCAGGTTGTATTCGTGGGTCAGCGGCGTGCCGAAGTGCTCGGCAATCGCATCACCTTGCGGCGTGCCTGGGCGTACCCAGGTGCTTTTCAGGCGCTGTTCTTCCTGCACGATGGCTTCGCGCTTGGTTTCAAACGCGGCCCAGCGTACGTCATCAACCAATCCCAGCTCGCGGCCTTTCTCGGTCAAGCGCAGGTCGGCGTTGTCTTCACGCAGGATCAGCCGGTATTCGGCGCGCGAGGTGAACATGCGGTACGGCTCCTGGGTACCCAGGGTGATCAGGTCGTCGACCAGCACGCCGATGTAAGCCTCATCGCGACGCGGGCACCAGCTGTCTTTGCCCTGGGCACGCAGTGCGGCGTTAGCACCGGCGAGCAACCCTTGTGCACCGGCTTCTTCGTAACCGGTGGTGCCGTTGATCTGCCCGGCGAAAAACAGCCCGGCGATTACCTTGGTTTCCAGGCTGTATTTGAGATCACGCGGGTCGAAGTAGTCGTACTCGATGGCGTAGCCGGGGCGGACAATATGCGCGTTTTCCATGCCACGGATGCTACGGACGATCTGCAATTGCACATCGAACGGCAACGAGGTGGAAATGCCGTTGGGGTACAGCTCGTGGGTATTCAGGCCTTCCGGCTCGATAAATACCTGATGGCTGTCCTTGTCGGCAAAGCGGTGGATCTTGTCTTCAATCGACGGGCAGTAACGCGGACCGACGCCTTCGATCACCCCGGAATACATCGGTGAACGGTCGAGGTTGGCCGCGATTATTTCGTGGGTGCGGGCGTTGGTGTGAGTGATCCAGCAGCTGACCTGACGCGGTTGCTGTTCGGCACGACCGAGGAAAGACATCAACGGCGTTGGCGTGTCACCCGGCTGCTCGGTCATCACCGAGAAATCTACTGAACGGCCATCGATGCGTGGCGGCGTACCGGTTTTCAGACGACCGACGCGTAGCGGCAATTCACGTAGACGCTGTGCCAAGGCAATCGACGGTGGATCACCGGCGCGGCCGCCGGAGTAGTTCTGCAGGCCTATGTGGATAAGTCCACCGAGGAAGGTGCCGGTGGTCAACACCACGGAATCCGCGAGAAAACGCAGGCCCATTTGGGTGACTACGCCTTTGACTTCAGCGTTTTCGACGATCAGGTCATCAGCGGCTTGCTGAAATATCCACAGGTTGGCCTGGTTTTCCAGGGTTTCGCGAATAGCGGCTTTGTACAGCACGCGATCAGCCTGGGCGCGAGTGGCGCGTACCGCTGGGCCCTTGCGGCTGTTCAGCACACGGAACTGGATACCACCTTTGTCGGTGGCTTCAGCCATGGCGCCGCCAAGGGCGTCGATTTCCTTGACCAGATGGCTCTTGCCGATTCCGCCAATCGCCGGGTTGCAGCTCATCTGCCCGAGAGTTTCCACGTTGTGGGTCAGCAGCAGGGTTTTTACCCCCATGCGTGCAGCTGCCAACGCAGCTTCGGTACCGGCATGACCGCCGCCGATGACGATCACCTGAAAACGGGAAGGGAAATCCACCACGCACCTCGTGCCTGTTGAGAAATGGGGGGCTTTTTGGGTTGAAAAGCGGGAAAGGCGGCAAGTATAGGGATTTAGCCGGTGTGAAAGAAGCCTTTTGCACAAAAAATAGCCAGCTCGCTTGTGGGCTGTTTTGGTATGTCGGTTAATAAAGAATAAAAGAGAGAATTTTTATAAAGCCTTGTTTATATGTTTATTACTTAGCAACGGCTTTTCTGTGGATAGATTGCTACAGGCCAATGGATTCAGTATCTACAGCGTTTTAAAAGTCTGTGCTGATCCTGCCATCTGCCTGTTCAGTTGCCGTACGCAAGCTGTGGATTAAATGCATGGTTATCCACAGGGGCGGTTATCCTCCGTTTTATCACCGGGTTATAGGCAGGGCTTAGGCCCGTTTTTCCACAGGGCTTAGGTGGATAAATAAGTGGCTGAGCATGCCTATTTCGCCCAGACGAAGGCCTTCCTGAACGACATTAGTTGGGATTTCAGGACGTAGGATGGGTTGTGCGCAGGGAGGGTATTGCGGATGAGGGGCATGATTCGATGCGCCGTAACCCATCAGAATGCACCACGTCATGATGGGTTACGCGACGCGGGAGGACTTGTGTTGCTCGCAGGTTAGGTGTCCTGCGTCGCTAACCCATCCTACTTGCCAATACAAAAGCTGGAAAAAATCCGCCCCAGCAGGTCATCGGAACTGAACGCACCGGTGATTTCGCCCAGGGCTTGCTGAGCCATACGCAGGTCTTCGGCTAGCAGTTCGCCAGCGCCGGCCAGGGTCAGCTGAGCATGGCCGTGTTCCAGATGTGTGGAGGCCTGGCGTAGCGCCTCCAGGTGGCGTCTGCGCGCGCTGAAGCTGCTCTCAGAGGTCTGTTCATAGCCCATGCAGGCCTTGAGGTGTTCGCGCAGCAGGTCCAAGCCTTCAGCGGATTTGGCCGACAGGCTGATGGTGACGTGGCCGTCATTGCAGACTTCCAGCACCACCGATTCGCCGGATAGGTCGGCCTTGTTGCGAATCAGGGTGACCTTGGCCGGATCTGGCCGCTGGTCGAGAAACTCCGGCCACAGGGCAAAGGGGTCGTCGGCTTCAGGCGCTGTAGCATCCACCACCAGCAGGATGCGGTCAGCTTCGCCAATGGCTTTCAGCGCGCGCTCGACGCCGATGCGCTCGACCTGATCTTCGGTATCACGCAGGCCGGCGGTATCCACCACGTGCAGCGGCATGCCATCGATGTGGATATGTTCGCGCAGCACGTCGCGGGTGGTGCCGGCGATTTCGGTAACGATGGCCGCCTCGCGACCGGCCAGGGCATTGAGCAGGCTGGATTTACCCGCGTTGGGGCGGCCGGCAATCACCACTGTCATGCCATCGCGCAGCAGGGCCCCTTGGCCGGCCTCACGTAGCACACCGGCAAGGTCGACACGCACGCCATCGAGCAAGCTGAGTACATGGCCATCGGCGAGAAAGTCGATTTCCTCTTCGGGAAAATCGATGGCCGCTTCGACGTAGATGCGCAGGCTGATCAGCCGCTCGGTCAGGCCATGCACGCGACGCGAGAACTCGCCCTGCAGCGAGCGCAGGGCATTGCGCGCGGCCTGCTCGGAACTGGCCTCGATCAGGTCGGCAATTGCCTCGGCCTGAGCCAGATCGAGCTTGTCATTGAGAAAGGCGCGTTCGCTGAACTCACCCGGGCGCGCCAGGCGTGCGCCGAGTTGTACACAGCGGCGCAGCAGCAGATCGAGCACCACCGGCCCGCCATGGCCTTGCAGTTCCAGCACGTCTTCGCCGGTAAAGGAGTTGGGGCCAGGAAAATACAGCGCCAGGCCTTCATCCAGCACCTGCTGGGCGTCTGCGAAGAACGGCCCGTAGTGGGCGTAACGCGGTTGCAACTCGCGTTGGCAGATCGCCTGGGCCAGTTGCCCCGCCAGGGGACCGGAGACACGGACGATGCCGACGCCACCACGGCCTTGAGCGGTGGCAACGGCGGCTATGGTTTCGCGGGCTACTTGCATGGGGTTCTCCAAACTGGGCATAGCAAAACGCCCCTGAAGAGGGGCGTTTTATTCAAGCGTAGAAGCAACCTGCCTTTAGGCTTCGGCAGCCTTCGTCGCCGCTTCGATCTTGCGGGTAATGTACCACTGCTGAGCGATGGACAAGACGTTGTTGACCACCCAGTACAGCACCAGACCAGCCGGGAACCAGAGGAAGAAGAAGGTGAAAATGATCGGCATCATCTTCAGTACCTTGGCTTGCATCGGGTCAGGCGGCGTTGGGTTGAGCTGCTGCTGGATAAACATGGTCGCGCCCATGATGATCGGCAGGATAAAGAACGGATCTTTAATCGCCAGGTCAGTTATCCACAGCAGCCATGGGGCCTGACGCATTTCCACGGATTCCAGCAGCACCCAGTAGAGCGCGAGGAATACCGGCATCTGCACCAGGATCGGCAAGCAGCCGCCCAGCGGGTTGATCTTCTCTTTCTTGTACAGCTCCATCATCGCCTGGGACATCTTCTGGCGATCGTCACCGTGCTGCTCTTTCAGCTGAGCGAGTTTCGGTGCAACGGCACGCATGCGCGCCATGGATTTGTAGCTGGCGGCGGACAGCGGGAAGAAGATCAGCTTGATGATCACAGTCAACATGATGATCGACCAGCCCCAGTTGCCGAGCAGGTTGTGGATAACTTCCAGCAGCCAGAAGATCGGCTGAGCCAGGAACCACAGAATGCCGTAGTCGACGGTCAGCTCAAGACCTGGAGACAGGGTCTTCAGATGGCCTTGTAGCTTCGGGCCGGCATACAGAATTGCACTGGTTTCACCTTGAGCGCCGGCAGCAACCTGAATGGCCGGGCCGGTAAAGCCGACAATGTAGTTGCCTTGGCTGTCTTTACGGGTCTGTACTTGGTTAGTGCTGTCTTTGCCTGGAATCCAGGCAGTGACGAAGTAATGCTGTAGCCAGGCAACCCAGCCTCCTTGAACGGTTTCTTTGAAGGCTTGTTTGTCGATGTCTTTCATCGACACTTTTTGGTATGACTTTTCAGGCGTCCACAGCGCACCACCGAGGTAGGTCGCAGTGCCGGTGGCGGTGGTGGAGGACGGATCGTCACTGCCATCACGCTTGAGCTGGGCAAACATGTTGCCGCTCCAGGCCTGACCACTCTGGTTGTCGATCAGGTAGCTGACGGTCACTTGATAGGACGATGGATCAACGCAGCCGGGTTTCTTTTGCTGTTGGTCCTTGGCCGTACATTCAGCGTTCAGACCGCGCTTGAAGGTGAAGCGCTTGATGTAGTTGACGCCGTCTTCGCTGAGTTTGAGGTCAACCTGCAGCTGATCCTGGCCATCGGCCAGTTCATAGCTCTTCTGCTCGCTGCTCCACAGGGCACGACCGCTGGATTTGTCCGGCGCGTTGCTGCCGATCAAACCGCTCTGCGCCAGGTAGGTGCGCTCACCACCGTTGTCGAACAACTGGAACGGTACATCCGGACGATCCTGACGACGCGGGTACTGCGGCAAACGCAGTTGCACCACATCACCACCACGCGGGTCGATGGCCAGATCCAGCACATCGGTCTTCACCCGAATCAGCTCATCGCTGGCGGCAGCCGGTGCAGCACTGATGGCGCTGGGTTCAACAGCCGTGGTCGCGCTCGGAATATCGTCGCTGCCAGCTGGAGTTGAAGGGGTGGCAGTGGTATCCGGCAAGCCGGGTACGCTGCTGCTGGTCGCGGCAATTTCTGTCGGCAGGGCAGCTTGACCGTAGTCCTGGTTCCACTGGAGAACCATCATATAGGACACGATTGCCAGGGCGACGATCAGGATCGAGCGTTGAATATCCATGATTATTCGGCCATCGAAGAGGAACGGGAGGTTTTTGCGCAGGGAACCGGATCGTAGCCACCGGGATTCCACGGGTGACAGCGGCCAAGCCGACGCAGGGTCAGCCAGCCACCGCGCATGACGCCATGATGTTCAATGGCTTCAAGCGCGTAGCAAGAACAGCTTGGGTAGAAACGACAGTGGCTGGCCATCAAGGGGCTGATGGCGTAGCGGTAGAACTGGATGGGTAGCAAAACCAGTTTACGCATGGGGACTGTCGTTCACCCCAGGTGTTGCGACGGCTTCCGGGCTTGGCTTACTGCGTTCGAGGCGTTTCCAGAGCTTGCCAAACTGGCGAGCCAGTTCGACGTTTTCCAAATCACCAAGGCCTTTACGCGCAACCACCACGATGTCCCATCCCACCAGGTTGTCCTGATTGAGACGGAACGATTCGCGGATCTGGCGTTTCAGACGATTGCGCTCAACAGAGAGCTTGACGCTCTTCTTGCCGATCACCAAGCCCAGACGGGGGTGATCAAGTTCGTTGTTGCGCGCCAGCAGCAGGACATTTTTGCCCGGAGCTTTGCCGCTAGGGGAGTCGAAGACTGCCTTGAATTGCCGGGGGGTTAGCAGACGCTTTTCCCGACTGAAGTCTCGACTCACCACAAGACCGAAATTTAGACGGCGAGACGCTTACGGCCCTTGGCGCGGCGACGCGACAGGACAGCACGGCCGTTCTTGGTGGCCATACGAGCACGGAAACCGTGGGTGCGAGCGCGTTTGATAGTGCTGGGTTGGAAAGTGCGTTTCATGGTGCGGTACCTGGGTGGTCGACTACGGGCCGGAATGGCCCCCGTTTTAAGAGACCGGCAATTCTAGAGAAACCCGAGGGTCAGGTCAATTTCCAACCAGGCTTTTCCTGCATAAAGAAATATAAAGAAGAGAATATTTAAAGATGTTTAGTAATGTTAGTAGCTATTAGCTAGCCATCGATCTGTGCATAAGTGCTTGAAGGCCAACAGTTTAGCGTTGTTCAGCCAAGGGTAAGTCTGTCGAAAAGGCGTGCTGCAACTGTGTGGAAGCCGTCCACAAGCTGAGGATGGAATGCCATTTTACCCACAGCGGGGTTTTCCACCGGTTTTTACCCTAGGTTATCCCGTGAGCTTATGGGCGGTTATCCACAGCCTTTGTCCGCCCAGCTTTATAAGCCGCTAACGCTAATAACACGTTGATTTTCCTTGCGCATAAGCAAGCTTACATGTGGATAACTCAAGCCTCGGCGGCTACAATGACGGTTGTTTTTTGCCTCGCGCCTTGCGATTTAGGGGATGTCCGTGTCTGTGGAACTTTGGCAGCAGTGCGTCGAGCTTCTGCGCGATGAGCTGCCTGCTCAGCAATTCAACACCTGGATCCGTCCACTGCAGGTCGAAGCCGAAGGCGACGAACTTCGCGTCTATGCGCCGAACCGTTTTGTCCTCGACTGGGTCAATGAAAAGTACCTCAGCCGTTTGCTTGAGTTACTCAGCGAACGGACCAATGGTCTGGTTCCTGCGCTCTCCTTATTAATAGGCAGCAAACGCAGTTCGGCTCCTCGTGCGGCGGCGGTCAGTACGCCGTCAGCTGCGCCGAGTGCGCCAGCCTCCAATCCAGTTGCGACAGCAACCACTGGCCCAGCACAGACAGAGCCGTCGCGCGCAAGCTTTGATCCCATGGCCGGTGCGGCCAGTCAGCAGGCGCCAGCACGCACTGAGCGTACGGTGCAGGTCGAAGGCGGGTTGAAGCACACCAGCTACCTGAACCGCACCTTTACCTTTGATAACTTTGTCGAAGGTAAGTCCAACCAGTTGGCCCGCGCGGCGGCTTGGCAGGTGGCGGACAACCCCAAGCACGGTTACAACCCGCTGTTTCTTTATGGCGGCGTGGGCTTGGGTAAGACTCACTTGATGCATGCGGTGGGTAACCACCTGCTGGCGAAGAACCCGAATGCCAAGGTGGTGTACCTGCATTCCGAGCGTTTCGTCGCGGACATGGTCAAGGCCTTGCAGCTGAATGCGATCAACGAATTCAAACGCTTCTACCGTTCGGTGGATGCGCTGCTGATCGATGACATTCAATTCTTCGCCAAGAAAGAGCGTTCCCAGGAAGAGTTCTTCCACACTTTCAACGCTTTGCTCGAAGGTGGTCAGCAGGTGATTCTCACCAGTGACCGTTACCCGAAAGAAATCGAAGGCCTGGAAGAACGTCTCAAGTCGCGTTTCGGTTGGGGTCTGACGGTCGCCGTCGAGCCGCCTGAGCTGGAAACCCGCGTGGCGATTTTGATGAAGAAGGCCGATCAGGCCAAAGTCGATCTGCCGCATGATGCTGCCTTCTTTATTGCCCAGCGCATTCGTTCCAACGTACGTGAGCTGGAAGGTGCATTGAAGCGCGTTATCGCCCACTCGCACTTCATGGGCCGGGACATTACCATCGAGCTGATCCGCGAATCGCTCAAGGACCTGCTGGCGCTGCAGGACAAGCTGGTCAGCATCGACAATATTCAGCGCACGGTCGCCGAGTACTACAAGATCAAGATTTCTGATCTGCTGTCCAAGCGCCGCTCGCGTTCAGTCGCGCGCCCGCGTCAGGTGGCCATGGCTTTATCGAAAGAGCTGACCAACCACAGCCTGCCGGAAATTGGTGATGCCTTCGGCGGTCGCGATCACACAACGGTATTGCATGCATGCCGTAAGATTGCTGAACTTAAGGAGTCCGACGCGGATATCCGCGAGGACTATAAAAATTTGCTGCGTACGCTGACAACCTAATACGCAACTCCACTAGGCAAGGGACTAGACCATGCATTTCACCATTCAACGCGAAGCCTTGTTGAAACCTCTGCAACTGGTCGCCGGCGTCGTGGAACGCCGTCAGACCTTGCCGGTTCTCTCTAACGTGCTGCTAGTGGTCGAAGGCCAGCAGCTGTCGCTGACCGGTACCGACCTGGAAGTCGAGCTGGTCGGCCGCGTCACCCTGGAAGAGCCAGCGGAGTCCGGTGAGATCACCGTGCCGGCGCGCAAGCTGATGGACATATGCAAAAGCCTGCCGGCTGACGCCCTGATCGATATCCGTATCGACGAGCAGAAGCTGCTGGTCAAAGCGGGCCGCAGCCGTTTCAGTCTGTCCACCCTGCCTGCCAATGATTTCCCGACTGTTGAAGAAGGCCCGGGTTCGCTGACCTTCAGTTTGTCGCAAAGCAAGCTGCGCCGTCTGATCGAGCGCACCAGCTTCGCGATGGCGCAGCAGGATGTCCGTTATTACCTCAACGGTATGTTGCTGGAAGTACAGACCGGCATCCTCCGCGCGGTTGCCACCGATGGTCACCGTCTGGCCATGTGTTCGATGGAGGCGGCGATCGAGCAGGTTGAGCGCCACCAGGTCATCGTGCCGCGTAAAGGTATTCTCGAACTGGCACGTCTGCTGACCGAACAAGACGGCAGCGTCAGCATCGTTCTCGGTCAGCACCATGTTCGTGCCACCACTGGTGAGTTCACCTTCACCTCGAAATTGGTCGACGGCAAGTTCCCTGACTACGAGCGTGTGTTGCCGCGTGGTGGTGACAAGCTGGTGGTTGCAGATCGTCAGGGTCTGCGTGAAGCCTTTAGCCGTACCGCGATTCTGTCGAACGAGAAGTACCGCGGCATTCGCCTGCAACTGGAATCTGGCTTGCTGAAAATTCAGGCCAACAACCCTGAGCAGGAAGAAGCGGAAGAAGAGATCGCCGTGGACTACAACGGCAGCTCGCTGGAAATCGGTTTTAACGTCAGCTACCTGCTTGACGTGTTGAGCGTGATGACCACCGACCAGGTGCGTCTGATTCTCTCCGATGCCAACAGCAGTGCCTTGGTGCAGGAAGCTGACAACGACGATTCGTCTTATGTTGTTATGCCGATGCGCCTGTAACTGCTGAATGTCCCTTACTCGCTTTACCGTCACCGCGGTGCGTAATCTGCACCCGGTGACCCTCTCCCCCTCCCCGCGTATCAACATCCTTTCCGGCGACAATGGCAGCGGAAAAACCAGCCTGCTCGAAGCCATTCATCTGCTGGGCCTGGCTCGCTCCTTTCGCAGCACTCGCCTGCTTCCGGTTATTCAATACGATCAGCTCGCTTGCACTATTTTCGGTCAGGTGCAGATGTCTGATGGTCGGCAAAGCAATCTCGGTATTTCGCGGGATCGTCAGGGTGAATTTCAGATTCGTATCGACGGGCAGAATGCACGCAGTGCTGCACAACTGGCAGAGACCTTGCCGCTGCAGTTGATCAATCCTGACAGCTTCCGCCTGCTCGAAGGCGCGCCGAAGATTCGTAGGCAGTTCCTCGACTGGGGAGTGTTCCACGTGGAACCCCGCTTTCTGCCGGCCTGGCAGCGCCTGCAGAAGGCCCTGCGTCAGCGGAACTCATGGCTGCGGCATGGTACACTTGACGCCGCTTCGCAGTCGGCCTGGGACCGAGAGTTGTGCCTGGCCAGCGACGAAATAGACGGTTATCGGCGTGCCTATATCCAGGCCCTGAAACCGGCTTTCGAGCGCACCCTGAATGAGCTGGTTGAGCTGCAAGGGTTGACCCTCAGTTACTACCGCGGTTGGGATAAGGAGCGCGAGCTCAATACGGTACTTGCCTCTACCCTCGCCCGCGATCAGCAACTGGGCCATACCCAGGCAGGTCCGCAGCGCGCCGATTTAAGGCTGCGTTTAGGGGCGCACAATGCCGCCGAGATACTCTCGCGCGGTCAGCAGAAATTAGTTGTATGTGCTCTGCGTATTGCGCAGGGCCACTTAGTTAATCAGGCCAAGCACGGCCAATGCATCTATCTGGTGGATGACCTGCCGTCAGAACTGGATGAACAGCACCGCCGTGCGTTGTGCCGATTGTTGGAAGACTTGCACTGCCAGGTGTTTATCACCTGTGTAGACCATGAATTGTTGAGGGAAGGCTGGCGCACGGATACGCCAGTTGCCATGTTCCACGTGGAACATGGTGGCATTACCCAGACCCACGACCACCGGGAGTGAAGGCATGAGCGAAAACCAAACGTACGACTCCAATAACATTAAGGTCCTCAAGGGCCTGGATGCCGTACGCAAGCGGCCTGGCATGTACATCGGCGATACCGACGATGGCAGCGGTCTGCACCACATGGTGTTCGAGGTGGTCGACAACTCGATTGACGAGGCGTTGGCTGGGCATTGCAGCGAAATCACCATCACCATCCACCCGGATGAGTCGATCAGCGTGCGCGATAACGGCCGTGGTATTCCGGTCGATATGCACAAGGAAGAAGGCGTTTCCGCCGCTGAAGTGATCATGACTGTCCTGCACGCAGGCGGTAAGTTCGACGACAACAGCTATAAGGTTTCTGGCGGTCTGCACGGCGTAGGCGTTTCTGTGGTTAACGCCCTGTCCAAGGAACTGATCCTGACCATCCGCCGTAGCGGTAAGATCTGGGAGCAAACCTACATCCACGGCGTGCCTCAGGCACCGATCGCAGCGGTCGGCGACAGCGATGTCACTGGTACGCAGATCCACTTCAAGCCGTCCGAAGACACCTTCGCCAATATCCATTTCAGCTGGGACATTCTGGCCAAGCGTCTGCGCGAACTGTCGTTCCTCAACTCCGGCGTGGGCATCCTGCTCAAGGATGAACGCAGCGGCAAGGAAGAGCTGTTCAAGTATGAAGGCGGTCTGCGTGCCTTCGTTGAATACCTCAATCACAACAAAACCCCGGTCAACCAGGTGTTCCACTTCACCGTGCAGCGCGATGACGGTGTCGGCGTAGAAGTCGCCCTGCAGTGGAACGACAGCTTCAACGAGAACCTGTTGTGCTTCACCAACAACATTCCCCAGCGCGACGGCGGTACCCACCTGGCCGGCTTCCGCTCGGCGCTGACACGTAACCTGAATACCTACATCGAGCAGGAAGGCCTGGCCAAGAAGCACAAGATCGCCACCACCGGTGACGATGCCCGTGAAGGTTTGACCGCGATTATTTCGGTAAAAGTACCGGACCCCAAGTTCAGTTCGCAGACCAAAGACAAGCTGGTTTCCAGCGAAGTGAAAACTGCGGTCGAGCAGGAAATGGGCAAGTACTTCTCCGACTTCCTGCTGGAAAACCCCAACGAGGCCAAGGCCGTAGTCGGCAAGATGATCGACGCCGCGCGCGCCCGTGAAGCCGCGCGTAAAGCCCGTGAAATGACTCGCCGTAAAGGCGCGCTGGATATCGCCGGGCTGCCGGGCAAACTGGCCGACTGCCAGGAGAAAGACCCTGCCCTTTCCGAACTCTATATCGTGGAAGGGGACTCCGCGGGCGGTTCTGCTAAGCAGGGCCGTAACCGCAAGACCCAGGCGATCCTGCCGCTCAAGGGCAAGATCCTCAACGTCGAGAAAGCCCGCTTCGACAAGATGATTTCCTCCCAGGAAGTCGGCACCCTGATCACCGCCTTGGGCTGTGGTATCGGCCGCGATGAGTACAACATCGACAAGCTGCGCTACCACAACATCATCATCATGACCGACGCCGACGTCGACGGTTCGCACATCCGTACCCTGCTGCTGACCTTCTTCTTCCGTCAGCTGCCGGAGCTGGTCGAGCGTGGCTACATCTACATCGCTCAGCCGCCGCTGTACAAGGTCAAGAAGGGCAAGCAGGAGCAGTACATCAAGGACGACGAGGCCATGGATGAATACATGACCCAGTCGGCTCTGGAAGATGCCAGCCTGCACGTCAACGAAAGCGCGCCAGGCCTGTCTGGCGAGGCACTGGAGCGTCTGGTCAACGATTACCGCCTGGTGATGAAGACCCTCAACCGTTTGTCGCGCCTGTACCCGCTGGAGCTCACCGAGCACTTCGTCTACATCCCGCGCGTGGAAACCGAGCAACTGGCGGACAAGGCAGCCATGGAACAATGGCTGGGCCTGCTCGATGCGCGCCTCAAGGGGATGGAGAAGTCTGGCCTGATCTACAAGACCAGCCTGCACGAAGACCAGGAACGTCACCTCTGGCTGCCGCAGGTGGAACTGGTATCCCATGGAGTTTCCAGCTACATCATCTTCAACCGCGACTTCTTCGCCAGTAACGATTACAAGACCGTTACCACCCTGGGCGATCAGCTCAACAGCCTGCTGGAAGAAGGTGCCTTTGTGCAGCGCGGCGAGCGCAAGAAGCACGTCAGCACCTTCAAGGATGCACTGGCCTGGCTGATGGCGGAAAGCACCAAGCGCCACAGCATTCAGCGCTATAAGGGTCTCGGTGAAATGAACCCGGATCAGCTCTGGGAAACCACCATGGACCCGGAAGTACGCCGCATGCTCAAGGTGCGTATCGAAGACGCGATCGCTGCCGATCAGATCTTCAACACCCTAATGGGTGACGCTGTAGAGCCGCGTAGGGACTTTATCGAGACCAACGCCTTGGCTGTGTCCAACCTGGACTTCTAAACGGCCTGAAGGAGGCCAGAGCGCTTCTGGCCTCTGCATAAGAAGCCCCTGCTGATTAACCTCAGCAGGGGCTTTTTTGTTCCACATGGAACATGCAGCTGCAATGCGACGGCTACGGAGATTTGATCGATTAAAAAGCCGGCACTAAGGCCGGCTTGAGAGTGCGCTGGAAAACTTATGCACGAAACACAGTTAGCCAGACCTTGATGAAAACTGCTTATGAATCATTATCTTGAAAGGCTTAATGGCACTCTGCCGGTATTTCGCGCACAGCTTATCCACAATTACTCAGGCCGGCGCTTGGGTTTCCAGCGGCTGGCTTTGCGCATCCAGTGAGCCGATATCGCGTTGCGCCTGGCTGACCCAGGCAAAGGCGCGGTCGTTGAGTTCGGCGATGGCGCGCGGGCCTGTGCCTTCGGCGTACATCGGCGGGCCGATAATCACCTGGACGGTGCCAGGGGTCTTGCGCCAGCCCTGCTTGGGCCAGAACTCACCAGCGTTGTGGGCAATCGGCAGCACCGGCAGGTTGGCATTCACTGCGAGGGAGGCGCCGCCACGGCTGAATTTGCCGATCTGGCCTGGTGGAATACGCGTGCCTTCCGGGAATACCAGCACCCAGGCGCCCTGCCCCAGGCGTTTGTGGCCAAGCTTGGCCAGCTGCTTGAGCGCCGCCTTGGGGTTACTGCGGTCAATCGCGATAGGTTTAAGCATGGCCATCGCCCAGCCGAAGAACGGTACATACAGCAGCTCGCGCTTGACCACTTGGCTGAGCGGCTCAAAGTAGCCGCAGAGGAAGAAGGTCTCCCAGGTGCTTTGGTGCTTGGCGAGGATCACGCAGGGCTGCTCGGGGATATTCTCCAGGCCCTTGATCTCATAGTTGATGCCGGCTACCACCTTGGCCAGCCAGGTGGCGCAGCGGCACCAGTTCTGGATAACAAAGCGATAGCGCGCGCGAAACGGTAGGAAGGGGGCAACGAAGACGCTGAGGGTGCACCAGACAAAGGCGCTGGAAGACAACAACAGATAGAAGAGAACGGTTCTGAGGGTCTGCACTGTCGACATGGGAGCTTTTACCGTCGCAGGCAGTGCCTGCTTTATAAGTGGAGAAGCTGTGCGGCAACCGCCGCCAGATCATCGAATACCAGGGTGCCCGCTGGCAATCCTTTCGCCAGGGTGCGTTCGCCCTTGCCGGTCTTTACCAAAACTGGCTGACAGTCGACGGCGCCGGCCGCTGTCAGGTCACCGCTGCTGTCTCCGACAAACCACACGCCCTTAAGTGCAACGCCATAGTACGCAGCAATCTGCTCGAGCATGCCGGGTTTCGGTTTGCGGCAGGCGCAGCCCTCATCCGGGCCGTGGATGCAGTGCACGATCAGGCCCAGGTCGCCGCCCTGCGCCGCCACCAGTTCACGCAGGCGCGCATGCATGGCTTCCAGTGTGGCCAGGTCGTAATAGCCGCGGGCGACCCCGGATTGATTGGTGGCCACGGCGATCGTCCAGCCGGCTTGCGAAAGGCGCGCGATGGCTTCGATGGCGCCGGGTAGCGGAATCCACTCGGCGAGGCTTTTGATATAGGCGTCGGAGTCGTAATTGATGACGCCGTCGCGGTCGAGAATCAGCAGTTTCATGGGGAAATCCGTAACCGGCTGACGGTGATGGCCGCCAGCTGGTAAAGGTGATGATGGGCTGCGCGTAGCCCATCGGACTCGCGGCAGGCGTTAGCCGAGTACTGAGATATCGGCCACACCGAGGAACAGGCCACGCAGCTTGGCCAGCAGCGCATAACGATTGGCCCGTACGGCAGGGTCTTCGGCGTTGACCAGTACGGCCTCGAAGAAGGCATCCACCGGCTCGCGCAGATTGGCCAACTGACTCAGTGCCAGGTTGTACTGACGCCCTGCAGCCAGCGGCCGTACTGCATGCTCGGCCTGCTGGATAGCGGCGTTGAGGGCGAACTCGCTGGGGTTGTCGAAGTGATGGGCTTCGACGCTCGCCGCGACCTGGCCTTCGGCCTTGCTCAGCAGATTGGACACGCGCTTGTTCGCCGCCGCCAGAGCGGCCGCCTGTGGCAATGCCCGGAAGGCCTGCACGGCCTGTACGCGCTGATCGAAGTCCAATGGCGAAGTCGGGCTAACCGCACGCACGGCCTGGTACACGGCCACTTCGACGCCTTCGTCTTCATAACGCGCGCGCAGACGGTCGAAGATAAAGTCCTGCACCTGGAGAGCCAGGCCATCGGCTTTGATCTTGTCGCCGAATTGCTTGATTGCAAAACCAACGGCTTCAACCAGATCCAGATCCAGCTGCTTCTCGATCAGGATGCGTAACACGCCAAGGGCGGCGCGACGCAGGGCATAGGGGTCTTTGCTGCCGGTGGGCAGCATGCCGATGCCGAATATCCCGATCAGGGTATCCAGCTTGTCGGCCAGGGCCACGGCGGCACCGGTGAGGGTACTCGGCAGCTCAGCGCCGGCGCCGCGTGGCATGTACTGCTCGTTTAGCGCCAGGGCGACGTCTTCGGCTTCGCCATCATGCTTGGCGTAGTAGTAACCGGCGATGCCCTGCATTTCCGGGAACTCGCCAACCATCTCACTGGCCAGGTCGCATTTGCAGAGGATGCCGGCGCGAGCGGCGCGGGTGGCGTCGCCACCGATACGCTGGGCGATAAAGCCGGCCAGCGCCGAGACGCGCTGGGCCTTGTCGTAGACCGAACCCAGCTGGGCCTGGAACACCACGTTGGCCAGGCGCTGGTTGAAGGTCTCAAGCTTTTGCTTCTTGTCCTGCTTGAAGAAGAACTCGGCGTCCGTCAGGCGCGGACGCACCACCTTCTCGTTGCCGGAAATGATCTGCGCCGGGTCTTTACTTTCAACGTTGGCCACGGTGATAAAGCGCGGCAGCAGCTTGCCGTTGCTGTTGAGCAGGCAGAAGTACTTTTGGTTGTCCTGCATGGTGGTGATCAGTGCTTCCTGCGGCACTTCGAGGAAGCGTTCCTCGAAGGAACAGACCAGCGGCACCGGCCATTCGACCAGGGCACTGACTTCATCCAGCAACGCCGGCGGCACGATGGCCGTGCCCTGCTCTGCTGCAGCCAGTTCATTGACCCGGGCAATGATCTGCGCGCGACGCTCGGCGAAGTCGGCAATCACATAGGCGCTACGCAGGTCTTCGGCGTAGTTGGCCGGCGCGCTGATGCGCACCTCGTGGTTAGCGTGGAAGCGATGGCCACGGGATACGCGACCGGCTTGTTGGGCGAGGATTTCGCAGTCGATCACTTCGTCACCGAACAGCATCACCAGCCACTGGCTCGGGCGGACGAATTCGGTCTTGCGCGCGCCCCAACGCATACGCTTGGGAATCGGCAGCTCGTTCAGCGAGGTTTCGACGATGGCCGGCAGCAGGCCGGCCGCAGCCTGGCCTGGGATGCTCTGGCTGAATTTCAGCTTGGGGCCGCTTTGGTCGATTTGGCTCAGCTCGACGCCGCACTTCTTGGCGAAGCCAAGCGCGGCCTGAGTCGGGTTGCCGTCCTTGTCGAACGCCGCCTGCACGGGCGGGCCATCGAGGTTCTGCGTACGATCGGCTTGCTGCTCTTCAAGCTGCTCGATGAGCACGGCCAAACGGCGCGGCGCGGCGTAATAGCGCACTTGGCCATAGCTCAGGCCAGCGGCTTTCAGGCCTTTTTCGATACCGGCGAGGAAAGCTTCACCCAGGGTTTTCAGGGCTTTCGGTGGCAGCTCTTCGGTGCCCAGTTCTACCAGGAAATCACGCGCACTCATTCTGCTGCCTCCAGCTTGGCCAATACTTCATCACGCAGGTCGGGTGCCGCGAGCGGGAAGCCGAGTTTGCGCCGCGCTTGCAGGTAGCTCTGCGCCACCGAGCGGGCCAGGGCACGCACGCGCAGGATGTATTGCTGACGCGCGGTCACCGAGATGGCCCGGCGCGCATCCAGCAGGTTGAAGGTGTGCGAGGCCTTGAGCACCATCTCGTAGGTTGGCAGCGGCAGCTCCAGTTCGATCAGGCGGTTGGCTTCGCTTTCGTAGAAGTCGAACAGCTCGAAGAGTTTCTCGACGTTGGCGTGTTCGAAGTTGTAGGTCGATTGCTCCACCTCGTTCTGGTGGAACACATCGCCGTAGGTGACCTTGCCGAACTGGCCGTCGGTCCAAACCAGGTCGTACACCGAGTCGACGCCCTGCAGGTACATGGCCAGGCGCTCGAGACCGTAGGTGATCTCACCGGTTACCGGGTAGCACTCTATGCCGCCGACCTGCTGGAAGTAGGTGAACTGGGTGACTTCCATACCGTTCAGCCAGATTTCCCAGCCCAGACCCCAGGCGCCGAGCGTCGGCGATTCCCAGTTGTCTTCGACGAAGCGGATGTCGTGCACCAGTGGGTCGATGCCGATGGCTTTCAGCGAGCCTAAGTACAGCTCCTGGAAGTTTTCCGGGTTCGGCTTGAGCACCACCTGGAACTGGTAGTAGTGCTGCAGGCGGTTGGGGTTTTCGCCGTAGCGGCCGTCAGCCGGACGACGGGAAGGCTGCACGTAGGCGGCGTTCCAAGTCTCTGGGCCGATGGCACGGAGAAACGTGGCGGTGTGGAAGGTGCCCGCGCCAACTTCCATATCGTAGGGCTGCAACACCACACAGCCCTGCTCGGCCCAGTACTGTTGCAGGGCGAGGATCAAGTCTTGGAAGGTGCGCACGGCAGGCGTAGTCTGGCTCACAAATTTCACCCGTACTTTGGCGGCTTCAGAAAGTCCGCGAGTATACCGAAGCTCAGGAAAACCCGCATGCCACGCTGTTTCTGGTGCAATGACGATCCGCTGTATCAGGCGTACCACGATGAAGAATGGGGCGTGCCACAACGCGACCCCCAGGTGTTGTTCGAGTTACTGCTGCTGGAGGGTTTTCAGGCAGGTCTGTCGTGGATCACCGTGCTGAAGAAGCGCGAGCACTATCGCAAGGTGCTGTTCGGGTTTGATGTGCAGCGTCTGGCCATGCTTACCGACGAGTACATCGAAGAAACCCTGATGCAGGACGCCGGCATCATTCGTAACCGCCTCAAGCTCAAGGCTGTGCGCAAAAACGCTCAGGCCTGGCTCAAGCTGGAAGACCCAGTGGCGTTGCTCTGGTCGTTTGTCGGCGGCGTACCGAAGATCAACCACTTCAGCGAGCGCGGCCAGGTGCCGGCGGTAACCGCTGATGCCGAGGCGATGAGCAAGGCGCTTAAGAAGGCCGGTTTCATCTTTGTCGGGCCGACCATTTGTTATGCCTATATGCAGGCCAGCGGCATGGTCATGGATCACACCACGAACTGTGACCGCTACGCGCAACTCAACGGCCACTAGCGCAGGCGGTTACAATGGCCACCTTTTGATCGGCTGGAGTTGCCTGTGGAAAAGTTCAAAGGTGCCCTGGTGGTGGGTTTCTTACGCCTGTTTGCCCTGCTGCCATGGCGCGCGGTGCAGGCTGTGGGCGCGGCGATTGGTTGGCTGATGTGGAAGCTGCCGAACGGTTCACGCGAAGTGGCGAGCATCAACCTGCGTAAATGCTTTCCCGAACTGGATGAGGCCGCGCACCAGCGTCTGCTGGGTCAATCGCTGATGGATATCGGCAGAACCCTGACAGAAAGCGCCTGTGCCTGGATCTGGCCGGCGCAGAAATCCATCGGCCTGGTGCGTGAAGTCGAGGGTCTGGATGTGCTTAAGGAGGCTCTGGCCAGCGGCAAGGGCGTAGTCGGCATCACCAGCCACCTGGGTAACTGGGAAGTGCTTAACCACTTCTACTGCGCGCAGTGCAAACCGATTATCTTCTACCGTCCGCCGAAGCTGAAGGCTGTTGATGAGCTGCTGCGTCAGCAGCGTGTGCAACTGGGTAACCGTGTTGCGCCATCGACCAAGGAAGGCATCCTCAGCGTGATTAAGGAAGTGCGCAAAGGCGGTGCGGTGGGTATTCCGGCTGATCCCGAGCCGAGCCTGTCGTCCGGAGTCTTCGTGCCCTTCCTGGCGACCGAGGCGCTGACCAGCAAGTTTGTTGCCGGCATGTTGAGTGGCGGCAAGGCCTGCGGGGTGTTTCTGCATGCACTGCGTCTGCCGGATGGCTCGGGCTTCAAGGTCATCCTCGAAGCTGCGCCGGAAGACATGTACAGCACCGATACGGCCACCGCCGTTGCCGCGATGAGCAAGGTTATCGAGCGTTATGTACGCACCTACCCGAGCCAGTACATGTGGAGCATGAAGCGCTTCAAGAAGCGTCCTGCTGGCGAGGCCAAGTGGTATTGAAGCGGGCCGAGTTGCAGGCTGAGCCTGCTCTCGACTAGGCTGGGGAAACTCACTCTGACGGACGGCGCATGAGCAATAGTCGAAAGAATGTCCGCACACCCCTCAAGGTACGCCTGCGTATCGACCACCCGGTGCACGGCGAGCTGCTGGTCACCACCCGGGATATTTCCGAATGCGGCGTCTATGTGCTGATGGACCAGGCGCAGAATATGCTCAGCATGGGCGAGCAGGTGCAGGGTCAGGTGCAGGGTTTGCCGATGGAAGCGCCGATTCTCACGCTTGAAGTGGTACGCGTCGAAGCCCTGGGCGTTGGCCTGCGCTTT
>NZ_JAUXXP010000081.1 GCF_030684895.1 Pseudomonas sp. | reverse complement strand
GGTGCAGGATCTCGGTACGGTGTTCGCCTTTGCCGACGTGACCATGGGCCTGCTGGCCATCTGCAACCTGATTGCCCTGGTGCTGCTGTTCAAGGTCGGCCTGCGCCTGATGCGCGACTACGACAACCAGATCAAGGCCGGTGTGGAATCGCCAGTGTTCGATGCGAAGAACTTTGCCGATCTGGATCTCGACCCCGCTGTCTGGCAGCACACGCCAAACCAGCCCCCGCTCAACGCGCACCAACAGCGTTGATCTGAATACGCCCAGGCCCTTGGCCTGGGCGTTGTTGTTTATGTCATAGGCCCCGCGCGGCCAGTTGGCAGGCGCGGGACTCTCCGTACACGTGGAGTGCCAGACCATGCGTCATATTCTTTGCACCGCGCTGTTGTCCTGCCTGCTGTTCAGCCCCCTTAGCCAGGCGCAGTTGCCGCCCGATTACAAGATGGTGCTGCTGACGGAAAACTTCCCGCCCTTCAACATGGCCGAGCACGGCAAGAACTTCGCCCGTGATGCGCAGATCCAGGGCGTCAGTGCCGACACCGTGCGCGAGATGTTCAAGCGCGCGGGCATCGATTACAGCCTGACCCTGCGCTTCCCCTGGGACCGCATCTACCAGCAGACCATGACCAAAGCCAACCACGGCCTGTTCTCCACCTCCATGAGCGAGGCGCGCAAGCCGCTGTTCAAGTGGGTCGGGCCGATCGCCCAATACCAGAGTGTGCTGGTCGGCCGCAAAGGCAGCCACCCGCAGCTGAGCACCCTGGAACAGGCCAAGGCCTACCGTATCGGCGCCTACCAGAGCGCGGCGGTCAGCCAGCATCTGG
This sequence comes from Pseudomonas sp., assembly GCF_030684895.1. Lineage (GTDB taxonomy): Bacteria > Pseudomonadota > Gammaproteobacteria > Pseudomonadales > Pseudomonadaceae > Aquipseudomonas. The sequence continues at coordinate 6,019 of NZ_JAUXXP010000081.1, read as the reverse complement.
AGCGCCTGGGCTTCACCCCGCAGAACGCCCTGCGCGACCAGGAAAATATCCGCAAGCTGCAACGCGGGCAGATCGACCTATGGGCCACCTCCGACCCGGTGTGGCGCGTGTATGCCAAAGAGCAGGGCGCCGATGATTTGCAAACCGTGCTCAGCTTCGAAACCTCGCAGCTGTACCTGGCGCTAAACAAGGACACCCCGGACGAAGTGGTCGAGCGCCTGCAGGCCGCGCTGGAGCAGATGCGCAGCGAAGGCTACGGCAGCTGCGCGAAAAATCCTGAGCTGTGTTGAGTCAACCGCGCCTGGCGGTTATATCTGCCAGGCGCGGCGCAACGCGGCCAACGCCTCATGGATCTGCGCTTCGGGCACCGCCGCAAACCCCAGCACCAGCCCGGCACGCTGATCTTCCGGCGTGGCGCTGCCTGGCAGCCAGTAACTGCTGAGCGCGCTTATCTCCACGCCAACTCCTTCGGCGGCGCTGATCAGCTCACGTTCACGGGCCAGGCTGTTCACCCGCACGCACAGATGCAGTCCGGCCTCTACCACGGGCAGCGGCGCACAGCCGGCAATCTCACTCGGCCAGCCCTGCAACAAGGCATCTCGCCGTGCGCGTGCGGCGCTGCGCATACGGCGGATATGCCGCTGAAAATGCCCGGCGGCGATAAAATCGGCCATCACCGCCTGCGTGCCGATTTCCGAATGGCGCATATCCAGGGCGCGGCGACGGGCAAAGGCTTCGGCCAGCGAGGGCGGCAATACCAGATAACCCAGACGCAGCGCCGGAAAGGCGATCTTGCAGAAGGTGCCGACATACAGCACGCGGCCCTGGCGGTCGAGGGCCGCCAGCGGCGCTAGCGGCGTGCCGCTGTAGCGGTACTCACCGTCGTAATCGTCCTCGATGATCAGGCCGTTATGGCGCTCGGCCCATTCCAGTAGCTGCAGGCGCCGCGCCAGCGACAAGGTGACGCCGGTCGGGTATTGGTGCGAGGGCGTCAGGTAGACCAGCCGACAGTCCTCAAGCAGCGCCAACGCCGGGACATCCAAGCCCTCGTCATCCACCGCCACACCGCATAACTGCGCCCCAGCTATCGCCAGTGCATGGCCGGCGGCGCGGTAGCCAGGGTTCTCCACGGCCACCCGCGCGCCGGGCGTCACCAGCAGTTGCGCGCACAGGCTGATGGCCTGCTGCGCACCATTGGTGACGACGATCTGCGTCGGATCGCAGTGCAGGCCACGGCTGTTGCGCAGGTAGGCGGCGATCAACTCACGTAATTGCCAGTCGCCGGCCGGGTCGCCATAGCCCAGGCGCGCGGGCGACGGTTTGCGCCAGAAGCGTGCGGACAAGCGCGCCCAGGTCTCGAAGGGAAACAGATCAAAAGCCGGCACGCCGACGCGAAACGCCCGTGGCGCGCCGCTCAAGGGCGGGTTCAGATGATGGCTCTGCAACAGCTGCAGCGCCGCACTCTGCAGGGTATCGGTCGGCGGCGCCTGGGGCACTGGAGTTGGCCGCGTCGCCCCGCTTAACTCGGCCACATAGGTGCCGGCCCCGATGCGCCCCTCGATATAGCCCTCGGCATACAGCTGGTCGAAGGCGCGGATCACGGTATTGCGCGAGATGCCCAGCAGGCTTGCCAGATCGCGGCTGGCCGGCAGGCGTGTACGGCTTTGCAGGCGGCCGTCGAGGATGCGCTCACGCAACGCCTGATACAGCTGACGCGCCAGGCCCTGCTGCGCATCGAGCTGGATGCCGGACAGATCGACCGGGAGCGGCGCAGCGGACGGAATGGCCATGCGGATTGGCTCCATAGAAGTCACAGAAAGTGGATCTTACAACAGACCAATACGCGCTCTAGCATGGGCACCATGAGCTCAGGAGCCCGCCCATGTACACGCCCGCCGCTTTTCGCCAGGACGACCTCGCCACGCTGCACCAGCAGATGCGCGCTACACGCCTGCCGACGCTGGTCAGCCACGGTGCCCAAGGCCTGCTCGCCAGCCATTTGCCGTTGCTGCTGGAAGCTGACGAAGGTCCCCACGGCACGCTCTACGGCCACTTCGCTCGCGCCAACCCGCAGTGGCGCGACCTCGCCGAAGGCAGCCCAGCGCTGGTGATCTTCCAGGGTGCAGAGGCCTATATCAGCCCCTCCTGGTACGCCGCCAAGGCCGAGCACGGCAAGGTGGTGCCGACCTGGAACTACATCAGCGTGCAGGCCCATGGCCGCGCCGAGGTATTCGACGATGCCGAGCGCCTGCTGCAACTGGTCAGCCGCCTCAGCGCGCAGCACGAAGCCGAGCGCCCGCAACCCTGGGCGGTCAGCGATGCACCGCGCGACTATATCGACAGCATGCTGCGCGCCATTGTCGGCTTCGCCCTGCCCATCGAGCGCCTGGAGGGCAAATGGAAGCTCGGGCAGAACCGCAGCCAGGCCGACCAAAACGGCGTACGCGAAGGACTGCACGCCAGCCATGACCCACGCGATCACGAGCTGGCCGCGCAGATCAATAACCAACACTTAGCCAAGGAAGCGCCATGAGCATTGAAATCCGCCCCGTCAGCACTACCGATCACGCCGTCTGGTTGCCGCTGTGGCAGGGCTATCTGCACTTTTACCAGAGCGAGCTGCCCGCCGAGGTCAGCACCATGACCTGGCAGCGCTTTCTCGATCCGAGCGAGCCGACCCATGCCGCCCTCGCCTGGCGTGACGGCCAGGCCGTGGGGCTGGTGCAGTGGATCTTCCACCGCACTAATTGGTCGGTGGAGAACAGCTGTTATCTGCAGGATCTGTTTGTTGGCGCCGATCAGCGCGGCGGCGGTATCGGCCGATTGCTGATCGAGCACGTTTACGCCCAGGCCCAGGCAGCCGGCTGCAGCCGCGTGCATTGGCTGACCCAGGAAACCAACTACCCGGGCCGTCAGCTCTACGACCGCATCGCCGAACGCTCGGGTTTTATCCAATACAGGAAGCTCTTCTGATGACCATCGACCTCACCCACTGGCAGCCGCGCCCGGCACCCGATCAGCGTGAACTGCCTGGACGTTTCGTCCACCTGGCGCCCCTCGACAGCGCACACCACGGCGATGACCTGTGGGCCGCGCTGCAGGGACCGGACCCGGCGCTGTGGGACTACCTGCCCTACGGCCCGTTCAACGAACGGGCCGAGTTCGATACCTGGCTGGCCAGCAACGCCAGCAGCCGCGATCCACTGTTCTACGCGGTGCTCGACAACACCAGCAGCAAAGCCCTGGGGCTGTTCAGTTACCTGCGCATCACACCGCAAGACGGCTGCATCGAGATCGGCCATGTCGCTTTCGGCGCGCCCATGCAGCGCACACCGGGGGCCACCGAGGCGATCTACCTGCTCGCCCGGCACGCCTTCGACGACCTCGGCTACCGCCGCCTGGAGTGGAAGTGCGACGCCGCCAACGCCCGCTCGATGCGCGCCGCCGAGCGCTTCGGTTTCACTGCCGAAGGGCTGTTTCGCCAACATATGGTGCGCAAAGGCCGCAACCGCGACACCGCCTGGTTCGCCATCATCGACGGCGACTGGCCGGCATTACGCGACGGTTTCCAGCGCTGGCTGGCGGCGGATAACTTCAACGCCGATGGACAACAGAAACAGCGCCTGGAAGAGCTGCGATAACGAGTAGGTTGGCGTTGAGCGCAGCGAAGCCCAACGCTGCGCCCGGCCTCGACGCATATGCGACTTGGGCCACCCGCATCATGCGATCAGCCGCTTATTCGATCTCGAACAGCCCGTTCTTTAGCGGTGCATCGGCTAGCCGCTGGCGCACGTCGTCGTCAATCCGTGGATCGTCCGGGCGGTACAGGCGCACCTGGCGGTAGGCGCTGATGCGGTTGATTTCGGTGCCCAGGTATTCCCAGACCACGCGGGTGCAGGCCGGGCTGCGCCGGTCACCGCTGGAGACGCCAGTTTTCAGACCATTCAGGCGAGTGATGCGGCTCTTGTAGCTGGGAATCAGGATGGTTTGGCTCATCTCGTTGAGGGTCAGCGATTCGTAGTCCAGCAGAAACAGCCGATCTTGCAGCTGGAAGGCGGCGCCCAGATAACGGCAACGTACCCAGTCCTCGCCCTGCACGTCGGCACTGGCGGAGCGCTCCTGACGCTCCTGGCGCTCGAACAGGAAATCACCGTCTTCCTCCCACAGCTGCACCAGCGACAACAGCACGGTGCCCGGCACCGACATGCAGTTGGAGTATTCAAAGTAGTAGCCGCAATAGCGCGACAGGTTGCCGGCATGCGCGCGCAGCGGCTTGAGCAATTCCATCAGCGCGTCGCTGCGACCGCCGGCATCCTGGCCCGGCGTGCGCGCACCGATCAGGTCGGCAAACTGCTCGGCCGGCAGGCTCAGTTCGTAGGCCTCGACACCAAAAAAGTCGCAGATGCGCTTGAGGTTGTAGGCCGTTGGTCGGCTCTGTCCGCTCAGGTATTTATTGAACTGGGCGCGATTGATCGCGAGCTTGCGGCAAACCTCGGCGATTGACCGGTAATGGCCACACAACAGCTTTAGATTGGGGCCTAGATGGTCGGACATGACGGTTTTCCTGGTGATGCGAGCGGCGCGATTCTAGCATCAACTCGCGTCAGTTCGCCGCCATCCGCGAAATTGCACGACAAGCGCGTCTGCTCAACCATTCGGCCCCGCCCATATTTCCTTCACAAAACAACAAGAGAGACCTCACTGCCATGCTCGATATTCTCAACGACCTGATCTGGAGCAAGCTGCTGATCGTGATGCTGATCGGCCTTGGTCTGTACTTCACCATCGCCTCGCGTTTCGTTCAGTTCCGTTACTTCGGCAGCATGTTCCGCATCTTCGCCGAAGCCTTCCAGCGTCAGCCGGGTCAGCTCAGTTCGTTCCAGGCGCTGATGCTTTCGGTAGCCGGTCGCGTCGGTGCCGGCAACATCGCCGGTGTCTCGGTGGCGATCATGCTCGGCGGCCCTGGCGCAATTTTCTGGATGTGGGTCGTAGCCCTGGTCGGCATGGCCACCAGCTACTTCGAGTGCTCCCTGGCGCAGCTGTACAAGCGCCGTGAAGACGACGGCACCTACCGCGGTGGCCCGGCCTTCTACATCCAGCACGGCCTGGGCCAGCGCTGGTTGGGCATCGTCGTATCGATTCTGTTGCTGGTGACCTTCGGTTTCGGCTTCAACGCCGTGCAGTCCTACACCGTGGCCAGCTCGATGCATGACACCTTCGGCCTGCCGACCTATGTCAGCGGCTTGATCCTCACCGTAGTGATCGGCCTGATCATCTTCGGCGGCATCAAGCGCATCGCCAAGTTCGCCGATGTACTGGTGCCGGTGATGGCCTTCTCCTACATCGCCATGGCGCTGTTCGTGATCGGCAGCAACGTTGACGCCATCCCGGCCACCCTGGTGCTGATCTTCAAGAGCGCATTCGGCCTGGAACCTGCCTTTGCCGGCGGTATCGGCGCGGCCATTCTGATGGGCGTGAAACGCGGCCTGTTCTCCAACGAAGCAGGTCTGGGCAGTGCACCAAACGTCGCCGCCGTTGCTGAGGTCAAGCACCCGGTTGCCCAGGGCATCGTGCAGTCGCTCAGCGTGTTTATCGACACCATCATCCTCTGCAGCTGCACCGCGCTGATCATCCTGCTGTCGGGTGTGTATCAGCCAGGCACCGAGATGGCCGGCGTGGTGCTGACTCAGACCGCTGTCGCCAGCGTGGTCGGTGAGTGGGGCCGGGTGTTCGTTACCGTGGCGCTGCTGCTGTTCGTGTTCACCACCCTGATCTACAACTACTACCTGGGTGAAAACGCCCTGGGCTTCTTCAGCAAGAAGCGCGGCCCGGTGGTGGTCTACCGTGTGCTGGTGGTGGCGTTGGTCCTCTGGGGCTCGGTGCAGGATCTCGGTACGGTGTTCGCCTTTGCCGACGTGACCATGGGCCTGCTGGCCATCTGCAACCTGATTGCCCTGGTGCTGCTGTTCAAGGTCGGCCTGCGCCTGATGCGCGACTACGACAACCAGATCAAGGCCGG
>NZ_JAUXXP010000076.1 GCF_030684895.1 Pseudomonas sp. | reverse complement strand
TCCTTTGAATAGCGGATTAACAGAGGAAAATGCGGCGCGCATTAGAACACATGGCGAGTTGCCATCACTCGCACGACGCGTGACCTACCTCACAGAACCGGCCGCTCATCCTGAACTTCTGACCACCGGTTGCTGTCGCGCAACTTACAGAAAACGCCCCGAGCCGACAATGCCGACTGATCAACCAGAATAAAAAAGCCCCCGCAGGCTCTCGCCGGCGGGGGCTTTATAGTCAGCTAGAACTGGTATCAGTTCTTGGCTTTCTTGGCAGCGCGGGTGCGCTCGCCTTCGTCGAGGATCTTCTTGCGCAGACGGATCGACTTCGGCGTAACTTCGCACAGCTCGTCGTCCTGGATAAATTCCAGAGCCTGTTCCAGGGTGAATTTCACCGGTGGAACCAGGGCGATGGTTTCGTCCTTGCCGGAAGCGCGCATGTTGTCGAGCTTCTTGCCTTTGGTTGGGTTTACGCCCATGTCGTTGTCACGGCTGTTCAGACCAACGATCTGACCGTTGTAGATTTCCTGGCCGTGCTCAACGAACAGCTTGCCGCGCGCCTGCAGGGTTTCCAGGGAGTAGGTCAGTGCCTTGCCGGTTTCTACCGAGACCAGTACACCGTTCTGACGGCCGGACATGTCGCCGGACTTCATGGTGTCGTAGCGATCAAAGATCGAGGTCAGGATGCCAGCACCGTTGGTCAGGGTTAGGAACTGGTTACGGAAACCGATCAGACCGCGAGCAGGGATGTTGTATTCCAGACGCACACGGCCTTTGCCATCCGGCACCATGTTGGTCAGGTCGCCTTTACGCAGACCCATCTCTTCCATGACCTTGCCCTGGGATTCTTCCGGGGTGTCGATGGTGACGTTCTCGAAGGGTTCCTGCTTCACGCCGTCAACCTGACGGATGATCACTTCCGGACGACCCACACCCATTTCGAAGCCTTCGCGACGCATGGTTTCGATCAGTACCGAGAGGTGCAGCTCACCACGGCCGGAGACTTTGAAACGGTCAGCGCTGTCGCCTTCTTCAACACGCAGGGCCACGTTGTACAGCAGCTCTTTGTCCAGACGCTCTTTGATGTTGCGGCTGGTAACGAACTTGCCTTCTTTACCGCAGAACGGCGAATCGTTGACCTGGAAGGTCATGGATACGGTCGGCTCGTCAACGGTCAGCGGCTTCATCGCTTCGACGTGGTTGATGTCGCACAGGGTGTCGGAGATGAACAGCGAGTCCATGCCGCTGACGCAGACGATGTCACCGGCGGTGGCTTCTTCAACGTCGATGCGATGCAGACCGTGGTGGCCCATCAGCTTGAGGATACGGCCGTTGCGCTTTTTGCCGTCAGCGTCGATGGCGATCACCGGGGTGTTCGGCTTGACGCGACCACGGGCGATACGGCCAACGCCGATAATGCCGAGGAAGCTGTTGTAGTCCAGTGCGGAGATTTGCATCTGGAACGGGCCGTCGATATCCACCTTGGGGGACGGCACGTTGTCGACGATGGACTGGTACAGCGGGGTCATGTCTTCGGCCATATCGGTGTGATCCAGACCGGCAATGCCGTTCAGGGCCGAGGCGTAGACGACTTTGAAGTCCAGCTGCTCTTCAGTAGCACCGAGGTTGTCGAACAGGTCGAAGATCTGGTCCAGAACCCAGTCCGGACGCGCGCCTGGACGGTCAACCTTGTTGATTACCACGATTGGACGCAGGCCGGCTTCGAAGGCCTTCTTGGTCACGAAACGGGTTTGCGGCATCGGGCCGTCTTGGGCGTCGACCAGCAGCAGCACGGAGTCAACCATCGACATCACGCGCTCAACTTCACCGCCGAAGTCGGCGTGGCCGGGGGTGTCAACGATGTTGATGTGGTAGCCGTTCCAGTTGATCGCGGTGTTCTTGGCGAGAATGGTAATGCCGCGCTCTTTTTCCTGGTCGTTGCTGTCCATCACGCGCTCGTCGTTGAGCTCGTTGCGCTCAAGGGTGCCGGACTGACGCAGGAGTTTGTCTACCAGGGTGGTCTTACCATGGTCAACGTGGGCAATGATGGCGATGTTGCGTAGATTTTCGATCACGTGTGTATCTCGATCAGAGGATTCGGTGTGCCGCTTATTCTAGGCGGCGAGTATTAACTAATTGCGTTTTCTGCCAGGCGGCGTACGAGCGTTGTGGCTGTTACGCCGCCTGTGGGTCGGGAGGGCGATGGCGGATACTGCCGCCATTCAACCCGGGCGTTTTATGCCGGACGATAAACGCGCACATTGGCATGCCCCTCACTCAGCAAGTGGTGGGCGTGCAAACGACTCATCACACCTTTATCGCAATACAACAGGTACTGACGCGCCTCATCCAGCTCCTTGAACTTACTGTTCAGGGCATAGAACGGCAGCGCCATAACCTCGACGCCTGACAAGGCGAGCGGCTCGTCCTCGGCGGCATCGGGGTGACGAATATCAATAATCACATGGCTGGCCAGGGCTTCGCTGACTTCCTCGACCTGCACATCCTTGCCCAGCTCGTCGATCACTTTGTCGATCGGCAGCAAGGTCGCGCGCTCCAGGGCGCGCTCGAGGATGGCCATATCGAACTGGCTTTCCTCGTATTCGATGCGCAGCTTCTTCGCCTTGGTGGTCGGGTTGACCGAAATCACCCCGCAGTATTCCGGCATATGTTTGGCGAACTCGGCGGTGCCAATGCGCGTGGCGGTGTCGATGATGTCCTGCTTATGGCTGGCCAGCAGCGGGCGCAGCACCAGCATGTCGGTGGCCGAATCGATTACCGCAAGGTTCGGCAGGGTCTGGCTCGACACCTGGGAAATCGCTTCACCGGTGACCAGCGCATCAATCTGCAGGCGCTCGGCCATGCGCGTGGAGGCGCGCAGCATCATGCGCTTGAGGATCACGCCCATCTGGCTGTTGTCGACCTTGCCGAGAATCTCGCCCAGCACTTCCTCAAACGGCACGCTGATAAACAGCACGCGCTGCGAGCTGCCGTACTTCTGCCAGAGGTAATGTGCCACTTCCATCACGCCCAGCTCGTGGGCGCGGCCGCCGAGATTAAAGAAGCAGAAATGGGTGATCAGACCGCGACGCATCATCTGGTAAGCAGCGACGGTGGAATCGAAACCGCCGCTCATCAGCACCAGGGTCTGCTCCAGCGAGCCGAGCGGGTAACCGCCCAGACCTTCGTGCTGGTGGTGAATCACAAACAGGCGCTGGTCGCGGATCTCCATACGTACGACAACGTCTGGATCTTTCAACGAGATGCCGGCGGCACCGCACTGCTGGCGCAATTGGCTGCCGACATAGCGCTCGACATCCATGGAGCTGAACGCGTGCTTGCCGGCGCGCTTACAGCGCACGGCGAAGATCTTGCCCGGTAGCTGATCGGCGAAGTGCAGCTTGCACTTTTCCAGCACATCGTCGAAATCACCCAGCGGGTATTCATCCACTTGCAGGAAATGGGTGATGCCTGGCGTGCAACTCAAGCGCTCGATCATCGCCTGCAGGGTTTTCGCCTCACTGATCTGGGTTTCGACTTCCAGGTTGTCCCACACACCGCTGACCTGCAGCTGTGGATCGAACTCACGCAAAACCGAACGAATGTTCTTCGCCAGCTGCCGGATAAAGTGCTTACGCACCGGCCGACTTTTAATGGTGATTTCTGGGAAGACTTTAACGATCAGTTTCATGAAAACAGGGGGTGCCGAGGCCGCGAAAAAACAGGGGCGCGGATTATAGCGGAAATTGCTCACGCTTTGATCAAAAATCCTCACACGCGCAAAACGCGCACTATTAAAGTGCGACCAACAAATACAGCGACCCATAACAGTGCAAATATTTATCGAGCAGCGCCGCGCAGCCCCCGTCAGCCCTGAGTTTCAGGGCTTACACCCATTCCTGTGCACTGGCATGCAATTTGCTCCCTTGTGAGGCAGGATGCCCTGGCGGAGTATGCCGCGGCCGTACCGTACTATTGAGGGCTCACGATTCGAGCCTTATCCACCTGGAGGACAGCATGTCGAAGTCGATTCAACTTATTAAAGAACACGACGTGAAGTGGGTTGACCTGCGCTTCACCGACACCAAGGGCAAACAGCACCACGTGACCATGCCGGCACGCGATGCGCTGGACGACGAGTTCTTCGAAGTCGGCAAAATGTTCGACGGCTCCTCCATCCACGGCTGGAAAGGCATCGAAGCCTCCGACATGATCCTGCTGCCGGTTGACGAAACCGCCGTACTCGATCCGTTCACCGAAGAGCCAACCCTGATCATCGTGTGCGACATCATCGAGCCGAGCACCATGCAAGGCTACGATCGTGACCCGCGCTCGATCGCCAAGCGCGCTGAAGAATTCCTGAAAACCACCGGTATCGGCGACACCGTATTCGTCGGCCCAGAGCCTGAGTTCTTCATCTTCGACGAAGTGAAGTTCAAGTCCGACATCTCCGGTTCGATGTTCAAGATCTTCTCCGAGCAGGCGTCCTGGAACACCGACGCCGACATCGAAGGCGGCAACAAGGGCCATCGCCCAGCCGTCAAAGGTGGTTACTTCCCAGTTCCGCCGTGCGACCACGACCACGAAATCCGTACCGCCATGTGTAATGCCATGGAAGAAATGGGTCTGGTCATCGAAGTTCACCACCACGAAGTGGCGACAGCCGGTCAGAACGAAATCGGCGTGAAGTTCAACACCCTGGTGGCCAAGGCTGACGAAGTTCAAACCCTGAAGTACTGCGTACACAACGTGGCTGATGCCTACGGCAAAACCGCAACCTTTATGCCGAAGCCGCTGTACGGCGACAACGGTTCGGGTATGCACGTACACATGTCCATCTCCAAAGATGGCAAGAACACCTTCGCCGGCGAAGGCTATGCCGGCCTGTCCGACACCGCCCTGTACTTCATCGGCGGTATCATCAAGCACGGTAAAGCACTGAACGGCTTCACCAACCCGTCGACCAACTCCTACAAGCGCCTGGTCCCAGGTTTTGAAGCTCCAGTGATGCTGGCCTACTCGGCGCGTAACCGTTCGGCTTCGATCCGTATTCCTTACGTGTCGAGCCCGAAAGCTCGCCGTATCGAAGCACGCTTCCCGGACCCGGCTGCCAACCCATACCTGGCCTTCGCTGCGCTGCTGATGGCCGGTATCGACGGCATCCAGAACAAGATTCACCCTGGCGATGCTGCTGACAAAAACCTGTATGACCTGCCACCAGAAGAAGGCAAGTTGATCCCACAGGTTTGCGGCAGCCTGAAAGAAGCCCTAGAAGAGCTGGATAAAGGTCGTGCATTCCTGACCAAAGGCGGCGTGTTCTCTGACGACTTCATCGACGCTTACCTTGAGCTGAAAAGCGAAGAAGAAATCAAAGTACGTACCTTCGTACACCCGCTGGAATACGACCTGTACTACAGCGTCTAATCCTGCACGCACTACAAGAGGCCACCTTCGGGTGGCCTTTTTGCGTTTGGCGGCGCGTCCGCAACACCTTTTAACCCGATGATTGCTGCGCTGGTACACGCCCAGCCATCAACACGCTTGCCAGCACGCGCTACCAGTGCAAGGCTTAGGGCACACCACTAGGGAGAGTCAGGCATGCGCCCTCTACTTATCTGCCTGTTACTTAGCCTGGCATTGCCAGCCAGTGCGCAGATCTACAAATACACCGACGCCAATGGCAACACGGTATTCACCGACCAACCGCCGGAAGGCCAGGCGACGCAGAATGTCGAGCTGCCGAAAACCAATAGCGTATCGATGCCAGCACCCAGCCTGCCCGCCGCCACCACCCCCGACCCAGTCAGCAACGCCGCGCCTTACAGCATCCTGCAGCTAACCGGCATCCCCGACGATGAAGCCATGCGCGCGAACAACGGCACCTTCAGCGTTGGCGTGGACATCCAGCCGCGCCTGGCCAGCAACCATCGCCTGCGCCTGTTGCTCGACGGCAAGCCTTACGGCCAACCGAGCAACGTACCGCGCCTGCAAGTGAGCAATGCCGACCGTGGCGAGCACAGCCTGGCCGTGGAAGTACTCAGCGGCGAGCAATCGATCCAGCAGAGCGCCACCAGTATCTTTACCGTACAGCGGGTCAATACCAGCAGCCCGGCCCTGCGTCCACCGCCCCCCAAACCCAAGCCAGCCCCCTGACCTATGCGCAATCTGCTGTTCTGCGGCCTGATGCTGCTCGCTCTACCTGCCTTCGCGCAGGTCTACACCTATATAGATGGCGAAGGGAATCGCGTCTTCACTGACAAGCCCAAGTCAGGCAATGCCGAGCGCGTCGAACTGTCGCCCAGCAACTCGATGCCGACCATCCAGACGCAAACCGCGCCCGTTATTGAGGCCCCGCCCGAGCCCAGCCAGCGCTACAGCCTGCTGCGCATTCTGGTGCCGCAGCCCGACGCGACCATCCGTGACAGCGCCGGCAACCTGATTGTCAGCATCAACAGCGAACCGAAACTCTTCCCCCTGCACAGCTATCGCCTGCTGCTGGACGGCGTACAGGTGGGTGAAACAGGCAGCAGCCCGGTGTTCCCACTGGAGAATATCGACCGCGGCACGCATCAACTGGCGGTGGAAATCATCGACCAGCAAGGCCGCATCATCGAACGCACGCCCACCCAGCCATTCCATATGCTGCGCATCTCCCTGGCGCAGAAGCGCATGGTAAATCCCTGCAAGAAGACCGATTACGGCGTACGCCCAGAGTGCCCACTCAAGGACAAACCGCCGGAAAAGAAAGACATACCCTTCCTGCCCTTCTTCTAAATCAGCATGGCGCACCAACTTAGTGCGCATATTGCCCGGCATTTCTATACTCTCCCTGTTTTGGGTCGCCGTGCGTGACCCGGCTGCGCTGAAAAGCAGCTAATTCCCGGCATCCCACGGCCAAACACGCTTCTTTTCGGGGCTTTGGTTTGCTTCTTGCATTTTCCAGCTGCATTGCTGGAACCCAAGGGTCTGCTGACATCCCATATGATCATCAACGACGCACTGCATCGCCTGCTGCTGGACAACCTGACCACTGCCACGCTGCTGCTCAACGACGACCTGCGTCTTGAGTACATGAACCCGGCAGCGGAGATGCTCCTGGCCGTCAGCGGCCAGCGCAGTCACGGTCAATTCATCAGCGAGCTGTTTACCGAATCCAGTGAAGCACTGAGCGCCTTGCGCCAGGCCGTGCAGCACGCCCACCCCTTCAACAAGCGCGAAGCGGTGGTAACGTCGGCCAGCGGCCAGACCCTGACTGTCGACTACGCAGTAACGCCGGTGCTCAGCAAAGGCGAAACCCTGTTGCTACTGGAAGTGCATCCGCGCGACCGCCTGCTGCGCATCACCAAGGAAGAGGCGCAGCTGTCCAAGCAGGAAACCACCAAACTGCTGGTGCGCGGCCTGGCTCACGAGATCAAGAATCCACTCGGCGGCATCCGTGGCGCCGCGCAGCTGCTGGCCCGCGAGCTGCCCGAGGAAAGCCTCAAGGATTACACCAACGTGATCATCGAGGAGGCCGACCGCCTACGTAACCTGGTCGACCGTATGCTCGGCTCAAACAAACTGCCATCCCTGGCGCTGACTAACGTGCACGAAGTGCTGGAGCGCGTCGGCAGCCTGGTAGAAGCGGAGAGCCAGGGCAGCATCATTCTGGTGCGCGACTACGACCCGAGCATCCCGGATGTGCTGATCGACCGCGAACAGATGATCCAGGCCGTGCTGAATATCGTGCGAAACGCCATGCAGGCGCTGTCCGGGCAGAGCGATCTGCGCCTGGGCCGCATCACCCTGCGCACCCGCGCCCTGCGCCAGTTCACCATTGGCCATTGCCGCCACCGCCTGGTGACCAAAATCGAGATCATCGACAACGGCCCGGGCATACCAACCGAGCTGCAGGAAACCATCTTCTACCCCATGGTCAGCGGGCGTGCCGACGGCACTGGCCTGGGTCTGGCCATTACCCAGAACATCATCAGTCAGCACCAAGGCTTGATCGAGTGCGAGAGCCACCCGGGTCACACCGTGTTCTCGATCTTTCTGCCGCTGGAACAAGGAGTATCACCGTCATGAGTCGCAGTGAAACCGTCTGGATTGTCGATGACGACCGCTCCATCCGCTGGGTCCTGGAAAAGGCCCTGCAACAGGAAGGCATGACCACCCAGAGCTTCGACAGCGCCGATGGTGTGCTCAGCCGCCTGACCCGCCAGCAACCTGATGTGATCATCTCCGATATCCGTATGCCCGGCTCCAGCGGCCTGGATCTGCTGGCGCGCATCCGCGAGCTGTACCCGCGCCTGCCAGTGATCATCATGACCGCCCATTCCGACCTGGACAGCGCAGTGGCCTCCTACCAGGGCGGCGCATTTGAATACCTGCCCAAACCCTTCGATGTCGACGAAGCGGTGTCGCTGGTCAAGCGCGCCAATCTGCATGCCCAGGAGCAGCAAAGCCTGGCCGTGCCGGTCGAGCAGCCACGCACGCCAGAGATCATCGGCGAAGCGCCGGCCATGCAGGAGGTGTTTCGCGCCATCGGTCGCCTCTCGCACTCCAACATCACCGTGCTGATCAATGGCGAGTCCGGCACCGGCAAGGAGTTGGTCGCTCACGCCCTGCACCGCCACAGCCCGCGTGCTACCTCGCCGTTTATCGCGCTGAACATGGCGGCGATCCCCAAGGATCTGATGGAGTCCGAGCTGTTCGGCCACGAAAAAGGCGCCTTTACCGGCGCGGCCAACCAGCGTCGCGGCCGCTTCGAGCAGGCCGATGGCGGCACACTGTTTCTCGATGAAATAGGCGACATGCCCGCCGACACCCAGACTCGCCTGCTGCGCGTACTGGCCGATGGGGAGTTTTACCGGGTCGGCGGGCACACCCCAGTCAAAGTGGACGTGCGCATCATCGCCGCCACCCACCAGAACCTGGAAAACCTGGTGCAGGCCGGCAAGTTCCGTGAAGACCTGTTCCACCGCCTCAACGTGATCCGCATTCATATCCCGCGCCTGTCGGATCGCCGCGAAGACATCCCCACCCTGGCCCGCCACTTCCTCAGCCGTGCCGCGCTGGAGCTGGCGGTCGAACCCAAGCTGCTGAAAAGCGAAACCGAGGACTACCTGCAGCAGCTGCCGTGGCCCGGCAACGTCCGCCAGCTGGAGAACACCTGCCGCTGGATCACCGTGATGGCCTCGGGCCGTGAGGTGCATGTCGACGACCTGCCGCCAGAGCTGCTCAGCCAGCCGCAGGAAAGCGCACCAGCAAGCAACTGGGAGCAGGCGCTGCGCCAATGGGCCGACCAGGCGCTGGGCCGTGGTCAATCCAGTTTGCTGGACACTGCCGTACCGGCCTTCGAGCGGATCATGATCGAAACCGCGCTCAAGCACACCGCCGGTCGCCGCCGCGACGCCGCCGTGCTGCTGGGCTGGGGCCGCAATACGCTGACGCGCAAGATCAAAGAACTGGGCATGAACGTCGAAAGCGCCGATGACGAGGACAGCGACGACTAAAACCGCTGACGCAGTGCTGTATGCAAAACGGGCCCACCAGGGCCCGTTTTGCATTTACACAAAAAACGACCTGGAAATGCGCCAGAGCAATGCACTCACATCGACCCAGTGCACAGCTGCGGTTCACATCCCAGCACTTACGCACCGCCCTCAGCATCCACCAGGAACGCTGAAACCCAGTATTTACGCGGCCCGCAGCCTGCGTAATAAAACTGGCACACAGCCTGCATAGACTCAAGTAATCCCAGTTTTGGGGACCTTGGTACAGGCAGGCCGGGGATTCCCCTCTTTTATTGCTCCATCAGGCTGACCAGCAGCCGCCAGCGCCCATCCACCTCCTCAGCGCGCCACTCACCGCGCAATGGACGGGCCGCCACCACTCGCAGTAGCAAATCCTTTCTTTCGCGCTGCAAACGCCAATTGGCCAACCGTCCCTGCACCTGCAGCTGACCCTGTTGCTGGCGGCCAAAACTCTGTAGGCGCAGGATAAATACGCCGCCGGCATGCTCTTCGCGCGGTGTCGGCTCAACGTTGAACCACAGTTCAAGGCCCTGCTCGCGCACGTTTACCTGCTCCAGCCACAGCGGGTCCGGCTGCAGCAGACGACCGATCATCAAACCAATCAAAAAACCAATCACCGCCAATGAAGCGATCACCCGCACCCACGGACGGGGGCGCGGGTCTGTAGAATGCTGCTCGTCTTCAAGCTCGGAGCCGCGCATGTTTCACGTCATCCTTTTTCAACCGGAAATTCCACCCAATACCGGCAACATTATCAGGCTCTGCGCCAACAGCGGCTGCCACCTGCACCTGATCGAGCCGCTGGGCTTCGAGCTGGACGACAAACGCCTGCGCCGCGCTGGTCTGGATTACCACGAATACGCCACCCTGCAGCGCCACGCCGACCTCGACAGCTGCCTAGCCAGCATCGGCCAGCCGCGCGTGTTTGCCTTTACCACCAAAGGCTCGCAAGCATTCCACCAGGTCAGCTACCAGCCGGGTGACGCCTTTCTGTTCGGCCCGGAAAGCCGCGGCCTGCCCCAGGAGATTCGCGACAGCCTGCCGCCCGAACAACGCCTGCGCCTGCCAATGCGCGAAGGCTGCCGCAGCCTGAACCTGTCCAATACCGTCGCCGTGGCGGTCTACGAGGCCTGGCGTCAGCAGGGTTTTGCCGACGCGTAGGGTGGGTTAGGCGCAAAGCCACGGATTATCTGCTGCCACATAGATCCGTTGCGCCGTAACCCACCAGACATACTGCGATCTGTTGGGCTTCGCTACGCTCAACGCCAACCTACGATTTATCGCCTCGCAACACGCAATGAGTACATAGCCATAAAAAAAACGCCCCGTAGGGCGTTTTTTGTTCCAGCCGCAAACCTTAGTGTGCGGTGGCCACTTCGCCAGCCTGCTGCATGCGCTGCAGCTCCTGGGCGTAGAGGGCGTCGAAGTTCACCGGAGCCAGCATCAGCGCCGGGAACGAGCCACGCACCACCAGGCTGTCCAGGGTTTCGCGGGCATAGGGGAAGAGGATGTTCGGGCAGAACGCGCCCAGGGTGTGGCTCATGGACGCCGCGTCCAGGCCCTTGATCAGGAAGATGCCGGCCTGCTGCACTTCAGCGATAAAGGCGGTTTCTTCGCCCGTTTTCACGGTCACCGAGAGGGTCAGCACCACTTCGTGGAAATCGCCGTCCAACGACTTCTGACGGGTATTGAGGTCCATCGCGACGCTCGGCGCCCACTCCTGACGGAAGATTTCCGGGCTCTTCGGCGCTTCGAAGGACAGGTCACGTACATAGATACGCTGCAGGGAGAATTGCGGGTTTTGTTCGCCCTGAGCGGCGCCGTTGCTAGCTTGTTCTGTCATGGCAAAGCCTTCTTGTCGTTAGGTACGGGTAAACAGGGAATTAAGCCTTGAGCAGCGCATCGAGCTTGCCGGCGCGCTCCAGGGCGTAAAGGTCATCGCAACCACCCACATGGGTGTCACCGATCCAGATTTGCGGCACCGAGGTCTGCCGCGCCTTGCGGGTCATTTCCGCACGCAGATCCGGCTTGCCATCAACCTTGATCTCGTTAAAGGCCACGCCTTTATGCGTCAGCAGTTGCTTGGCGCGGATGCAGTACGGGCACCAGTCGCTGGAATAGATGACGACAGACTGCATCTCACTTCACCAGCGGAAGATTGTCACCGCGCCAGCTGGCGACACCGCCAGACAGCTTGGCCGCCGTGAAACCCGCCTTTTTCAGGTCGCGGCACACAGCACCGGCATGCTGGCCCATGGCATCGACCACGATGATGGTCTTGGCCTTGTGCTTGTCCAGCTCAACCATACGGCTGGCGAGTTTTTCGAAGGGAATATTCAGCGCGCCGACGATATGCCCGGCGGAAAAATCTTTCTGCCCGCGGATATCCAGCACCACGCCCTGCTCGCTGTTAACCAGTGCGGTCAGCTCGCGGCTGCTCAGGCTCTGCCCGCCCTTGCGCGCCTCGGTGAAGATCAGCAGCGCGAGCAGAGTTGCGAACAAACCGCTCAGGACATAGTGGGTAGTGGCAAATTCAATCAAGTTGGCAAGCATTGTGCGGTTCCGGGGCGGTAAAATGTCGGCCAGTATACACAGCCACACAGGTCGGCCAAACCCCGCCCGGCGGTGACGTTTGCGCCACTTGGCCGTAAAATGCTCCTCCTTTGTTTCCCGCCCATCGACCCAGAGCGAACCAGCTTTATGAGCGCCACGCCCAAACCCCTGGTACTGATCATCCTCGATGGCTTCGGCCACAGTGACAGCCCCGAATCCAACGCCATCATGGCCGCCAACACGCCGGTCTATGACCACCTGCGCGCCACCCAGCCCCACGGCCTGATCTCGGGCTCAGGCATGGACGTGGGCCTGCCGGACGGGCAGATGGGCAATTCCGAGGTCGGTCATATGAACCTCGGCGCGGGCCGCGTGGTGTATCAGGACTTCACCCGGGTGACCAAAGCGATTCGCGATGGCGATTTCTTCACGAATCCAGCCATCACCAGCGCCGTGGATAAGGCAGTTAGCGCCGGCAAGGCCGTGCATATCCTCGGACTGCTCTCCGACGGCGGCGTGCACAGCCATCAGGACCATCTGGTGGCCATGGCCGAACTGGCCGCCCAGCGCGGTGCCGAGCGTATCTACCTGCACGCTTTCCTCGACGGCCGCGACACCCCGCCGAAAAGCGCTCAGCCGTCCATCGAGCTGCTCGACGCCACCTTCGCCAAACTCGGCAAGGGCCGCATTGCCAGCCTCAGCGGCCGCTACTTCGCGATGGACCGCGACAACCGCTGGGACCGCGTCGAGCAGGCCTACGGCTTGCTGGTCGACGGTAATGGCCAGTTCAACGCCGCCACTGCCGTGGAAGGCCTGCAGGCTGCCTACGAACGTGGCGAAAGCGATGAATTCGTCAAAGCCACTACTATTGGCGAGCCGGTGCGCATGGAAGACGGCGACGCCGTGGTGTTTATGAACTTCCGCGCCGACCGCGCCCGCGAGCTGACCCGCGCCTTTGTCGAGCCGGGCTTCAAGGAGTTCGAGCGCACGCGCGTGCCGCAACTGGCCGGTTTCGTCATGCTCACCCAGTACGCCGCAAGCATCCCGACGCCCAGCGCCTACAAGCCGGAAGCCCTGACCAATGTGCTTGGCGAATACCTGGCGAATAACGGCAAGACCCAGCTGCGCATCGCCGAAACCGAGAAGTACGCCCACGTCACCTTCTTCTTCTCCGGCGGACGTGAAGAACCCTTTGCCGGCGAAGAACGCATCCTCATCCCTTCGCCAAACGTCGCCACCTATGACCTGCAGCCGCAGATGAGCGCGCCGGAAGTCACCGACAAGATCGTCGCCGCGATCGAAAACCAGCGTTACGACGTGATCATCGTCAACTACGCCAACGGCGACATGGTCGGCCACACCGGCGTGTTTTCCGCCGCCGTGGCCGCCGTGGAATGCCTGGACGGCTGCGTCGGCCGCATCGTCGCGGCGCTGGACAAAGTCGGCGGCGAAGCGCTGATCACCGCCGATCACGGCAACGTCGAGCAGATGGCCGACGAAAGCACCGGCCAAGCGCACACCGCACACACCTGCGAGCCGGTGCCATTTATCTATGTCGGCAAGCGCCCAGCGACTATCCGCCCAGGCGGCGTACTGGCCGATGTTGCCCCGACCCTGCTGACCCTGATGGGCCTGCCAGTTCCGGCGGAAATGACCGGCACCAGCATCGTCGAGCTGAACTAAGCCACTGCCCGCAGCCAGGTGCAACGCCTGGCCTGCGGGCAAACTGCCGGCTACTTCACGCTGTCGATTTGCCCCCGTGGGCAGCACCGATGACTTGCAGCTTGCCGCTGCATTTTTAGGCATACTAGGCGCGTCCTTGCCCCAGGTGCTGCCAGCCCCATGTTTCGTGCCCTCGCCCTTATTTTCCTGACCCTCCTGCTGACGCCGGCCATCGCCGACGAGAAGAGCGACGCGCAGAAGCAATTGGACGCCGCCCGCGCCGATGTCGCCGAGCTCAAGCAACTGCTGGATAAGTTGCAGCAGGAAAAATCCGGCGTACAGAAAGACCTGAAAAAAACCGAAAGCGAGATGGGCCAACTGGAGAAACAGGTCAAAGGCCTGCAGCAGGACCTGAAAAAGAGCGAAGAGGAAATCCAGCGCCTCGATAAAGAGAAAAAAAAACTCGAGGGCGCGCGCCTTGAACAGCAGCGCCTGATCGGCATACAAGCCCGCGCTGCCTATCAGAGCGGTCGCCAGGAATACGTCAAACTGCTGCTCAACCAGCAGAATCCGGAAAAATTCTCGCGCACCCTGACCTACTACGACTACCTCAGCGAAGCGCGCATGGAACAACTCGCCACCTTCAATGAAACCCTGCGCCAGCTGGCCAACGTCGAGCTGGACATCGCCAACCAGCAAAGCCAGTTACTGGAGCAGAAAAGCGCCCTGGATGGCCGCCGCGAACAACTCGCCAGCGTGCGCAAGGAGCGTCAGTTGGCCCTGGCCAAGCTGAACACGGAATTCTCCGCCCGCGACCAGAAGCTCAAGGCCCGCCAACAGGAACAAGCCAATCTGGCGCGGGTGCTGAAAACCATCGAGGAAACCCTCGCCCGCCAGGCCCGCGAAGCTGAAGCCGCGCGCCAGCAAGCCCTGCTCGCCGAACGCGAACAATCACGCAGTAGCACTAATCCGGCACCGACGGGTCCACTGGTGAGTTCCGGCGCCAGCTTCGGCGGCCCGTTCGCCAAGGCCCGCGGCCAGTTGCCCTGGCCGGTCAACGGTCGCCTGGTGGCCCGCTACGGCACACCACGCGGCGGTGATGCCCGCACCAAATGGGATGGCGTGCTGATCGGCGCCTCCGCCGGCAGCCAGGTGCATGCCGTGCATGGCGGTCGGGTGGTGTTTGCCGACTGGTTGCGTGGCGCCGGGCTTCTGGTCATCCTCGACCATGGCAATGGCTACCTGAGCCTCTATGGGCATAACCAGAGCCTGCTCAAGGATGCCGGCGACGTAGTCAAGGCCGGTGAAGCCATCGCCACCGTTGGCAACAGCGGCGGCCAGGAAACCCCAGCACTGTATTTCGCAATTCGCCAGCAGGGCCGCCCGATCGACCCCGCTCAATGGTGCCGCACACAAGGATAAGTGCTGCGATTAATGATTCAGGACCAGGAGTACGTTCGACATGCCGCATCTGTTCCGCCTCACCACCCTCGCGCTGGCCGTTACCCTGCTGGGCAGCACCGCCGTGTTTGCCGCGCCAGCCGCAGCACCGGCCACCGCCAACGACAGCGCGCCACTGCCGCTGGACGACCTGCGCACCTTTGCCGAGGTAATGGACCGTATCAAGTCCGCGTATGTCGAGCCGGTCAGCGACAAGACCCTGCTGGAAAACGCGATCAAGGGCATGCTCAGCAACCTTGACCCGCACTCAGCCTACCTGGAGCCGGAAGCCTTCCGCGATCTGCAGGAAAGTACCAGCGGTGAATTTGGCGGCCTGGGTATTGAGCTAGGCAGCGAAGATGGCTTTCTCAAAGTGGTCTCGCCAATTGATGACACCCCGGCGTCCGCCGCAGGCATCCAGCCGGGCGACCTGATCGTGAAGATCGACGGCCAGCCCACCAAGGGCCTGTCGCTGATGGAAGCCGTCGAGAAGATGCGCGGCAAAGCCGGCAGCGACATCGAGCTGACCCTGGTACGTGAAGGCGGCAAACCCTTCGAGGTCAAGCTGACGCGCGCAGTGATCAAGGTCAAGAGCGTGAAAAGCCAGCTGCTCGACGATGGCTACGGCTACATCCGCATCACCCAGTTCCAGGTCAACAGCGGCGAAGAAGTCGGCAAGGCTTTGGCCAAGTTGCGCAAGGACAACGGCAAGAAGCTGCGCGGCCTGGTCCTCGACTTGCGCAACAACCCCGGCGGCGTGCTGCAGGCGGCCGTGGAAGTCACCGACCACTTCCTCAAGAAGGGCCTGATCGTCTACACCGAAGGACGCATCGCCAACTCTGAGCTGCGCTTCAATGCCGACCCGGCCGACGCCAGCGAAGGCGTGCCACTGGTGGTGCTGATCAACGGCGGCAGCGCCTCGGCCTCTGAGATTGTCGCCGGCGCTCTGCAGGATCACAAACGCGGCGTGCTGATGGGCACCGACAGCTTCGGCAAAGGTTCGGTGCAAACCGTGCTGCCACTGAACAATGACCGCGCGCTGAAACTCACCACCGCGCTGTATTTCACTCCCAAGGGCCGCTCGATCCAGGCTCAGGGCATCGTCCCGGACATCGAGGTAGCGCGCGCCAAGCTCACCCGTGAGCAGGATGAAAGCGGCATCAAGGAAGCCGACCTGCAAGGTCATCTGGGCAATGGTAACGGCGGCGCCGACAAACCCAGCAAGGGCAAAAGCAGCACCCCGGCACGCCCACAGGATGACGACTACCAGCTGAGCCAGGCCCTCAACCTGCTCAAGGGCCTAAGCGTTACCCGCGGCGACTAGACGTGCGTTTGTAGGAGCGGGCCATGCCCGCGAAACTGCAGCAACAAAAAGCCCGACCTTGATCACTCAAGGTCGGGCTTTTTAATAACGCCTGAGACTACAGGTAGTTATTGGTCATCTCGTCAATAAAGCCTTCGGCGCGCAGTTCATCCAATGCTTTCTGCAGACGCTGCACCACCTCATCCGGAGTGTCCTTGTTGAGCGCCAGGTACAGCTCAGCCTCGTTAAAGCGCAGCGCGGTATTCAGACCACTGACGCCCTCCTGCTTGGCCAGATAGCGCCCCACGGGATCAGTGGTGGCCCACAGGTCGATCTTGCCGCTGAGCAGCTTCTTGATGTTCTCCTGATCACGCAGCGCATTGACCGGACTCAGCCCCTGGCTTTCCAGATGCTGGCTAACCGCGTCATTTTTGTAGGCACCAATTTGATACTGCGCTGCATCTTTGAGGCTAGCGACACTGACGTTATTACCTGGCGCCGCCAGCAGCACCCAACCGGTTTTAGCCAATGGCCCCACCCACTTGAACAGAGGCTGACGTTCGGCGGTGAACGTGGTGGAGAACAAGCCGTAGTTGGGTTTGTCCAGGGTCAGGCGGTACAAGCGGTCCCAAGGGAAGCGCAGGGTCAGCGTGTAGTTGATGCCGGCACGCTTGAACATCGCACGGACAATCTCGGCACTGATGCCGTCGATACCGTCATCACGGGCAAAGTTCTTGTCATCCACCGCCATGTTGAACGGCGGGAAGTTCTCGGTCAGCAACACCACTTTGTAATCGGCTGGAAGCTCTGCACGGGCAGCACAGGCACTCAGAACAAGCCCGAACAACAGGCTGGCTTTCAGGGTTTTCAACATAGGTCATTCCGCTCGCATGAATTGTGATTATGGCTAGCGGCATCCTTGCTCGGGCGGGTGCCCGGCGACGTATGGTACGTGGCGTCAACCATCCATGGCCGCGGGCCGGTTTGTGACCGGCCCACTGGTTTTGCGTATTACAGATAGTTGTTCAGAATATCGTCGACAAAACCTTCGCTGCGCATCTTGTCCAGCTCGGCTTGCAGCTTCTGTACAACTTCATCCGGCACGTCTTTGTTGAGTGCCAGGTACAGCTCGGCGCTATCGAAACGCAGAATGGTTTTCAGCCCGGAAATACCGTCTTGCTTGGCCAGGTAGCGGCCGGCAGGGTCACCAGTGGCCCACAGGTCAATCTGACCGGCCATCAATTTCTTGGCGTTTTCCGTGTCGCGCAGGGCGGTAATCGGCTCCAGGCCTTTTTCTACCAGATGCTCGGCAATCGCGTCGCCCTTGTAGGCGCCCACCTTGTACTGCTTGGCGTCCTCCAGACTGTTCAGAGTAATGCTGCTATCGGACCTGCCGAGCAGCACCCAATCGTCCGGACCAATCGGGCCGACCCACTTGAACAGCGCCTCACGCTCCGGTAGTCGCGCAGCAACAAACACACCATAGCCTGGTTTTTCCAGCGCCAGTTTGTAGATACGATCCCAGGGAAAGCGCAGGGTCATGCTGTACTTGATCCCGGCGCGCTTGAACATCTCGCGGATGATATCCACAGCAATGCCGTCGATATTGTCTTCCTGAGCGAAGTTCTTGCCGTTGATCGCCATGTTGTACGGCGGGAAATTCTCGGTCAGCAGCACCAGGCTGTAATTCGGGTCGACTTCGGCCCGGGCACTGCCCGCGAGCACCATAACAGTGCCGGCAAGGGCGACTAGCAATTGTTTGAACATGATGTCTCACATCGATAGTTGGGCTAAGCATGCAAGCATACCCAGCACTGCCGACTAAGCCCAGCCCAGGGTTTACGCAGATACGGTCACAAGAGAGTTACAGATAACCGTCTTTGATCGTGCCCAGTTCACCTTGAGCGCGCATCTCGTCCAGGGCCTGCTGCAACTTCTGCACCACATCATCGGGCGTCTCTATATTCAGCGCCAGATAGAGCTCGGCACTATTAAAGCGATGCACCACCTTGAGCGCACCCAGTGGCGACTGCTTGGCCTGATAGCGCCCACCAGCTTCATCGGTAGCCCACAGGTCGATCAACCCCTTCTCCAGCTTGCTGAGGTTTTCCTTGTCCTGCAGGCTGGTTTGCACAGTAACGCCGCGGTCGATCAGGAACTGCGAAATCGCGTCATCGCGATAACCGCCGATGCGATAAGCGCCCGCCTGCTCCAGGCTGTTCAACGCAATGCTGCTATCGGCCTTGGCCAGTAACACCCAATCGCTCACCGCAATCGGCCCAACCCACTTGAACAGCGACTCACGGTCCGCCGTGCGAGCAGTGGAAAACACCCCGTAGCCCTTGCTCTCGAGCGCCTGCTTGTACTGACGCTCCCAGGGGAAGCGCAGGATCACCTGACATTCAAGCTGCGCCTTGCTGCATAGCGCACGTACCGTATCGCTGCTGATGCCCTGCACATCAGCATCCTTGGCAAAATTGCCGCCACTGGCCGCCATGCTGAACGGCGGCAGGTTTTCGGTAAGCAGAACCAGTGGTTCCGCGTGAGCCAGGCTGACGGCACACAACAGCCAAACCGCAGTGAATAGCCGGATAGCGGACATAAGAACTCCGTGTATGAAACAACCAATTATTAGAAAGAGGAGCGCTCACAGGGATGCCCAAAGCATCGACCCGAGCGCAAACATTCTGATTTTAGCGGGCCAGTCGACATTTTGCTGTCGACTCGCCCGCAGCAGTGACCGGCAGGGCTGCCGGTCAGCGAGGTTTAGCGCACCACAATCCCACGAGCGGCCATATAGGCCTTGGCTTCGGGCACGGTGTATTCGCCGAAGTGGAAGATGCTTGCAGCCAGTACGGCAGCGGCTTTGCCTTCGATGATGCCGTCGGCCAGGTGCTGCAGGTTGCCGACGCCGCCGGAGGCGATCACCGGGATGCCGACCATTTCGCTGATGGCGCGGGTCACGCCCAGGTCATAGCCACTCTTTACGCCGTCCTGATCCATGCTGGTCAGGAGAATTTCACCCGCGCCGAGGTCTTCCATCTTCTTCGCCCACAGCACCGCATCCAGGCCGGTGGGCTTGCGCCCGCCGTGGGTGAAGATTTCCCAGCGCGGCGTTTCGCCCGGTTTGGACACCTTCTTCGCGTCGATGGCAACGACGATGCACTGCGAGCCGAAGCGCGAAGCCGCTTCGCCGACGAACTCCGGGGTGAATACCGCCGCGGTGTTGATCGACACCTTGTCGGCGCCGGCATTGAGCAGGTTGCGGATGTCCTGCACGGTGCGCACGCCGCCCCCCACAGTCAGCGGGATAAACACCTGGCTGGCCATGCGCTCGACGGTGTGCAGCGTGGTGTCACGGCCATCGACGCTGGCGGTGATGTCGAGAAAGGTAATCTCGTCGGCGCCCTGCTCGTCGTAACGGCGGGCGATTTCCACCGGGTCACCGGCGTCACGGATGTTCTCGAACTGCACGCCCTTGACCACGCGGCCGTTGTCCACGTCGAGGCAGGGGATAATGCGTTTAGCCAGTGCCATACGGAGCTCCCGTAGGGTGGGTGCAACCCACCGATAAAGATTGCGTCAATTGCGGCGGGTTTCACCCGCCCTACGGTTTAGCCCTTGAAGTTATCGCAGAAGGCCTGGGCCTCGGCCACATCCAGGGTGCCTTCGTAAATGGCCCGGCCGGTGATCGCGCCGATGATGCCGGGCGAGCGCGCCAGCAGCAGTTTCTCGATATCACCCAAGTTGTGGATGCCGCCGGAGGCGATTACCGGAATGCGGCTGGCCGCAGCCAGGGCCGCAGTGGCTTCAACGTTGCAGCCCTGCATCATGCCGTCTTTGGCGATGTCGGTATAAACGATGGCCGAGACGCCATCAGCCTCGAAACGCTTGGCCAGGTCAGTCGCCAGCACGCTCGACACTTGCGCCCAACCGTCGGTGGCGACGAAGCCGTCTTTGGCATCCAGACCGACGATGACCTTGCCGGGGAAGGCTTTGCAGGCGTCGGTGACGAACTGCGGATCTTTCACCGCCTTGGTGCCGATGATCACGTAGCTGACACCCGCGCGCACGTAGTGCTCGATGGTTTCCAGGGTACGGATGCCGCCGCCGATCTGAATCGGCAGGGTCGGGTAGCGCTTGGCGATGGCTGTGACCACCTCGCCGTTAACCGGCTGGCCCTCGAAAGCACCGTTGAGGTCAACCAGGTGCAGGCGGCGGCAACCACCTTCGACCCACTTGGCGGCCATGCTCACCGGGTCATCGGAAAACACCGTGGAGTCTTCCATGCGGCCCTGGCGCAGACGCACGCAAGCGCCGTCCTTCAGATCGATAGCGGGGATAATCAGCATCGGTTGAACCTGCTCAAGTCGTGTGAATTCGGTGGGTCAGCTCTTTTCAAGTGCCCAAAGGTCGCTTTCGATGCTCTCGAACCGTTCTTTCAGGTGAGTCTGCACATCGAAAATCGCCCGGTTGTAGTAATGCGGCGCAATCTCACGGGCAAATAGCTCGAGCACCTCGGCGGCCTCGAAGCTACCCAGCTCCAGCTCGAAGCGCTCGGCCATAAACCGCTTGATCGCCAAACAGGCTTCACGCTCCTGCTCAGCGCTCAAGGTCATGATCGGCGGCTTCTGCTTGGCCCGGCTCATTTACCAGCGACCATCCCAAGCGGCGAAGTTCTGCAGCAATTGCAGGCCGTGGGTATGGCTCTTTTCCGGGTGGAACTGCACGGCAAAGCGCGAGCCTTCGGCCAGCGCGGCGGCGAAGTCCTTGCCGTAATGACCACGACCGACCACCTGCTTGGGGTTGCCGGCCTCGATGTAATAGCTGTGCACAAAGTAGAAGCGCGCCAGGTCCGGGATGTTGTGCCACAGCGGGTGCTTGACCGACTGTGCCACCTCGTTCCAGCCCATGTGCGGCACCTTCAGCGGTTCGCCGTCTTCGACCATGCTCTTGCCGAAGAAACGCACCTTGCCGGGGAACAGACCGATGCAATCGACGCCATCGTTCTCTTCGCTGTGCTCCAGCAGCGCCTGCATGCCCACGCAGATGCCGAGAAACGGCCGGTCAGCGCTGACTTCACGCACCAGGCTGTCGAAGCCCAGACGCTTGATCTCAGCCATGCAATCGCGGATCGCGCCCACACCGGGGAATACCACCCGGTCGGCTTCGCGAATCACCTGGGCATCGCTGGTCACCAGCACCTTACCGGCACCCACGTGCTCAAGCGCCTTGGCCACCGAATGCAGGTTGCCCATGCCGTAGTCGATTACTGCAACTGTCTGCATTTACAGGCAGCCCTTGGTCGACGGCATCTGCCCGGCCATGCGCGGGTCCAGCTCGACGGCCATGCGCAGGGCGCGGCCGAAGGCTTTGAACACCGTTTCGATCTGGTGGTGGGTGTTGGTGCCGCGCAGGTTGTCGATGTGCAGGCTGACTAGCGCGTGGTTGACGAAGCCCTGGAAGAACTCCTGGAACAGATCCACATCGAAGCCACCGACCACCGCGCGGGTGAACGGCACGTGCATCTGCAGGCCCGGACGACCGGAGAAGTCGATCACCACGCGCGACAGCGCTTCATCCAGCGGCACGTAAGAATGGCCGTAACGGGTCATGCCACGCTTGTCGCCGATGGCCTTGGTAAACGCCTGGCCGAGGGTGATACCGACGTCTTCCACGGTGTGGTGGTCATCGATATGCAGGTCGCCCTTGCACTGGATATCCAGGTCGATCAAGCCGTGACGGGCGATCTGGTCGAGCATGTGCTCAAGGAATGGCACGCCAATATCGAACTTGGCCTTGCCAGTCCCATCCAGGTTGATCGAGACCTTGATCTGGGTCTCCAGGGTATTGCGCTCGACGGATGCCGTACGTTCGGCCATCACCAGCTCCAGAAATTGCCCACGGAAAAAGGCGAGCATTATAGGCGGGCATCCGCCTGGGCGGCTACCGGCGGCGATCAGAGGCATCACTATCGCCAACATAATCAGGGAACCGGCTGCCGACTTGTCGATCCAAACGCCTTGACTGCACCAGCGACCAGGCATGCGCTGGCCGCTCTCCGCCCGCGCATGCCCGCCACCTGCAAAAGCCGCTTGCAAAATCACCGCACAAACGGGACTGTCGGCGGTCCAGGTAAAAGCGCTGGCGCTATACTCGCCGGCTTGAATTGCTGCTCTTCACCACCCCGTTTCGAAACAAGGATTCGCACATGAAAGCGCTCGGCAAAATTCTCGGCCTGTTTTTTCTCGGGCTCTTGCTGATCATCGTGGCGCTGGGCTTTGCCCTCACCCACCTGTTCGATCCCAATGATTACAAAGACGAAATCCGCCAGCTTGCACGCGACCAGGCCAATCTAGAGCTGACCCTCAAGGGCGATATCGGCTGGAGCCTGTTCCCCTGGCTCGGTCTGGAGCTGACCGACGCCACCCTCGCCAGCGCCAACACACCGGACAAACCCTTCGCCGACCTGCGCTTGCTCGGCCTGTCAGTGCGCGTGCTGCCGCTGCTGCGCAAAGAAGTGCAGATGAGCGATATCCGCATCGACGGCCTCAACCTCAACCTGCAGCGCGACGCAAAAGGCCACAGCAACTGGGAAGATGTCGGCAAACCGGCCAAGGCCGCGACCACAACAGCCGATACCCCGCCAGCAACCAGTGACAGCGCGCCGACTACAGGCACTACAGCGGCAGCAACAGGCAGCAGCCAGCCGCTGAAACTGGACATCGACAGCCTGATCGTCAACAGCGCGCGCATCGACTACCACGACGCGCAGAAAGGCCAGCAATTCAGCGCCGAAAGCATCCAGCTGACCACCGGAGCGATCCGCGAAGGCGCAGGCATCCCGGTCAAACTCAGCGCCTTCTTCGGCGTCAACAAGCCGGTGCTGCGCGCCCGTAGCGAGCTGCAGGGTGAACTGCGCTTCGACCGTGCCCTCAAGCGCTACCAGCTGGAAGACGCCAAGCTCTCCGGTGAAGTGTCCGGCGAGCCCTTCGACGGCCAGACCCTGACCTATTCGGCCCAGGGCCAATTGCTGGTCGATCTGGCCGCCCAGGTCGCCGAATGGAATGGCCTGAAGTTTTCCGGCAACCAGCTACGCGCCCTCGGCGAGCTGAAAGTCCGCGACCTCGACAAACAGCCAAAACTCAGCGGCGGCCTGTCCATCGCACCGCTTAACCTGCGTGAGTTCCTCAGCACCATCGGCCAGAAACTGCCGCCGATGAACGACGACAAAACCCTCAGCCAGTTCGAGCTGGTCACCCGCCTTAGTGGCAACGACAACAGCCTGACCCTCGAAGACCTCAAGCTGACCCTGGACGACAGCCACTTCAGCGGCCAGTTGGCGATTGCCGACTTCGCCAAGCAAGCCCTGCGCGTGCAGCTCAAGGGCGACCAGCTGAACCTCGACCGCTACCTGCCCGCACCCTCCAAGGACGCCAAGGATGCCGGCGCCGCGCGCAAGGCCGAGGTCAAGGCCAGCGTCGCCAGCGCCGGGCAGAGCGGCAGCACGCCGCTGCCCGATGCGCCGACCCAACACGCCTGGAGCAGCAGCGAAGTGCTACCAATTGAGGCGCTGCGCAAGCTCGACCTGCAACTCGACCTCAGCCTGGGCCAGCTCACCGCCCAACAGCAGGTGATCAGCAACTTCAGCGCCAAGGCACAAAGCAAAGGCGGCCTGCTGACCCTGCAGGATGCACGCGGCACCATCGGCAACGGCAGCTTCGACGCCCAGGCCAGCATCGACGTGCGCCCGGCTATCCCGCTGCTCAGCGTGCAAAAGAACCTCAGCAGCATCCAGATTGAGCCCTTCCTGAAGAAGCCCGACCAGCCTTCACCGGTCAAAGGCCTGCTGGATTTCAAAGCCAACCTGACTACCAGCGGTAACAGCCAGCGCGCCTGGGTCGATGGGCTGACGGGTGACGCCAGCTTCCTGCTCAACGACGGCGTGCTGGTCGACGCCAACCTGGAACAACAGCTGTGCCGCGGCATCGCCACGCTCAACCGCAAATCCCTGAGCAGCGACCCACGCGGCAAGGACACGCCCTTCGAAACCCTGCAAGGCCGCCTGATCCTGCGTAACGGCGTAGCCCACAACCCCGACCTCAAGGCCGTTATTCCGGGCCTGGCGGTCAGCGGCAATGGCGATCTGGACCTGCGCATCCTCGGCCTCGACTACCGCGTCGGCATCACCGTTATCGGTGATCAACGCGAAATGCCCGACCCGGCCTGCCAGGTCAACGAGCGCTATGTCGGCATCGAATGGCCGGTGCGCTGCCGCGGCCCGCTGGAAATGGGCGGCAAGGCCTGCCGCCTGGATCAGGACGGCCTGGGCAAGGTTGCCGCCAAACTGGCCGGCAACAAGCTCAACGAGAAAATCGAAGAAAAACTCGGCGACAAGGTCAGCCCCGAGCTGAAAGACGCGCTCAAGGGCCTGTTCAACCGATGAGCCCCGAGCAGTTTTCTGACGCGGTACTGCACTGGTACGACAGCCACGGACGCAAGGACCTGCCCTGGCAACAGGGCATCACGCCGTACCGCGTATGGGTCTCGGAGATCATGCTGCAGCAGACCCAGGTCAGCACCGTGCTCGGTTATTTCGACCGCTTTATGGCCGCATTGCCGACGGTAAATGACCTGGCCGCCGCGCCAGAAGACGAAGTGCTGCACCTGTGGACGGGCCTCGGTTACTACACCCGCGCGCGCAACCTGCAGAAGACCGCGCAGCTCGTTATGCGCGAACATGCCGGCAAATTCCCCCGCGATGTCGACCAGCTCACCGAACTTCCCGGCATCGGCCGCTCCACCGCCGGCGCCATCGCCAGCCTGAGCATGGGCCTGCGCGCGCCGATCCTCGACGGTAACGTCAAACGCGTACTGGCGCGCTACGTGGCGCAGGAAGGCTATCCGGGCGAGCCAAAAGTGGCGAAACAGCTGTGGGATGTAGCCGAGCGCTTTACCCCGCACGCCCGAGTCAACCACTACACCCAGGCGATGATGGATCTCGGCGCCACCCTGTGTACCCGCAGCAAACCGAGCTGCCTGCTCTGCCCACTGAAAAGCGGCTGTCAGGCGCACCTGCTCGGCCTGGAGATCCGCTACCCGATCCCCAAACCGCGCAAGGCGTTGCCGCAGAAGCGCACGCTGATGCCGATCTTCGCCAACCGCCACGGCGAGGTGCTGCTCTACCGCCGCCCGTCCAGCGGCCTCTGGGGCGGCCTGTGGAGCCTGCCGGAGCTGGACGAAGCCACAGCCATCGCCACACTGGCCAGCCGCCACACCCTGCAGCTCGGCGCACAGCGCGAACTGAGCGGCCTGACTCACACCTTCAGCCACTTCCAGCTGGCCATCGAACCCTGGCTGATCCAGGTCGACGCCGCGCCAGTCGCCGTGGCCGAGGCTGACTGGCTCTGGTATAACCTCGCCACCCCGCCGCGCCTGGGCCTCGCCGCCCCAGTGAAGAAACTGCTGAAGCGCGCGGCCGATGCACTCGCAACCCCGAACACTGGAGAAACACCATGACCCGCACCGTACAGTGCCGCAAACACAAGCAGGAACTCCCCGGCCTGGACCGCCCGCCGTATCCAGGCGCCAAAGGTGAGGACATCTTCAACAACGTCTCCAAGCAAGCCTGGGACGAATGGCAGAAGCACCAGACCCTGCTGATCAACGAACGCCGCCTGAACATGATGAACGCCGAAGACCGCAAGTTTCTCCAGACCGAGATGGACAAATTCCTCTCCGGCGAGGAATACGCCCAGGCCGACGGCTACGTGCCGCCCAGCGAGTAAGCGGCCAGGCACTACAGCCGTAGCCCGGATAAAGCGCGGCACGCGCTGCAATCCGGGACGGTACCCTCCCGGATTGCGCCAAGGCTTATCCGGGCTACCCAACCACCCTGTACACCCGCCCCCGAACCCTCGCTCGAACCTAAGCGCCCGTAATAATTAAATATTTTTCAAACTCACGCTTGACACCTACCCCTCAAATCCGTCTAATAGCGCCCCGTTAGCCCGGGTAGCTCAGTCGGTAGAGCAGGGGATTGAAAATCCCCGTGTCGGCGGTTCGATTCCGTCCCCGGGCACCAAATACAGAGAAAGGCTCACAGCGATGTGGGCCTTTTCTTTTTCTACAGAAAGCAATCTGCAGAAAAAGCTGGCGACCTCGCTCGCCCTGCGCCATGTTCAGCACCGTCAGCCACCAGGGACGCCCGCTGCCATGCATGATCTGATTCTCTACAGCACCGACGACGGCAAGCTCACGCTGCAACTGCGTGCCTGCGTCTGGGCGAACCAGCAGGCATTCGCCAAGCGGCTTATCAGCCTGCCTATCCGCAGCACGCCCTACCGAGGCGCACCCAGCCCGGCAACTATCAAGCAATCCTTGACAGTTAAGCCCGTGGCCAGCCGCCAGATCAGCCGCCGCACCCAGCGCAACACAGCACTCGCCGTCCGCCAACCCTGATTCAGCCAAGAAGAAGCCCATGAGCCACAGCCCCATCAGCCAGGACGAAATCAACGCCATCATCTGGAAGTCGTGCGACACCTTCCGTGGCAGCGTGGATGCCAGCGACTACAAGAACTACGTGCTGACCATGCTGTTCTTGAAGTACCT
Source organism: Pseudomonas sp. (assembly GCF_030684895.1). Classification (GTDB taxonomy): domain Bacteria; phylum Pseudomonadota; class Gammaproteobacteria; order Pseudomonadales; family Pseudomonadaceae; genus Aquipseudomonas. The sequence goes on along the minus strand of NZ_JAUXXP010000076.1, from coordinate 25,838 downwards.
CAGCGACGTCTGGCAGGACCACTACGAGGGCTACCAGGCCAAATACGGCAACGAGCCGGCGCTGATCGCCGCCATGATGAAGACCGAGCGCTTTGTGCTGCCCGAGTCGGCCAACTTCTACAGCCTGCACGACAAGCGCCACCTGCCCGGCAATGGCGAGCGCATCGACGAAGCCCTGCACGCCATCGAAGACGCCAACAGCGCCAAGCTGCGCGGCGTATTCCAGGACATCAGCTTTAACGCCAACAAGCTCGGCGAAGAAAAAAGCAAAAACAACCTGCTGCGCCACCTGCTGGAAGACTTCGCCCAGGCGGACATGAACCTGCGCCCCTCGCGCATCGGCAGCCAGGACATTATCGGCAACGCCTACGAGTTTCTGATTTCGCGCTTTGCCGCCGGCGCCGGCAAAACCGCTGGCGAGTTCTACACCCCGGCCCAGGTCAGCGACCTGCTCGCCGAACTGCTCGACCCGCAACCCGGCGAGCAGATTTGCGACCCGGCATGCGGCTCGGCGTCGCTGCTGATGAAATGCGGGCGCAAGGTGCTGGAGAAAACCGGCTCACGCAATTACGCCCTGTTCGGCCAGGAATCCATCGGCGCCACCTGGGCCCTGGCCAAGATGAACCTGTTTCTGCACGGCGAGGAAAACCACGACCTGCGCTGGGGCGACAGCATCCGCCACCCGCAATTGCTCGACGCCAGCGGCGGCCTGATGCACTTCGACGTAGTAACCGCCAACCCGCCCTTCTCCCTGGAGAAATGGGGCGTCGAGCAGGCCGAGAACGACAAGTACGGCCGCTTCCAGCGCGGCATCCCGCCGAAAACCAAGGGCGACTACGCCTTTATCCTGCATATGATCGAAACCCTGAAACCGGGCACAGGCCGGATGGGCGTGGTGGTGCCCCATGGCGTGCTGTTCCGTGGCGGCAGCGAAGGCAAGATCCGCCAGGCACTGATCGAAGAAAACCTGCTGGATGCGGTGATCGGCCTGCCGGAAAAACTGTTCTTCGGCACCGGCATCCCGGCAGCGATTTTGCTGTTCCGCAAAACCAAGAGCACGCAAGACGTGATCTTTATCGACGCCTCCCGCGACTTTATGGCCGGCAAAAACCAGAACCAGCTCGGCCCACAGCAGCTTGAGCGCATCGTTGCCGCCTACCGCGCCCGCCAACAGCAGAGCCGCTACGCCGAATGCGTCAGCCTGCAAGCCATCCGTGATAACGACTACAACCTGAATATCCCGCGCTATGTGGATACCTTTGAGGCCGAAGATGAGATTGATCTGCTGGCGATCAAGGCTGAGCGTGAGGGGTTGGAGCGGGAGTTGATGGGGTTAAAGCTGGAGATGGATGGGTATTTGGGGGAGCTGGGTTATGCTTCCTAAAGACTGGAAAACCCTGCGTTTATCGGATATTGCCAAAATTTCCTCAGGTGGAACCCCAAGTAGAGACACACCCTCATACTGGAATGGTGATATTCCCTGGGTAAGAACAACCGAGGTTCAGAACTGCCATATCCACCCAGAAGACATACAAGAACATATTAGCCAGCACGGCCTGGAAAACTCTTCAGCAAAGATTGTGGCTGCTAACTCAATCCTTCTAGCCATGATTGGACAAGGAAAAACACGTGGCCAAGTTGCATTACTTCGACTAAATGCCGCGACAAATCAAAACTGCGCCGCAATAACGCTCAACAAAGACCAATGCCCAGACTTTTACTTCCAGCAGTTACTCAGCAAGTACCAATCCATTAGAGACCTAAGTAACTCCGCCGGACAGAGCAACTTAAGTGGAGCGCTCGTAAAGTCAATTGAAGTAATAGCTCCACCGCTGCACGAACAAACCAAGATCGCCAAAATCCTTTCCACCTGGGACAAAGCCATCACCACCACCGAGCGTCTGCTTGCCAATAGCCAGCAGCAGAAGCAGGCACTGACCTGGCAATTGCTGACTGGAAAAAACCGCTTTGCGGGTTTCAGTGACACATGGGGCAAGCAGAAACTAAGCGAAATCAGTACCCGCATCCAAGAAAAGACCGACGGGGAAGCGCATCCCATCCTGACCATTTCGTCACTTTCCGGCTTTGTCACCCAAGAGGAGAGATACAGCCGCTACATGGCCGGCGAAAGCGTCAACAACTACATACTGCTGAGCCGAGGCGAGTTCGCCTACAACAAAGGCAACTCCAAAACCTACCAATACGGCTGCATCTTTAAGCTGGATACTTTCGATACTGGCCTGGTACCCCATGTCTACGTGTGTTTCAAGCTTAATCAGGGGTTCGACCCGGAGTATTACGCTCAACTGTTTGCCGCCGACTACCTGAAAGATCAACTGGCCGGCCTGGTTAATACAGGCGTACGCAATAACGGGCTACTCAATATCAAGCCCAGCGCATTCCTCGACACCACGGTGCCCGTTCCACCACTGGCCGAACAACAAAAAATCGCCCAAGTGCTCTCCACCGCCGACGCCGAAATCAGCAATCTGCAAGCCCAGCTAGCGAAGCTAAAACTGGAGAAAAAAGCCCTGATGCAGCAACTGCTCACCGGCCAGCGCCGGGTGCGGCTGGACGACGAGCTGGAAGAAGAGCCGCAGATTCGTAGGGTGGGTTAGGCGCGCCCAGGACCCGCCGGGCGACACAAATACAGACTGCGCCGTAACCCACCATGGCGGCCTAGCGGTAAACCGCAATATTGATCGTTCCCACGCTCCGCGTGGGAATGCAGCATGCGACGCTCTGCGGCGCAGGGGCGCGGAGCGTGCCGCCAAGGGTTTCTACACCGAGCATAGGAACCATCCGCAATCGGCGTGGGAGGGGCTTTAGCCGCGACTTGCACCATCGCGGCTAAAGCCCCTCCCACAGAGCGACCCTACCTCGACCAAACACCGCCGCTATCACCCGAACCACGGAACTGCATATGAAAACCGCCCCACTCAGCGACGCCGAACTGGATTTTGTCGAAAGCATCCTGCTCAAGTACGGCAACGATGACTCGATTCTGGACGCCTGCGAGCTTGACGGTTTTTTCACCGCGCTGATCTCCGGCCCCGAGGTAGTGCCGCCCAGCCGTTGGCTGCCGGCGCTGTGGGGCGGCGTAACGCCCAAGTTCGCCAAGGACGCCGAACTGCAGCGGTTTATGAACCTGCTGATTCAACACATCAATAATTGCGTATTGATGCTGATGGAATACCCAGCCGAGTTCGCCGCACTGCTCAGCACCCGCGAGTACGAAGGCGAAACCCTGACCATCGTTGAGGAATGGTGCTTCGGCTATATGCGCGGCGTGGCCCTGGGCCAATGGCCGGCGCTGCCGGAAGCCGAGGCCGCGCACCTGGCAGCCATCGAGCTGCACGGCAGCGAAGCCAACTTCGCGCTGCTGGAGCACATGAGCCAGGCCGAGCACCAGCAGTCGGTCACCGCCATCGAACCCGCCGTGCGCGCCCTGCATGCCTACTGGCTATCGCAACGCAGCCAAGCGGCCAGCTCGGCACAAGCCCCCGTGCAGGCAGCGCCCAAAGCCGGCCGCAACGATCCCTGCCCGTGCGGCAGCGGCAAGAAGTTCAAGCAGTGCTGCCTGCACTAAGCGCCAAGCCAAACCGTAGGGTGGGTTAGGCGCGCCCACGGTTATGCAAACAACGCAAAACCCAAGCGCGCCGTAACCCACCATGGCGGCTGACCGGCAAATCGCAATGGTGGGTTACGCGACGCTCGACTGACGCGGCGACACCTACATTTACGACCTCCGCCGCTAACCCACCCTACGATCCGCAGCATTGCGTCTGAGGCGCGGCTTGTCGCAAGGGCGCTTGCCGGATAGACTCACTCCCAAAACGGGAGAACCTCCATGCGAGTGATTGCCCGAGGCACCTTGCGCGCCTTCTGGGAAAGCAGCCCGGCCTATGCCGATGCCATGACACCGCTGGTGGAGTGGTATCGGCATATGGAAAAAGCCGTTTACCCCACGCCGCAAGCGCTCAAGGCTGAGCTGCGCACGGCCAGTATCCTGAAAGGCAGCCGGGTGGTATTCGACATCGCCGGCAACAAGTACCGGGTCATCCTGGCTATCGACTATGAGCGCCAACTGGGCTTTATTCGCTTTGTTGGCAGCCACGCCCAGTACGACCTGATCGACGCGGAGACCGTGTGATGAACATCAAACCGATTCGTAATGACGACGACCTGGCCAATGCACTGGCCCGCATGCAGCAGCTATGGGGTGCGCCGGTCGGCTCGCCCGAGGGCGATGAGCTGGAAATTCTGGCCGTGCTGATCGAGAAATACGAAGAGCAGCACCAGCCGCTACCGGCCAGCGACCCAATCGATGCGATCAAATTCCGCATGGATCAACAAGGCCTGGCACCGCGCGACCTGGAGCCCTTCATCGGCTCCAGCGGCCGGGTGTCGGAGGTGCTGAACCGCAAGCGCAAGCTGAGCCTGGCCATGATCAAACGCCTGCACGACGGCCTGCACATCCCCTATGAAAGCCTGCTGGCTGGCGCGGCCTGACAGGCCATTGCGAAACCCTGCACGCTTTACCTTTTATGCTTGGCCGAACAAGGAATAGTGCTGTGAGCGTCACGCCACGTTTTCAGGAAGAGTACAGCGCCAAGATCCCCGCCCTGGCCCTTTTGGCCAACTTGGGGTTCACCTACCTGAGCCCCAGCCAGGCGCTGGCGTTACGCGGCAGCAAGGAGCGCGTGGTGCTGGCCCCAGTACTGCGCGCCGAACTGGCCAAGCGGCGCTTTTGCAGCAATGGCGTGGAACACGGCCTGAGCGAGGCGGCGCTGAGCAAGCTGGTGAGCGAGATCAGCCATCCGCCGCTGAACGAGGGTTTGCAGGCAGCCAACCAGCGCCTGTCTGACCAGTTGCTGTATGGGGTGAGCGTGGGTGACTTCATAGCCGGGGCCAAGGTCAACCCGACCATTGCGCTGATCGACTGGAACACCCCGAGCAACAACAGCTTCCACCTGACCGAGGAGTTGGGCGTAGGCTGCACCAGCGGTATCGGCCAGCGCCTCCCGGATATCGTGCTGTATGTAAACGGCCTGCCGCTGGTGGTGATCGAGGCCAAGCGCCCGGACTCCAATAGCGGCAAGGATCTGATCCAACAGGGCATTTCGCAGATGCTGCGCAATCAGCGCGCCGAGGAAATCCCCCAGCTGTTCGCCTTTAGCCAGTTGCTGCTGGTGGTCGATGGCAGCGGCGGGCGTTACGGCACGGTCGGCACCACCGAGAAGTTCTGGGCGGCCTGGCGCGAAGAGGAAATAGGCGAGGTGGCCTTCGCTGAGCTAAAGAACCGCCCGCTGGACGCCGCCCAGGAGCAGGCGATATTCGCCCAGCGCCCCGCTGCCAGCCTGGCCTGGTACCGCACTTGGCTGGCCGGCGGGCTGCTGGCCAGCCAGCAAGACAAATTGCTCGCCAGCCTGTGCCGACCGGATCGCCTGCTGGAGTTGGTGCGCTTTTACACTTACAGCGACAACAAGCACGGCAAGATCGTCGCCCGTTATCAGCAGGTGTTCGGCATCCGCGCGCTGATTACGCGCATCCAGCAGCGCGATGTGCGCGGCGCACGCCAGGGCGGGGTGATCTGGCACACCACCGGCTCGGGCAAGTCGATCACCATGCTGTTGCTGGCCAAGGCGCTGATCTTCCACCCGGACCTGCAAAACTGCCGGGTGCTGGTGATCACCGACCGCACCGACCTGGAAGCGCAGCTGAGCAAGACCTTCGCCAGCGCCGGGGTACTCACCGCACGCGACCAGCAGGAGGCGCTGAGCCAGTCCGGCCGGCACCTGGCCCAGCAGATCGGCAAGGGCACGGCGCGGGTGATGTTCAGCCTGATCCAGAAATTCAATTCGGCGGCCAAGCTGCCGGAGTGCCGCAACGACAGCAGCGATTTCATCGTATTGGTGGACGAAGGCCATCGCTCCCAGGGCGGCGAAAACCATGTGCAGATGCGCCTGGCCCTGCCCAATGCGGCCTTTGTCGCCTTTACCGGCACGCCGCTGCTGCAGAACGAGAAAACCCAGAACAAGTTCGGCCCCATCGTGCATGCCTACACCATGCAGCGCGCCGTGGAAGACGGCACGGTAACGCCGCTGCTGTACGAGGAACGGCGCCTGGAGCTGGATGTGAACGACCGCGCCATCGACAGCTGGTTTGAGCGCAGCACCCGAGGCCTGAGCGAGGCGCAGCAGGCCGACCTGAAGAAAAAATTCGCCAAGAAGGGCGAGCTGTACAAGGCGCTGGGCCGGCTGGAGCTGATCGCCCATGACATCAGCGAGCACTTCGGCAACATCCCCGATGGTTTGAAAGGCCAGGTGGCCTGCGATAGCCGGGTCTCGGCAATTCGCTTGAAGGGGTTTCTCGATGAGATCGGCCAGGTCAGCTCGGCGCTGGTGATGTCCGCCCCGGACAGCCGCGAGGGCAATAGCGACAGCGACGAAGACAGCAAGTCGGTGGTGCAGGCCTGGTGGGACAAGCATGTCGGCAAGGAAGACGGCACCGTCTACAAGCAGCGCATGATCGACGCCTTTGCTCAGGACGACGGGCCGGACCTGCTAATCGTTATCGACCAGTTGCTGACCGGCTTCGACGAGCCGCGCAACGCGGTGCTGTATATCGACAAGAACCTCAAGCAGCACAACCTGATCCAGGCCATCGCCCGGGTCAATCGCCTGCACCCGAACAAGAAGCACGGCCTGCTGATCGACTATCGCGGCATCCTCGGCGAGCTGGATATCACCATCGCCCAGTACCAGGACCTGGCCACGCGCACCCAGGGCGGTTACAGCATCGAGGATCTGGACGGCCTGTACAGCCCGATGAGCACCGAATACAAAAAACTGCCGGGCCTGCACCAGCAGCTGTGGGCGATCTTCGCCGAGGTGAAAAACACCCAGGATATCGAGCAGATGCTGGCGGTGCTGTTGCCGCGCCTGCAGGAGGTGGACGGCGCGCAGGTGGATATGCGGCAGAAGGCCCGTGATGACTTCTATGCGCTGCTCAGCGAGTTTGCCGCCTGCCTGGCGATTGCCTTGCAGTCCCAGGCGTTTTTTCAGGACAAGAGCGTCAGCGAGGACACCCGCCGCCAATACAAGGAGACGGTCAAGCAACTGTCCAACCTGCGCCAGCGCCTCAAGCAGGCCACCGGCGATACCGTGGATTACGACGAGTACGCAGTGCAGGTGAAGAAGCTGATGGACAAGCATGTGCTGGGCATCGGCGTGCGCGAATCCAAGGGCGCTTATGTGGTGGGCGATATGGGCGCGCACAAGCCGGAGGCCTGGAGCGAGGAGAAGACCCGCAACGAGAAGGACATCATCCAGACGCGGCTGACCAAGGAAATCGACCAGTTGCTGGACGACCCTTATGCGCAGAAGCGCTTCTCCGAGCTGCTACGCCAGGTGATCGCCGAGGCCGATGCACTGTTCGATAACCCACTCAAGCAGTACCTGCTGTTCAAGGAGTTTGGCGAGCAACTGCAGCAGCGCCAGCTCGACGAGCTGCCGGATGCAGTACGCGGCAACCCCCATGTGCAGGCGTATTACGGCGCCTTCAAGCTGCTGTTGGATGAGCAGCGCGTGGCCGCCGAGGCCATTGATACGCCGCAGTGGGTTCTGCTGGCCGAGCAGACCGATGCCATCGTCAGCCAGGCGGTACGCGAGTTTTCCATCAACCCGCTAAATATCGAGGCGGCCGTGCGCCAGCAATTGCTGCCGCTGTACTTTATGGCGCTAAAAGCCCTGGGCCTGGGGATGGATCAGGTGCAGGCGCTGGTCGAACAGGTGGTGCAGATCGTCCGCGCCGGAGCGCGCAAAGCCTGATGGCCAGCCTGCATTACGGCGGCGAGACAATTGCCTATCAGGTGCAGCACGTTCCACGCCCGGCGCGCAAACTGACCATCAAGGTGCAGCCCGATGGCCAGGTGCTGGTGCTCGCACCACAGGACGCCAGCGCCGAACAGATCAGCGCCGGGGTCAACAAGCGCGCCCGCTGGATCTGGGAGCAGCTGCAGCCGATCCGCGAGCGCCTGCTGCATGTGCGCCCGCGCCAGTACATCAGCGGCGAAACCCACTTCTACCTAGGCAAACGCTACCCGCTGAAAGTCCAGGAAGACGCCCGTGCGCCGCAACAGGTCAAGCTACTGCGCGGCATGCTGTGCATCACTCTTCGCCAGGCTAGGCCGGAAAAAGTTCGCGAGCTGTTATTCGCCTGGTACAAGGCCCGTGCCCGCGAGCAGTTCAATCAGCGCCTGGAACGTCTGACACCCCAGGCCCGCTGGCTGACGCAGAAGCCTGCCCTGCGCTTGCTGACCATGCAGACGCAGTGGGGCAGTTGTTCGCACTCCGGCACCCTGACGCTCAACCCGCACCTGGTCAAAGCACCGCCCGAATGCATCGACTATGTATTGCTGCACGAGCTTTGCCACCTGGCCGAGCACAACCACTCGGAAGCCTTCTGGCGCTTGCTCGATCAATTGATTCCGGATTGGCAGCCGATCAAGGCGCGTTTGGATGAGATGGTGGAGCTGTATCTGAATGATGTGCGTTGAGGCGTTTTTATATGGCCTGCCATCCATGGCGGCCACCCTTCGGGCCGTCGCTGCGCGACGTTAAACATGTGTCCCGTCCATTTTTTTGCATCTGCGCGACAGCCAGCTGTAACCAGGCGACACCGTGACCGGCCAAGCCCGGCACGGCCGGTAAACGGCTTGGCGGTCAGCGAAACGCTATGCTAGCTTGACGCCTCGCCAGGAAGGCCACGCAACGCCTGAGCGCATTCGAATAAGAGGAAAGCATCCCATGGCTGAGGCCACGCCCGCGCTGGAAATACGCGACCTGCACAAACGCTACGGCGACCTTGAGGTGCTCAAGGGCATCTCCCTCACCGCTCGCGACGGCGATGTGATTTCCATCCTCGGTTCTTCCGGCTCCGGCAAGTCGACCTTTCTGCGCTGCATCAACCTGCTGGAAAACCCTCACAAGGGGCAGATCATCCTCGCGGGCGAAGAACTCAAGCTCAAAGCCGCAAAGAATGGTGACCTGGTCGCCGCCGACAGTCGCCAGATCAATCGCCTGCGCAGCGAAATCGGCTTCGTCTTCCAGAATTTCAATCTGTGGCCGCACATGAGCGTGCTCGACAACATTATCGAGGCGCCGCGCCGCGTATTGGGGCAGAGCAAGGCCGAAGCTATCGAAGTAGCCGAGGCGCTGCTGGCCAAGGTCGGTATCGCCGACAAGCGCCACGTTTATCCGAATCAGCTTTCTGGCGGCCAGCAACAGCGCGCAGCGATTGCCCGCACCCTGGCCATGCAGCCGAAAGTCATCCTGTTCGATGAGCCCACTTCGGCCCTCGACCCGGAGATGGTACAAGAAGTGCTTAATGTGATCCGCGCACTCGCCGAGGAAGGCCGCACCATGCTGCTGGTCACCCATGAGATGGGCTTTGCCCGTCAGGTGTCCAGTGAGGTGGTGTTTCTGCATCAGGGCCTGGTTGAAGAGCAGGGTTCTCCGGAGCAGGTGTTCGACAACCCGAACTCGGCGCGCTGCAAACAATTCATGTCCAGTAATCACTGAAAACACGGAGCAACTACGCATGCAGAACTATAAGAAGATCCTGCTGGCCGCGGCCGCCACCCTGGCCTTCGGCACCAGCGCCGTCGCCGCGGACAAGTTGAAACTGGGTACCGAAGGCGCTTACCCGCCCTTCAACCTGATTGACGCCAGCGGTCAGGTCGGCGGTTTTGACGTGGAAATCGGCCAGGCCCTGTGCGCCAAGATGCAGGCCGAGTGCGAAGTGGTCACCTCCGACTGGGACGGCATCATCCCGGCTCTCAATGCGAAGAAATTCGACTTCCTGATCGCCTCCATGTCGATCACCGAAGAGCGCAAGGCTGCGGTGGATTTCACCGAGCCCTACTACACCAACAAGCTGCAGTTCATCGCCCCGAAAGGCGGCGATTTCAAGACGGATAAAGCCAGCCTGAAAGGCAAAGTGATCGGTGCCCAGCGCGCTACCATCGCCGGCACCTGGCTGGAAGACAACCTCAATGGCGTGGTCGATATCAAGCTGTACGACACCCAGGAAAACGCCTACCTCGACCTGTCTTCGGGCCGCCTCGATGGCGTGCTGGCTGACACCTTCGTTAACTGGGAATGGCTGAAGAGCGACGCCGGCAAGAGCTTCGAGTTCAAGGGCGACCCGGTTTTCGACAACGATAAGATCGGCATTGCCGTACGCAAGGGCGACGCCCTGCGCGACAAGCTGAACGCCGCACTGGCCGAGATCGTGGCTGACGGTACCTACAAGAAAATCAACGACAAGTACTTCCCCTTCAGCATCTACTAAGCTGCCGGCACTGCGTCGCCCGCCCGGGCGGCGCAGGCTTCTGAGCCCCTATGAATTTCGATCTCTACGGATTCGGCCCGGCCCTGGCTGCTGGCACCCTGATGACCATCAAGCTGGCGCTTAGCGCGCTGTGCCTGGGTCTGGTGCTCGGCTTGCTCGGCGCCCTCGCCAAGACTTCCCCGTACAAGCCGCTGCAATGGCTTGGCGGTACGTATTCGACCATCGTGCGCGGGATTCCCGAGCTGCTCTGGGTATTGCTGATCTATTTCGGCACCGTGCAGCTGATGCGCTACCTGGCGGACCTGCTCGGCATCGAAAGCCTTGAGCTGAACGCCTTCGCCGCCGGCACCATCGCCCTCGGCATCTGCTTCGGCGCGTACGCCACCGAGGTGTTTCGCGGCGCGATCCTGGCCATCCCCAAGGGCCACCGCGAAGCCGGTCAGGCTTTGGGCATGTCCAAGCCACGGATTTTCTGGCGACTGATCCTGCCGCAGATGTGGCGCATCGCCCTGCCCGGCCTGGGCAACCTGTTTATGATTCTGATGAAGGACACCGCGCTGGTGTCGGTGATCGGCCTGGAAGAAATCATGCGCCGCTCGCAAATCGCCGTGACCGCCAGCAAGGAGCCCTTCACCTTTTATATGGTGGCGGCCTTTATCTACCTGGGCCTGACGGTGCTGGCGATGATCGGCATGCACTTCCTGGAAAAACGCTCCAGCCGTGGCTTTGTCAGGAGCGCGTCATGAGAAAAATCTCTGAAATAGCCGCCTGGTCGGCTGCCGTTGCGCTGATTGCCTATGCGCTCTGGGGCGGCCTTACTGCGCTTAACTGGGACGTGATTATCAAGTGGCTGCCGCGCCTGTCGGAAGGCGCCCTGCTGACCCTGGAGCTGGTGGCCATCGCGGTTCTCGCCGGGCTTATTCTCGCCCTGCCCATGGGTATCGCCCGCGCCTCGCGGCACTGGTATGTGCGCGCCCTGCCCTACGGCTACATCTTCTTTTTCCGTGGCACACCACTGCTGGTGCAGCTGTTCCTGGTCTATTACGGCCTGGCGCAGTTCGATGCGGTGCGTGAAGGCCCGCTCTGGCCCTATCTGCGCTCCCCGTACTGGTGCGCGGTGCTGACCATGACCCTGCACACCGCTGCCTATATCGCCGAGATTCTGCGCGGCGCGATTCAGGCCGTGCCGCCGGGTGAGATCGAAGCCGCTCGCGCCCTAGGTATGTCACGGGCCAAGACCATGATCTATATCGTGCTGCCACGCGCCGCGCGTATCGGCCTGCCGGCTTACAGCAACGAAGTGATCCTGATGCTCAAGGCCAGCGCCCTGGCCAGCACCGTGACCCTGCTGGAACTGACCGGCATGGCCCGCACCATCATCGCCCGCACCTATCTGCCGGTGGAGATCTTCTTTGCTGCGGGGATGTTCTACCTGCTGATCGCCTTCCTCCTGGTACGCGGCTTCAAGCTGCTGGAACGCTGGCTGCGCGTCGACGCCTGCCAGGGCCGCTGATTGCCTGAGGGCTCGCGCCCTCAGGCACAACCCATCATGCCTACCACCACTCCCGCCCCGATTCTGCAAGACGCTGCCTTGCTGCAGCGTTTTCAGGCGCTCGACAGTTTCCTTATCGAGCACCAGGCGCTATGGCGACCACGGCCCTTTGTGCATTACCCGGCATTGCCCTGGGAAGCCAACCACCCACAGCTGGCAACCTGGCTCAGGGCACAAAGTCTGGAGCATGCCGAAGCGGCGCATAACCAGCCGCACCTGCTGCAAGCACCCGCACCCTTCCCGCAACTGGCCGCCCAGGCTCATGACCTAAGCCAGATAGGTGAACTGCCACAGTCACCCGTACAGGTATTACCCGCCCGTTTTAGCAGCGATGTACCGGGGCGCAAGTGGCAGCAAATCGACGCCTTCGCCCGCAGCCTGAGCTTTAGCCATGCGCCGCAACACTGGCTGGACTGGTGCGCTGGCAAAGGCCACCTCGGCCGGATGCTTGCACATGGCGGCGGCAACCTGACCTGCCTGGAATACAACCCGCAACTGGTGAGCAGCGGTCAACAACTCAGCCATAAACTCGGCATCGCCGCCCAACATATTGAGCAGGATGTGCTGGCCGCCGACGCAGCGAAGCAACTGCAGGCGCAACACACGCCCGTGGCGCTGCATGCCTGCGGCGAGCTGCATACGCGCCTGCTGCAACTGGCCAGCCAGGCCGGCTGCCAGCAACTGGCCGTAGCGCCCTGCTGCTACAACCGCATCAGTACAGCGACCTATCGACCGCTGTCAGCAAGCGCTCAGGCCTCAACACTGCAACTGGCCATCGACGACCTCAGCCTGCCGCTGAGCGAAACCGTCACCGCTGGCGCACGGGTACGCCGCCAGCGCGACCAATCCATGGCCCGCCGCTTGGCCTTCGACCTGCTGCAACGCCAGTTGCGTGGCGTCGACGAATACTTACCAACGCCATCCCTGCCGCCGGCCTGGCTGGACAAGCCCTTTACCGATTACTGCCAAGACCTCGCGGCACTCAAACAACTGCCTACACCCACCGCACAAAATTGGCAGCTGCTTGAACACAATGGCTGGCAACGCCTCGCCGAGGTGCGCAACCTGGAACTGCTGCGCAACCTGTTCCGCCGCCCACTGGAGCTCTGGCTGCTGCTCGACCGAGGCCTGTTTCTGCAAGAGCAAGGCTACAACGTGCGCCTTGGCACCTTCTGCAGCTACCAACAGAGCCCGCGAAACCTGCTGCTACTGGCAGAACACCCATGAAAGTTTCCCACAGCATCTGTGGATAACTCTGTTGACAGAATCTGAGCAAACCGCGCAAACGCCCGTTCCAGCTGCATGTCGCCAATCTGCGCATTTTTTAATCTGAAAATATAGCTTGTAAAAACATGCACTTAGCCAATACCGCGAACCAGCGCACAAAGCTCGCGCACGTTCGTACCAGATACCCTGCATATGTGCATAAGCATATTGCTACTGATAACAATGCCTGCACAGAACTACGCTCAGACGGCTTTACTCAGCCAAATGAATGGATATAATGGCGACCCTCAAAGGCCGGTATAGCTCAGCTGGTAGAGCAACTGACTTGTAATCAGTAGGTCCCGGGTTCGATTCCTGGTGCCGGCACCATATAAAGAAAGCCCCGCAGCGATGCGGGGCTTTTTTATGCAAAGAATACTGCACTTGCCCCATTCTGCATGGCTTGTAACACTGCCCAGCAATGTTCACCGAGCATATAAACAGGAAGGTGTGGGTCCGTGCATATCCTTATCACCGGCGGCGCCGGCTTTATCGGTTCGGCGCTGATTCGTCATCTGCTGAATCACACCGAGCATCAGGTGCTCAACCTCGACAAGCTGACCTATGCCGGCAATCTCGAGTCGTTGACCAGTGTTGCCGATCATCCTGGCTATCGCTTTGTGCAAGCGGATATTGCCGATAGCGCGGCGGTCAGCCAGGCACTGGCTGAATTTCAGCCGGACGCGATCATGCACTTGGCGGCTGAGTCGCACGTCGACCGCTCCATCGACGGCCCAGCGGCGTTTGTCCAGACCAATATTGTCGGCACCTATGCGCTGCTTGAGGCCACTCGCAGCTACTGGTCGCAGTTGGACCCTGCGCGCAAGGCAGCGTTTCGCTTTCACCATATTTCCACTGACGAGGTGTATGGCGACCTGCATGGCGTAGACGATCTATTTACAGAAACCACACCCTATGCCCCCAGCTCGCCCTACTCGGCGAGCAAGGCCGCCTCAGATCACCTGGTCCGCGCCTGGCAGCGCACCTACGGCTTGCCGGTACTGCTGACCAACTGCTCGAACAATTACGGCCCCTATCACTTTCCGGAAAAGCTGATCCCGCTGGTGATCCTCAACGCCCTGGATGGCAAGCCGCTACCGGTCTACGGCAATGGCCAACAGGTGCGCGATTGGCTGTATGTGGAAGACCATGCCCGCGCACTATTAAAGGTGGTAAGCGAAGGCAAGGTCGGCGAGACCTACAACATCGGCGGACACAACGAGCAGAAGAACTTGCATGTGGTGGAAAGTATCTGCGGGCTATTGGACGAGCTGGCGCCACGCCAGAACGGCTCATATAAAGAGCAGATCAGTTTCGTCACTGACCGCCCAGGCCATGACCTACGCTATGCCATCGATGCCAGCAAGATTGAGCGCGAACTGGGCTGGAAACCCGCCGAAACCTTCACCAGCGGCCTGCGCAAGACCGTGCTCTGGTACCTGGACAACCTCGACTGGTGCCGCCGCGTGCAGGATGGCAGCTACCAACGCGAACGCCTCGGCGCACTTTAAGGAGCAGCACAATGAAAGGCATCATTCTCGCCGGTGGCTCCGGTAGCCGCTTGCACCCCATCACCCTCGGCGTGTCCAAGCAGCTGCTGCCGATCTATGACAAGCCGATGATCTACTACCCGATCTCGGTGCTGATGCTCGCCGGTATTCGTGAAATCCTGATCATATCCACCCCGCAGGATCTACCGAATTTTCGCAAGATGCTCGGTGATGGCAGCCAGTTTGGTGTGCACTTCGACTACAGCGAACAACCCTCACCCGACGGTCTCGCCCAGGCCTTTATTCTTGGCGAAGACTTTATTGGCGCGGATTCGGTGTGCTTGATCCTCGGCGATAACATTTTTCACGGTCAGCACTTCACCGAGAAACTTCTGCGCGCGGCCGCAGAGCCATCAGGGGCTACGGTGTTCGGCTATTGGGTCAAGGACCCGCAGCGCTTTGGCGTGATCGAGTTCGATACTGAGGGTAAGGCCATCGCCATTGAGGAGAAGCCTACAGTTCCGAAGTCCAGCTATGCGGTGACCGGCCTGTATTTCTACGACAACGACGTGATCGAAATCGCCAAGGCGGTCAAACCTTCGGCGCGCGGCGAGCTGGAAATCACCGACGTCAACAACGCTTACCTGGTGCGCGGTGACCTGCGTGTAGAGCGTTTCGGCCGTGGCTTTGCCTGGCTCGACACCGGCACCCACGACAGCCTGCTCGACGCCTCGCAATACGTGCAGACCATCGAGCACCGCCAAGGCCTGAAAGTTGCCTGCCTGGAAGAGATCGCCTACCAGCAAGGCTGGATTGATCGCCAACAACTACTGGAACAGGCCAAAGCCTTCGGCAAAACCGGCTACGGCCAATACCTGTTCAAACTGGCCGAGGATTAACCATGCAAGCTGTTAACACCGAACTACCCGGCATGATCATTCTCGAGCCCAAGGTGTTCGGCGATCAGCGCGGTTTTTTCTTCGAGAGCTTCAATGCCCGCAGCTTTGCCGATGCCACCGGCCTGCAGCGTGAGTTCGTTCAGGACAATCACTCGCGCTCAGCCAAAGACGTGCTACGCGGCCTGCATTATCAAGTGCAGCAAGCGCAGGGCAAACTGGTACGGGTCACCGCTGGCGAAGTCTATGACGTGGCCGTGGACCTACGTCGCAGCTCGCCCACCTTCGGCAAATGGGCGGGCAATCTATTGTCCGCTGAGAACAAGCGGCAACTATGGGTGCCGGAAGGTTTTGCCCATGGCTTTGTCGTGCTCAGCGAGTTCGCCGAATTTCTCTACAAGACCACCGACTACTATGCCCCCGAACACGAGCGCTGCATCCGCTGGGATGACCCGACCCTGGCCATCGACTGGCCACTGGATGGCGCGCCGCAGTTATCAGCCAAGGATCAGGCTGGGCTCAGCTTCGCTGATGCGCAGGTTTTCCCATGAAGATTCTCCTGCTCGGCCAGCATGGCCAGGTCAGCCAGGAACTTCAGCGCGCCCTGCAAGGCGCAGGCGAACTGACAGTACTGGGCCGCGAGCAGCTGGACCTGGCTCAGCCCGAACTAATTCGTCAGCACGTCCAGCGCCTGCGCCCCGAGCTGATCATCAATGCCGCCGCGCACACCGCGGTGGATCAGGCCGAGAGCGAGCCGGAGCTGGCCTTCGCGATCAACGCCAGCGCGCCCGGCATCCTCGCCGAGGTCGCTGCCGAGCTGGGCGCTCCGCTGCTCCATTACTCCACCGATTATGTATTCGACGGCAGCCACGCCAAACCTTACCGCGAAAGCGACGCCACCCATCCGCTGAGCGTATACGGACGCAGCAAGCTGGCGGGCGAGCAGGCAATTCAGGCCGTGGGCGGTATGCACCTGATTCTGCGCACCAGCTGGGTCTATTCGCAGCACGGCAAAAACTTTCTGCTGACCATGCAGCGCCTGCTGCAGGAGCGCGAAAACCTTTCAGTGGTGGACGACCAGATCGGCGCACCAACCTGGGCCGGCACTATTGCCCAGACCACGGCGCAACTGATTGAGCAGTGGCGAACTGGCCAGGACGGCCCGTGGGGCGTGTATCACATGACTGCGCAGGGCGAAACCAGCTGGTTCGGTTTCGCCAGCGCGATTGCCGCGCACCTGCGCAGCCAGGGCAAACGCGTGGCGGCGCTGCAGCCCATTCCCAGCAGCGCTTACCCAACCCCGGCGCAACGCCCACTTAATTCACGTTTGGACTGCAGCCGCCTGCAGCAGGACTGGCAGGTTCAACTGCCAACCTGGCAAGCCGCGCTGGAGCAATGCCTCGCTCGCAGCTAAGCCCTGAAACGCTGAATCTGCTGCTGCAAACCGGTGGCCAGTTGCGCCAGATCGCGACTGGCAATCGAGCTCTGCTCGGCGCCGTTGACCACCTCGCCAATGCTGTCATTAAGGCTGCTGATGTTCTGGCTGATCTCGTTGGCCACCGCGGTCTGCTCCTCGGTAGCAGCGGAAATCTGCACATTGCCATCGGCAATGCCTTCGATGGCATGGGCAATATGATTGAGCACCTCACCTGCTTCACGGGCATGACTGACGCTGTTTTGCGCCTGCTCGCGCGATAGCTGCATGGCGCTTACCGCACTGCGCGCGCCGCCTTGCAGGGCATCGATCATGCTGCGAATCGACTCGGTGGCTTTCTGCGTATTACTGGCCAGGCTGCGCACCTCATCGGCCACCACGGCAAAGCCGCGCCCCGCCTCACCGGCACGCGCCGCCTCGATGGCCGCGTTGAGCGCCAGCAGGTTGGTCTGCTCGGCGATGCTCTGGATCACCCCAAGTACCTTGCTGATTTCATCGCTCTGGCTGTGCAGGGTGTCGATCACCTCGCCGGCTTTCTCCACCGACACCGACAACCCCTGAATCGATGTGAGGTTGGACTGCACCAACTCGCTGCCCTGGCGCGCTTCCTTGTTGGCGTCCGCCGCATTGCTCGCGGTGGACTGCGCATTGCGCGCCACCTCCTGCACCGCCACGCTCATCTGGTGCACGGCGGTGGCAACCATATTGGTCTGGTCACCCTGGGCCGAGGCGGCCTGGCTGACCTGGGCGCTGATCGCGCTCATTTCCTCAGAGGCAGCGGCCAGTTGAGTGGCGGTATCGGCCAGATGCCGGATCAACGCCTGCTGGTGCTCAAGCATGGTATTAAAGGCCCGCGCGGTATCAGACACCTCATCGCGACCGCTGGTATCGGCGCGCAGGGTCAGATTGGACGACTGCTGCACTTCGCTGATCAGGCTGCGCAAGCCAGCCAGCGGACGAATGATCGACAGGCTGATCAACAGCGCCGCCACCAGCACCAGCAACAACGCCACTGCGCCGATCAACACAAAGGTGTTGCGGATCGTCTGGTACTGCGCGGCGGTCTCGACGTTAAGTTGCTCGCCTTCACTCAGCTGTAGATTGATCAAGCCTTCCAGCTCGCCACCGAGCGGGTCGAACGTGTCATACAGGGTGCGATTGAACGGCCCGGCCTCCGCTGCCAATAGCTGGCCATTGCCGAGCTGCCCCAGATACTGATCGGCCAGTTGCTGCACCCGCAACAGATGCGGCTTGACCCGTTCGACCCGACTGCTTTCATCCCGGGTCAGACGGGTGGCGATGTATTCGGCCCAGGCCTTGTCGCCACGGCTGCGGGCATCACTGAATGCCTTGCGCAACGCGGATTCATCGAACACCCCGGCGCGGTATTTATGCAGTGCATCGACCATCGCCACCGCATAGGCATCAGAGACCACCTTGAGCTGGCTGATCGGCCGCATACGGTCGTTAAATAGCTCGTCAAAACTCTGATTGAGCTTGCCGGCGTTGGACAACGCCATAGCGATGACCACAATCAGCACCAGCAGCGGCACCACCGCCAACAGCAGCAGCCTCGCCCTTACCGTTATTTGTGCCAACATTGCAAACCTCCAGGGACCAAAGCGCAGCCGTCCATGCAGGGCGCAACCGGGGCGGCATCATTACTCCAAAGCGATGCCGAACGATTTGAGTATTGACCCATATCGGCGAGCTTGCCCACTTATTGCATAACCGCCACTCTCAACTGATCGCCCTGCCCGAGTAAGCGCATGTCCACCGCCCACCCTCACCCACGTCGTCCGCGTTGGCGCAGCCTGGCCGTCCTCGCCCTGCTGCTGACGCCCCTGCTGTGGCCGCTGCAGCAACTGGCCGAGCGTTACTACAGCGGCGTACTGGTCGAACAGAACCGCCAGACCCTCGACCTCTATGTGGCCAACCTGCTCGGTACGCTGCGCCGTTATGAAGTGCTACCCCCGATTCTCGGTGACCTGCCGGCCCTGCGTCTGGCCCTGCAGCAGCCAACCGAACGCGCCCTACTGGAGAACGCCAACCGCCTGCTTGACCGTGTGCGCGGGCAGACCGGGGCCGACGTGATCTACCTGATGGACCCCGACGGCAAGACCCTAGCAGCCTCCAACTGGGAGCAGAGCGATTCCTTCGTCGACCGCAACTTTGCTTTCCGCCCGTATTTCCGCGAAGCCATCGCCGGCCGGCCGGGGCGCTTCTTCGGCCTCGGCACCACCTCGGGCAAGCGCGGTTATTACTTTGCCGCCGCCGTGCGCGACGGTGAGCGCAACCTCGGCGCGCTGGTGGTCAAGGTCGACCTCGACCACACCGAAACCCTGTGGGGCAACACCCCGGAACAACTGCTGGTAACCGACGCCAATGGCGTGGTGATCCTCACCTCCAACAGCCAGTGGCGCTTTACCGCCAGCCGCCCGCTGGACGCCGCCGAGCGCGCCGCAATCGCCGCCAACCTGCCTTACCCGACCCAGGCGCCGCCACCGATCAAGCTGGATGCGCAGAACTGGATTCGCCAGGACCGCGAGCTCAAGGAAACCGGCTGGACCGTCAGTATTCTCGCGCCGCGCAGCCTGCTCGACCGCCCCGTACGCACCGCCCTGGTGGCCGGCGGCGGCATGCTGCTGTTGCTGATGCTGCTGCTCGGCCTGCTGATGCAGCGTCGCCGCCACTACCTGGAGCGAATCGCCCTCGACAGCCAGGCGCGTCAACAGTTGGAGCAACGCGTGCTGGAGCGCACCCTGGACCTGGAACGGCTGAATAGCCGGCTGAAACAGGAAGTGCTGGAACGTGAACAGGCTCAGCAGGAGCTGGTGCAAGCGCAGGATGAACTGGTGCAGGCCAGCAAACTCTCGGCCCTGGGCACCATGAGTGCGAGCATCAGCCATGAACTCAATCAGCCGCTGGCGGCCATTCGCAGCTACGCCGACAACGCCTGCGTGCTGCTCGACCACCAGCGCGGCGACGATGCCCGCGCCAACCTCAAGCTGATCAGCCAGCTTACCGAGCGCATGGCTTCGATCATTTCCCACCTGCGCGCCTTCGCCCGCCGTGACCGCCACGCCCCGGAAAGCGTGGCCCTGCAACCGGCCATCGACGATGCCCTGGCCCTGCTGGCCAAGCGTCGCCAGGCCATGCAGGTCGAGCTGATTCGCGACCTGCCCAACGCCACCCTGTGGGTGCAGGCTGGGGAAACCCGCCTGCGCCAGGTGCTCGGCAACCTGTTGGCCAACGCCCTCGATGCCTTGAGCGAAGTGCCGCAGCCCCGCCGCCTGTGGCTGAGTGCCGAACTTACCGCCGAGGGCGTCGACCTACACCTGCGGGACAATGGCCCCGGCTTTAGTCAGGAGGCCCTGCAACGCGCCCGCGAGCCATTCTTCACCACCAAAACCAGCGCTCAGGGCCTCGGCCTCGGCCTGGCCATTTGCGATACCCTGATGCGCGCCCTGGGCGGCGAACTGCTGTTCGCCAACCACCCCGACGGCGGCGCTCAGCTGACCCTGCGCCTGCGCGCCGCGGACCAGGGCATCAAAACCCAGTCGCCAGAGGACTTTGTTGTATGAGCATGATCGACTCCCGCACCCAGGTGCTGCTGATCGACGACGACCCGCACCTGCGTCAGGCGCTGAGCCAGACCCTCGACCTGGCAGGGCTCAAGGTCAGCAGCCTGGCCGACGCCCATGGCGTGGCCGCGCGCATCGAGCGCGACTGGCCGGGCGTGGTGGTCAGCGATATCCGCATGCCCGGCATTGATGGCCTGCAACTGCTGCAACAGCTGCAGGAGCAGGACCCGGAACTGCCGGTGCTGCTGATCACCGGCCACGGCGATGTGCCGCTGGCCGTGCAGGCCATGCGCGCGGGCGCCTATGACTTTCTGGAAAAGCCCTTCGCCAGCGACGACCTGCTCGACAGCGTGCGCCGTGCCCTGGCCCTGCGCCGCCTGGTGCTGGATAACCGCAGCCTGCGCATGGCCCTGGCCGACCGCCACACCCTGTCGGCGCGTTTGGTCGGCCAATCGCCAGCCATGCTGCGCCTGCGCGAGCAGATCGGCGCCCTGGCCGGGATCAACAGCGATGTGCTGATCCTCGGCGAAACCGGCGCCGGCAAGGAAGTGGTGGCGCGCGCGCTGCATGACCTGTCGAACCGCCGCGCCGGGCCGTTCGTGGCGATCAACGCCGGCGCCCTGGCCGAATCGGTGGTGGAAAGCGAGCTGTTCGGCCATGAACAGGGTGCCTTTACCGGCGCGCAAAAACGCCGCATCGGTAAGTTCGAATTCGCCAATGGCGGCACCCTGTTTCTCGATGAAATCGAAAGCATGAGCCTGGAAGTGCAAGTCAAACTGCTGCGCCTGCTGCAGGAGCGGGTGGTCGAGCGCCTCGGTGGCAACCAGCTGATTCCCCTGGATATTCGGGTGATTGCCGCGACCAAGGAAGACCTGCGCCAGGCCGCCGACCAGGGGCGTTTCCGCGCCGACCTGTATTACCGCCTGAACGTCGCCCCGCTGCGTATCCCGGCCCTGCGCGAGCGCGGCGAAGATGCCCTGTTGCTGTTCCAGCACTTTGCCGAGGCTGCCAGCAGCCGCCATGGCCTGGCCGAACGCAGCCTGCAACCGGGCCAGCGTGCAGCGCTGCTGCGTCATCCCTGGCCGGGCAACGTGCGCGAATTACAGAACGCCGCCGAACGCTTTGCCCTCGGCCTGGAACTTGACCTCGACCTGCAGGCACAGGCCGCTGCGCCGATGCCTGATGAGGACGGCAACAACGGCGGCCTGAACGCCCAGGTGGAAGCCTTCGAGCGCAGCCTGATCAGCGCCGAACTGAGCCGCTCGCACAGCTCGCTGCGCAGCCTGGCCGAGGCTCTGGGCGTGCCGCGCAAAACCCTGCACGACAAGCTGCGTAAACACGGCCTGAGCTTCGCCGACGCTGGCGGAAGCTCGCCAGACAGCCTCGAGTAGCCGGCGGATTTCCGCCAAAAGCTGCGCAAACGGCCTGCGCAGCAGCGCGCGAAATCTCCTGCAACAACCCGCCAGGCCTTGTCGCTGCTGCGTTTCACACTACTAACAGCGACCATTTCAGCGCCTGGCATGGCGGTTGCTCTAGCCTCCTGCAGGCGACTCACTAACGCACAGCTCTAGGCAATCTGCCCGACGCCCGTCATTTTCTGACAGGCCGCCTAGACTTGAGCCTGTTCGCCCGACTTGTAGCGCTGCGGCGCATCACGCAATACAAAAACAAGAGGAAAGACTCCATGTTCAAACTGACTGCCAAGGCGCTCGCGTGCGCCCTGTCGCTGAGCATCGCCGGCATGGCCCAGGCCGCCGACCCGATCGTGATCAAGTTCTCCCACGTGGTCGCCGACCACACCCCTAAAGGCCAGGGTGCCGTGCTGTTCAAGAAGCTCGCTGAAGAGCGCCTGGGCGACAAGGTCAAGGTCGAGGTTTACCCGAACTCCTCGCTGTTCGGCGATGGCAAGGAAATGGAAGCGCTGTTGCTCGGTGACGTGCAGCTGATTGCCCCATCGCTGGCCAAATTCGAGCAGTACACCAAGCAAATCCAGGTATTCGACCTGCCGTTCCTGTTTAACGACATGGCCGCCGTCGACCGCTTCCAGCTGAGCCCGGAAGGTCAGGCGCTGCTGAAGTCCATGGAAGATAAAAACATCACCGGCCTGGCCTACTGGCACAACGGCCTCAAGCAGCTGTCCGCCAACAAGGCGCTGCGTGAGCCGAAAGATGCCCGTGGCCTGAAATTCCGCGTACAGGCTTCCGCCGTACTGGAAGAGCAGTTCAAGGCCGTTAAAGCCAACCCGCGCAAAATGAGCTTCGCCGAGGTTTACCAAGGCCTGCAGACTGGCGTGGTTAACGGTGCCGAGAACCCCTACTCGAACATCTACAGCCAGAAGATGCACGAAGTGCAGAAGTTCATCACCGAGTCCAACCACGGTGTACTGGATTACATGCTGATCACCAACACCAAGTTCTGGAACGGCCTGCCTGCTGATGTACGCAGCGAGCTGGACAAGATCATCGTGGAAGTGACCGCCGAAGTGAACAAGCAGGCTGACGCCCTCAACGAAGGCGACAAGCAGCGCATCCTCGACGCGAAAACCACCGAGATCATTAGCCTGACCCCTGAGCAGCGTAATGAATGGCGCGATGCCATGAAGCCGGTGTGGAGCAAGTTCGAAGCTGAAATCGGTGCTGACCTGATCAAAGCCGCCGACGCAGCCAACCAGTAAGGCGGAGCAGGCTGCGGCCTGAGCCCAACCACAGCGCAGCCTTGCCGCTGCGCGATTGGCTGAATACCCAGGCAACCCTAGTGGGCTGCCTGGGTACGCCGCCCCTCAAACACTGGAGACTCTATCGATGAACGCCTTGCGGCGCGTCTGGGACCACTTCGAGGAAGGCTTTATCGCCTTTCTGCTGGCCGCCATGACGCTGGTGACCTTCGTCTACGTGATCCTCAATAACCTCTACACACTGTTCTACAACCTGGCGGATCGCTGGGAAGGCAGCAGTGAGTTGTTCTTCGCCATTGGCGACAGCATTCTCGGCATGGCCCAGTCAATGACCTGGAGCATTGCCCTGACCAAGGCGTTATTCGCCTGGTTGATCTTCTTCGGCCTGGCCTACGGTGTGCGCACCGCCGGGCACATCGGTGTCGATGCGCTGGTGAAACTGGCGAGCAAACCGGTGCAGCGGGTTATCGGCCTGATCGCCTGCCTGGCCTGCCTGGGCTATGCCGGGCTGATCACCGTGGCCAGCTTCGACTGGGTGAAAACCCTGTTCACCGCCGGCATCGGTGCTGAAGACCTCGGTCACTACGGCATCATGCAATGGCATATCACCCTGATCGTGCCGTTCGGCTACGCCATGGTGTTTATCCGCTTCTTGGAAATCTTCGTGCGCATCCTGCGCAACCAGCAGACCGGCCTGGGCCTGGCTGATGAAGCCGCCGAGGCGCTGAAGATCAATGAGCACGGGGAGCACAAACAATGACCATCCTGTTCCTCTTCCTTCTACTGTTCGTGCTGATGTTTATCGGCGTGCCGATTGCCGCCTCCCTGGGCCTGGCCGGCTCGATCACCATCATGCTGTTCAGCCCGGACTCGGTGCGTTCGCTGGCAATCAAGTTGTTTGAAACCTCCGAGCACTACACCCTGCTGGCGATTCCGTTCTTCCTGCTGTCTGGTGCGTTTATGACCACTGGCGGGGTGGCTCAGCGCCTGATCGATTTCGCCAACGCCTGTGTCGGCCATATCCGTGGCGGCCTGGCAATCTCGGCGGTGATGGCCTGCATGCTGTTCGCCGCGCTCTCCGGCTCATCCCCCGCCACCGTGGCTGCGGTGGGCTCGATTGCCATCGCCGGCATGGTGCGCTCGGGTTACCCGCAGGCGTTCGGCGCCGGTATCGTGTGTAACGCCGGCACCCTGGGCATCCTGATTCCACCGTCGATCGTCATGGTGGTGTATGCCGCTGCGACCGAGCAATCGGTGGGCAAGTTGTTTATGGCCGGCGTGGTGCCTGGCCTGCTGCTGGGCCTGGCGCTGATGGTGGCGATCTATATCGTCGCGCGGAAGATGAACCTGCCGGCCATGCCACGTGCCAGCCTGCGTCAGCTGCTGACCACGGCACGCAAGGCGATCTGGGGCCTGCTGTTGATGGTGATCATCCTCGGCGGCATCTACTCCGGCATGTTCACCCCCACCGAAGCAGCGGCGGTAGCGGCGGTCTACGCCGGCTTCGTCGCGTTGTTCGTGTACAAGGACATGACCATCCGCGAGTGCCCCAAAGTGCTGCTGGACTCCGGCAAGCTGACCATCATGCTGATGTTCATCATCGCCAACGCCATGCTCTTCGCCCACGTGCTGACCACCGAGCAGATCCCGCAGACCATCACCGCCTGGGTGATCGAGATGGGCCTGCAGCCGTGGCAGTTCCTGCTAGTGGTGAACATCGTGCTGCTGGTGGCGGGCGCCTTTATGGAGCCGTCGGCGATCATCCTGATCCTCGCGCCGATCCTGTTCCCGATTGCGGTACAGCTGGGCATCGATCCGATCCACCTGGGCATCATCATGGTGGTGAACATGGAAATCGGACTGATCACACCGCCAGTGGGGCTCAACCTGTTCGTCACCTCGGCGGTGACTGGCATGCCACTGACTGCCGTGATCAAAGCCGCCTGGCCGTGGCTGATGCTGCTGCTCAGCTTCCTGATGATCATCACGTACGTGCCTGCCGTATCCATGGCGCTGCCCACTTGGCTGGGCATGACCTGACAGCAACTCCGTGTGTACTTCCCTACACACTTTTCGCCCGGCCTTAGTGCCGGGCTTTTTTTGCCCGTAGCTTTTGTAGTGTGGGTCGGGCCGCGCAGGTTAGCCGCATGCAGCAATGGCCAGGTATCACGCCGCTCGAAACGCGGCGTAACCCACCATCGGTGTAACGCACGTCACTGTGTTAGATAGCCCGCGTTAAACCCGCGCCAACTCCGGCAAATCACCCGACAGCCCCAACGCCTGACGCACAAACAGCGCCTTGGCTTCCGGCAAATCATCCACCCAGTTGAGGCCGCTGTTGCGCAACCAGCGCAGCGGCAATGGGTCGGCCTGGAACAACCGCTCGAAGCCTTCCATCGCCGCCATCATCGCCAGGTTATGCGGCATACGGCGGCGCTCGTAACGGCTGAGCACCTTCACATCACCCAGGCGCTCGCCACGCTGCGCGGCATGCAACAGCACCTCGGCCAGCACTGCCACATCGAGAAAGCCCAGGTTGACGCCCTGCCCGGCCAGCGGATGGATGCTGTGTGCGGCATCGCCAA
>NZ_JAUXXP010000092.1 GCF_030684895.1 Pseudomonas sp. | reverse complement strand
CCGAGCATGATCGCCACCGAGACACCGGCGATGTTGCCGGCACCGACGCGACCGGCTACCGAAAGCATCAGCGCCTGGAACGAACTGAGCTGACCCGGCTGACGCTGAAAGGCTTCGGCGAAGATGCGGAACATGCTGCCGAAGTAACGGAACTGAACGAAACGCGAGGCGATGGTGAAGTACAGACCAAGGCCGATCAGCATCACGATCAGCAGCTTGCTCCAGATCAGGTCATTGAGAATATCGAGCATGGGGTCTCTCCCTTTTTTGTATTTATCGGGGAATAACAGGCCGTTGAAAAACGTAGGCGAGGCAGCCAGCGCAAGGCAAAACAGGCGAAAAAGCGGAGTTTACGAGTTTGTAAATGAGCATTTTGAGACGCCGTGTCCCGGCCTGTTTTTAACGCCGCGATGGCAACGCAGGTAGTTTTTCAACAGCCTGTTAATGGTGATGACGCCGCAGCGCCACCCGATAGGGCGACGCTGGCGGACGGCACGGGTGTTCCGTGTGCTGGGAGCCTGTGCAGTCGGTCGGTGGCGAGGATTGTGCGCCGACACAGAAACCCTGCGATGGCTGATGGCATGCCATAAACCGCCGCAGGAGGATTCGCCGCCGAGCCGACTGAACGGGCTATTCAGGCACTAGGGCAGCGGGGGTGGCCTGCTGCCTGGCGGAGAGAGACGACCGGGGTCGAATGCGTTCATGGGGTCACCCTGTGTGGTTGTTTTTATTGGTATGCCCTGGATGCCCCAGAGCAGGCTCTGTGACATCTCGTTGGCTGCCGGGTCCTGCCGGCAGTGCCGTTGCGCCGGGTTGGCGCAAAAGCCCCGCACGTCCGTGTGCGGGTGTTGCCCGTTTGCAGCGCCGCGTTATTGCGCGTTGTCGCTGTTGTAGATGTTGCGATCCAGTTCCTTCTCGCTGCTGCCCACCAGGGTGGTGGTCATCAGGTCGCCGGCGACGTTGACCGTGGTGCGCGCCATATCGAGGATGCGGTCGATACCGGCGATCAGCGCCACGCCTTCCAGCGGCAGGCCGACCGAGGTCAGCACCAGGCCAAGCATGATCAGCCCGGCGCCGGGCACGCCGGCGGTGCCGATCGAGGCCAGGGTGGCGGTGAGGATGATCATCAGGTACTGGCCGGCATTCAGGTCGACGCCGAAAGCCTGGGCGATAAACAGCGCCAATACACCTTGATAGATAGCGGTGCCATCCATGTTGATAGTGGCGCCCACCGGCAGTACGAAACCGGCCACGCCCTGCGACACGCCGAGATTCTTGCGCGCGCATTCAATCGACACCGGCAAGGTGCCGGCGCTGCTTGAAGTACTGAAGGCCACGGCCAGTGCCGGCGCCACACCCTTGAAGAAACGCAGTGGGCTAAGCCGCGCGAACAAGCCCAGCAGGCCGCCATAGATCAGCAGCATATGGGTGATGCTGGCCAGGTAGATGACGCCGATCACGCCTGCCAGCGGCAGCAGCACCTCAATGCCGTGGGAGGCCACCACGCCGGCGATCAGCGCAAAAACGCCGATAGGCGCGCAGCGCATCACCAGGTCGGTGAGCTTGTAGAACACCTCGGCCAGGCTGTCGAACAGCTTGACTGCCGGTGCGGCCTTTTCGCCAATCAGGTTCATGCTCACGCCCAGGGCGATGGCGAACACGATGATCTGCAGGATATTGCCCTCGGCAAAAGCGGCCACCGGGTTGGTCGGTACCAGGCCCACCAGAATCTGCACCAGCGACGGTGACTGCTTGGTTTCCTGTACGCCGCTGGCGACCATATTCATGCCTTCACCTGGGGTGAACAGGGCGCCGAATAGCAGGCCGATGCTCACCGCAAAGGCGGTGGTGATCAGGTAGATGGCGATGGTTTTGACGCTGATGCGCCCGAGCTTGGCGCTGTCACTCATGGCGGTAATACCGGCCACCAGCGAAACAAACACCAGCGGCACGATAAGCATCTTGATCGCGTTGAGGAACAGCGTGCCGATCGGTGCCAGCACCAGGGCGTCGGCCTTGAACAGCACGCCGGTCAGTACGCCGAGGCCGAGGCCGATAAGGATTTGCTGCCACAGCGGCATGCGCCGCAGGAAGCCTAAGGAAGAAGTACTGCTCTGACTCATGGTTATCACCCGGATTATCGTTTTTGTGGGGCCGTCTGTGCGGCCTTGAGCGGTGCCGCCCGGCAGGCGAGGGCGGAAAACCAGCTACCCATGCTCTGGGTGCTGGTGAAAAAAACGCGCCGTTCCTGGCGGAGACGGCGCGTGTGGTGCTGTGCAGATCAGCTCGGCAGCAGCGGTACCAGGCGCGGCGCGATCATGTTCTCGGGACGCAGGATGTCGGCCAGCTCGGCGTCGCCCAGCAGCTTCTCCTCGCGCACCAATTCCAGCACGCTGCGACCACTTTCCAGCGCGACCTTGGCAATGCGCGTGGCGTTTTCGTAGCCGATGTAAGGGTTGAGTGCGGTGATCAGGCCGATGGAGTTCTCCATCAGTTCGCGGCAGCGCGCTTCGTTGGCGGTGATGCCGTCGATGCACAGCTCGCGCAGCATATCCATGGCGCGGGTCAGCAGGCGGATCGAGTCGAAGATCTTGTAGGCGATCAGCGGCTCCATCACGTTGAGCTGCAGCTGGCCACCTTCGGCCGCCATGGTCAGCGCCAGGTCGTTGCCGATCACTTCAAAGGCCACTTGATTGACTGCTTCCGGGATCACCGGGTTGACCTTGCCGGGCATGATCGAGCTGCCCGGCTGGCGCGCTGGCAGGTTGATCTCGTTGATCCCGGTGCGTGGGCCACTGGACAGCAGGCGCAGGTCGTTGCACATCTTCGACAGCTTGACGGCGGTGCGCTTGAGCATGCCGGAGAACAGCACAAAGGCGCCCATGTCCGAGGTGGCTTCGATCAGGTCGGCGGCCGGGGTCAGCGGCTGGCCACTGATAATCGCCAGGCGCTTGACCGCCAGCAGCTGGTACTGCGGGTCAGCGTTGATCCCGGTGCCAATCGCCGTGCCGCCCAGGTTCACTTCGGTGAGCAGGGTGGGGGCGAGCAGTTTGAGGTGCTGCAGGTCTTCGCCAAGGGTGGTGGCGAAGGCGCGGAATTCCTGACCGAGGGTCATCGGTACGGCGTCCTGCAGCTGGGTGCGGCCCATCTTCAGCACGTGGCTGAACTCCAGGTGTTTTTTCGACAGCGACTGAATCAGCTTGTCCAGCGCAGTGAGCAGGCTCTCATGGCCGAGCAGCAGGCCCAGGCGAATGGCGGTCGGGTAGGCGTCGTTGGTCGACTGCGCCATGTTCACGTCGTTGTTCGGGTGCAGCTGTTTGTAATCACCCTTCTCGAAACCCATGGCTTCGAGGGCGATGTTGGCGATGACTTCGTTGGCATTCATATTGGTCGAGGTGCCGGCCCCGCCTTGAATCATGTCGACCACGAACTGGTCGTGGAACTCGCCCTGAATGATGCGTGCGCAAGCGGTGCTGATTGCCGTGTGCTTGGCGGCGGACAGGTGGCCCAGCTCGCGGTTGGCGTCGGCGGCGGCCTGCTTGACCATGGCCAGGGCAACCACCAGTTTCGGGTAATGCGACAGCGTCACGCCGGACAGGCGGAAGTTCTGCACGGCGCGCAGGGTCTGGATGCCGTAATAGGCGTCAGCAGGAACGTCGAGGGTGCCGAGCAGGTCTTTTTCGAGGCGAGTGGATGCAGCAGCGGACATGATCAAGGTCATCTCAGGAAATGCGGCATATGCCGCGATGGCCCGTAGGTTAGGGGCCGTAGCTTGCTGCTGGCCAATGCTGTTAAGCGCTGGGTCATGCATAATCGGCATAACGTTGGCGTGACGCCCAAGGTTGTTTGGACGTACGCCGTGCCTATGGGAGGGCCGTAGGGTGGATGACGCTTTATCCATCCACCACTCCGTACGAGACCAGGTGGATAAAAACAGCGTCATCCACCCTACAAAAACAGGAGTGACGATGAACCTTGAAAGCAAATGGCTGGAAGACTTTGTCACCCTGGCCGCTACCCGCAGCTTCTCCCAGGCGGCGCAAAAACGCTTTGTCACCCAGCCAGCCTTTAGCCGGCGTATTCGCAGCCTGGAGAACATGCTCGGCCTGACCCTGGTCAACCGCGCTTGCACGCCCATCGAACTGACCGAGTCCGGCCAGCTGTTTCTGGTCACGGCACGGAGCATGGTCGAGCAGCTCGGTGAGGTGGTGCGCCACCTGCATAACCTCGAAGGCCAGCAGGGCGAGGTGATGCAGATCGCCGCCGCGCACTCGCTGACCCTGGGCTTCTTTCCGCAATGGATGGCCCGTTTGCGTCACGAAGGCTTGCCGCTGAATACGCGGCTGGTGGCGACCAATGTCGGTGAAGCGGTGCATGCGTTGCGCGACGGGGCCTGCGACCTGATCCTGGCCTATTACGATCCGGATGCTTCATTGCAGATGGACCCGGAAATCTTCCCCTCGCTGCACCTGGGCCGCACGGAAATGCTCCCGGTATGCGCGGTGGGCGAAGGCGGCGCGCCGCTATTCGACCTCAACAGCGGCCAGAGCGTGCCGCTGCTGGCCTACAGCGCTGGCGCTTTTCTCGGGCGCTCGGTGAATTTGCTGCTGCGTCAACGCGCGCTGCGCTCGACCACGGTGTACGAAACGGCGATGGCTGACAGCCTGAAAAGCATGGCCTTGCAGGGCATGGGCGTGGCCTGGGTGCCACGGCTGAGCGTGACCGCTGAGTTGGCCCGTGGCGAGCTGGTGGTGTGCGGCGATGAACAGTGGCAAGCGCCGCTGGAAATCCGCCTGTACCGCTGCGCCCTGGTGCGCAAGGCGTCTGTGCGGTTGCTTTGGCGCAAGCTGGAAAGCGGCGAGGTCGGCCGCTAGGCCGACCTCGGTTGCCGCCTGCTAACGCGGCACGACCTGGCCGACGCCGCGACCACGTGGATCTGACGCTGTTTCCAGGCGGCTACCGGTTACCTTGATGGCTTGAATATCGCCCATGTTCCAGCCCTGGTCTTCAAGGGTGTAGCCCATGGTTTTTAGCTCATCGGCCACCTTGCCAGTGAGCGGTGCATAGGCGTCATAGTAGATCGTGTCTTTGGGCAGGAGCTGGTGGTGCACGCGCTGTGCGGCGATGGCTTTTTGCAGTGGCAAGCCAAAGTCATACACGTTGTTCAGCACCTGAAAGATCGAGGTGAAGATGCGCGAGCCGCCCGGCGTACCCAGGATCAGGCTCACCTGACCGTCGCGGGTGACGATGCTCGGGCTCATCGAGGAGAGCATGCGTTTGCCCGGTTCGATGGCATTGGCGTCGCTACCGACTACACCAAAGGCGTTAGCAATGCCGGGTTTGGCACTGAAGTCATCCATCTCGTCGTTGAGCAGAAAGCCTGCACCCTTGACCACCACACCGCTGCCGTAATCCCAGTTGAGGGTGTAGGTGTTACTCACGGCATTGCCGTCAGCGTCGATGATCGAGAAGTGTGTGGTCTGGTGGGTTTCCAGGCCGGGGCGGACTTTCTCAGTCGCCGAGATGGCTGCTGGGTTAACCTCAGTCGCGCGTTTGGCAATGTAGGCAGGGTCGACCAGTTGCTTGACCGGTACATCTGAAAACTCGGGATCGCCCAGGTAGTCAGCACGGTCAGCGAATACGCGCTTTTCGATTTCTGCCAGCAGGTGAATGTAGCGGGCGGAGTTGAGCTCAACGCCTTTGAAATCAGCGGCGCGCTGCTCTTTGATACCGATCAGTTGGGCCAGGGCGATACCTCCCGAGCTTGGTAGCGGTGCGGTGTAGAGGGTGTTGCCTTGCCAGTCGACACGCATGGGTTCGCGCCATTCGGCGCGATAGCTATTGAGGTCGTCGGCACTGATCAGGCCGCCATCGTGCTGCATTTGCGCCACTAACAATTCGGCGGTTTTGCCCTGATAAAACTCGTTGGCACCGTTGGCGGCTATACGCTCCAGGGTTTGCGCCATTTCAGGTTGTTTGAAGATTTTTCCCTGCTGCATGCTGCCGAAGTAATCAGCAAAGTTGGTCTGGTTGTTGAACAGCGCCAGCGCGTCTTCGCGGTATTGGTATTGCTGTTCGGCCACGGTGAAACCATTGCGGGCATAACCAATGGCAGGGGTCAGCAGTTCGCTCCACGGCAGCTTGCCAAAGCGCTGGTGCGCTTCCCATAAGCCCATCACGGTGCCGGGTACGCCAGCGGCTTTAGCGCCAACCATGGTGCTGTTCTCGATGACTTCACCCTTGTCATCCAGGTACATGGTTTTGCTAGCGGCTTTGGGGGCCACTTCGCGGTAATCAATAAAGTAGGGTTTGCCGTCCATAAACAGGGTCATAAAACCGCCGCCGCCGATATTGCCGGCTTCGGGATAGGTCACCGCCAGGGTAAAGGCCGTTGCTACGGCTGCATCCACTGCATTGCCGCCCGACTTGAGCACTTGGGCGGCGACTTTGGCGCCATATTCGTCTGGTGCGGCGACCGCGCCACCTTCCAGTGGCGCGGCCAATACGCAGGTATTGCTAGCAGCCAGAATGGCGGTTGCGAGCAGAGTAGAGCGAGCAGTCAATTGCATGCTTAATCCTCATATTCTTATGGTGTGTATAAGCCCCACTAGCGTTTCACCGTGGTGAGTGGTGCTTCGCTAGCGAGGCTTGAGGGTATTTCAGCTGTTAGCCAAGTGTCAGTGCTATCACGTACCGGACTTGATGGTGTTCCACACCCGGGTGCGTACGCGCTCAACCTTCTGCGGCAGCGGTTGCAGCACGTAGAGGGTTTTCTGCGCTTCGGCGGTTGGCGTCAGGCCAGGATTGTCGCGGATTTCCGCACCTACCAGCGGCATGCCGTCCTTGTTTGGGTTGGGGTAGCCGAGGAAGTCGCTGATCGGCGCAATGACCTTGGGATCGAGCAGGTTGTTGAGGAACTCATGGGCTTCAGCAACGTTCTGCGCGCTTTTTGGAATGGCGAAGGAGTCGTACCACAGCGGTGCGCCTTCTTTCGGCAAGCGCCAGTCGACCACCACGCCGTTGCCAGCTTCTTTGGCGCGATTGGCGAACTGGTAGAAGCTACCCGAGTAGCCGATGGCCACGCAGATGTCACCGTTGGCGATATCGGTCATGTACTTGGCGGAGTTGAAGTAGGAGACGTAGGGGCGGATTTTCAGCATCAGCGCACTGGCTTTCTCGTAGTCCTCAGGCTTGGTGCTGTTGGGGTCGAGGCCCAGGTAATGCAGGGCAATCGGCAGAATTTCACCCGGCGAATCGAGCATGGCCACGCCACACTGTTTGAGCTTGCTGATGTTCTCTTCCTTGAAAATCAGGTCCCAGCTGTCCACTGGCGCATCGGTGCCGAGCGCTTCTTTGACTTTGTCCGGGTTGAAGCCGATCAGCACCGTGCCGTACATGTAAGGCACGGCGTACTGGTTGCCGGGGTCGTTGGCGGTTATCAACTTCAGCAGGCCTGGGTCGAGATGTTGCCAGTTAGGCAACTTGCTTTTGTCCAGTTTCTGGAACACACCGGCTTTGATTTCGTTCTCGAGGAAGGTGTTAGTGGGCACCACCAGGTCGTAACCCGAGTTACCGGTGAGCAGCTTGGCTTCCAGACCTTCGTTGGTGTCGAAGATGTCCCAGGTCAGCTTGATGCCGCTGTTGGCGGCAAAGTCTTTGGGCACCGAGGGCAGCATGTAGTCGGCCCAGTTGTACACGCGCAGTTCGCGCTGTTTCTCTGGCGTTTGCGCCTGGACCGCAGTGGCCAGAAGGGTTGCGCCGCAGATGGCGACGGCGAGCAGGTGTTTGATCGTATTCATCGTGTCTCACCCTTTTTAGACGTTCTGATCGTAGGGTGGATGGCGCTTTATCCATCCACCAAGCATTTGGAAAACCCTCAGGGTCATCTGTCGTGTTATCTGTGGACGAGAAGAGCGTCAGCTGCGCGCCCCGATCCACCCTACGCACCCTCGAAACCTTCCAGCACGTTGACCGCGTTGACACCGATCGCCTCAACCGCATAGCCGCCTTCCATGACAAACAGGGTCGGCTTGCCGAGGGCTGCGATGCGCTTGCCCATGGCCAGGTAGTCCGGACTGTCGAGTTTGAACTGGGAAATCGGGTCGTCCTTGAAGGTGTCCACGCCCAGCGACACCACAATCACGTCGGCGTCGTAATCGGCAATCCGTTGGCAGGCATCGTCCAGCGCGGCGCTCCACACGTCCCACGGGCTGCCCATGGCCAGCGGGTAGTTGAAGTTACAGCCTTCGCCAGCCCCTTCGCCGCGTTCATCGGCATAGCCGAGGAAGAATGGGAACTCATCGGCCGGGTCGCCGTGGATCGAGGCAAATAGCACATCGTTGCGGGTGTAGAAGATGTCCTGGGTGCCGTTGCCGTGGTGGTAATCGACATCGAGGATCGCCACGCGCTGCTTGCCTTGGTCGAGAAAGGCCTGAGCGGCGATGGCGGCGTTATTCAGGTAACAGTAGCCACCCATCAGCTCGCCAGCGGCGTGGTGACCTGGCGGACGGCACAGGGCAAAGGCACTGTGCGCGCCGTTTGAGATTTCTTGCTGAGCGCTAAGCGCCACTTGCGCGGCGCTATAAGCCGCCTGCCAGGTGCCCGCAGTAATAGGTGCACCACCATCGAAGCTGTAATAGCCGAGTTGGCCATGCAGGTCGCGCGGGATGACTTGGCGCAGGGTACGTGCCGGCCAGGTGAAGGGCAGCAGGTCGCCGCTGCCGTTCTGCGTTTGCCAGCGCGCCCAGGCGCTTTTGAAGAAGTCCAGATAAGCGGCGCTGTGGATGCGCTCAATCGGCGCCAGGCCGAAATCCTGCGGCGGGCGCACCTCGCCGAGCTGACGGCCCTTGACGCGTTGCAGGATGTGGTCGGCGCGTTGCGGCTTCTCGAAACAGGGCATCAGTTGGCCGTCGATCAGCTCGCAGCTGCCGTGGTGCAGGTGATGGTCGTCGCTGTAAAAGGTGAGCATATGGCGCGGCTCCAGGCTTGTTGTTCTGGCAACCATTGTTCGCTTGTATGGCGCTGCGAAAGAACGCTGACAACGGCCAAAAGGGGATCGAAATGGCCAAAAATTGCCGGGAGCGATTTTTAACGTCGCGCAGCGATGGCCCGCAGGGTGGCCGCCAGGGATGGCTGGGCCATAAATTGCGCGACCGCCTTGGCATTTCGTGGGAGGCGCTTTAGCGGCGAGCTTTTTAAAAGCGGTTGTCGCGGCTAAAGCCCCTCCCACAAATCTCAGTCACTGTGCAGTGTGGGGTCAGGCGCGAAACCGGCTTGGCGGTACGCCGCTCCAGCGTTGGAAGGCGTGGCGGAAGCTGGCCGTTTCGCTAAAGCCGAGGTACTCGGCAATCCGGCAGATCGGCCAGTCTTCCTGGCCGAGCAGGGTTTTTGCCCGCTCGAAGCGCAGCTCGTCGAGCAACTCTTGGTAGTGTGTGCCGAGCTCCTGCAGATGGCGACGCAGGGTGCGCGGCGAGCAGTGCATCTGCTGGGCTAATTGCTCCAGGCCGGGTGGTGCGGTCAGCTGTTCGGCCAGGAGCTGGCGGATGCGCGCGAGCCAGGCCTGGCGGCTGTTGAACTCGCTATTCTGCTTGCGACAGCGCTCGAGCATCTCGCGATGGGTCACCGCATCGGCCAGCGGCAGTGGTTGCTGCAGCCAGCTGGCGGGAAAGGCAAAAGCATTGCGCGCGGCATCAAACTGCAGCGGACAGGCGAAGCTGTGTGGGTAACGTGCGCTGTAGGCCGGTTCGCCATAGCGAAACTGTGCAGCGCTGAGCGGCAGGGGCTGGCCGAGCAGGTCATCGCTGATCAGCTTGAGCGAGGCCAGGCACATTTCCAGGTTGAACACCTCAAGCTCCGGGCTGTGCTGGTAGTCGCTGGCGCAGACCCAGGCCAGTTCGCCTTCGAGGTGCATATCCAGTTTGAAGTAGGTGCCGAGCAGCGCCGGGTATTGCAGCATCAGCCGCCAGGCGTCACCAAAGGTGGCACTGGAGAGCGCGGCGTAACCGACCATGCCATACGCCGACACATGCATACGCCGGCCCAGCTCCAGGCCCAGATCACTGCGCAGCTGTAGGGCGTTGGCGCAGACCTGCAATTCCTGGGTACGGGTGATGCGGGTGTCAGCGCAGTCCAGGTCAGCTGCGGCAATGCCGCTACCGGCCAATAGCTGCGCGGTCAGTTCGGGTTGCGCGGCAAAGATTTCGAGGATCTGCGAAACCACATGCAGGGTGGTCAGGTGGGCGTGCAACATCGGGACAACCGCAACAGTTCAGAATGCCTGAATGAGGCAAGAACTATGCCGCGGCACCGCAGCAGTCCGGGGCTATCCGGGCCGCTGCGCTTTAGCCAGGGTTAGCGATTACGCAGGAAGGCGTTGATAAAATCGCCCTGATTGGGTGCTTTTTCATGGGTGGTGAAGGTCAGGGTCGCATCGTTTTCGCGCAGCTGGAGCTTTTGCGCAAAGCTGCACTGCACGGTTTTCAGGCCCTTGGCGGCAGCCTTTTGCTCATCACCGTTCTGGCACAGGTTGGCCAGCTGGCTGACCACTTCACCGCAGAAGCTCGGCACGCTGAGGCGCTTGAGCTTGTCGTCGTCTATGGCGCTCCACTCGACCTTTGTGACCAGTGGAGTGGCGCAGGCCTTCGAGGCGTCCTGGTCGATTTGCTGAAGCTGCTGGGTGAAGTCGGCTACGCGCTTTTCCCGGTCGAAGCTGCTCAGCTTGTCCTGAACGCCGTTTTTCTTCTGCTGCTCGTAGAGTGCCAGCAGGCTGGCCGGTTTGGTCTGCTTGCTCTTGGTTTCATCGAAGCCCAGCTCGAAACCGTCGGTGCTCGGCAGGTACAGCTGGTATTGCTCGCCGCCCCAGCCCTGGCGCTTGATCAGCAGGTTGTAGGCGCTGCCATCGAGGGTGGTGGTGTAATCGCGCTCATCGTTGCCGCGCTCGTTGACCGTGCTCAGCAGCACCACTTCATCCAGCGCGTGGTTGATGCCGCTGACCTGGATCAGCGCCTGTTTGCCGTCACTGCTGGGCGCGACGGTCACGCTGATGCCTTTGCCGGCATCGAATACTTGCGGGTATTTGGCCAGTTCGAGGGCGCTGGCGTTGAGGGTGAACAGCGAAGCGGCGAGTAGCAGTGACAGCCTTGTCATGGTGGTGTCCTTGGTCGTTAAAAGAACGCCCAGTATAGCCAGGCTGCAGGCCGCGATTTGTGCGCCAAGTCTGCTCATGACGTTCGCCTGTTGCGGCGTTGACCTGCCGTCTGGCCTCGCGGCGGGCGGCCCGCGACAAACGGCGCGCCGGGGTGCACGCCAGCCCAGGCTTTACGGTATACTGCGCGGCCTTTGGCGGGCCGCACCGCCATAATTCATTCACTAACAAGCCACGCCTGGTTTCCAGCGTGGCTTGTTAGTTTCTGCAGCGCCTACGGGCACTTGATGAAGAAGAGGCACGACGATGAGCGCACTGGTTGGCGTGATCATGGGCTCCAAGTCCGATTGGTCCACCCTTAGCCACACCGCCGAGATGCTGGACAAGCTGGGCATTCCGTACGAAGTGAAGGTGGTTTCCGCCCACCGCACCCCGGACCTGCTGTTCCAGTACGCCGAAGAAGCGGAAGGCCGTGGCATTCAGGTGATCATCGCCGGTGCCGGCGGTGCAGCCCACCTGCCGGGTATGTGTGCAGCCAAAACCCACCTGCCGGTGCTCGGCGTGCCGGTGCAATCGGCGGTGCTCTCGGGCGTGGATTCGCTGCTGTCGATCGTGCAGATGCCGGCCGGTATTCCGGTGGCCACCCTGGCCATCGGCAAGGCCGGTGCAATCAATGCCGCGCTGCTCGCCGCAAGCATCCTCGGTCACCAGCACCCGCAGTTCCATGAGCGGCTGAAGGCGTTCCGTACCGAGCAGACCGAATCCGTGCTGGAAAATCCGGACCCGCGTGAGGCCTAACCCATGAAAATCGGCGTAATCGGTGGCGGCCAGCTGGGCCGCATGTTGGCCCTGGCAGGCACGCCGCTGGGGATGAACTTCGCCTTCCTCGACCCCGCGCCGGATGCCTGTGCGCAAGCGCTGGGTGAGCATATCCGCGCCGATTACGGCGATCAGGATCACCTGCGTCAGCTGGCGGATGAAGTCGATCTGGTGACTTTCGAGTTTGAAAGCGTGCCGGCGGAAACCGTGGCCTTCCTCTCGCAGTTCGTCCCGGTCTATCCGAGTGCCGAAGCCCTGCGCATCGCTCGTGACCGCTGGTTTGAGAAGTCGATGTTCAAGGACCTCGGCATTCCGACCCCGGATTTTGCCGATATCCAGTCGCAAGCCGACCTCGACGCCGCAGTAGCCAGCATCGGCTTGCCGGCGGTGATGAAGACCCGCACCCTGGGTTACGACGGCAAGGGCCAGAAGGTCCTGCGCAAACCAGAAGATGTAGTCGGCGCCTTTGCCGAGCTGGGCAGCGTGCCATGCATCCTCGAAGGCTTCGTGCCCTTCACTGGCGAAGTGTCGCTGGTGGCAGTGCGTGCCCGTGATGGCGAAACGCGCTTCTACCCGCTGGTGCATAACCGTCACGACAGCGGCGTGCTGGCGCTGTCCATCGCCAGCACCGATCACCCGCTGCAGGCGCTGGCAGAAGATTACGTCAGCCGCGTGCTGACCAAGCTCGATTACGTCGGCGTGTTGGCCTTCGAATTCTTTGAAGTCGATGGCGGCCTGAAAGCCAACGAAATCGCGCCGCGCGTGCACAACTCCGGGCACTGGACCATCGAAGGCGCCGAGTGCAGCCAGTTCGAAAACCACCTGCGCGCCGTCGCCGGCCTGCCGTTGGGTTCGACTGCCAAGGTCGGTGAGAGCGCCATGCTTAACTTTATCGGTGTGGTGCCGCCGGTGGAGCAGGTTATCGCCATCGACGATTGCCGTCTGCACCACTACGGCAAGGCCTTCAAGGCCGGCCGCAAGGTCGGTCACGCCACTCTGCGCTGTGTGGATCGCGTCACCCTGGACCAGCAGATCGCCGTGGTCGAAGCGCTGATCGCCAAGGCCTGACCTTCGCTTTGTGACTAAGCTCTTGCGTACTGGCCATACACAAGAGCCTTGTCATGAAGTACCTGTTGCTGCTGTCTGTACTTTTCCTGCCGCTTTGCCATGCCGAACAGGTGTTGCGCGCCGATTACCGCGAGCGCCCGCCGGAGATGCAGGCCTTCGACTCGCTGCCCGTCGGCCCGCTGATCGAAGTGCTGGACACAGCTGCGCAACGCGTCGGCGCGCGCATCGAATGGCGTTACGCGCCCTTCGTGCGCAGTATGGAAGACCTCAAATCCGGGCGTATCGACCTGGTGCCGCGCGTGCTGTTCACCACCGAGCGCATGGACTACGTGCACTTTCTCCCCTCGCTCGGCGTCCAGCGCAAAAGCATCCGCTTTATCGTCAAGGCCGGTCAGCAGGCCAGCCTGCGTAGCTATGCCGACCTGCACGGCAAGGTGATCGGGGTCAAACGCGGCACCGCCTACTTCGATCAGTTTGACGGCGACAACAGCCTGCAAAAAAGCCTGGCCACTGACGATTACCTGCTGGCCGGGATGTTTCGCGCCGGGCGCCTGGATGTGATGGTGGTGCTGGATGCTGAAGCCATTGAGGCGCAGTTCCACAAGATCGGCTTCAGCGATTACAGCTATGCCGATTACCAGTACGAGCAGTCCGTCGGTAACTATTACGGCGCGTCGAAGCGCCACTACCTGGGCGACAAAGCGGCCCTCTACGAGCAGCTGGGGCAGGCGCTGCGCGGTATGCGCGAGAGTGGCGAGATTGCCCGCATCTACCACCGCTACGGCGTCGCGCCACCGGAGACCGAGGAATAGCGAACTGCCAGCTTTTCCCGTGGTCAGATCAACGGTCGTAAAACCTACTGTCCACTGAGGAGCCTCGCATGA
This sequence comes from Pseudomonas sp., assembly GCF_030684895.1. GTDB lineage: Bacteria > Pseudomonadota > Gammaproteobacteria > Pseudomonadales > Pseudomonadaceae > Aquipseudomonas. Next base: position 4,118 of record NZ_JAUXXP010000092.1, on the reverse strand, counting down.
GCATTATCGGCATCATCTTTATCGGTCTGATCGTCGGTCTGATCGCGCGCTTTATCAAACCTGGCAACGACAGCATGGGCTGGATCATGACCATCCTCCTGGGCGTCGGCGGCTCAGTTGCCGCCACCTACGGTGGCCAGGCGCTGGGCATCTACAAAGTGGGTGAGTCCGCCGGTTTTATCGGCGCGGTGATCGGCGCGGTGGTGCTGCTGGTAATCTACGCCGCTGTTAGAAAGGACTGATGTCCATTTACTCCGCTGCTGTGTGAGCCCGCCGATGCGCTATCTGCTGTTACCCCTGCTGCTTATCAGCACCCTGGCCTGCGCCGAACTGCCGGAAACCGATTGGCTTGAGCTGATGCCGCCGGAAGATCGCCAGGCCCTGGAGGAGATGCCCGAGATCAGCCACCAGGGCCTTGAGCAGGACAGCGGCTTCTATAACCCCGGCGGCCTCAAGCAGCAGGACCAGAACCTGCCAGCAGTGATGTACTCGACGAAAACCGTCGCTGCCTTCGACGGCAAAGCCATCCGTCTCGGCGGCTACCCGGTACCACTGGAAACCGACAGCAAGGGCCACAGCACGCTGTTCTTTCTGGTTCCCTACCCCGGCGCCTGCATCCACGTCCCGCCACCACCGCCGAATCAACTGGTGCTGGTGCGCTACCCCAAAGGCATCGAACTCGAAGATATCTACAACCCCCTCTGGGTCAGCGGCACGCTGAAAATCGAACAGGTCAATAACGAACTGGCGGATGCGGCGTATGCGCTGGAGGCGGGGGTGGTTAGGGTGGTGGAGGAAAGCGATTTGTAACGGTCATGTGCCGGCGGTCTTCCGGCACCGCTCAGTTACGTAGTGTTCGCGAGTATCGGTTAAACATGAGTTTTTCGTGAGTTTTCCTGCCTGGCGCATGATAAACGGCCCAGCGTGATCAGATCCCACAACGATGGCCAAATGTTTTCACGTGCTGTGTGCCTTTGGGTGTTTTTACCCATAGATCGACATGACGATCATCCGACTCGTTGTATTCCGAAAAATTAAATTGCTTGATGATTGAATAGCCGGCTTCAATCTGACTAATGCTGTTTTCGTAGCGAGCAGCCTTTTCGCTGAATTGCGTTTGCCCTAGCTCCAACAAAAGCTCATCTTGCCTCAAGTAGAGTGCGTCATCGATTTCAACCGCTACGACCTTGGCATCAGCACTGGCTGTGTAATTGTCGTCTGCGAGTTGGTGGGTACAGCGGTAGTTTTCGTTGCGTGGGGTGCTGCGGTAAGCCTGCAATGCGTCGGCGTATGTTAGATTCTGTAGTTGTAACGAGGGTTTTTCTTTCTGTGGCTGTACTGTGCAAGCGCTGCAAAGGAAAAGCATAGACGGGTAAGCTAGCAGAGCGATCATGCGGCGCTTCATTGATGCTGCCTCTATTTTTATTATTTGTAAATTAGGACAAATAGTCGGGCAGAAGGGCGGGGTGATTAAAAATAAATCACTCCGCCCTTTTACTTCTGGTGCCTAGCCATAATTCCCTACTATCGAAAATATGCCTGAGTCAGGATCCTGCAGCATGCCGAACTTGCACTCTGATTGTCCGCCACGCCAAAAAACGAGTACTTTAACATTAAATTCTAGAGGGTTATCTTTATTTACTTCATAGGAGGTGATTTCGATTTTTTCTATTGAGTCGATTGCTATATTGGTATAGCTATTGTCAAGGGTGTTTCTACCCCAAAGAAATGAGTTGATAAAATACTCAAAATCGCCTTTTAGAAAACCATAAAATTGTTCTTCGAGGTATTCCTTGTTCATGTGTTGCATGAAACGCTTCACGTCTTTTGATTTAATTGTGCTCAGAAATCCGGTCAAGAATGCAGTTTTAATGTCTATTCGCCGGGCCATATCGGGATCGCTGTAGAAGCAATCTGGACCTTTGCACTCACTTTGCAGTGCCCGCAGATATACATCCCGCTCTTGGGTGATTTTTATTGCACAGTCCATATCAAACAAGAACTGATAAGACTGCCTATATCCGCACTGACCATCCCTCAACCTGATCCAACTCAGCTGGCTTTCTCTAGCAACCTGCTGACCTTTCATGTTTAACGACGATATGAGGTTGGTATAAGATTTATTTAGAGTAATGTCTGAATCTTTATAAATTTCACTTAAGCAGCGCAAACCATTGAAGTCATCTGTAGGCGTACGGCATGCAGCCATTGCCTGCGCGGTTGACAGAAATATAACAACAAAACACATACTGACATTACGCATTATTTAAATTCAACTGTGGGTAAGAAGAGCCGGAGACGAGAAAGTTGCAGATTTATTTGTCTGGCATATTGCCAGTCGTAGAAATAAATTTATCGCTTTCTCATCTGGTTATTTATCCGTATATGAGATTTACTGGCTCATAGAAAAATATCTCTACGCCGTGTTCAAATCATTGATCCACTCTACTTATCGACGCCTAAGGTTTGGTTTGCGCATTCGAGTGTATCCTTGCACTGTATCCACCCCTTGATGTCGCCTTTTTTCTTGTTGTGAAACACGGCCTCCAGCCAGCCTGCTTCCTGATTCAGTACTTGAACCTCATCGCCATCTATCAAATATTTTGAGGTTTTGTCTGCAACGTTGGGCTGATCGTGTAAGTAGGTCTTTCTCGATATGCGGGTAGTGATGGGTTTCTGTTCGAACCATGCTTTGTATTGAACGGAAGCTAATCTGCTTTGGATGGAGGCTTCGGATTTGTAAGGGTATTTGTATGCGAGTTTGTCGCTCGTAGGTGATGATAAGACGTCCCCACCGGCACCAAAATAAGTGCTGACTCGCTCGCTTCGTTCGTACGTCAATGGATCTATTCTCTTATAGACCAGTGTTGTGAAGTAATCAGAGCCGTAGCTGATACCGGTGTCGGAGTAAAGGGGTGTCCTATGAATGACAAAGAGTTCTGCTTTACCGTCGAAATCTGAGTCTGCCATAAAGGCACTCTCCACTTTTCCTGGATCTCCAAGATATGGGAGCTCTACTATTTGCGCTTCGCTTCCTGTATCGCAGTTTTGTCCTGTTATTGTGATGGGAAAAATATCTCCATCCGGATCGATTGATATGGATGAGCTTTTAAAGCGTATTATGAAACTGTTGTCTAAGAATATCGGGTTGTATAAATCCTTTGCAGACATGGTTGTGCAGGTCGAACCGCCTGCATGGGACGTGCTGAACACGGCAGAAAAAATAAGTGCCCATAGTGGTTTGTTAATCTTCATGCAGGGCAACTTCCATATAGCTCAATAAATGCCTCGGTGATCTCGCGTTTGAATTGTTTTCTTCCCGCGAGACCTTTTCCCCACCATTGATTATCCGTGTGATTTTCTTCACGGCGTCATCTTCTGTGAGCGCAGTGTTTTCTGCATGGATTTCAGTCTGTTAGTTTTCCAGAACCAAAGCCCTGTCTAATCTATATCGGCACATTCTATCGCTCCTATCTGTTTGTCTCTAATTGGAATTAAACATGCTTTTTTTTGCTCTCCAACGGGCTCTAGTGGTGTGATGCTTAGCTGAATATGCACGCCTTCGTTGGAAAATTGAGGATTGCTAAAATAGGCATCAGCAACTTCCGAATCAAGAGATAGACCGTTGAGTTCGCAGATGCGTTTAGTCTCTACCGCTTCCCAGTTTTTCGAGTTAAGTATTTGAATGTTGGCACATGGCTCTCCATATATTCTAAAGTAGCGCACAAGTATTTTTTCGATTCGTGCGGAGCTTGCTTCAGATATCTTGTAATAGTCAATTTCGCCGCTGACTACTAAGCGCGGAAGAAGTATTAATAAAAACAATACGGATATTTTTTTCATATTTTACCTCAAGTAACTTGCTCGTCTGTTAAATCTATCGCTTGGCACGCCAGGCCATTTTTAGCTGTCAGCCATGGTAGTGCTTAGCGCAGACAAGTCGTTGTCGACAATATGCTGCTGCACTAATTTCCTAGGGATGGTCTGAAGTAGTCCCATATTTCCGGCCGACTTCAGGCCTGTCGATTTTAAAAACGGCGATGTGATCAAAAACGATCAAATCACCCGCTTATTTCTGTGTTTTTAGCCGCAGCGAGCACCTCGCGGCAGCCATTTCC
>NZ_JAUXXP010000091.1 GCF_030684895.1 Pseudomonas sp. | reverse complement strand
GGAACAACTCTTTGCGGGTCTGCTTGCGCTTGCCGGCGTACTCGGCATCGGCGAAGGTCATCTGCTTCATCGGAAAACTCAGCGGGTGGAATCCGGGGTATTTTGCCAAAATCAGGAAGTCTTCTTCAGAATTTCCTTAGGCATCACCGGGTTCCAGTTCGGCTTTGAGGGGTTCGGGTCAAGTCTTCAGCCAGTCGTCGCGAGTGACCACATGGGTAGCCTCGAGTGTACCGTACCAAGTTTCTAGGCCTCGGTAGTGCATGTGCAGCCTATCCATCACGCGGGCTGAAGCGACGTTGTCAGGGTGGCGCACAGCGATCAGTTCCTGGGCGGCAAGAGAGTCGAAAGCGAACTCAGCCATGCGCAGCGCTGCCTCGCTGGCCATGCCTTTTCCCCAGAAATCGGGATGCAGTCGCCAGCCAATCTCGAGTGGGTTGCTCCGCAAGCTGTCCAGGTCGTCGGGAAGGTCGGCTTCGCGACGGGCGTACTGAATGCAGCCAGTACCAGCGACGCGACCGCTTGTTGGGTCGATAAAGGCCCACCAGCTGGTACCCCAAGCAGCCCAGCATCGCTCAACTCGGGCGATCCAGGCTGCGGTCTGTTCACGTGTTGCCGGCTGGCCACTGATATAGCGCATGACTTCGGGGATCTGGTCCATTGCGTACACACCGTCGAGGTGCTGCTCGGTAATCGGCTCCAGACGCATACGAGTTGTGTGCAAGATGCTCAAGACTGCTCCGTGGGGCTTGTGGTGGCAAAGGGGACAGATTTATTTTTCTATAAATATGGTGGCAAAGGGGACAGATTTATTTTTCTATAAATAAATCTGTCCCCTTTTGTGCCCTTTTGTGTGCTTTTGTGTGCAACTAACAGGGGACCAGTGTTGGCGCGTCGTTATACCTTGGGGATCTCGGTTTCAAGTTTTTTCAAACGCTGAATAAGAGGTTCTTCACTCGCGGCCTTGTCCCTAGCAAAATCAGCTAGGGCTTCACCAATAGAAACAATCTCCGCAGGCAAACCTTTATCAGGTGACCATGTTTCACCATTCAGGTCGCCGAAACCTCTAACCCATACGGAAAGCTGGAAAGTTGTACCGTCCAGTCCTAAAGATGCCTTTGCAGGGTATTTGGTGTGATTCAGCATGCGCGCCCACGTACGTTGAATGGCGACTGCAAGTCGCAAACTGATCTCGCGATCTATGCGTGTCACTTCAACCTGTTTAGTCTTTTTCTCGGAGTTATTCTGGGCCATCGAATACCAGAGGTTTTCTGCGGCCTGTGTGACCGTAATGAAATATTTCTTTTTATCACTGGTCGCAGGCCAGAGTGCGTCGGGTTGCTTCACTAGTTCGTCTGTAATTTTTTCGTACACCGAGACGCAGCTCTCTAATCCAAAAGAGGGTCGCGATATAAATCTCCCCAATTCTCCGCCTGTAAGAAACAGTTGTTCAGAAATTCGTTGATCATACTCATCTGATGGATGGTCTAGAGGCGTCAAATGATTCGGTTGCTCTCCATACTCTGCTTCGAAGAATTCATCTGCTTGGACTGATGCTGATAAAAGTACTAGGAGGAAGTAGGCGTATTTCATTGAAGGGCATCCCTGCTTTACGTGCACAAGATTTGTTAGCGGACGAAGTGAGCGATTTGAACCAGTTGTTATATTTTCTTGATTCGCCGTACGAATTCCCGCCCTACACCACAACGCTTCACTTTTCCATCAGTGACGGGAAGATATGTTTCTTCATTGTTTTTTGCGACTTTCAATCGTATTCCAAACATAAGTGAGCGAGACTCGTCGAGTAAATTCAGTAGAGTTTTGGTGTCAATTTTATGTTTTGGAGTCGGCATTTGTCCGGTAATGGTAGGCTTATCGTTATGCGCAATAACTAAGTCGCGGTAACTTTTAATATCAACTTTATTCTTTAGGGCGGCAATTGTAGTCCTGTGTTTTTCTAGTTCGGGATCAATGTGCTCTTTATAATTACACGCTAAGTTATACTGGCTTAGATTTTCACGTGCGCCTTCGGAGGAATTAAAGTCTTTGCCGTCGAATACTAGTCGTGCAGTAGATAGAACTATATCGTTGTGAATAGAGCGCTGGATTATCTTTGCGGCCTCCAAGGACAGGCTGCTAATCGCATTAACTCCATCCTCGTTACAGTAGACCTCGTCGTAAAAATGGACTGCCGTAATTAGGCGATCTAATTCAAAGATAAACCTATCAATATCCAGCATCCAAAGCTCCGCTTGAGAAAATATAACTATTAATTATGCGACATATCAATGTCACGCTTTCCTGTCGCATAACGCCACCCTATCTGCTGCATCCTGTCTATGTTCCACGCTCGATGTCGCGAAGGTGCAGAAAACGGCAGGGGTTAGGCGACAGTTTGACTAGGCCCAACCCTATCCATCCCCATCTTCCCCTGTCTAGAACATTCTCCACCGTCATTTCGCAGGCATAAAAAAGCGGGCCGTAGCCCGCTTCATATATAGAGATGCAGCCTTGGCTTATTTAAGCCATTCAGCGACGCGCTCTGGGTTTTTGCTGATCCAGTCTTTGGCGGCGTCTTCCGGTTTGGCGCCTTCGCGGATGGCGAGCATGACGGCGCCGACTTCTTCACCGCTCCAGGAGAATTTCTTCAGGAAGGCTGCGGCTTCTGGGGCTTTGCCGGCGAGACTGGGGTTGGCCACGGTGTCGACGTGTTCGTCATCGCCGAAGACTTTTTTCGGGTCTTCGAGGAAGCGCAGGTTCCATTTGGCGAACATCCAGTGCGGAATCCAGCCGGTGACGACGATGGCTTGTTTGTTTTTCTCGGCGCGGGTCAGGGCGGTGGCCATGGCCGGGCCGGAGCTTGGCATCAGTTTGATGTCAGCCAGGGCGTATTCCTTGATCGCTTCTTCGGCGCGGCGCATCACGCCGGCGCCGGCGTCGATGCCGGTGATTTTGCCGTCGAAGTCTTTGGCGTAGGTTTGCAGGTCGGCGATGGTTTTGGCTTGGACGTAGTCCGGCACGATCAGGCCGATTTTGGCGCCGGCGTAGTTGGTGCCGAGCACTTCGACTTTGTCTTTGAGTTTTTCAAAGTATTCGCCGTGGGTGGCGGGCAGCCAGGCGGAGAGGGTGGCGTCGAGGTCGCCGCGCGCCACGCCCTGCCACATGATGGCCGGCTCTACAGGCTTGAGTGCAACGCTGTAGCCAAGTTTGCTTTGGAGTATTTCCCCGGCGACAAAGGTGGCGGCGACGCTGTCGTCCCAACCGTTGACGTAGCCGATGTTCAGGGTGGGTTTGTCCGCCGCCATGGCGCTGCTCATGCCGAGGGCCAGGGCGGCGATGCCGAGGCTTTGCAGGCAGAGGTTTTTCAGGTTTCGCATAGGATGTGCTCCGTCAGTGAGAGTGGCAGTTCAGTGAGTTACTGGCGCGTTCTTCTTGCGGGCCTAGCTGGGTAAACATGTTGCTGTTGCGCTTGTGTAGCCCGGATGGAATCCGGGGTTTTGCAGTGCCGGCGAGTCCGTTCCCGGATTGCATCCGGGCTACGTAATGGCCCGGTTGTGTGTAGGCGCCAGCTTTTTGCGGCCCGGCGATCCCGGCAGATCAAAAGCATCGCCGGCAAGCCGGCTCCTACAGGTGTCATGCGTCAAATCGCGGCTGCAACAACCCATGCGATGGCCGTATGGCCTCGCGGGTGTGGTGCTTATTCAGGTGCTTTCGCTAATAGCGCCGCCCGCAGAACCTGGGGCGGCGCGGTGTTTGGCTTACAGACCGAGGTGTTTCTTCACCGCTGCAACGCCGTCCTGGCCGTCATAGGTGGTAACGCCGGCCAGCCACTGGTCGAGGATTGCCGGGTTGGCTTTGATCCACTCTTTGGCGACGGTGGTTGGGTTCTGTTTTTCCAAAACCTTTTCCATCAGCTGGCTTTCGATTTCTACGGTGAACTGCAGGTTGTTCAGCAGTTTGCCGACGTTGGCGCAGCGCGCTTCGTAATCCGGCGGCACCACGGTGTAGACCTTGGCGGCGCCGAAGTCCGGGCCGAACACGTCATCGCCGCCTTCCAGGTAGGTGATGTCGAATTGGGTGTTCATCGGGTGTGGCGCCCAGCCGAGGAATACGGCGGGTTCATTCTTCTTCACTGCGCGTTGCAGCTGAACCAGCATGCCGGCTTCGCTGGACTCGACCATTTTGAAGTCGCCGAGGCCGAACTGGTTGCTTTTGATCATGCCGTCGATCAGCAGGTTGCCGTCGTTGCCTGGCTCGATGCCGAAGATCTTGCCGCCCAGCTGGTCTTTGAACTTGGCGATGTCGGCAAAGCTTTTCAGCCCGGCTTCTGCGGCGTAGGTCGGTACGGCGAGGGTGTATTTGGCGCCTTCAAGGTTGGCCTTGGGCAGCACTTTTACGCCGCCATCCTTGGTGAAGGGTTCGATCACCGGGTCCATCGAGGGCGCCCAGTAGCCGAGGAAGACGTCGATCTGGCCTTTCTGCACGCCGGTAAAGGCGATGGGCACGGAGGCCATGATTTTGCGCGTCTGGTAACCCAGGCCTTCGCTGAGGGTCATGGCCACGCCGGTGGTGGCGGCAATGTCGGCCCAGCCGATTTCGGCGAAGCGCACCATCTTGCAACTCTCCGGCTCCTGCGCCCAGGCGCTTTGCAGCATGGCCACGGAGAGCAGGCCAACGCCTGCGAGCTGTTTAATCGTCTTCATCTGCGATTCCCTGTGATGGTTAAATTTAGATTACTGGCGTTGAAGCTTGCCGCTGAACCAACTGAACAGACTGCTGCGCTTGGCGGTTTGCGGTGTACCAAAGCTCTCGGTGATGCGGTCGAGAATGATCGCCAGCAACACCACGGCCATGCCGCTTTCGAAACCGAGGCCGATGTCCAGGCGCTGGATGCTCGCCAGTACGTCGTTACCCAGGCCGCCGGCGCCAACCATCGAGGCGATGATCACCATCGACAGGGCCATCATGATGGTCTGGTTGACCCCGGCCATGATCGACGGCATGGCGTTGGGCAGCTGGACCTTGAACAGTAGCTGACGCGGGGTGCAGCCGAAGGATTGGCCGGCTTCGATGATTTCTTTATTCACCTGGCGGATGCCCAGGTTGGTCAGGCGCACCGCCGGCGGCATGGCGAAGATCACCGTGGCGATGATCCCTGGCACGCGGCCGAGGCCGAAGAGCATGGCGGCGGGAATCAGGTAAACGAACGCCGGCATGGTCTGCATAAAGTCGAGAATCGGCCGGATGATGGTCGCCACCCGCTCACTGCGCGCCGCCCAGATACCCAGCGGTATACCCAGTATCAGGCTGATCAGCGTGGCGGAGAAGGTCAGGCCGAGGGTTACTACGGTCTGCTCCCAGAAGCCGGTGAGCACGATCAGTACAAAGGCCACGGCGGTGAAGATGGCGAACTTGTAGCTGATGCGCCACAGGCCGAGGCCGACGAAGATGGCGATCAGCAGCCAGGCCGGTGGCAGCATCAGCAGCCATTCAATGCCTTCGGAGAAGCCGTTGACTATGGCGCCAACGCTGTCGAAACCGTCGCTGTAGTTGTCCAGCAGGTGCTGCACGATGTCATTAACCCAGCTACCCAGGTCGAGTTTTTTCTCACTCATGGGACTCTCCCTGCAGGCGAGTCAGCAGGCGACCCTTGCTGATGGCACCGCTGTAGTGGCCATGTTCATCAATCACCGGAATCGGCCCTTCGTTGTCCACCAGGCGTTCGATCACCTGATCCAGCGGGGTGTTTTCGGCGATGGGGTTGATCTGTTTCAGGACGTCGCCGTCGAGGCCGCAGCTGGTGCCGCCTTCGACCAGCAGGGCGATTTTTTCCAGGCTGATGGAGCCCTGGAAGTTGTTCTGCTCGTCGACGATAAAGGCATAGTGCTTGTCCAGCGCCTGCAGCTCCTGGCAAACCGTCTGCGCGTCCGGGGCTTTGCCGTTGTGCACGTAGATCGGCACGCTGTTGGCCATCAACTGGCCGGCGGTGAGGTAGCGGTTGGTGTCGACGGTGTTGAAGAAGTTGCGCACGTAATCGTTGGCGGGGTTGTCGATCAGCTCCTGCGGGGTGCCGACCTGAACCAGTTTGCCGCCTTCCATGATGCCGATGCGGGTGCCGATGCGCATGGCTTCTTCGATGTCGTGGGAAACGAAGATGATGGTGCGGCGGTCGGTCTTCTGCAGCTCGAGCAGCACGTCCTGCATCTCGCGGCGCTTGAGCGGGTCGAGGGCGGAAAACGCCTCGTCCATGATGATCATTGACGGGTCGACCGCCAGGGCGCGGGCCAGGCCGACGCGTTGCTGCATGCCGCCAGACAACTCGTGCGGCATCTTGTGCGCAAAAGTGTCCAGGCCGACCTGCTTGAGTACCTGCATGGCGCGCTCTTCACGCACCTTCTTGCTCTTGCCGGCCACTTCCAGGCCGAACGCGGCGTTGTCCAGCACGCTGCGCGAGGGCATCAGGGCGAAGGACTGAAAGACCATGCTCATGTCGCGGCGGCGCAGATCGATCAGCTCCGCTTTGGGCATCTTGGCAACGTTCTGCCCGTCGATGTAGACGTTGCCGCCGCTGGGTTCAATCAGGCGGTTGATCAGGCGGATCAGGGTGGATTTGCCAGAGCCGGAAAGACCCATCAGCACGAAAATTTCACCTTCCTCGACGCTGAAGGACACGTCGCTGACGCCGATAACCGCGCCTTTTTCCGCAAGAATCCGCTCCTTGCTCCACCCCTGCTTGAGCAGGTCGATGGCTTCTTGTGGCTCTGCGCCGAACACCTTGTAGAGGTTTTCGACGACGATTTTTCCAGACTGCATGGGATGATTCCCCTTCAGTAGACATCCAGATCAGTGCTGCGCAAGCGCGCCTACGCCAGCTGGCGTACGTACGGTGATGCCGACTGTTCTTGCCTGTGTGGGTTTACTGGGTTCCGGGGTCGGGTTCGTGCCTTGCCGCGCAACACATTCAGGGCGCTCAGGCACAACCGCTGCAACGCTCCAGTTGCCTTGTGGGCAATGGACGCTATGGGGGCGTACTGTCGAGTCAACCTTGCTGTGCCGTGCTGCAAACCGCGTTCCAAACCCTCTGGCAGTGTTACGAAGTCCCATCCTTGGGTTTTACACACCTCGACCCGAGGTGCGCGTACATCCGAAATTTCTTGTTGGGCTGGCGCCCATTTGGGACAAGCCAGCACTTATATATTCTTCGGTCCGGGGCTGTGGGCGCCCGGTCTGTCGACCCTGCTAAGGCGACAGCGACGAAATCGGCTGACTCAACGATATAGTCTTCGGCCTGTCGCAATTGTCGGTTTGCGACTCTGACGTGTTGCGCGGCGACAGACGCTTTAAAAACCATAACAGACTTTTTTGCCCCTTGGCCAAGGCTGCAAGCCACGCCGGCCGTGGTTTGCAGCCCGTGAGTCGGCCACAGCCGCGATGACCAGCGGGCTGTGGCGATATCGAAAAAACTCGAAATTAGTCATTGGCCGCCAGGCTCGCGGCCGCTTTTGGCGGCAGCCCGTCGCGTCGGGTTACCCCGTGCAGCCAGCTGGCCAATGCCTGCGGATTGGCCTTGAGCCAGGCCTTGGCCTCGCGTCGCGGATTGGTGTTTTTATTGAGGATCGCGCCCATCAGGTAGCTTTCCATCTCCAGGCTGAAACGCAGGTTTTTCAGCAGCTGGGTGACATTCGGACACTGCTCGGCCAGGCCGGCGCGCACGTTGGTGTACACCGTGGCGCCGCCGTAGTCGGGGCCGAAGAATTCATCACCGCCATCCAGGTAATGCATCTGTAATTGGTTGTTCATCGGGTGCGGCGCCCAGCCGAGAAACACCACCCATTGCTTGAGGTGTTCGGCGCGTTTGACCTGCGCCAGCATGCCGTTCTCGCTGGACTCCACCAGGCTGAAACCCTGCAGGCCGAAGGCGTTTTTGTCGATCATCTGCTGGATCAGCTTGTTGCCGTCGTTACCGGGTTCGATACCGTACAGCTTGCCGCCCAGTTCTTTGCTGAAGCGCGCAAGATCGGCGAAGTTCTTCACGCCACCGTCATGCGCGGCCTGGTTCACTGCCAGGGTGTATTTGGCCCCTGTAAGGTTGGCGCCGAGGGTTTTTACCGAGCCATTGGCGGCGTAGGGCTTGATGTCGTTTTCCATGCTCGGCATCCAGTTGCCGAGGAATACATCGATTTTGCCGTCCTGCATGGCCTGGTAGGTATCCGGCACGGACAGGCGTTTGACCTGGGTGCGGTAGCCCAGCTCGCTGAGCACCTGGCGGGTGACGGCGGTGGTCACGGTGATATCGGTCCAGCCGACATCGGCGAAGCGAATCAACTCGCACTGCACCGGCTCTACGGCCTGGGCCAGCAAAGGCGAACTCAAAGCAGCCGCCAGCAGGCAACCGCGCATATTCAGTGTCATCAAGCCTCTCCCTATTACGGTGACAGGGCGCGCCTGTGCCGGCACGCAGTCGGCCACGGGTGGGCAGGCGAACGCGGCTGGCCGCTCCATGGGCGCGGCGATCATGCCGACAGATTTCCTCCGCTGCCTATGCGTGAAGTCGCAACTGGGATGCTGCTGTCGTGATTGGCTGCGGCGAGGGTTGAAAGTGTGAAGCCGTAGCTTGGATGGAATCCTGGAGCAGCTATGCAAGACGTGCTGCGCGATTGCACGACGTACGCTGATAAGTCCCCTCGCCCCTGCGGGGAGAGGGTTAGGGAGAGGGGGAGGCCATCAGGTGAGCGACGGTGCCGAGCATGGCGGCCCTCTCCCCCGGCCCCTATCCCAGAGGGCGAGGGGAGAAAATGACATCCGGCTACAGAGTACGCCGTACCGACCATCCGCCGTATGGCTGGCCAGCTGACGGATTTAGGCATGGGCGGGTCGGTGTGGGGCGACGGTGGGGTGGGGAAATCCTGATCATGGCCTGCATGTAGCATCAGTGCAGGAGAGAGTCGTGGCTATCAGCGTGTTTGACTTGTTCAAGATCGGCATTGGCCCGTCCAGTTCGCATACCGTCGGGCCCATGCGCGCGGCGGCGCTGTTTAGCGGCGCATTGGCCGAGCGGCGCTTGCTGGAACGCACGGCACGCCTGCAGGTGCGCCTGTACGGTTCACTGTCGGCCACCGGTGTCGGCCACGGCAGCGACCGTGCAGTGATCATGGGGCTGATGGGGGAGTGGCCGGATCAGATCGACCCGAGCAGCATCGAGCCGCGTATCGCCGAACTGTTGGCCAGCGGTCAGTTGCAGCTCGGCGGTCGCGTCGGCATCGCTTTCGACTGGCAGCGCGACATGCTCCTGCTCGACGAAAACCTGCCCTATCACCCCAACGCCATGACCCTCAGTGCCTTTGCCGCCGATGGCAGCCTGCTGCACGAAAACACCTATTACTCGGTGGGCGGCGGTTTTGTGGTGGACGCTGAGCAGGCCGCCAGCGGCCAGCTGGATCAGGATCACACCGTACTGCCCTACGACTTCAACAGCGCCGAACAGCTGTTGCAGCTGTGCAAGGAGCACGGCCTGCGCGTCTCCGAACTGATGATGGCCAACGAAAAAGCCTGGCGCAGCGAAGCGGAAATCCGCAGCGGCCTGATGCGCCTGTGGCAGGCGATGCGTGAGTGCGTCGAGCAGGGTTTGCAGCACGAGGGCATTTTGCCGGGCGGGCTGAATGTGAAGCGCCGCGCCGCCAAGCTGCACCGCAGCCTGCAGGAAATGAGCAAACCCAATGTCATCGGCTCGACCTTGAGCGGCATGGAGTGGGTCAACCTGTTCGCCCTGGCGGTGAATGAGGAAAACGCCGCTGGCGGGCGCATGGTCACCGCGCCGACCAATGGCGCGGCGGGGGTCATCCCGGCGGTGCTGCATTACTTTGTGCGCTTTAGCCCGGCAGTCAGCGAAGCCAATGTGGTGGACTACCTGCTGGCGGCGGCGGCCATCGGCATCCTGTGCAAGAAGAACGCGTCGATCTCCGGCGCTGAAGTCGGCTGTCAGGGCGAGGTCGGTTCGGCCTGCGCCATGGCGGCGGCAGGGCTGGCGGAGATTCTCGGCGCGACTCCCGAGCAGGTGGAGAACGCCGCCGAGATTGGCCTCGAGCACAATCTAGGCCTGACCTGCGACCCGGTCGGCGGCCTGGTGCAGGTGCCGTGTATCGAGCGCAACGCGATTGCCGCAGTGAAAGCGATCAACGCCGCACAGATGGCGTTGCGCGGTGACGGCCAGCACTTTATCTCGCTAGACCGGGTGATCCGCACCATGCGCGACACCGGCGCCGATATGCACGACAAGTACAAGGAAACCTCGCGCGGCGGCTTGGCCGTTAGCGCCGTTGAATGTTAAAGCGCACGCTCAGATCGCTGTGCACGATTTTGGTGCGCAGCTGTTCGGTGCGGCGGAAAAGGGCAGCGCAACGCTGCTGAATACGGCCTGACCGTTGGTCCGTTACCGCGCCGTTTTTACCCTGCGTAGCGGGGTGACAAAGCTGCCGCCAGGCAGTGCTACCGAAATGCTCAAGCGCCCGCCGACCGGGCGTTTGCGGTCGTAATCAGAATGCTTCTGTCGCTCCTGCCAACGCCTAGTGGCACTAGCGGTGGGCTAGCGCGTCTATTTTTAATTGAACGCCCAATCAATTTAGGCACGGCCTTTGCGTTGTGCTGGCTGTCGATCTGGCGTTGTGCAGTCCCAGAACCATAAAAAGAGCCACCCTATAGAGGGGCTCACTACCGTGCTTTGCTTCGCGTGAGGGTTTACCTGATGTCACAGTCCACTCAAGGGGCACAACCCCAGAGCCGTGCGCCGCAGTCCATCGGCTTTCTCCTGCTCGACAACTTCACCCTGATTTCCCTGGCATCTGCCGTTGAGCCGCTGCGCATGGCCAATCAGCTGTCTGGCAAGGAGTTGTACCGTTGGCACACTCTCAGCCAGAGCGGCCTGCCGCTGTGCGCCAGCGATGGCTTGCAGATCACCCCGGATGCCAGCATGGCCACTGCGCCGCGCCTGGATGCGGTGATCGTCTGCGGCGGTGTGGACATTCAGCACAGCGTCACCCGCGAGCATGTGCAGTGGCTGCAAAACCAGGCCCGCCACGGTGCGCAGCTGGGCGCGGTGTGTACCGGTAGTTGGGCGTTGGCCAAGGCCGGGCTACTCGACGGCTTCGATTGCAGCGTGCACTGGGAATGCCTGGCTTCGATGCAGGAAGCCTTCCCGCGCGCGGGCGTCAGCACGCGTTTGTTCTCGATTGATCGCAACCGCCACACCAGCTCCGGCGGCACTGCGCCGATGGACATGATGCTGCACGTGATTGGCCGTGAGCATGGCCGCGAACTGGCGGCGGCGATTTCCGAGATGTTTATCTACGAACGCATCCGCAACGAGCAGGATCACCAGCGCGTGCCGCTCAAGCACATGCTCGGCACCAACCAGCCGAAGCTGCAGGAAATCGTCGCGCTGATGGAAGCCAACCTGGAAGAGCCAATCGACCTCGATCAGCTGGCGCTGTATGTCGATGTGTCGCGGCGTCAGCTGGAGCGCCTGTTCCAGAAGTACCTGCACTGCTCACCGTCGCGTTACTACCTCAAGCTGCGGCTGATCCGTGCACGCCAACTGCTCAAGCAGACCAGCATGTCGATCATCGAAGTGGCCTCTGTGTGTGGCTTTGTCTCCACCCCGCATTTCTCCAAGTGCTACCGCGAATACTTCGGCATCCCGCCACGCGACGAGCGCGCCGGCCAGCAAGGCGGCAATGTGGTGGCGCTGCTGCCAATGCCGGAAGACCTGATGCGCCCATCGCCATCCTCGGCCATGGCCGCGCTGACGCGGGCGCAGGGGGAATCGACCTTCGCCAGCGTTAGGCTCTAAGCCGAAGTCACTGTTTGTAGGAGGCGCTTTAGCGGCGAGCTTTTGCGTACAGCCGTCGCGGCTAAAGCCCCTCCCACGGGATCGGTAGTCCCAAACAAAAAACGCCGCACTGGCCTTGAAGGCGGGTGCGGCGTTTTGCTGTGTGCGGTGTTGTGCTTGCAGGGCCCTCAGAGCGTAGGGTGGATGGCGCTTTACCCATCCACCGATGCCGCGTGGTAATGGTGGATGAAAAAGGCGTCAGCTAGGCGCTCCCATCCACCCTGCGGGTTTGGCCCTGTTGCGGGCTTCCTTCGAGTGCCTCAATACTCGATGGCCACATCCCCCTGCGGCACGCTGCAGCACGACAGGATATAACCCTCGGCCACGTCTTCGTCGGTAATGCCGCCGTTGTGTTCCATGCTCACCTCGCCTGAGGTTTTCATCACCTTGCAGGTGCCGCAGATGCCCATGCCGCAGGCTTTGGGAATATGCAGGCCAAGCTTGGCGGCGGCCGCATGCACGGTCTCGCCAGGGTCGACGCGAATGCTCTTGCCGGTGCTGGTAAAGGCCACCTGATGCTGATCGGCGGCTGGCACCGGGTCGGCATCGGCGGCTTCGGCGGCCAGTTCCTTGACCTCTTCGCGTACATCCGCCGGCGTCGCGCCGAAGGATTCCTCGTGGTAGCGCCGCATATCAAAGCCATTGCTTTCCAGCAGGCGTTTGACCGCATTCATATAGGGCGTCGGGCCGCAGCAGAAGATTTCCCGTTCCAGGTAATCCGGGGCAATCAGCTCCAGCATCTTCTGGTTGAGGTAGCCGCGATAACCGGCCCAAGCCTCGCCCAGGCCGTGCTTTTCACAGATCACATGCAGGCTGAAGTTGTTGATCCGCGCGGCCATATGTTCCAGCTCGCGGTGGTAGATGATGTCCTTCGGCGAGCGCGCGCTGTGCACGAAGACCATATCGACATTGCCGTTGGTGTCGTAGAACCAGCGCGCCATCGACATCACCGGGGTAATGCCAACGCCGCCACTGAGGTAGAGCACCTTGTCGGCGGGAAAGTCGATGGCGTTGAATAGCCCGACCGGGCCGTGCACCGGCAGCTCGTCGCCTTCATTGAGGTTGTCGTGCAGCCAGTTGGAGACCTTGCCGCCCGGCACCCGCTTGATGGTGATGGAGAAGCTGTAGGGCACCGAAGGCGAGCTGGAAATGGTGTAGGAGCGCATCACCGGCTGGCCGTCGATCTCCAGCTCCAGGGTGACGAACTGCCCCGGTTTAAAGAAGTACAGCACCGGTTGATCGGCCATAAAGCAGAAGGTGCGCACGTCCCAGGTTTCCTGGATGACTTTGACGCAACGCACCATGTGCCGACCATTGCTCCAAGTCTGCGTGGTAACCGGGTTGAGGAAGTCGTTCGTCGTCATGGACGTCTCTCCGCGCGGCCGGACATCGGCCTTGTATGGGGCGGATTGTGCGTACTGGCCGGCACGCTCATTTATCTGCCAGCGACATTTACATGCTTATCGCGACCTGCCGCGCAGGCCTTGGTTTGCCGCGTCGGAAACGGATGTGACCATGTCGCCCATAGATAAGGTTTCGCCCCCACTCGGCGCCACACTCGCAGCCAGCCGAAGCAGAAGGTCACGAGCGAATTCCTCTTTCATCCAGTCGCCATCGGCAGGCGCAGAACGGGGCAATAACGCCACCTTGCGTAGCAACCGATTAGCCACTTTTACGGCCGTCGCACTAGACGATGAGCCATTGAGGAGTTACCGATGGACATCACTTCCACCCTGAGCCTGGGCGATCCGCTGGAGCCCGCGCGCAAGGCCACTGCCGAGATGCTGCAGACGCGCGAGCGCACTTTCTCGCTGCCGCAGCCGTTCTACAACGACGAGCGGCTGTTCAAGATCGATATGCAGGAGATCTTCCACAAGGAGTGGCTGATCGCCGGCATGACCTGCGAGATCCCGGCCAAGGGCAACTACCTCACCCTGCAGATTGGCGACAACCCGATCATGGTGATTCGCGGCGCCGATGGCGTGGTGCATGCCTTCCATAACGTCTGCCGCCATCGCGGCTCGCGCCTGTGCACCAGCGACAAGGGCAAGGTGGCCAAGCTGGTGTGCCCGTATCACCAGTGGACTTACGAGCTGGACGGTCGCCTGCTGTTCGCCGGCAGCGAAATGGGTGCGGATTTCGACCTCAAGGACTACAGCCTCAAGCCGGTCAACTGCAAGGTGGCAGGCGGCTACATCTTTATCTCCCTGGCGGAAAACCCGCCAGCCATCGACGACTTCCTCAGCACCCTGGCTCACTATATGGAGCCCTACGACATGGAAAACACCAAGGTGGCGGTGCAGACCACCTTGATGGAAAAGGCCAACTGGAAGCTGGTGCTGGAAAACAACCGCGAGTGCTACCACTGCAACGGTTCGCACCCGGAACTGCTGAACACCTTGCTGGAGTGGGATGACGTCACCGACCCGCGCGCCACCCAGGCGTTCAAGGATCAGGTGAGCGAATGCACCACCCGCTGGGATAAGGACAACATCCCTTACGCCCACGCCAGCTTTGGCCTGCGTAACCGCATCGTGCGCATGCCGCTGCTCAAGGGCACAGTATCGATGACCATGGACGGCAAGCAGGGCTGCAAGAAACTTATGGGCCGCATCACCGATCCGGACCTGGGTTCGATGCGCATCCTGCACCTGCCGCATTCGTGGAACCACTGCATGGGCGATCACCTGATCGTCTTCACCGTCTGGCCGATCAGCGCCCAGGAAACCATGGTCACCACCAAATGGCTGGTGCACAAGGATGCGGTGGAAGGTGTGGATTACGACGTGGCGCGTCTGCGTCAGGTATGGGATGCCACCAACGATCAGGACCGTCGTCTGGCCGAAGAGAACCAGCGCGGCATCAACTCCACCGCCTACCAGCCCGGCCCCTACTCGAAGACTTACGAGTTCGGCGTGGTCAACTTTATCGACTGGTACAGCGAGCGCGTGCTCAACAACCTCGGCGCAGCGCCAGCGCCGTACCTGCGTCAGGTCGGCGCGGAGTAACGCTATATATGACGCTGGCCTGTGGCTACTGCTCGGCCTGACCGCCTACGGTCTGCTGGCCGCGCGCCCCAGACCCGCGTCCACCGCAACACACTGAGACCCTCCTCAAGGGTCACCTTGGCCTCTGCCGGATACCCCCGGGCAGGGGCTTTTTTTATTGGCGATGTATCAGAACGGTATGCAGGCTGCTTTTGTAGGGTGGGTTAGTGGCGCCGGGGCTAGTTATTGATTGCGCCACGCAACTCGGGCGCTGCGTAACCCGCCATTGCGGTTTGCCGGTAGATCGTCATGGTGGGTTACGGCGCGTTGAGCATCGGTGGTATTGGCCTGATTCCGGTTCGCGCCTAACCCACCCTACGGGTAGTCGCTGCCTTGTACCGACCCTCTGGCCTGCGCATATCCGCCCGCGACCCGGCTTTGACGCTTTCGGCAATACCCCGGTCGTTTTTGCACCGGGTCGCCCGAGCCCCCAGGGATATGCTCAGTCCAAAGCGCCAACAACGGGTTTGGCGACACCGCTAAAAGGGGACTGCCTGATGAGCCCAGCCGAATTACACGCCGACAGCATCGTCATTGACGGGCTGATTATCGCCAAGTGGAACCGCGAACTGTTTGAAGACATGCGCAAAGGCGGCCTGACTGCGGCCAACTGCACGGTCTCGGTGTGGGAAGGCTTCCAGGCCACGGTGAATAACATTGCTGCCAGCCAGAAGCTGATCCGCGAGAACAGCGACCTGGTGATGCCGGTGCGTACTACCGCCGACATCCGCAAGGCTAAAGAGCAGGGTAAAACCGGCATCCTCTTCGGCTTCCAGAACGCCCATGCGTTTGAGGACCAAATCGGTTATGTCGAGGTGTTCAAGCAGCTCGGCGTGGGCATTGTGCAGCTGTGCTACAACACCCAGAACCTGGTCGGCACCGGCTGCTACGAGCGCGACGGCGGGTTGTCGGGTTTTGGCCGCGAGATCGTCGCCGAGATGAACCGTGTCGGCATCATGTGCGACCTGTCCCACGTTGGTTCCAAGACCTCGGAAGAGGTCATCCTCGAATCGAAAAAACCGGTCACCTATTCCCACTGCCTGCCGTCGGGGCTGAAAGAACACCCGCGCAACAAGTCCGACACCGAGCTGAAATTTATCGCCGATCACGGCGGCTTCGTCGGCGTAACCATGTTCGCGCCGTTCCTGGCCAAGGGCATCGACTCGACCATCGACGACTACGCCGAAGCCATCGAATACGTGATGAACCTCGTCGGCGAAGACGCCATTGGCATCGGCACTGATTTCACCCAGGGCCATGGCCAGGACTTTTTCGAGTACCTGACCCACGACAAGGGCTACGCCCGCCGGTTGACCAGCTTCGGCAAGATCATCAACCCGCTGGGCATCCGCACCGTGGGCGAGTTCCCCAACCTCACCGAAACCCTGCTCAAGCGCGGCCATTCCGAGCGCGTGGTGCGCAAGATCATGGGCGAGAACTGGGTAAACGTCCTTAAAGAGGTTTGGGGCGAATAAACCTTTTTAACTGCCCCTCTCCCTAACCCTCTCCCGCAGGCGGGAGAGGGAACTGGTCCGCAGAGCACCGAGTGGCTTTGCTCCCCTCTCCCATTTATGGGAGAGGGGCCGGGGGATAGGGAATGACTTAACCGAATTCTGGAGCTTAAAACACATGGCCACCCACGCACCCGAAATGCCTATCCAGGTCGACGACGAAACCGGCGTCTGGACCACCGACGCGCTGCCGATGCTCTATGTGCCGCGGCATTTCTTCGTCAACAACCATATCGGTATTGAAGAGGTACTGGGCGCTGAGGCCTATGCCGAGATTCTCTACAAGGCCGGCTACAAATCCGCCTGGCACTGGTGTGAGAAAGAGGCCGAATGCCACGGTCTGTCCGGCGTGGCGGTGTTCGAGCACTACATGAAGCGCCTGTCGCAACGCGGCTGGGGGCTGTTTGAGATCGAAGCCATCGACCTGGCCGCTGGCACCGCCTCGGTGAAGCTCAAACACTCAGCCTTCGTGTACGTCTACGGCAAGTGCGGGCGCAAGGTCGACTACATGTTTACCGGCTGGTTTGCCGGTGCCATGGACCAGATTCTCCAAGCCCAAGGCAGTGCCGTGCGTACCGTGGCCGAACAGGTTTATGGCGGTTCGGAAGAAGGCCACGACGATGGCCTGTTTGTGGTTAAGCCGCTCTAAAAACATCTGTATGTGGGAGGGGCTTTAGCCGCGATAGCTTCAGCGTCGTCGCTAACGACCCTCCACAAGCCTTAGTTTCATGAGGATGCCGCCATGGCCTTCGAAGCAATGTTCCAGCCTATCCAAATCGGCAAGCTGACTATTCGTAACCGCATCGTGTCCACCGCCCATGCCGAGGTTATGGCCACCGATGGCGGCATGACCACTGAGCGTTACGTGAAGTATTACGAAGAGAAGGCCAAGGGTGGCGTCGGCCTGGCGATCTGCGGTGGCTCCTCGGTGGTTTCTATCGACAGCCCGCACAGCTGGTGGAGCTCGGTGAACCTGTCGAGCGACCGCATCATCCCGCACTTCCAGAACCTGGCGGATGCCATGCACAAGCATGGCGCCAAGATCATGATCCAGATTACCCACATGGGCCGTCGCTCACGCTGGGATGGTTTCGACTGGCCAACCCTGATGTCGCCGTCCGGCATCCGTGAGCCGGTGCACCGCGCCACCTGCAAGACCATCGAGCCGGAAGAAATGTGGCGCGTTATCGGTGACTTCGCCCAGGCCGCACGCCGTGCCAAAGAGGGCGGCCTCGACGGCGTCGAGCTGTCGGCTGTGCACCAGCATATGATCGACCAGTTCTGGTCGCCGCGCGTGAACAAGCGTACCGACGAGTGGGGCGGCACCTTTGAAGGGCGGATGAAGTTCGGCCTGGAAGTGATCAAGGCGGTGCGCGCCGAGGTCGGTGCCGACTTCTGCGTGGGCCTGCGTATTTCCGGTGACGAGTTCCACCCGGACGGCCTCTCTCACGAGGACATGAAGCAAATCGCCGCGTATTACGATGCCACCGGTTTGATCGATTTTATCGGTGTGGTCGGCTCGGGCGCCGACACCCACAACACCCTGGCCAACGTCATCCCCAACATGAGCTATCCGCCGGAGCCCTTCCTGCATTTGGCCGCCGGGATCAAGGAAGTGGTCAAGGTGCCGGTGCTGCACGCGCAGAACATCAAGGACCCCAACCAGGCCACGCGCATTCTCGAAGGCGGCTACGTCGACATGGTCGGCATGACCCGCGCGCACATCGCCGACCCGCACCTGATCGCCAAGATCAAGATGGGCCAGGTTGATCAGATCAAGCAGTGCGTCGGTGCCAACTACTGCATCGACCGCCAGTACCAGGGCCTGGACGTGCTGTGCATCCAGAACGCGGCGACCAGCCGTGAATACATGGGCCTGCCGCACATCATCGAGAAAACCAGCGGACCTAAGCGCAAGGTGGTGATTGTTGGCGGTGGCCCGGCTGGGATGGAAGCAGCGCGCGTCGCCGCAGAGCGCGGCCATGACGTGACCCTGTTCGAGAAGAAAGACAGCCTTGGTGGGCAAATCACCTTGGCCGCCAAGGCGCCGCAGCGTGACCAGATGGCCGGCATCACCCGCTGGTTCCAGCTGGAGCTGGCGCGCCTGAATATCGACCTGCGCCTGGGGACCGGCGCTGATGAGGCGAGCATTCTCGATCTGCGTCCGGACATCATCGTGCTGGCCAATGGCGGGCATCCATTTATCGAGCAGAACGAACACTGGGGCGCCGCTGAAGGCCTGGTGGTGAGCAGCTGGGACGTCCTAGATGGCACCGTTGCACCGGGCAATAACGTGCTGGTGTACGACACCATTTGCGAATTCGGCGGTATGTCGGTGGCCGACTTTATCGCCGAGAAGGGCGCCAAGGTGGAGATCGTCACCGACGACATCAAGCCGGGTGTGGCCATGGGCGGCACTAGCTTTCCAACCTACTACCGCAGCATGTACCCGAAAGAAGTGATCATGACCGGCGACATGATGCTGGAAAAGGTCTACCGCGAAGGCGACAAACTGGTGGCCGTGCTGGAGAACGAATACACCGGCGCGAAAGAAGAGCGGGTAGTCGATCAGGTGGTGGTGGAAAACGGCGTGCGTCCGGATGAGCGCCTCTACTACGCGCTCAAGGAAGGCTCGCGCAACAAGGGCCAGGTCGACGTGGAAGCGCTGTTCGCGATCAAGCCGCAGCCATGCCTGAGCGAGCCGGGCGACGGTTATCTGCTGTTCCGCAT
>NZ_JAUXXP010000075.1 GCF_030684895.1 Pseudomonas sp. | reverse complement strand
TGCGCCATGCGCGGGACAGTGATCTGCCACCACTGCAGCGCTTTGCCCGAAACCTCAAACGCTATGCCCGAGGAATCCTCGCCAGTGCGCGCTTCCGCATGCATACCAGCCTGCTGGAAGGGGTGAACAACCGCATCAAGGTGATCAAGCGTATGGCCTATGGCTTCAGGGACTCGGACTACTTCTTCCTGAAAATCAAGGCCGCCTTCCCCGGGAAAGCGCGATGAACCATAAAAAACGCCAAGGGTGAGGGCCCTTGGCGTTTTTTATTTGCGGTGATTGCGCTTAAGAGTGGGTCAGCTGCGAATCAGTCAGTTGGTGTTCTTCACCGGCGTAATAAGCACGTACCCGAGGGTCCATCACCGCGCGCCACAGCGGCGGAAACAGGGCCAGGACGATCATCCCGGCATAGCCGTTGGGCAATTGCGGGCTGTCGTCGAAATGGCGCAGCACCTGGTAGCGGCGTTTGGCATAGGCGTGGTGATCGGAATGGCGCTGCAGATGGAAGAGAAACAGGTTGGTCAGGAGGAAGTTGCTGTTCCATGAATGCGTCGGATTGGTGCGCTCGTAGCGGCCGTTCTCCAGCTTACGCCGGTGCAGGCCGTAGTGCTCCACGTAGTTGACGATTTCCAGCAGGGTAAAGGCAACCACCGACTGCGCGACAAAGAACAGCGCGCCGAGCCAGCCGAAGGCCAGGCTGAAGCCCAGCAGAAACAGCGCACTGATTGCGTACCAGCCAATCAGCTCATTGCGCCAGTGCAGCGTGGGCAGGCTCTTGCGCTTCAGGCGTTCGGCTTCAAGCTTCCAGGCATTGAGGAAGTTGTGCACATAGGCGTGCGGCAGGAAGGCATACAGGCTCTGGCCGTAGCGCGAAGAACTGGCGTCTTCCTGAGTTGATACGTGGACATGGTGACCGCGTACATGCTCAATCTTGAAACCGCCGTAGCACACGGCTGCCAGCAACAAGCCACCTGCGTTCTGCTCCAGCTGTGGGTCCTTGTGGATAAACTCATGGGCCACGGTAATGCCGATGGCGCCGGTGACCGTGCCGACCGATAGCACCCAGCCGAGCTGACCAATCCAGCTCCAGGCCTCATGGTTGACGAATACCCAGCCGGACCAGCCGAGCATGCTAAGCAAAGCCGGCACGGTGATTAGGCTGAGCAGGCGGTAGTAACCCTGTTGCTCCATTTGCGGCACTTGCACCGCCTCGTCGGGGTTGGCTGGGTCGCGGCCAACAATAAAATCCAGCAACGGGATAACGCCGAACACCACCAGCACCACCAGCCAGGGCCAGGCGTTGGCGTATTGGCTATTTAACGACCAGTAATAGCTCAATGGGATGCCTAATACAGGGATCAACCAGAACCAGTAGCCGATGCTTTTAATCACAAGCATCCAGTTGGAGGGCAGGCGTTCGAACATGGTGGCTCCGTACTTATTATTGTTGGAGTAGGGTGTTGGTTGGATTGTAGGACAATCTGTGTTGCTGCCCATCCCCTGGCAGCCCACCTTTTGGTTTGAAAGCAGAGCGCTGGTGGCCTTGGCCCGGTAACACCCTGTGTTACACTCGCGCCGGCGTTCAACCGCTCAGGCCAAGCCTGGCGCGGGTTTAGCCGCTTTAAGCCCCTCCAATAGGTCAGATAGAGCCTAAGGATCATCATGACGTTCAAGGCACCGGATAGCCTCGCTGAGCAGATCGCCCATCACCTTGCCGAACGCATCATTCGTGGTGAGTTGAAGGCGCGTGAGCGAATTCAGGAACAGAAAGTCACCCAGGCGCTGAATGTCAGCCGGGGTTCTGTGCGTGAAGCACTGCTGATTCTTGAGCGCCGCCACCTGATCGTGATCCCGCCGCGTCGCGGAGCCCAGGTCGCGGAGCTGACGCCGCATAACGTCAAGAGCCTGTACGCCCTGGTGATGGAGCTGTACATCCTGCTGGGCAAGGCGGTGGCGGATAGCTGGCAGGTCGAAGCTGATCTCGGGCCGTTCCTGGTGATTCAACAGCGCCTGCAGGACAGCCTGCAACGCGAAGACATCAACGGCTTCGTCGAAAGCAGTTTCGACATCATGCGTGCCGCCTTCCCGTTCTCCAATAATCCCTATCTGCAGGAAACCGTGGAGAACCTGCTGCCGGCCATCAGCCGCACTTATCACCTGGCGCTGGAGCGGCGCAAAGGCGAGATGAGCCAGTTCCTCAATACCTTTGCCGCCTTGCTGCAGGCGATCATTGCCCGTGACCACCAGGCCATCCGTGAGGTATTGCTGGGTTACGGTGAGCACAACTGCCAGCTGGTGCTGGCCGCACTGGCCGACGCTTAAGGAAGGCTGTCTATGCGGCTCAAGTGCATCAAGCTGGCTGGTTTCAAGTCATTCGTTGACCCGACCACGGTGACCTTCCCCAGTAATATGGCGGCGGTGGTCGGGCCGAACGGCTG
This sequence comes from Pseudomonas sp., assembly GCF_030684895.1. GTDB lineage: Bacteria > Pseudomonadota > Gammaproteobacteria > Pseudomonadales > Pseudomonadaceae > Aquipseudomonas. The sequence goes on along the minus strand of NZ_JAUXXP010000075.1, from coordinate 19,131 downwards.
CGGCAAGTCGAACATCATCGACGCTGTGCGTTGGGTGATGGGCGAGAGTTCGGCGAAGAACCTGCGTGGCGAGTCGATGACCGACGTCATCTTCAATGGCTCCAATACCCGCAAACCGGTGACCCAGGCCTCCATCGAGCTGATCTTCGACAACTCCGACGGCACCCTGACCGGTGAATACGCCGGCTACAACGAAATCTCGATCCGCCGCCGGGTCACCCGCGACAGCCAGAACACCTATTTCCTCAACGGCACCAAGTGCCGGCGCCGCGACATTACCGACATATTCCTCGGCACCGGACTGGGCCCGCGCAGCTACTCGATTATCGAGCAGGGCATGATCAGCAAGCTGATCGAGGCCAAGCCGGAAGACCTGCGCAACTTTATCGAAGAAGCCGCCGGCATCTCCAAGTACAAGGAGCGTCGCCGTGAAACTGAAAACCGCATCCGCCGCACCCATGAAAACCTCGCGCGCCTGACCGACCTGCGTGAAGAGCTGGAGCGCCAGCTCGACCGCCTGCACCGTCAGGCCCAGTCGGCGGAGAAATATCAGGAATACAAGGCCGAAGAGCGTCAGCTCAAGGCTCAGCTCACCGCCCTGCGCTGGCAGGCGCTGAATGAGCAGGTCGGTAGCCGCGAGGCGGTGATCAGCAACCAGGAAGTCAGCTTCGAAGCCCTGGTTGCCGAGCAGCGCAATGCCGATGCCAGCATCGAACGCCTGCGCGATGGCCACCATGAGCTGAGCGAGCGTTTCAACCTGGTGCAGGGCCGTTTCTACTCGGTGGGCGGCGATATCGCGCGTATCGAACAGAGCATCCAGCACGGCCAGCAGCGTTTGCGCCAGTTGCAGGATGACCTCAACGAAGCCGAACGCGCGCGTCTGGAAACCGAATCGCACCTTGGCCACGACCGCACGCTGCTGGCGACCCTGGGCGAAGAGCTGGCCATGCTTGAGCCTGAGCAGGAGCTGACTGCCGCGGCGGCCGAAGAGTCCGCCGCCGGGTTGGAAGAATCCGAAACAGCCATGCACGGCTGGCAGGAACAGTGGGACAGCTTTAACCAGCGCAGCGCCGAGCCGCGGCGTCAGGCCGAAGTGCAGCAGTCACGCATCGCCCAGCTGGAGCAGAGCCTGGAGCGCCTGGCCGAGCGTCAGCGGCGCCTTACCGATGAGCTGCAGCAACTGGCGGCTGACCCGGAAGATGCGGCGATTATCGAGCTGAGCGAGCAGATTGCCGCTGGCGAAATCAGCCTGGAAGACCTGCAGCTGGAAGAACAACAGCAGGCCGAACGCCTGCAGCAACTACGCAATGACCTGCAGCACAGCGGTCAGGCCCAGCAGCAGGCGCAAGGTGAGTTGCAGCGCCTGAATGGTCGTTTGGCCTCGTTGGAGGCTTTGCAGCAAGCGGCGCTTGATCCCGGCAAAGGTGCTGGCGACTGGCTGCGCGAGCAGCAGCTGAGCGAACGTCCGCGTCTGGCCGAGGGCCTGCGGGTTGAGGCCGGCTGGGAACTGGCGGTGGAAACCGTGCTGGGTGCCGATCTGCAGGCCGTGCTGCTGGATGATTTCCAAGGCTTGGATTTTGCCGGCCTGACTCAAGGCGATCTGCGCCTGGCCAGCCCGAGCAAGGGCGGTGCGCGGGTGGCGGGTAGTTTGCTGGATAAGGTCGAAGCCAACGTCGATCTGGCGCCTTGGCTGGCCAAGGTCAAGCCGGTGCAGAGTCTGGATGAAGCACTGGCCGCACGCTTGAGTCTGGCCGAAGGCGAAAGCCTGATCAGCCGTGATGGCTACTGGGTGGGTCGGCACTTTTTACGTGTGCGCCGCGCCAGTGAAGCGGAAAGCGGTGTGCTGGCCCGTGGTCAGGAGATCGAGCGGCTAAGCCTGGAGCGTGATGAGCGCGAAGCCGCATTGGCCGTGCTGGATGAGCGCTTGATCCATCTGCGTGAAAACCAGCGTTCCCAGGAAGAACAGCGCGAGCAGCAACGCCGCCAGGCGCAGGATCAAGCGCGTCACCTCGGCGAGCTGAAAGCCCAGCTGTCCGCCGGGCAGGCCAAGGTCGAGCAACTGATCCTGCGTCGCAGTCGTCTGGACAGCGAGCTGCTGGAGCTAGGCGAACAACGCGAAATCGAACACGAGCAACTGGGTGAGTCACGCCTGCAACTGCAGGACGCCCTGGATGCCATGGCGACCGACAACGAGCAGCGCGAAGGCTTGTTGGCCCGCCGCGACAGTCTGCGCGAACGCCTCGACCGCGTGCGCCAGGAAGCCCGCCAGCACAAGGATCATGCCCACCAGCTGGCCGTGCGCCTGGGTTCGCTGAAAGCCCAGCATGACTCCACCCGCCAGGCTCTGGAGCGCCTAGAGCTGCAGGCCGAACGTCTGCATGAGAAGCGCGAGCAACTCAACCTCAATCTGGAGGAGGGCGAAGCACCGCTGGAAGAGCTGCGTATAAAGCTCGAAGAGCAGCTCGACAAGCGCATGGCGGTGGAAGACGAACTCAAACTGGCGCGCCTGGCCTTGGAAGATGCCGACCGCGAGCTGCGCGATGCGGAAAAACGCCGGACCCAGGCTGAGCAGCAGGCGCAGTTGTTGCGTGGCCAGTTGGAACAGCAGCGCATGGATTGGCAATCGCTGACCGTGCGGCGCAAGGCGTTGCAGGATCAGTTGCTGGAAGACAATTACGACCTGCATGGCGTGCTGGCGACTTTGCCAGCTGAAGCCAGCGAGAAAGCCTGGGAAGAAGAACTGGAGCGCCTGGCTGCACGGATTCAACGTCTGGGCCCGATTAACCTGGCGGCCATCGACGAATACCAGCAGCAATCCGAACGTAAGCGTTACCTGGATGCGCAGAACGCCGACCTGGTGGAGGCGCTGGATACTCTGGAGAACGTCATTCGCAAGATCGACAAGGAAACCCGCAACCGCTTCAAGGAAACCTTCGATCAGATCAACGGCGGCCTGCAGGCGCTCTTCCCGAAAGTCTTTGGTGGTGGCAATGCTTATCTGGAACTGACCGGCGAGGACCTGCTGGATACCGGCGTGACCATCATGGCGCGCCCACCTGGCAAGAAGAACAGCACCATTCATTTATTGTCCGGTGGGGAAAAGGCGTTGACTGCCCTGGCCCTGGTATTTGCCATCTTCAAACTCAATCCAGCGCCGTTCTGCATGCTCGATGAAGTGGATGCACCGCTGGATGACGCCAACGTCGGGCGCTATGCCCGGCTGGTAAAAGAGATGTCGGAAACCGTGCAATTTATCTATATCACCCACAATAAAATCGCCATGGAAATGGCTGATCAGTTGATGGGCGTAACCATGCACGAGCCCGGTTGTTCGCGATTGGTGGCCGTGGATGTGGAGGAAGCGCTGGCCTTGGTTGAATCATGATGGCCAGGGCGGTGTAAAGTTATCTTTCGTCGTGCTAGCTTAATGCGCATTGTTATTAGACGTGGCGTTATAACTCAGGGAAAGGCCTGGCAGAACATAGGCTTGGCGTCGCGGAAAAGAATTAGCAAAATGGCCCAGGAAGGCCTTTTTCATCACATTTTTATTAGGGGTTAAGGTATTTCATGGAATTCGGTCTGCGCGAGTGGCTGATTGTCATCGGCATTATTGTGATTGCCGGCATCCTGTTTGATGGCTGGCGGCGGATGCGTGGTGGTAAGGGCAAACTCAAGTTCAAACTTGACCGCAGTTTTGCCAACCTGCCGGATGATGACAGCGATCCTGATCTGCTCAGCCCGCCGCGGGTTATTGATCGCAGTAACGAGCCGGCTTTTGATGAAGAAGACCTGCCATCGCTAAGCGCGCGTGAGTTGAATCGTCGCCGCAGTGGTGAGCCGCAACAAGGCGACCTTAATCTGGGCCTGGAAGAACCTGTACCGACGCTGCTTAACCCGGTCGATGACGACGTGGTCAAACCCGCCAGTCAGGCCAAGGAAAGCAGCAAGGAATTGCCACCGGTTGAAGAAGTGCTGGTGATCAATGTCATCGCCCGCGATGAAGAAGGCTTCAAAGGCCCAGCGCTGTTGCAGAATATTCTGGAAAGCGGCCTGCGTTTTGGCGAGATGGATATTTTCCATCGCCACGAAAGCATGGCGGGCAATGGTGAAGTGCTGTTCTCCATGGCCAATGCGTTGAAACCTGGCACCTTTGACCTCGACGACATTGAAGGTTTCAGCACCCGCGCCGTGAGTTTCTTCCTCGGTTTGCCGGGCCCGCGTCATCCCAAGCAGGCTTTTGATGTGATGGTGGCCGCCGCACGCAAACTGGCCCATGAGCTGGGTGGCGAGTTGAAGGATGACCAGCGCAGTGTGATGACCGCGCAAACTATCGAGCACTACCGCCAACGCATCGTCGAATACGAGCGCAAGCAACTGACTAATAAGCGCTGATTTAATCGATGAAATACCAAGAGCAGCCAAGGCTGCTCTTTTCGTTTGAGAGCACACCGCAATGACCGACGCCTCGATTGCTGCCCAGCGCATTCTGCAACTGCGTGCCGAACTGGATGGGCATAACTATCGCTATCACGTACTCGATGAGCCGAGTATTCCTGACGCCGAATATGACCGCCTGTTCCATGAGCTGAAAGCCCTGGAAGCCGAACACCCAGAGCTGGTCACGGCCGACTCACCGACCCAGCGCGTCGGCAGCCTGGTGCTTTCTGCCTTTGGTGAGGTCAGGCACGAAGTGCCGATGCTTAGTCTGGGCAACGCTTTTGAAGAAACCGACCTGCTGGATTTCGACCGCCGGGTGCGTGAGGGGCTGGACCTGCCGGCGGGTGATCTGTTTGGTGGTGGCGCCGAGGTTGAGTACAGCTGCGAGCCCAAGCTTGATGGCCTGGCCGTCAGTCTGTTGTATCGCGACGGCCTGTTGGTGCGTGGCGCGACGCGTGGTGATGGCAGCACGGGCGAGGACATCAGCGTCAACGTGCGCACCATTCGCAATGTGCCGTTAAAGCTGCAGGGCGAGGGCTGGCCGCCTGTGCTGGAGGTGCGTGGCGAAGTCTTTATCTCCAAGGCCGGTTTCGAGGCGCTGAATGCGCGGCAGCTGGAGCAAGGCGGCAAGACGTTTGCCAATCCGCGCAATGCCGCTGCCGGCAGCCTGCGTCAGCTGGACTCGAAGATCACCGCCAGCCGTCCGCTGGAGTTCTGCTGCTACGGCATCGGCCAGGTGCAAGGCGAGCTGCCACAGACCCATATCGGTATCCTTGAGGCGCTGAAGCAATGGGGCATGCCGATCAGCCGTGAGTTGAAACTAGCCAAAGGTGCCGATGAATGCCTGGCCTACTACCGCAGCATCGGTGAGCGTCGTGAGTCGCTGGCTTATGAAATCGACGGCGTGGTGTTCAAGGTCAACAGCCTGGCCTATCAGCGTGAGCTGGGCTTTCGCGCCCGTGAGCCGCGCTGGGCGATTGCCCACAAGTTCCCGGCGCTGGAAGAGCTGACCGAGCTGCTGGACGTGGAGTTTCAGGTTGGCCGTACTGGCGCGGTTACCCCGGTCGCGCGCTTAAAACCGGTCAAGGTGGCGGGTGTCACGGTATCCAACGCGACGTTGCACAATATGGATGAGGTGGCGCGCCTGGGGGTGATGATCGGCGATACGGTGATTATCCGTCGCGCCGGCGATGTGATTCCGCAGGTGGTGCAGGTAGTGCCTGAGCGGCGCCCAGTGGATGCCAGGCCTGTGCAGATCCCTGAAAGCTGCCCGGTGTGTGGTTCGCACGTCGAGCGCACCCAGCTGGTCAAGCGCAGCAAGGGTAAGGAAACCTTCAGCGAAGGCTCGGTGTACCGCTGCGTCGGCCGCTTGGCCTGTGGCGCGCAGCTCAAGCAAGCGATTATTCACTTTGTCTCGCGCCGCGCCATGGATATCGAAGGCCTGGGTGACAAAACCATCGAGCAGTTGGTTGATGAGCAGCTGATCGCCTCACCGGCCGATCTGTATCAGCTCAAGTATGAGCAGATCATCAACCTGGAAGGCTTTGCCGAGGTGTCCAGCAACAAACTGCTGCAGGCCATTGCCGACAGCAAGCAACCGAGCCTGGCGCGCTTTATCTACGCCCTTGGTATACCCGATGTGGGTGAGGAAACTGCCAAGGTGCTGGCCCGTGCGCTGGCCTCTCTGGAGCGCGTGCAGCAGGCCTTGCCGGAAGTGCTGACCTACCTGCCGGATATCGGTCTGGAAGTGGCCCATGAGATCCACAGCTTCTTTGCTGACAGCCATAACCAGCAGGTGATTGCGGCCTTGCTGGCCAGCAATGAATGTGGCTTGCAGCTGCAGGAACAAGGCGAGCTAAGTGCAGAATTCAGTGCCAGCACCACCCTGGCCGGGATGCTCGATAAGCTGAATATCCCCTCCGTCGGTCCCGGTGGTGCGCAGAAGCTGGCAGATAGGTTTGGCAGCCTTGAGGCTGTACTGGCGGCTGACTGGCTGGATATGCGCCAGACCTTGCCCGAGAAGCAAGCCAAGGCGGTGCGCGAGTTTTTTGATGTACCGGTCAATGCCGAGCGGGCACGCGCCATCGAAGCACAGTTGCGGGCCTTCGGCATGCACTGGCAGAGCGAGAAGAAAGTGATCGAAGGCTTGCCGCTGGCTGGGCAGACCTGGGTGCTGACCGGCACGCTGGAAGTGATGAGCCGTGATCTGGCCAAGGAAAAGCTGGAAAGCCTGGGGGCCAAGGTCGCCGGTTCAGTCTCGGCGAAAACCAGCTGCGTGGTGGCAGGACCGGGGGCGGGCTCGAAGCTGGCAAAAGCCAGTGAGCTGGGTGTGCGGGTGATTGACGAGGCGCAGTTCTTGTCAGCCTTGGCAGGCTACGGCCTCTAGACGAGCGGGTTTTCTGTACTGCCCCCAAATAAGGTTTGGGGGCAGTAGGGCAACTTAGTTACCGGTTACGTTCACGCAGGTTTCGCCGAAGAACGGGTAGAAGCCTTTGGTGTGGTAATCAGCGGTAGCGATGGTGCCGATGTTGCCATTGGCCTTGGCGGCAGCAATGGATGCGTCGCCTTTGTTGATCAGACCAATGATGGTGGTGGCGCAAGCAGTGCCGGTTTTGTTGCCGGAAGCGGTAGTGGCAGTGATCGGGCCTTTGACGTCGGTGATCAGGCCAACGCTGACTGGCGACAGACCAGTGGCGCAACCGCTGAGCAGGGTAACCAGGCCGGCAGCCAGAGCAATTTTCTTCAACATGTTGTGATTCCTTTTCGCTTATCCATAAGAAGCTTTACCCATCCAGGTAAAGTGCCCCGGCACCCTAAAGCAGCGTTCGGGCAATAACAAGTTCGCCTGCTGTTTTTCAAACCGATTTCAAAATTATGAAATCTTTCAGTGGATTTTTCCTCAGCCGTTGTTATTGCGCTCAGCACAATTGATTCGCCAGTCCAATGGTGAGCGGTGAGGTGCAGGGGGCGGTTGCCTGGCACTTCGACAGGCACCAGGGGAGGTGTGATCAGTCGCCGCGGTATTCGCAGCCACTGGTGCAGGTTTCGTGGATACGGATACGCGAGAGCTCTGGCAGCAGCGGCTTGAGTTGCTGCCAGATCCACTTGGCCAGCACTTCACTGGTGGGATTTTCCAGGCCAGGAATATCGTTCAGGTAGTTGTGGTCGAGTTGCTCGTAGAGCGGCTTGAAGATCGCCTTGATCTCGGAGAAGTCGCGAATCCAACCGGTGTAGGGGTCAACCTCACCTTCGATATACACCGCGACCTTGAAGGAGTGGCCGTGCAGGCGCCCGCATTTGTGCCCTTCGGGGACGTGAGGCAGGCGGTGCGCGGCCTCGAACATAAACTCTTTGAACAATTCCACGGTCTTTCTCTCAGGTGGTACGCGGCAAACAGCGTGTTTAGCAAGGGTCGAATATTACCAGTTCAATGGCGGTTAACCGAGTAGCACAGAGAATTGGATACAGTTTTATGGCTGATTTCGCTCCAACCTATAGATGCTCACGGCCTCATAGACCGCCTTGCGCAGGCGGTTGATACCGCCAATCGGACGATGCTCGGGCAGCGCATGCCAGGGATTGAACGACAGGTTGTCGCAGAACAGGTTCTGCTCGCGGCTATCAAAATCCTGCGCCGGCACCTTGATGGTGGCGACGGTTTCAAACGGCGAGATGGCTTCGCTCCACTCAACGCTAGGGTCTTCGATGGGCATGTAGTACTCGGCGTTTTGCCGCTGCACTTGCAGGGCAAAGCAGGCCGGTACGCGGTCCAGCGACAGCTGCTGGTACAGCGCATTGCGCAGGAAATTCGGCAGATCCTGGTTCTGTGCAGGCAGCTGATAGTCCGGGCAGGCTTGCGGTTGAGGAATGACCCGGTACTTGATGTTGTGCTCGCCCAGTTTGAAGGGTGCGATGGAGTTGTAGGTGGTCGCCACCGGTGTTTCCGGGGCAGAGGACAGCGTTTTCAGGGCGATGATCAGGTGGCGGATTTCCCAGGTGCTGGGGTTCCAGCTGGGGAAGAAAGCCAATACCTTTTGGCCGTCAGCCTGGGCGGCGAAATTGCTTTTGTACTCGGCTACATCGCGCACGAAAAAGGCCGGGTGATTGAACATCACAAAATCCTGCTCGCTGGCGTGCTGCGGACTTTGCGTTAGTTTTTCACCGGGTACATCCAGCAGCTTGATCGCCATGCCGCGTGCATCGCGAGCTCGGTCGAACTGCGGGTAGGCATTGCCGTTGGACAGGCGCATCCAGGCCTGCCAGGTCTTGCCTGGTTCGCTGAGTACGCCGCGTTGCAGGCTGCTGTCGATATCGGCACTGACGGTGACTTCCGCCTTCATGCAGCCATGCGCCTTGGCGTGGGCATCGCGCAGTACGCGGGTATTGTCGCGGTGCTGCTCGACCACACGGATGGCATCTTCGATGATGCCCTGGGTCAACGCAGCTTCATCGGCCGGGATCTGTTCTTCAGTGGAAACCGGGCCGGAGAATTTCCAGCCGCAGTAGGCCGCGCCGATGGCCCAGCCGCCAATACCAATGGCCAGTAAGAGCACCAGCAACTTGCCCAGTACGCGGCCAAGCCAGAGCCAGAGTCGTTTAAACATGCGGTCAATTCCTTTTAATTATTCTCAGTGTGCGATTACAGGCGCTGTGTGTTTCAGTTCTGGCAAGACGGGCCGGGCGTCCACTCCTTGGCGGCAACAGGCTGTAGCTGTTGCTCCAGAGCCGGGTTGCCCAAGACCTTGAGGTACTCGATCAGCGCCCAGCGTTCTTCCGGTTGCAGGGCGCGGCCGATTACGCCGTCCTCACGGCAACCCGCACGGAACTCATGGCCACGGTTGCTGTTGCCGGTGACCTGGGTATCGAAGTGGAAGCCGCCGGTGAATTTTTCACTGTTGTAGCCAATCTGTTTGGGGTTGAACTCGAAGTTGCCCACCCAGAACTGGGTTTGCCGCTCCGAGACGGGAGAGAGCAGTTGGAACAGCGTCGGCACCGAGCCGTTGTGCAGGAACGGCGGCGTGGCCCAGATGCCATCCAGCGGGCGCGCCTTGTAGCCGCGTTTTTCCTGCACGCCAATCGGCAGGCCGAAACCGTCCATGCGCCAGCGTTCACGCGCGGAAATGCCGGCATCCTGATAGGCGCGGTTTTCCACATAGGCGGTGACATAGGCCAGGGCCTTGGCGCTGGAGATACTGCGCATGTCGATATCGTCCAGCGTGGCGCCAAACAGGCGCACATCCAGCTTGCTCAGCTCGGCCTTGGTCCAGCCCAGTTTGCTGATATCGAAACGGTGGTCGGCGATATTGTCCGCTGTGGTCGGGTCGGTGCCGACGATCGAGGTTGGGATCACGCGCATGCGCCATTCGGGGTTACGCGAGGGGGCAAAGCTATCCTCAGGCTTTTTCGGGTCGGGGGCGTGGCAGTAGGCGCAGTTCTCGGTAAACAGCGCGCGGCCACGGCTGGCCAGCGGCAGGTCGACCTTGCCGAACACCTCTTCCGGCCAGGTGGGCGGTTGCAGTTGTTTGAGGGTTTCTTCCAGGGTGAACAGGTCGCGCAGGCGCACGCTGGAGGCATAGCGCTCGGCTTCGGCAACCGGATGGCCCTCGGTATTGAGCAAACGCAAGGTAGCGCCGACGCCCAGGGCTTCGCCGACGTTGCGGGCCATAGGCTGCATGGCTGAGCCGTTCCACTGCACCCAGTCGAATTTCCAGATATCCCAGACCTGCGGGTAGCTCACCGGCGCATTGGCAACGCGGTAGTTGCTCGGATCGATGGCATCACCGAACACGCTGTTGGCAATACGGCCAAAAGCATCGGTACGACCAAAGCCTTCCTCAGTTGGGTAAAGGCCGCGGTGCCAGTCATTGAAAGCGGTACCTAGCAGGCGGTCGAGCACCACCTTGAAGTCGCGGCGCAGTTGCGCTTTTTGACTGCTGTATTCATCACCTAGCACCTGTTTGGCGAAGCGGCTGAATTTCAGCGGGTTGTAATAGGTGAAGGCCATGCTCATGCCGAGCGCCTGGCCAAAGCTGCCGCCGCGCACGGTGGGTACGGTGGACGCCAGCGAATGCAGCGCTGCGCCGCCGTCGATGCGCACAGCCTGGCCCTTGTAGCGCAATTCGCCGGTGTGGCAGGCGGCGCAGCTGATATCCAGAAAGTTATCGCCAGTCTCGGTATCGGCATGCCGAGCAAAACCGACCGGCAGGTTGCCGGGATTCAGCTGCGTAGGTTGTTGGGCGGGGTCGACGAGGAAGCCAAAGCGCGCAAGATAGTCGGGTGTGGCGAACTTGCTACTGCTGAATGGCAGCTCCAGAGCGCTGAACCATTCATAACGCAGGCCTTTAACCTGAGTACCCTGGGGGGTGTAGTAGTAAGTCTGGCGTTCTGCTGCTGACCACTGATCAAGGTAGTGCAGCTTGTCAGGCTGTTGGTAGACCGGCAAGTTGGGGTTGGCGATGAAATACAGGGCGACCACCAACCCGACCACCAGCAACAAAACAAGGCCATACAGGGCCCGACGGAGAATGCGCATGGATACTTCCTTGTGGCGTTTTTTATTTGCTGGATTTATGCCTATTGGCGCAGTCGATGGCAAGCAGCCATTACTACGAAACCCAGGAAATAGCCTTCTTTTTGGTCTGAAGATGGCTATACAGTGCGGTTTATGACGAAATAATCCACAGGAGTGAGTGCATGCATCCTTTTGACGCGCCGCAGCCGCCTAAATTGGCGATGTTGCTGGGTTATGCCGGGCTGGTGCCGTTTGTCACCGGGGCATTGGGCATTTGGGTGACGCCAGAGGGCTGGCGAGTGGTGGTTCTGGCGGCCCTGCTGGACTATGCCGCGGTGATCCTGGCCTTTATGGGGGCGATTCATTGGGGACTGGCCATGCGCGCGGAAAATGCTGGTGAGTCGGCGCAGATACAGCTGGGGCTATCTGTAGTGCCGCCATTGTTGGGGTGGCTGGCGATCAGTGGCGGCATGCCAATCAGCCTGGCCTTGCCTCTGTGTTTGCTGGCGTTTGGTGGCTTGTATGCCGCCGACGTGCGCGCGGTGAAACTGGGCCTGGCGCCGCAGTGGTATCCCAGCCTGCGCCGGCCGTTGACGATTATCGTCTGCCTGAGCCTGCTACTGGCCTGGGCCAGTGTGCTGCTGCGTTGAGTTGAGCCAGTGCGCCACTGCCGTCAGGGTCTGCTCACGGCGCTGCGCCCAGCCGCCCTGAATACACTGCAGCGGCTGTTGATGTAGCCGCAACCAGTGCTCGCACTGCTGGTAGAACGCCAGGCGCTGGGCCAGCTCTGGCTGGCAGCGCTGGCCATCGTCGACCCAGGGTACATCGACCGGGTCGAGTAACAGGTGCAGGTGGTAATCGCGTGCGAGCAAGGCTTGCTCGATCCAGGCAGGACAATCACCAAACAATTCGCGGCTCCAGAGCAGATTGCTCAACAAGTGAGTATCGAGGATCAGCAACTCGGGGCGCGCCGCCCTGGCCTGGTCTTCCCAGGCCAATTGGCCCTGGGCGATGGCGCTGATATCGGCGTAGCAGGTGTCGCGCTGCTCACGCTCGATAAAGTGCCGCACGTACTCGCCAACCAGCAGCCCACCAAAGTTCGCCTGGATATGCCCGGCCAACCAGCTTTTGCCGCTGGACTCCGGCCCGGTGAGCACCAGTACTTTCATGCTTGAGCCTTCATGCGTTGACCAAGGCACGATCGCGGCGCCAGGTCAGCCAGCCGTTGACCGCCAGCAGGGTAAACAGCCCATAGAGCGCCGCCGTTGGGTACAGCCCCTGCTGCACAAACAGCGCAACAAACAGCAGGTCGAGGACGATCCACAGCGGCCAGCATTCAACGCGTTTCTGCGCCATCCAGACCTGGGCAACCAGGCTGAAGGCGCTTAGCGCCGCATCCTGCCAAGGCGCGGCAGCGTCGGTGAACGTAGCCATCAGATAACCGAGCACCAGTGCGCCGACTGCACCTGTTGCTAAGCTGATCAATATGCCTTGCTGGCTAAGCCTACTGACCTGTACTCCGCTATGGCTGCTGCCGCCGCGCGTCCATTGCCACCAGCCGTAGCCTTGCAGCACGGCGTAAACGCCTTGTAGCAGCATGTTCGAGTACAGCTTGCCGTCATAGAAGATCCAGGCGTACATCAGCACCATCAGCAACCCCAGCGGCCAGCACCAGCGGTTTTGCCGCACGGTCAGCCAGACGGCCCAGACACCCAGGGCTGAAGCGATGATTTCCAGAGGCGACATAGAACACCGGTGTGAGAGGGCGGGATTGGCTGGCGATTGTAGCGATTGTGCTGTGCGCCGTCTTGGCTGCCAGGCCACGCTTGGCGGCTAGATGGCTAATGGCTATGGCTTTACCGATATACTCCGCGTCCCTTTCAGGAGGCATGGCGTGCTCAGGTCTGTTTTAAGCGTTATTGGCGCAGTCTGCTTGCTGGCGTTTGGCTTGGTAACCCAGGCTGTCGCAGAAAACTCGCGTGCGTCGGTGGTTTTCCTCAATCCGGGCTTTTCCGATGAGCCATTCTGGGTGGGTTACAGTGATTTTATGCAGGCGGCGGCCAATGATCTGGGCATGCAGTTGCAGATCATCTACGGCGAACGCAACCCGCCGCAGCTGTTGGAAAAAGCCCGTAGCGTGTTAGCTCGCGACAAGCAGCCGGACTACCTAGTATTCGTCAACGAAATGTATATCGCGCCGGAATTGCTCAGGCTGTTTGCCGATAGCCCGATCAAGCTGTTTTCCCTGCACAGCACCCTTACACCTGAGCAGCAACAGCGCATTGGCGCCTCGCGTGAGCAGTACCGCAACTGGATTGGCAGCCTGATTCCCAATGATGAGCAAGCCGGTTACTGGATGGCCAAGGCCCTGATCGCCAAGCTGGAGGGCAAACCCGGCAGCCTGCTGGCCTTTGCCGGAGTGCGTTACACACCATCCTCCAGCCTGCGCGAAGACGGCCTGCACCGCGCCTTGCGCGAGCACCCGGAGATCAAGCTACAGCATACGTTGCAAGGCGAGTGGAAGCGCCAGCGCGCCTATGAACAGGCGCAGCTGATGCTGCCGCGCCATCCCCACGTGCAGCTGGTGTGGTCGGCCAATGATGAAATGGCCTTCGGCGTGATGCAGGCCGCGCAGGAGTTGGGTAGACAGCCTGGCAAGGATATTTACCTGTCGGCGCTGAACAATTCGGATGAGGTGCTGCAGGCCCGTATCGACGGCAAAATTGACGTACTGGTCGGTGGGCATTTCACCCTGGGCGGCTGGGCCATGGTGATGCTGCATGACTACCATGCCGGGCTGGATTTTGCTGAGCGCGGCGGTAAGGACCGGGTTGATCAGCTGTTCAGCCTGCTGGATGCCAAACAGGCTGCGCACCTGAAAAAGCGCCTTAAGGTACCTGGCTACGGTTTGGATTTTCGCCAGTTCAGCGCCGTATACCACCCACAGATCAAGGACTACGGCTTCTCCATCAACCCATTGTTGCAGTAACTCAGACGCCTGCCAGGTGCAGCACCAGCTTGACGATGCCGAAGATCACCAGCACAAAGACAGCGGTGAACAACACACCGAGAATGATGAAGTGGCTGGGCTTGCCGCGTGAGAAATCGCGGCTACGGTTCTTCGCGCTTTGCACACCGAGCGCTGCGCTCAGCACGCTTTGCAGCATCTCCCATAGCGTCAGCGGTTTGTTTTCCTCTTCGCTCATGTGCCTCTCCGTTACTCAGACTGACTGCTTGCTTAGTAAAGCCTAACCGCAGGCTAGGCGTTTGCCGTGGAAACGACTCCTGCTGAAGTTGCTTCAGTACCGCCCCCTAGGCTGAGACTCCATACCTAGCGAGGGGCTTTATCATGAGCAAGTCGGTAATTATTAACACCAGCGAGCGGGGATGGCTGGATAAAGCCATCCGCATGCGTCTGGTCTTTGGCGCAGTGGAGCTGGTCGACGATGCGAACACCGGCGTGCAGCCGGAGGATATCGAAGAGCTGCTGGAACTGATTCAGAAGCACCAAGGGCATCACAGCGGCCGACTGCGCACCGTATTGGGGGTAAGTGTGGGTTTGTGCCTGTCGTTGATGGGGTTGTGGATGATCCACGCCGCAGCTACCGATCCTGGTGCAACCAGTGAGTTATGGGTGCTATTAGCCGGCGGCGTGTTTATGGCGTTCTTCGGCGGCTTGGGGGTGTTCTACGCCTTGGGTCAGCGTTGGAGAATCAGCGCCAGCAGCGGCGACCGCAACATGACCTTGGGCTCCGACTAAGGGTTCGGTGCCGTGGCCGCTGGTTACGGCGCTGTTCTCACCGCGCATCAGGTCTTCGAGCAGGGTTATCAAACCGGCGCAGACCAGCAGCAGGCCCCAGTTGAATGCTGCCGTCTGTATATGCCGCAGCAGGCGCATCCATTCGGTCTGCGTCTGTGGTATCCAGATAATCGGCAGCATAAATCCCAATAGCGCCACCATGGCATAAGACATCAAGCGGATAAACGTCTGCGGTGGTGGCGATTGCTGTTGCATACCGTAGACCACAGTGGCGACCACCAGGATGCTGGCCGACGCGGATAGCACGAGGTCGGCGCGGGCATGCAGTACATCGAACAGCACCGCTTCGAATTCCTTGCCAGCTGACGTATCTGGATGCAGCACCAGCGCCGCGCCGATCAACTGCACAAGTGCGCCGCCCAGCCAGGGGGCCAGTAACAGTGGATAGCGCTGCAGCAGGGCTGGCATCGCGAGGCTACGACGCCAGAACAGCAACCAGGCTATCGCGCTGAAGCTATACACCAGGCTTATCGCCACGCTGTGCATGATCAGGGCGTGGCAGGTTGGGGTGCTGTCGGTTCGCCTTCAATCACGGCTGGCGTGGGTTTTGCCAGGCGAATCGGGCTGATCAGGTTGGTGTACTCCTCGATCAGCCGATGCACCGCCTCCGGTGGCTCACAGGCCTTGAACTCCATGCTGATGGTGATTTCATCCGGGTCGCGTTCCTGCCCCTGGCGTTTTTCACGGCCGAAGGTGACAAAGAACCGCTCGCTTTGCAGTTCGCCGTTTTCCAGGGCGTGGCTGGCTTTTTCGAGCTCGGTGCCGTGCATCTTGACCGAGAGATCGACCTTCATGCTTTCCAGCCCCAGACCGCGCGGTGCGACCAGGGCGATCAGCGGGATGTTCATGGTGTGTTGTTCATCCAGGCTAACTTCCACCATTTTCGCCTTCATGGGCGTACCAAGATCGTCCGGGTTGTAGTCAAAAAACTGGTCAAACAACTTGATGTACTGCTGGGCGACCAGGTTGTGGGTCGCCGCTGCCGCTTGATGCAGGCCGCGGGTGATATGGCTCAAATCACTGGCGCTCATCGGTTCTTTCTTGCTGGAAAACAGTGCCATGGGTGGACTCCTCGCTTACTGATCTAAGGAAGACCCCGCCGAAGCGGGGTCAGAATTGCGCTTACTTCTTGGCTGTAGCGTCATCAGCGGCGGCTGGTTTCGGCGATTCCAAGATGGCGTCAGTGGGCAATGGATCAGTTGCAAGCGTGGCCTTCTCGCTGGGCATCAACACCGGCTTGGTTGCTGCGTCAGTGAGGAAGTCGATCACCCGCATCAGCGCTTCAGGTGGGTCCTGACGGGCAATCTTGGTGCTGATGGCGTAGCGCGCGCGGGTGTCGGTTTTACGCGTCTGGGTCGACTTGTGGCTGACCGAGCCCTTGACCGAGACACTGAACGGCCCCCAGCCGAGCTTGGCCTCGAAGCTGCCTTCGCCAGCTGTTTCGCTGGTGTCCTCAGCCTGCTGGCTGATGGTCAACTCGAAGTCGATGGAGCCTTCTTCGATGGTGATGTTGGGATGGCTGATGGCGGCCAGCAGCGGGATGCGCATCTTCTTGGTGACGGTGCCCTTGTAAACGCCGTTTTCGTCAACCAGGGTTTCGTCGTAGTCGAACTGCACGGACACCGCTTTGCCGTCTTTGATGCACACCGCCATCAGGAAGTCGGCATAGGCTTTGCTCGCCTGCACCTGAGCCGTGATCATGGCCTGCAATGGCCCTGAAATCATGCGATCGAGTGGCAATGCGTTGATGACGGAACCGATCAGGCCGGTATCAATCTGGGACATAGTCAATCTCCTTATCGTATGCGCGAAATGCGCAGTCTCAGGCTATGGAGCCTCGTAATTGAGGTTCAGCAGGAACTACTTACCTATGAGTTTCATGCTCTTGGCGGCGGATGTTGCCGATCTGTCGCAGGCTCAGGCCGTACTTGTCAGCCAGGGCGCTGCGCGACAGACCATCCGAGCTTTGCTGGACGATCTGTAGGTTGCGTATCTGTCGACAGAAGTGGTCGGCTTTGGGGATCTCGATAGCGATTCCTGCATAACGCTCGATCAGAGCGTCCAGCGCTTGTGGCGGCAGGAGCAGGGCTAGCGAGGAGCGGGCAGGGTATTTGGGAATGTATTTGGGACGGCCGCCGAATGCGCAGGTCAATCGGTATGCGCTTTCCAGACCGATACACTCGATCAGTTCCTGCAGTGAGTGGGGCAGTAGCTTGATGTCGACCTGTTGCAGGTCATTCTCGTCCATGGGGTCCTCCTTGTTGTCTCGTGGACTGCCAAGGATGCTAGGAATAGGACGGCATGTTTTTTCAGCAGGAAATATACCCCCCTGAATGCGCGTGGAAATGCTTCAAGCTGATATGCATGTGCTGCCGGTGATCGACTGCCAATCCCCATATTCGGAGGATTGCACATGTCTCACTACTCGATTTACTTCAGCTTTATCGCCAACCTGGAAGGTGGGCCGGCGACCAAGGGTTATGTACCCGATGCCGGCAATAGCCGCAGCGGCGTGACCATTGCAACGGGGTTTGACCTTGGGCAGCGCAAGCTGGCTGATCTGCAGGCGCTGGACCTGCCTGATACCTTGCTTGAGCGTTTACGTCCCTACCTTGGCCTGACTGGGCAGGCGGCCGTGACGCAGCTGGCTACACAGCCGCTGAGCATCACTGCGGCAGAAGCCGAGCAGATTGATGAAGCCTACAAGGAGCCCTTTATCAATCGCTTGGCGGCCAGTTATGCCAAGTCCGGAGGTGGCGATTTTGCCCAGTTACCGGCGCAGATGCAGACTGTTATCGCCTCAGTGGCCTTTCAGTACGGTGATCTTGCCTCGCGCACGCCGAACTTCTGGAAACAGGTGGTGGCCCATGACTGGAACGCCGCCCATAACAACCTGCTGAACTTTGGTGACCGCTACACCAGCCGGCGGCGCCAGGAAGCCGAGCTGCTGGCTCAGGCAATGTGCTGAACAGCACACTGCCCAGCCGCAAGGCTGGGCAGTTATGGCGCTTATTGCAGGGGCAATGATTACTGGCAGGGCTGCACCAGCAGCAGGCTGACACTGCCCATCTGAGCACTATCGGTTGCCTGCGTGTGTTCGGGCAGGCTGCGCCAGTCCACCTTCAGGCAGATTGCCGTCAGCGCCCGCGGACCTTCAGTGCCGACCACGCGGGGCGCAAAATCGCGGCGGTATAGCGCCTGTGAAGCGTTGTCCGGTTTTACACTGTGGGCGTCGCTCAGGGTTGTGCTGACCAGTTCGGGGATCAGTTTCATGGGCAGCGTGAAGCGTGCTTGCGCACCGTCCTGGTTGAAATAACCGGCGGCTCGGGTGCGTTGCCAAAGCTGTTGCCATTGGCTGCTGCCGGCCCCGGCCGCGAGGGACTGGCCATAGGCTTTGAGGGTGGTTTCAGGCAGGTTTTCTGTACTCATGGCATGGCTCAAACTGCTGGCCAGGATCAGCAGGAAGGACAGGTTGCGTATCAACATGATCAAGCTCCAGAGGGTAGTGGAGCTGGCAAGGTGCCCGCGTCATCGGCAGCTGTTCAGCGGGAAATACTGCCCATCACGCAGGCCTTCAGATCGCTGCGGAAGTATTTCCTGCTGTAGCGCAAGGTGGCAGGGCGCTGAGATAGGCCTGCCAATTGGCAGCTATTTCATATGGAGAGACCTGATATGCCCACGTTGAATCCAGCCATCACGCTTGCAGGCAACCTCGCCGATTTCAACCATGATGGTTTTGAGATCGAGGCGATAAACTTCCTTTTTGACCGCCTCGATCGCGGCAACCTGACGGTTGACGGCGATGCCCTGTACATCGGGCAGCAAGCGGTACACCACTACACCTGGCGCGACAAAGGTCGCAACCGCACCTGCTCGATGTTTTTCACCTACGGTAATACCCCCAGTCATTTAACGGTTTATGGTTTGGGCAAGCACTGCGGTGACAGTGACAAGGAGTACAAGCTGTACACCTGGGTCGACAAAAAGGAACAGCTTTACACCCTGGAGCCGACGCGCAGTGACTCGCGCTTTCGCTCATTGTTAGCGCCAAACTGAGCCTGGATAAGCGCTCCTCTGGAGCGCTTTCTATTGCGCCTCACTGACAGCACGTCGTGGCCGCGGCAGCAACTCTCCGCTATTGCACGGGATGTTTACCCTAAACCTTTTCTATCAGGCGTTTAGCCGTGCAGCTTCTCAATTGTGGATGCCTTGTGTAAGGTTCGCGCGACAGCAACCGGTGGTCAGAAGTTCAGGATGAGCGGCCGGTTCTGTGAGGTAGGTCACGCGTCGTGCGAGTGATGGCAACTCGCCATGTGTTCTAATGCGCGCCGCATTTTCCTCTGTTAATCCGCTATTCAAAGGA
>NZ_JAUXXP010000090.1 GCF_030684895.1 Pseudomonas sp. | reverse complement strand
GATCTGGTATGCCCCCAGCGTGCGTGAAGGCTGGCAGCGCTGGAGGACCTGGTTGCGCCATGCGCGGGACAGTGATCTGCCACCACTGCAGCGCTTTGCCCGAAACCTCAAACGCTATGCCCGAGGAATCCTCGCCAGTGCGCGCTTCCGCATGCATACCAGCCTGCTGGAAGGGGTGAACAACCGCATCAAGTTGATCAAGCGTATGGCCTATGGCTTCAGGGACTCGGACTACTTCTTCCTGAAAATCAAGGCCGCCTTCCCCGGGAAAGCGCGATGAACCATAAAAAAGCCCCGCGTTTGCGGGGCTTTTTGTTCTAAACGTTCTAGATCTCGCGAGCTAGAGTCAGCCTAGGCAAAAGCACTCGCGGGCGCGGAGTTTACGAGCTGTAAATGAGCAAGCCCGCGAGTGCTTTTAACGACGGATGGCCGACGCGCAGCAGATCGGTGTGGATTACAACCGCAGGCCGCCGTCCAGCTCCAAGATACGACCGGTGTAGTAGTCGTTTTCCAGGATATAGGCCACCGAGTGTGCGATCTCGGCGGGTTTGCCCATGCGCCGTAGTGGGATGACCGAAGTCATGCGCTCCAGCGCTTCCGGCTTCATGCTGGCAACCATTTCGGTCTCGATAAAGCCCGGTGCAACGCCTGCAACACGGATGCCGTAACGTGCCAGTTCCTTGGCCCAGACCACGGTGTCGGCCGCTACGCCGGCCTTGGCGGCGGAGTAGTTGGCCTGGCCGATATTGCCGGCGCGGGAGATCGAGGAAATGTTGATGATCGCGCCTTCGTTCTTCAGCTCGATCATCTTCGCCGCCACTTCACGGGTGCAGAGGAACACGCCGGTGAGGTTGACGTCGATTACCGATTGCCACTGGGCCAGGCTCAGCTTGGTGATTTCGCCATCCTTGACCTTGATGGTCAGGCCGTCACGCAGGATGCCGGCGTTGTTGACCAGGCCGTTGATCGCGCCGAAGTCTTCGGCAATCTGTGCCACGGTCTGGGTCACTTGCTCTTCATTGGCGACGTTGCACAGGTAAGCGCGCGCTTCCACGCCCTGGGCCTTGCAGGCGGCCACGGCTTCGTCGAGTTTTTCCTGGTTCAGGTCGACCAGCGCCAGTTTTACGCCTTTCTCTGCCAGGTATTCGGCCATGGCGCGGCCCAGGCCCTGACAGCCGCCGGTAATGATGATGACCTTGTCTTTAAGTTGCATCGCGAGTCCCCTCAAATGGTGTCGTGTGGCCTTGCCGGCGGTTAATCTAGGCGCCTCCCGTTCTGTGACGGATTTTATGCAAGGAGTCATAAGTTGAGCGTGAAAGCCGGCAAGCATGCCCGAGAATTGCTGCTCAAGGAATACCGTGGCGTGCTCAGCAGCCATTCCAAGGCCATGCCGGGTTTCCCTTTCGGATCAGTGGTGCCCTATTGCCTGGATGCTGAGGGTTATCCGCTGATCCTGATCAGCCGTATCGCCCAGCACACCCACAACCTCAAGCAGGACGGCAAATGCTCGTTGCTGGTGGGTGAGCGTGGGGCGGAGGATGTACAGGCGGTCGGCCGTCTGACTCTGCTCGCCGAGGCGCGACAATTGGAGGGCGAGGCGCAGATTGCTGCGGCTGCGCAGCGCTATTACCGCTATTTCCCCGATTCGCGCGGCTATCACCAAGCGCATGACTTCGACTTCTGGCGCTTGGAACCGGTGCGCTGGCGCTATATCGGCGGTTTTGGCGCGATTCATTGGCTGGACCAGGTGGCGCTGGCCAATCCCTTCGCCGGCGAGAGTGAAATCAGCATGGCCGAACATATGAACAGTGACCATGCCAACGCCATCGGCCACTATGTCCAACTGGCCGGCTTGCCCAGCCATGCGCCGGCCGAGCTGGTCGGTCTCGATAGCGAAGGTTTCCACCTGCGCATCGGTCAGAGTTTGTATTGGTTGGCGTTTCCAACATCCTGTAACAGTCCGGTTGAGGTGCGCCAGGCTCTGGTGGCACTAGCCCGCGCTGAAGTCTGGCCGACCGACGGTCAGGCTTCAGCTTGAATTCAGCCTAACGCCCCATACTTCTGTTTTATAGGAAGCTGATCTTCCGTTAAGGAACCTTTGATGCGCGCTTTTCTGTTTCTGTTTCTGCTATTTCCGATCATCGAGCTAGCCCTGCTGATTCAGGTGGGCAGCGCCATCGGCGTGTTGCCAACCCTGTTGCTGGTCATTGGCTCAGCGATTCTTGGCAGCGTGCTGCTGCGTGTCGCCGGTGTTGCCACGGCGTGGCGTGCGCGGGAAAAACTGGCGCGTGGTGAGCTACCCGAGCAGGAAATGCTCGAAGGCCTGCTGATCGCCGTCGGTGGTGGTCTGTTGCTGCTGCCGGGTTTTATCAGCGACATCCTCGGCGTGTTCTGCCTGATCCCCTTCACCCGCCGCCTGCTGGTCAACAAGGTGCGCCTGCGCGCCGCCGAGCAGGCCATGCGTCAGCGCGCCTTTTTCGACGACCAGGCCGCCCGCTCCGGGCAAGTTCGACCGGGTGTGGCCCAACCCAATGTGCTGGAAGGCGAATACGAACGCCGCGACTGATTTTCGGCTCGTAAGAAAAGCCTGTTAGATCGTAAAAATTTCACCCTCAGCCCTTGAAATCCCCTTGCGCGCCCTTATGTAGCGGTCACCGCAAGGTTTTATGTTCAGACTTCAGCGCTGCGCCTGGCGTAGCGCTACCGGCCTCGCCGGACTTTGCTAACCCGCCGGTGCTTACACCGGCCGCTGTAAACCACCTATTGGGAGAGATCGACAATGAAGCTTCGTCCTCTGCATGACCGCGTTGTAATCCGTCGCAGCGAAGAAGAAAAGAAAACCGCCGGTGGCATCGTGCTGCCAGGTTCCGCTGCCGAGAAAGCCAACAGCGGTGAAATCCTCGCTGTCGGTACCGGCCGCGTGCTGGACAACGGTGAAGTGCGTGCCCTGGCCGTTAAAGTCGGCGACAAAGTGGTGTTTGGCCCTTACTCCGGCAGCAACACCATCAAAGTTGACGGCGAAGACCTGTTGGTAATGAGCGAGAGCGAAATTCTCGCTGTCGTTGAAGGTTGATTTCAGCGCCCCGTCGCTACGAATTCCGCTCTATTTGAACGAATCAAGGAATAACCATCATGGCTGCTAAAGAAGTTAAATTCGGCGATTCCGCCCGCAAGAAAATGCTTACTGGTGTCAACGTTCTGGCTGACGCAGTAAAAGCCACCCTCGGCCCGAAAGGCCGTAACGTGATCATCGAGAAGAGCTACGGCGCTCCGACCATCACCAAGGACGGCGTTTCCGTTGCCAAAGAAATCGAGCTGAAAGATCGCTTCGAGAACATGGGCGCCCAGCTGGTTAAAGACGTGGCTTCGCGTGCCAACGATGACGCTGGCGACGGCACCACCACCGCCACCGTGCTGGCTCAAGCCATCGTCAACGAAGGCTTGAAAGCCGTCGCTGCCGGCATGAACCCGATGGACCTCAAGCGCGGCATCGACAAGGCGACCATCGCCATCGTTGCTGAGCTGAAGAAGCTGTCCAAGCCATGCGCGGACACCAAGGCCATCGCTCAGGTCGGTTCGATCTCCGCTAACTCCGACAGCTCCATCGGCGACATCATTGCCGAAGCCATGGAAAAAGTCGGTAAAGAAGGCGTGATCACCGTTGAAGAAGGCTCGGGCCTGGAAAACGAACTGTCGGTTGTTGAAGGCATGCAGTTCGACCGTGGCTACCTGTCCCCCTACTTCATCAACAAGCCGGACACCATGGTTGCCGAGCTCGACGGCCCACTGATCCTGCTGGTCGACAAGAAGATCTCCAACATCCGCGAACTGCTGCCAGTTCTCGAAGCTGTGGCCAAGTCCGGCCGCCCTCTGCTGATCGTGGCCGAAGACGTTGAAGGCGAAGCCCTGGCGACTCTGGTGGTGAACAACATGCGCGGCATCGTTAAAGTCGCTGCTGTTAAAGCACCGGGCTTCGGCGACCGTCGCAAGGCCATGCTGCAGGACATCGCTGTGCTGACTGGCGGTACCGTGATCTCCGAAGAGATCGGTCTGAGCCTGGAAAGCGCTACCCTGGAGCACCTGGGTAACGCCAAGCGCGTGATCCTCAGCAAAGAAAACACCACCATCATCGACGGTGCTGGTCAGCAAACTGATATCGAATCGCGCGTTGCGCAGATCCGTAAGCAGGTTGAAGACACCTCGTCCGACTACGACAAAGAGAAGCTGCAAGAGCGTCTGGCCAAACTGGCTGGCGGTGTTGCGGTGATCAAAGTCGGTGCCGGCACCGAAGTTGAAATGAAAGAGAAGAAAGCCCGCGTTGACGACGCCCTGCACGCAACCCGCGCAGCCGTTGAAGAAGGCGTGGTACCTGGCGGTGGCGTGGCTCTGGTTCGCGCACTGCAAGCCATCAGCGAGCTGAAAGGCGACAACGCCGATCAGGACGTGGGTATCGCGCTGCTGCGTCGTGCTGTTGAAGCACCGCTGCGTCAGATCGTTTCCAACGCTGGCGGCGAGCCAAGCGTAGTGGTCGACAAGGTCAAGCAGGGTTCGGGCAACTTCGGCTTCAACGCCGCTACCGACACCTACGGCGACATGATCGAGATGGGTATTCTCGATCCGGCCAAGGTCACCCGCTCGGCGCTGCAAGCTGCAGCTTCGATCGGCAGCCTGATGATCACCACCGAAGCGATGATCGCCGAAGTGGTTGAAGACAAGCCGGCCGGTGGCGGTATGCCGGACATGGGTGGCATGGGTGGCATGGGCGGCATGATGTAAGCCAGCCCGGCCCCTTGCAGGCCGCCGCCAGGCGGCTTGCACGTTGTAAAGAAAACCCCGTGCCTGTCACGGGGTTTTCATTTTTATCGGCTATAAACAGTCCTCGCGGCAAAGCGGTACGTCACTTGCTTGGTGTGATGCGCGCTCCCGGACTGGAGCCTGTCAATCTGCGCTGTGCTGCCGGTCAGCATTGCCGCTTCTTGTTTTGACCTCACCTGGATGTGCTCTACCACGCCGCTTTGCCGTGTGGCTGGAGGTTGTGCCGGTTAGGCTGTTGCCTGCGGCTGTTTTAAAACCGCTGGTTCTATGACGCACCACGCTGATGCAAATGGGCAATTAAGTGACTGTGGGTGTGTTACCGCCAGGTGCGCTGATGCGGCGCTAATCCTTGGTTTGCTCGCGCATTGAACCAATGGCGTGAATGCAACTCCAAGCCTGGCCTGCTAAATGGCTTGCGTGTGGATCAGGATGATCAGGATGGAGTTTCCGGCAGCGCCGGCAGTAACGACCGCTGGTCGCAAAGCGCGACATTGCGGTTATCAGTGATCTAGGGTCTACAAACAGCGTTTGGCAGCGCTATCAAGAGGTTGCAGTGATGAAGCTAGAAATCGCACGAGGTTTGTTCCTGGTGACCGCGCTCAGCGTGGCCTCGCTCGCGGCGGCGGCCTGGCAAGAAGCCAGCCCCCAGGTCATCACCCTTAATGAGCGTGGCTACTGCCCGCTGCCGCCCCAGGCGCGAATGGCTGAGGCGCTCAAGCCTGATCAGGACCTGCTGCTGTTTATGTTCAGCCTGTCCCAGGGCGCCCGATCACCAGGTTAAGCCTGCTGACCTGACAATTCGATAGACAGAAAAAAGCCCTGCATTGCAGGGCTTTTTGGTTAGTGGGCCTTGGCTGTGGCCGGTGGTGCATCGGGTTGCGCCAGCAGGCTGTAGACGCACGGCAGCACGAACAGGGTAAACAGCGTGCCGATCGACATGCCGGTCGCGATCACCAGACCGATATCGAAGCGGCTGACCGCGCCAGCGCCGGTTGCCAGAATCAACGGCACCATGCCGAAGACCATAGCAGCGGTGGTCATCAGCACCGGCCGCAGGCGAATCGCCGCCGCTTCTTCGACGGCCTCACGACGTGACAGGCCTTTCTCGCGGCGCAGCTGGTTGGCGAACTCGACGATCAGGATGCCGTGCTTGGTGATCAGGCCGATCAGCGTTACCAGGCCCACCTGGGTGTAGATGTTCATGCTCGACAGGCCGAGGAACAGTGGAATCAGCGCACCACAGATCGACAGCGGCACCGTGACCATGATCACCAGCGGGTCGCGGAAGCTCTCGAACTGCGCGGCCAGCACCAGGAAGATCAGCGCCAGCGCCAGGCCGAAGGTCACGTACAGCGCGCTGCCTTCCTGCACCAGTTGCCGCGAGGCGCCGGCGAAGTCGTAGGCGTAACCGGCCGGGGCTTCCTCGCGCATGATCTGCGTCACCGTGTCGATGGCTTCACCCATGCTGACAATCGGTACGCCCTGGATAATCGCCGAGTTGAGCTGCTGGAACTGGTTGAGTTGGGTTGGCCGCGCACGGTCGCTGACCTTGACCAGGGTCGACAGGGCCAGCATCGCGCCGCTTTCGCTCTTCACGTAGTAGCTACCGAGCCACTCCGGGTTGTCGCGATACGCGCGCTCGACCTGGGCGATCACCTTGTAGCTGCGCCCGTCGATGGTGAAGCGGTTGATCTCGCCTTCACCGAGCAGGCTGGCCAGGGTCAGGCCGAGGTCCTCCATCGACACGCCCATTTGCGCGGCTTTCTCGCGGTCGATTTCCACCACCACTTCCGGCTTGTCGAAGGCCAGGTCGACATCGAGGAAGGCGAACTTGCCGGATTCCACCGCGCGTTGTTTGACCCGCTCGGTCACCTGCAGCAGCGACTGGTAGTCGTTGGGCGTGTTGATCACGAACTGGAACGGCAGACCCTCACCGGTGCCGGGCAGGGACGGCAGGTTGAAGCCGAAGATCTGCAGGCCGGCGATCTGCGACAGGCGCGCCTGCACCTCCGGCAAAATCTCCATCTGTGTGCGTTCACGCTCGTTCCACGGCGTCATCAGAAAGCCGCCGATACCCGATTGCACACCGTTGAAGCCGTTGATCTGGAACGAGGAGTAGTACTCGGGGAACTCCTTGAAAATGGTCACGAACTCGTCGGTGTAGGTGTTCAGGTACTCCAGGTTGGTCGGTTGCGGCGCGCTGGCCATCATAAAGATGATGCCCTGATCTTCTTCCGGGGCCAGTTCGCTTTTGCTGAACTTGAGCAGCACCGGGATCAGGCACATGACGATCACTGCAAACACCAGCACCACCGGACGAGTGTCCAGGGTGCCGTGCAGGGCGCGCTGATAGCGCTGCTTGAGGCCGTCGAAGATCTGGTCGAGCTTGTGCGCCAGGCCTGATGGATTTTCTTCGTGACGCAGCAGCTTGGCGCACATCATCGGCGATAGGGTCAGGGCGACGATGCCGGAGATGATTACCGCGCCGGCCAGGGTCAGGGCGAACTCTTTAAATAGCGCACCGGTAAGGCCCTCGAGGAAGCCGATCGGCGCGTACACCGCCGCCAGGGTAATGGTCATCGACACCACCGGTACGGCGATCTCGCGCGCGCCTTCGATGGCCGCATCGAACGGCGTTTTGCCTTCCTCGATATGCCGGTGGATGTTCTCCACCACGACGATGGCGTCGTCCACCACCAGGCCGATAGCCAGCACCATGGCCAGCAGGGTCAGCAGGTTGATCGAGTAGCCCATCAGTTGCATAAAGAACAGCACGCCGATCATCGACAGCGGGATGGTGATCACCGGGATCAGCACCGAACGGAATGCACCGAGGAACAGGAACACCACCACGATGACGATCAGCACGGCCTCGAACAAGGTCTTCACCACCTCATCGATCGAGGCCTGGATAAACAGCGTGGCGTCGTAGGCGATGGAGACTTTCAGGTTCGGCGGCAGCTGCGCTTCCAGGTCCGGCAGGACCTTGCGCACTTCCTTGATCACATCCAGCGGGTTGGCCCCCGGCGTGCCCTTGATGGCGATGTACACCGACGGCGTGCCGTCGAAGGAGCTGATCGAGTCGTAGCTTTCCGCGCCCATTTCCACCCGCGCCACATCGCCGAGCAGCACGCGGCTGTCGCCGACTGTCTTTAGCGGGATGGCGGCAAACGCCTCGGCGGATTTGAGGTCGGTTTCGGCATTGATGCTAGTGACCACATACTGGCCCTTCACTTCGCCGGCTGCGGCGAGGAAGTTGTACTTGCGCACCGCGTCATTCACATCGCCGGCGGTCACGCCGTAGGCGCCCATCTTCACCGGGTCCAGCCACAGGCGCATGGCAAACACCTGATTGCCGAGAATTTCGGCCTCGGCCATGCCGGGCAGGGTGGCCAGCTTGGGCTGGATGACCCTTGAGAGGTAGTCGGTGATCTGCGGGTTGCTCAGTTCATCGCTGTAGAAGCTGAGGTACATCAGCGCCGTGGAGTCAGCGGCTTCCTTGCTCAGTACCGGGTCTTCGGCGTCTTGGGGCAGCTGGTTCTTCACCTCGTTGGCCTTGGCCAGCAGTTCGGTGAACAAACGGTCGCTATTGGCGCCGATGCGCGCATAGATCGAGATGACCGACACGTTCTGTCGGCTGACCGAGGTCATGTAATCGATGCCGTCGGCGCTCGCCAGGCTCTGTTGCAGCGGTTGGGTGATATAGCCCTGGATTGTCTCGGCATTGGCCCCGGGGTAAGCCGTGGTCACCGTGATCAGGGCGTTTTCCATCTGCGGGTACTGGCGGATGGTCAGTTTGCTGAACGCCTGCAAGCCAAGCAGGATGATCAACAGGCTGACCACGGTCGCCAATACCGGGCGACGGATAAAGGGATCAGTAAAAGCCATAAAAGAAATTCCTTTGCGCCAGCCTCGATTACTCGACGCTTGGCTTGGTCTGGGCATTGGCGATGCTGACGTGGGCGCCGTTATCCAGCTTCAGCTGGCCGGCGGACACCACTTGCTCACCGGCCTGCAGACCTTTGCTAATCACCACCTGGCTTTCGCGGCGCTCGCCGGTCTCGACGAAGCGGCGCTCGACCACCAGTTCGGCCTGACCTTTGTCGTCTTTGACCACCTGGCCGTCTTCGCTCTTTTTCTCGCCGATCACGTACACCGAGTTGCCATACAGGGTGTAGGTGATAGCAGTTTCCGGAACGACGATGACGTTCTGCTCGCCTGGCAGCAGCACTTCCAGGTTGGCGAACATACCGGGCAGCAGTTTGTTGTCCGGGTTGACCAGCATGGCGCGCACTTGCACGTTGCGGGTGGTGTCTTCGACCTTGGGGTTGATCGCGGCAATTTCGCCCTCGAACACCTCATCCGGGTAAGCCGCCACGCTGAAGCGCACGCGCTCGCCGATGGCCAGTTTGGGCACCGCCTGCTCGGGCAGGAAGAAGTCGACGTAGAGCTTACTCAGGTCCTGCAGGGTGGCGATGGTGGTACCTGAGGACAGGTAGTCACCGACGTCGACCTGGCGGATGCCGATGGTGCCGGCAAACGGCGCGATGATGCGTTTCTTCGCCAGCATGGCTTTCAGTTGGGCAACGCTGGCGTTGGCCTTCTGCAGGCTGGCGGAGAGGCGGTCGAACTCACTTTTCGAGATGCTCTGGCGATTGACCAGGCTGCGGCCGCGCTCGTATTCCACGCGGGCCAAGCCCAGTTCAGCCTCAGCGGTGGCCAGGCTGGCCTGCTCGACATCGCTGTCCATTTGGATCAGCGGCTGCTGCAGGGTGACCTGCTCGCCGGAGCGGAACAGCACCTGCTGCACGGTGCCGCCGACCTCTACGGTCAGGTCAACGCCCTGAAAGGCCTTGAGCGTACCGATGGCTGGCAGGCGGCCCTGCCACGGGCGTTCTGCTGCCGTCGCGGCATCGACGCTGATGGCCGGCTGCGGCGCGGAGAACATCTGCACTTGTTGGTAGATGGAGAAGCCTTTGTAGGCGGCGAGGGCGAGTACCACGACGAGTACCGCGCCGAGCATAATCAGCATGCGGCGGAGCAACATATTCCGGTTCCTTGGCAAGGCGGTTGGATAGCCTGGGAATAGGCAAGAGGGGCACAGTAGACCTCGCGCACGGGCCTGTCAAAGATTCGCATTTGCAAAATATTGTTGTGCAAAAGTTGCCTGTTTGATCAAGTTTTTTTTACGCAAAATGCCAGCAGATGCTGGCATTTTGTGTGTGCGCTAGGGTGGTTCTTGGTAATCAGGCACTCAGGCGTTGGGTCACCTCATTGAGCTGCCCGGAGAGCACTTGCAGGTTTTGCCCGGCGCTTTCGGTGCGTTGTACGTTCTCTTGGTTGGCGGTGGCGATGGCGGTGATTTCCGTGAGGTTGCGCGAGATGTCTTCCGCCACCGAGGTCTGTTCTTCGGCGGCGGTGGCGATCTGCCGGTTCATGTCGCGAATTGCTTCCACCGCGCCGGTGATCAGTTGCAGGGTGGCGCCGGCTTCGGTGACCTGGGTCACGCCTTCCTCGCTGCGCTGCTGGCCGCTTTCAATTGCACGTACGGCATTGACCGCACCGGTTTGCACAGTGTCGATGATCTGGTGGATTTCTGCCGTCGACTCGGCGGTGCGCTGGGCCAGGGTGCGTACTTCGTCGGCCACTACGGCAAAGCCGCGGCCCTGCTCGCCGGCGCGGGCCGCTTCGATGGCGGCGTTGAGGGCCAGCAGGTTGGTCTGTTCGGCGATGCCGCGAATCACTTCCAGCACTTTGCCGATGCGTCCGCTGTCGGCTTCCAGGCGCCGAATCACCTCCGAAGTGTTGCTGATCTCACCGCGAATATCGGTGATGGTCTTGATGGTCGCTTGCATCACCGTTTCGCCCTGGCGCGCGGCGCTGTCAGCGGCATCGGCCGCGCCGGCGGCTTCGGCGGCGTGGCGCGCAACTTCCTGGGCCGTGGCGGACATTTCATGCA
The DNA here is from genome assembly GCF_030684895.1 of Pseudomonas sp. Taxonomy (GTDB): domain Bacteria; phylum Pseudomonadota; class Gammaproteobacteria; order Pseudomonadales; family Pseudomonadaceae; genus Aquipseudomonas. The sequence goes on along the minus strand of NZ_JAUXXP010000090.1, from coordinate 237,618 downwards.
TGGCCGTGGCGACCTGGTCGGTGCGCGAGAACTGCTCGCGGGTGCCCTGGGCCATCAGCGTGGCGATGGAGTTGAGCTCGCCACTGGCGGTGTCCAGATCCGCCGTGCTGCGTTTCAGGCGGGTGAAGGTGTCGGAGAGGAAGTCACGCAGGATATTCGCGGCAACAGCAAGATTGCCCAGTTCATCCTGGCGGGTCGATTCCACATGCTTGCCGAAGTTGCCCTGGCTAAGCTGGGCGATATGCTCGATCAGCTCGCGGATCGGGTTGATCAGGTTGCGGTTGAGCAGCCACAGGCTGAACAGCGCGATCACTACGGTAGCGCCGAGCATCAGCAGGGTGCCGAAGGTGATGGTGCGGTCGGCCGAGGCGTTGATCAGGCTGGCCTGCTCCAGGCTCTGCTGGTGCAGCTCGCTGGCCAGGGTTTCCATCTGCTGGGTGGTGTTGCGGTCAATCCCGGAGACCGCCTTGTCGCCGACCGCAGCGTCACCGCCGGCAGCGACAAAGGCATCGCGACCCTTGCGGTAGTTGGCGCCGAGCGTCTGGTGCTCGCTGCGCAAGGCTTCGATCTTGGCTTTCAAGGCGCGGTCGGCGCCAGCCAGTTCGCTCAGTTTGCCCAGGGAGTCCTGTACCTTGCGCTCCTGTGCTTCAAATTGGCTCCAGTATTTGTCCAGCTGGGCTTTGTCGTTGCCCCGCAGCAGAACGTTTTTCCATTCCTGTACCTGGGTCTTGAAGTTCAGGTTGGTCACATCGATCAGCGCCGAGGCCTCCAGTGGGCCCGCCAGCAAGCCACGGTAGGCCTGCATGCCGTTGGAGAGGAAGCTGAAGCAGGCCAGTGCCGTGACCAGAATCAGCGCCAGGCTGCCGCCGAGCAGGGCGAGAATTTGCGCGCGCAAGGATTTCTGCAGAAACATGGGTAATACCCCTGAGTGTGGGAGGCGGGATGCCAGTGACGCTGACTGCGCCCTAACTGCGAAGGTCCCTATCGACTGGTATCGGCTGGGCCGGATTGCCTGAAAGCAACGGCCAGCTAGGAGTATAGATCGGCTCTGCGGCAGCGCTCTTTAGCGTGCCGCAGGCGTGTTACAGGTTCAGTGGCGGGGCGTTTATACCAGGCGCAGGTGGTTATCCCACAGGCCAGCGGGGAGTTGCAGGGGGCTGCTGCTGATCCGCGTGCTGCGGCAGTCGTACAGGCGGCAACGGCCGACGCCGCTACTGACCACAAAACCATCAGCTACCGCGCCCACTCCGGCGCAGTCGGCCAGGGGTGCATCCAGGCGCAGCTCGGCGCTGTCCAGGTCCCAGATAAACACCCGATTGCCGCGTGGTGCGGTCAAGGCGAGCAGGCGCAGCTCGCTGTGGATTGCCACGCTGGCGGTGTACTGGTTCATCAGCTGGCGCTGCGCATCGGCCACCGGGAAGTGCTGGTACGGCTGGCCAGGGCGCTTGATCGCCAGCAGCGGCACCACATCGCTGATTTCACCCATATATTGCTGACCGGTCACCAGGGTGCCGTCGCTGGCAATCGCCATATGGCGCACGCTGTTCATTCGCTCGGGCAGCTGCTCCTGGCTGACCAGGCTGCCGTCGCGGCGCAGCAGCACCAGGCTGGAGTCCATAGCATCAAGGTTCATTTCCACCCGGCTGTCGGCCTCGGTACGGATGCCGCCGTTGGCCACCGCCAGGGTTTCACCGTCTGGCAGCCAGAGCAGCTGGTGCGGGCCGATGCCGTGGGTCGACAGTTCGCTGCTGCGCAGCAGCTGTTCACCGTGCAGGCGATAGACGCCGAGTACGCCGCGACCGGGATCGGCGGTGTCGTTCTCGGTGGCGTACAGCCATTCGCCGTCCTTGTGGAATACTGCGTGGCCGTAGAAGTGGCGCTGCTTGGGCGTATTCAGGGTCTGCAGCAGGCGGCCGTCACGGGTGTCGATCAGGTAGCTCTGGGTGCTTGGGCGACGGCCGACAAACAGCGCCATCGGCAGAAACGGGTGGCCGATCACATCGTGGCAGCGCTCGCTGACCTGGGTGGCAAACGCCTGGCTGCCATCCAGCCGGTAGCCGACCGCAAAGTGCTTGCCGGCGCTGTCGTTGCGCGCCGACAGCAGCAGCGGCTGCGCGTCGCTGTGCATCAGCGTCCAACCGCCCAGAGCGCTCGCGGCCAATGCCGTGCCAGTGAGACCAAGGAAGGTTCGGCGCTTCATCTGCATGGCTCAGTCACCGTCATGGGCGTTAAAGCCCAGTTGGATGCCCAGGGTTTTTGCCAGCTCTGACTCATGCAACCGGTGCAAGGCATTCAGGCTGTCATACAGGGCGTTCAGTTCAGCACGACCGGCTTCGTCGCTCAGCAGCTCGCCGAGCGGACGCTGCGCGGCAGCGAGGCGCTGACGGGTGTCGCTGTAGGCGGCATTGATGCGCTGTTTCAGCTCGGCGTGAGCACTGCTGAGTAGCGCCTGAATGCCATCCTGTTCAGCGCCCAGCCAGATACGTTCGGCGCTGGCCAGACTGGCGGCGAGATTGGCCAGGCTGGCTTTGCTGCGCCAGGCTTCGGCTTGATAGGGTTGCGGCTGGCCTTTGCTCTGGCGACCGAGTGGCGTGCCAAGTTTCTTCTTCAGCCCGTCGATGGCGCTGACCTGAGTGCGCAGCAGCTCGGCCACCGCTTCTGGGGCTTCGGCGTAGCGTGCATTGGGGAAGTCTTTCAGCTGTGCGGCTATGCCGTCCTTGGCCTGCCATTGGGCCAGCACGTCGGCGGCAAGCACTTGCTGATGCTCACCGATAGCGACGATCAGCGGGCAGTAGCGGGTTTTCTGTTCGGCGACGCTCAGGTCGATGGCCGGATCGAACAGCAGGTATTCATAGGCGGTGATGCCTTGCACCACGACGCTGGATTTATCCAGATCGGCTGGGGTCAGCTCGGGCTTGCTGTTGATCAGCGCTTCAACCTGGCGTGCCACTAAGTTCTTCTTGTCCGGCCAGAACTGGATCTGCCAGGCGCGGTTGCCTTCCGCCAGCGGGCCGAGCATGGCTGGCTGCACGGCGGCCCAGGCGCTCTGCGCGCTGGCAAAGGCCTGGCGGGCTTCAACGAGGTTCTGCTGACCGGCGCAGAAGGCTTGGCCGCTGGCTGCGAGTTGGCGGTCGGCTTCACTCCAGGCGCTGTAGATCGGCAGCAACACGCCATCGGTAAGCGCGCGGCTGACCTGCTGCTGCGGATCGCTTGGGCTACAGGCGGTGAGCGTGAGGCTGAGCAGGGCAAGCGTGAGGGGTGAGCGAATCATCTGCGGCTCCTTACAACGAATTCAGGAAAGCCAACAGCGCGCTGCGCTCGTCGGCATTGAAAGTCATGACCTGCTGCTTGGCCGCCTCGGCCTCGCCGCCGTGCCAGAGGATGGCCTCCAGCAGGTTGCGCGCGCGGCCGTCATGCAGGAACTGGGTGTGGCCGTTGACTGTTTCGGTCAGGCCGATGCCCCAGAGGGGCGGGGTGCGCCATTCGCTACCGCTGGCGAGAAACTCCGGGCGATGGTCGGCCAGGCCTGCGCCCATGTCATGCAGCAGCAGGTCGCTGTAGGGGCGAATCAGCTGGTTAGCCAGTTCCGGCTCGGCGGCATCCGCTGCGGTGGTGAACTGCGGGGTATGGCAGCTCTGGCAGCCGGCCTGATAGAACAGATTTTTGCCGGCCAGCACCTGCTGCGTGTCCGCGCCACGCCGTGTAGGCACGCCGAGGTTGCGGGTATAGAACAATACGCTGGCGAGGATGTTGTCGCTGACTTCTGGCTCGCCGCCATGGGGCGCGCTGCGGCAATCCGCCTGCGCCTCGGTACAGTTGTCCTGGCTGACCAGACTGCTGGTCAGGCCCATGTCGCCCGCAAAGGCTTCGGCATTCTGCTGGTTGAGCGACGGCTGACCGGCCTTCCAGCCGAAACGGCCGAGCACCGTGCGCTGTTGCTCGCGGTCCCAGACCTGGTTGGCGCGCCCGGAAATGCCATCGCCATTGCTGTCTTCGGGGTCGGCATTGGCCAGGATCGCCGCTTCGGGAATGGCTTCGAGCAGGCCCAGGCCGATCATCGGCGGGGCGATGCGCGCGGAAAACAGCGTGTCGGGATGCAGGTCGCCGTAACCGAGTTGGCTGATGTCCAGGCTGGGCTGGCGCAGCTCGACCTGCAGGCCATCGGCAAAGTTGACCTGCTGCGTGCTGTAGCTGACGCGCACCTTGCCTTCAGGGGCTACGCCGGGGTTGGCCATGTCCTGCAACTGACCGCCATAAGTGGGTTCGGCCAGTACGCCAAGGCGCTGGATAATCTCAGCATGTTCGCTGCCAGTCGGGATCGACAGGCGTACCAGCATCGACACGGCACTCTGCGCATCGGGTCCCGGCGGATGGCCGCGGCCGTCCTTGATATGGCAGTTCTGGCAGGCGTTGGTGTTGAACAGTGGGCCCAGGCCATCACGCGCAGTGGTGGTGGCGGGCGCGGTGACCCAGGGATTGCGAAAGAAGCTGTTGCCGACGCTGAAATCCAGACGCCGTGTCGGCGACAGGTTGGCGGATGGCAGGGAGAAGGCGTTCTGGTCGGCCTTGCGCACGGTGGCGCTGCCGGCGGACAAGGCTTCGCCAGGCTCGGCTTGGGTGAACTGGGGCGTTTTATCGCAGGCGACCAGGCTCAGGCTCAAGGCCAGCAGCAGCGCAACGCGATGCGGGGCAAACATGAAAGGGCATCCGCAACAGAAAAACAGGCGGCCGATCTTAACAGTCTGATCAGTTTTAAATAAGACGGATTTGCATTATCGCTGGTGGTCAAAGGTCGCAGGGTGCCAAAAAGGCTATATCCGAGCCGACTGTTGTCGGCGATTTCGGCCCTGTAGGGGCGTGCTTGGCCGTGATCGGGGCCAGCCAACGATCCACTGTGGGAGGCGCTTCAGCGGCGAGCTTTCGGCGGTGGTTGTCGCGGCTGAAGCCCCTCCCACATCCGTCTCGCCATAAAAATGGCTGGCGTAAAAAAGCCGCGACTCGGGTAAGGAGTCGCGGCTTTTTCATCACTACAAGCTAGGACTTCGTGGGTTGCAGCAAGTCCTAAATTGCTTAGAAGCTGTGGTCGGCGGTGTCTGGGTTGAGATCACTGATACCCAGCTTGCCGGCGGCTTGTTCGATTGCGCCGGTCTGCTTGACCAGAGCAGCAATGGCATCACGAACGATCTGCTGGCCTTCGGCGTTGTCGGCGGCGATCAGCTGATCGAAGTGCTTGCCGTTGTTCGCGCTGTCGACCAGAGCTTGCAGCTTGCCTTCAGTGGCTTCGAGGTCGGCTTTCAGGGTGCTGTCAGCGGCGGCGTCAACCTTGGCCAGCAGCGACGACAGGCTTGGGCCGGTCAGGGTGGTGCCATCGACCTTCTTGTACTCGCCCAGGTAGACGTTGCGAATACCTTTGCCGTTGTAGAAGTGCGAGTTGTGGGTGTTGTCGCTGAAGCAGTCGTGCTCGTCTTCGGTGGAGTTGGCTTCCAGTGCGACCTTCATGCGCTCGCCGGCCAGTTCGCCGAGGGACAGGCTGCCCATGCCGAACAGCATCTTGCGCAGGCCGTTTTCAGCTGTGTCGGCTTCCAGCGTGGCGCGGTAGTTGTCGGTTTTGCCGGCTTGCCATTCGCCGACCATTGCTTCGAGGTCGCTGACCAGCAGGTCGGTGGCCGCCTTGAGGAAGGCGCGACGGCGCTCGTTGTTGCCGCCGGTAGCGCCTTCCCCCACCACGTAGTCGCTGGCTGGGCGCTCGCCTGCGCCTGGGTTGGTACCGTTGAGGTCCTGGCCCCAGAGCAGGAATTCGATGGCGTGGTAGCCGGTGGCGACATTGGCTTCGGAACCGCCCAGTTCATTCAGGCCGGCCAGCAGTTCACCGTTGATGGTGGATACGTCGATCTTGTCTTCGCCGACCTGGATCTCGGTATTGGCGATGATATTGGCTTGCGCGCCAGGGTTGCCCAGGGCGTGCTGGTAGTCGGCGGCAACGTAGTCGATCAGGCCTTCGTCCAGCGGCCAGGCGTTCAGCTGGCCTTCCCAGTCGTCGACCACGGCGTTGCCGAAGCGGAACACTTCACTCTGCATATAGGGCACACGGGCAGCCAGCCAGGCTTCGCGGGCGGCTTGCAGGGTGGCGTCATTTGGGTTGGCGAGCAGGGCATCGATTGCGCCTTGCAGGCTTTTGCCAGTGTTGGCGGCGTCGCTGAATACGGCCAGGGCCAGATCCGCGTAGTGGCTGACCACGGCTTTGCCGGCAGTTTCATCGACCTGGCTGGTAGCTGCTGTCGCTGTGCTGGCGGCCGGCGCGGCGGCTTGGCTGGCCGGCGCTTTGTCTTCACCGCAACCAGCGAGTGAAATGGCGATGGCAAGCAGGCTGGCAGAGGCCAGGGGCATACGGAGCATGGCGGAATCCTTTGCTGGTGAGAATGGTGTATCCCGGCGATGGGGTACAGAAACCAAAACATAATGCGAAAGATTTTCATTTTGCGCAAAGGGTCAATGCAGCTTTTTCACCGCAAGCTGTGGCTGGTGTCTGCCTGACGGGACGTTTGGGGGAAACAAAAGGCTATGTCCCAATGCCGTGTGGCATGCATTGGCTAGAGCACGTCATACGCATCAGCGCAGGGTTGCATGGGTAGGTTGGGTCGGGCGGCGTTCCGTTGAAGAGCCGCGCGACGAAGTCCAACGAGACATGCGGCAATCTGTTGGGCTTCGCTGCGCTCAACACCAACCGACGACTTATCGCCCCGCAACACGCAACGGGTACAAAGCCAACAAAAAGGCTATGTACCCGTTATCTGTTGAGTCATCCCGAGCAACTATACGATGCATGAAACGCGGTAAAACGTAGGGTGGGTTACGCGGCGCCCGAATTGCGCGGTGCCGGCCATCACGAGTCTCAGCGCCACTAACCCATCCTACACAAGCAGCCTGCAACACAGTTTTGGTACAGAGCCAACAAAAAGCCCGCCAATAGGCGGGCTTCTTCGCTGGGAATGGCGTTACAGCGTAGCGGGGTTGGCCGCGCTGTTCAGTCGTCTGGCCTGCTTCAGGTAGGCGGTCAGCTCGCGGGCGGGCAGTGGCTTGCTATACAGGTAGCCCTGGCCCTCGTTGCAGCCCTGGGCGATGATGTAGGCCTCTTGCTCGACGGTTTCCACGCCCTCGGCGATGACCTGCATGCCCAGGCTCTTACCCAATTGGATGATGGCGCGCACGATGGTTGCGTCGTCTTCGTCTTCCAGCAGATCCTGCACGAAGCTCTTGTCGATCTTGATCTTGTCCAGCGGCAGGCTCTTGAGGTAGCTCAGCGAGGAGTAACCGGTACCGAAGTCATCGATGGCGATCAGCGCACCGGAGCGGCGCAGGCTGAGCAGGTGCTGGGCGGCGGTGTTGATGTCTTCCATCAGGCCGGTTTCGGTGACTTCCAGTTCCAGGCTGCGCAGTGGCAGGCGGTAGACCTGCATCAGGTTATTCACCACTCGCGGCAGCTCGGCGTGGTGCAGCTGCACGGTTGAGAGGTTGACCGCCATGCGCAGCTCGGTGAAGCCCTGATCATGCCATTCGCGCAGCTGGCGGCAGGTCTGGTCGAGAATCCATTCGCCAATCGGGATGATGGTGCCGTTTTGTTCGGCCAGCGGGATAAACAGATCCGGCGGTACAAAACCATGTTGCGGATGCTGCCAGCGCAGCAGCGCTTCGACGCCAACCACGCTGTGATCGCGGTAGTCGACCTGTGGTTGGTAGACCAGGTGCAGTTGATTCAGGGACAAGGCGTCGCGCAGGTCTTTTTCCAGCTCGCGGCGGCGGCGCATTTCGCTGTCGACGCTGGCGATATAGAACTGGTAACGGTTGCGCGAGCGGCTCTTGGCCAGAGTCATGGTTTGCTCGGCTTTCTGCAGCAGCTTTTCGGTGCTGTCGCCATCTTCCGGGAACAGGGTGATGCCGATGGTGGCGCGCAGGCGCACTTGCTGCTGGTCGAGCATAAACGGGTTGTCGAGGTCGTCGAGTACGCTCTGCGCCAGTTCGGCGGCTTCGTAAGGCTGCTCGATATCCGCCTGCACCAGGGCGAACTGATCGCCACCCAAACGGGCCAACGCACCGAGGCGACCGCTGTGGCTGCGTAGACGGTCGGACAGGGCCAGTAGCAGCTGGTCGCCAGTCTGGTAGCTGAACTGTTCGTTGATCCCTTTGAAGTCATCCAGGCCTACGCAGAGGACGGCCACGCGCCGGTTTAGGCGCCCGGCGTCTTCGAGAATCTGATCGAGTTGCTGTTGCAGTTGCTGACGGTTCGGCAAGCCGGTAAGGAAGTCGTACTGGGCCATACGCAGCAGGCTGTTTTCCGCTTCGCGGCGCAGGTTGGTGTTGCGTTCGATGGAGGAGAGCAGCTGGTTGGCGGTGTTGATCCACAGGCCCAGTTCGTTCTTCTCGTTACCCTTGAGCATCGGCAGCTTGTGTTCGCTGGGGCGGTCCGGGTTGATGTTGGTCAGGTGTTCGATGATCTTCGACAGTGGCTTGGTCAGCAGCCAGTGATAGACCAAGTACAGCACCAAGCCCATGGCCATGGCGCGCAGCACACCGGAGATAAAGATGATCACCGAGTTGGTGACAAAGCTCTCGCCATAGGGGGCCGTGTCGAGGGTGATGCTGAGGTCGCCGTAGTATTCGCTGTAGGGGCCGCGGCCGACCAGCTGGGTGGTGAAATTCTGTTCTTTGCCAAGGATTGGGTCGGTCAGCCAGCGTGTGGGGATGTCGACTTGCTCTCGGGATTTCTCCGCCAGCATCGGTTCGTTGGGGTGGCCGATGGCGGCCATGCGCACCGACTCGTGCTGGAACAGGCCTTCGATCACCTGCATGCCCATTTCCCGATCCAGGCTGTAAACCGCCTGAGTGGAAGGGTCGCGGAACATGCCAAGAATTCGGTGCGCGTCGTTGGCGACTGCCTGACGTGTTTTGTAAACGTCGAAAACAATCTGCGCAAGACTCAAGACCACGCCGACGATCAGCGCTGATAGCAGCACCACGCGGAGCAACTTGAGAGACAAGCTGTTTTTGAGTTCCAGCTTCAAATGACGGTTCCTTGTTCGAGGCCTTCGGCGTCAGACGCTAGTGAGTATTGGCAAAGTCGCGCTTGCAGTCAAAGGGCCATTACCAAAGTTTGTCGAACAAATTATCTGCGCGGCGATGGCGCGGCCGCTGGCAGCTGTGTTGGCCGCTTGCACTGTGTCGGTGCGAGTTGGCTGCGGCTTGAGCACCGTTGGGCGGTTTTTTGTGGTCTGCCATCTCTGGCGGCCACCCTTTGGGCCGTTGCTACGCAAGGTTAATAATCGCGCCCAGCTATTTTTTTCTTTGGCATGAGAGTTGCGAAGCCCCCATGTACTCACCGTTATGGGGGACGCTGCGATGAAAACTCGACTGTTAGGGATAGCTGCATTTGCGGTTTCGCCACTGGCTCAGGCGGCCAGCGATGAGGCACTCAACACGGCCTGGCTGGTGTTGGCCAGTGTGCTGGTGTTCTTTATGCAGGCCGGTTTTGCCTTGCTGGAAAGCGGCATGTCGCGAGCGAAGAACGCGGTCAATGTGATGATGAAAAATTACATGGACGGCTGCGTCGGCGGCATCACCTTCTGGCTGCTGGGTTTCGGCCTGATGTTCGGCAGCAATATCACCGGCTGGTTCGGCATGAGCCATTTTGCTCCGCACACGGGCGAGCCCTGGGATTTCACCTTTCTGCTGTTTCAGATGATGTTTGCGGCCACCGCGGCAACCATCGCCAGCGGCGCGATGGCCGAGCGTACGCGTTATTCGGCCTACCTGATTGGTGCGGTGGTAATCAGCGGCTTTATCTACCCGGTGTTCGGCAGCTGGGTGTGGAGCGGCATCTATGGTGGCCAGGGCTGGCTGGCGGCGCTGGGGTTTATCGACTTTGCCGGTTCGACCGTGGTGCATAGCATCGGCGCCTGGTGTGCGCTAGCCGGCATTCTGGTCCTAGGACCGCGTCTGGGACGCTTTGCTGCGGACGGTACGCCGCGCAGCATTCCCGGGCATAACCTCAGCCTGGTCGCGCTGGGTGGTTTTATCCTCTGGGTCGGCTGGTTTGGTTTCAATGCCGGCAGCAGCCTGGAGATGAATGTCAGCCTCGGCCTGATTGCCCTGAATACCCATCTGGCAGCCTCTGCCGGGGCGCTGGGTGCGTTTCTCGCGCAGCGCAGCACCTCCAGCCCGGCGCTGCTAACCACTACTGTTAATGGTTCTCTGGGTGGCCTGGTGGGTATCACCGCCGGCTGCGCAACCATGTCGCCGTTGTTTGCCCTGCTGACCGGGCTGGTGGCCGGTTTTGTGGTGGTGTTTGGCATGCGCCTGCTGGAGCGCTGGCAGCTCGATGATGTGGTCGGCGCCGTGCCGGTGCATGGTTTTGCCGGCGTCTGGGGCACGGTGGCGGCTGGATTGTTCTTCAGTGGCGACCTGTTCAACTGGTCGCGGGTTGGCGTGCAGCTGCTCGGCGCCGGTGTGGCGTTTGTCTGGGCATTCCCGCTGGCGCTGATGCTCTATCTATTGCTGGCGAAAACTCTCGGCCTGCGTACCTCCACCCAGCACGAGCAGCGCGGTCTGGATTATGCCGAGCACGCCGAGGTGGGCTATCCCGAGTTCAACCTGGCCGTGACTTTCGACAGCCACGACCTGCCGAGGAAGGTGTGAGATGAGCCTGGCAACTCGCCGACGGGCGATCTACACCGGGCTGGCCGGGCACTTTGCCGAGGACGAGCTGTTGGCCGTGCTGGCGCTATGGGAAAGCAAATATGCCGACAAACCGCCGTTCGCCCTCAATGAGTTTCTCGGCGAGGTGGCCGCGACCACTGAACGCAAGCTGGAGCGCGCCAAGCTCTACCGTGAACTGGTGGGCGCGCTGACCGGGCCGTTATCGGCCTTGCTGCCGGACCCGGAGCCGCTGCTGCACAGCTGGCGGCAGCGGGTGGGCGTGGCGGCTCCGCTATGCACTGGTCCAGATAGCCAAGCGCGGCATACCTTCGAGGCGCTGAGTCGGGTGCTGTTCAATGAGCTGGCGGCTGAGCTGGTGCCGCGTTTGCGGCGCTTTGCGGCGGGCAATCTTGCTGGGTTGAGCGTGGCTAACGAGCAGCGTCTGCTGGTGCGCGCCTGGCTGGAGCAGGGTGCTGCGCTGGAGTCCGCTGGCTTGGGCCTTGAGCAGTTACGGCAATTGCTCAACCTGCTGTATATCGGCCTGTGCGAATACCTGGGGCCGGTTATCGCCGATCAGCGCTTGAGCCAGGCGGTGCAGCAGGTGGAGGCGCTGCACCTGGCTTTTGCGCCGCGCAAATTGCTGTAAAGCGCTTATCCACATAACAAGAAACCCGGCACTGGGCCGGGTTTCTTGTGTGGTGCGCGGGTACTTAGGCGGCGAAGTTTTTCGCTACGAAGTCCCAGTTAACCAGGTTCCAGAACGCCTCAACATACTTCGGACGTACGTTGCGGTAGTCGATGTAGTAAGCGTGTTCCCAGACGTCGCAGGTCAGCAGCGGGGTGTCGCCGCTGGTCAGCGGGCAGCCGGCACCGATGGTGCTGGCCAGAGCCAGGGAACCGTCAGCTTTCTTCACCAGCCAGCCCCAGCCGGAACCGAAGGTGCCGATGGAGACTTTGCTGAACTCTTCCTTGAACTTGTCGAAGGAACCGAAGGCCGCGTTGATCGCGTCAGCCAGGGCGCCCGTCGGCTGGCCACCGGCGTTAGGCGCCAGGCAATTCCAGTAGAAGGTGTGGTTCCAGACTTGAGCGGCGTTGTTGAAGATGCCGCCCGAAGAGGTCTTGACGATCTCTTCCAGGGTTTTGCCTTCAAACTCGGTGCCTGGGACCAGGTTGTTCAGGTTCACGACGTAGGTGTTGTGGTGCTTGTCGTGGTGGAATTCCAAGGTTTCCTTGGAAATGTGCGGCTGCAGGGCGTCATGTGCGTAGGGCAGCGGCGGCAATTCGAAAGCCATTGTCTATCTCCTAATCAGGTCAGGTGCGGTGTGCGCGAGGCCGATCACGGGCGGCCATCTCAGCGGCGTGAGTTATCTCTTTGCGCCGCAAGCCCTGAATCATAGCACTGGCCCCGCGCCTTAAACACGCGGCAACTGTGTGGAAAACCACCTGGCGGCGCTGCGGCGGCCGCGCTACCTGGCGGTTTTAGAGCATGCCGGGGTTGCTCAGCAGCTGCCAGGCAATGCTGAACATCATCAAGGCCACACCCAGGTCGATAAAGCGCCAGGTGCTTGGCCGCGCCAACCAGGGCGCGAGCCAGGCCGCACCAAGAGCCAGACAGAAGAACCACATCAATGAAGCGCTGGCCGCGCCTAGGGCATAGGCGCCGGGCACCGGCTGCTGGGCGCCGAGTGAGCCGATCAGTAACACGGTGTCGAGGTATACGTGCGGGTTGAGCAGGGTCACCGCCAGTGCCGCCAGCAGTACCGCCTTGCGTGAGCGCGGGCCGCTATCGGCACTGTGCCCCATGGCCTGCGGACGGCTGGCGCGCAGCAGCGCCTGGGCGCCATACCAGAGCAGAAAGGCTGCGCCACCCCAGCGCGCTACACCCAACAGAATCGGGTTTTGCGCCAGTACGGCGGCTAAACCGAATACCCCTGCGGTGACCAGCAGGGCATCGCAGACCACACAGAGCAGCGCCACCGGCAGGTGATGCTCGCGGCGCAGGCTTTGCGCCAGGACGAAAGCGTTCTGTGCGCCGAGGGCGATGATCAGCCCGGCGGCGATCAGTAATCCATTGCTATAGCTCTGCCACATCTCGGTTACTCCGCCTGTTCACTGAGCTGTTGCAGCACGGCCAGCGCGCGTGGGCCATCGGCGTGGGCGACAAACAGGTGGTCGTGGTAGAAGCCGGCGATCACATTGCAGCTAATCCCGGCGTGCGCCAGTGCGCTGGCGACGGCAGCCGTCAAACCGACTGCCTCCAAGGCCGAATGCACGTGCAGCGTCAGCCAGGCAGCCACGAAGCTGTAGGGCACGTGCAGGTGTTCGGCCTGCTGGCGCGGCAGGATCACGGTGAGGCCTTCGGCTTCCTGAAAGCTGCCCAGCGGCTGCACGCCCTTCAGTTGCGCGGCATCGCTTAAACAGCAGAACACGTATGCGCCATCGTTCAGCTGCGGGCTCATGCTGCGCAGCAAGGTTGTCAGTGAGGTTTCGCCGGCCATGCGGATTGCCTTGTTCAGGGTGGGGATGCTGGTCAGTCTGTTGTGGCTGGGTATATAAGAGAAACCAATAATCCTGATCACTCATTAGGAAATCTTATTTTGCTGGATTACAAGTTACTCGCTGCCCTGGCGGCGGTTGTGGAGCAGGCCGGCTTCGAGCGTGCCGCGCAGGTGCTGGGTTTGTCGCAATCGGCCGTGTCGCAGCGGATCAAGCTGCTTGAGGCGCGCGTCGGCCAGCCGGTGCTGGTACGCGCGGTGCCGCCGGCGCCGACGGAAATCGGTCGACGTCTGCTTAACCATGTGCAGCAGGTGCGGCTGCTGGAGCGCGATATTCAGGCGCAGGTGCCAGGGCTGGATGAGGGCGGTTTGCCCGAGCGCCTGCGTATCGCGCTGAATGCCGACAGCCTGGCCACCTGGTGGGCTGGCGCGGTAGGCGCGTTTTGTACCGAACAGCGCTTGCTGCTGGACCTGGTGGTGGAAGATCAGGAGGTCGGCCTCAAACGCATGCGCGCTGGTGAAGTGGCCGCCTGCGTATGCGCCAGCGAGCGCCCGGTGGCCGGTGCGCGTGCCGTGCTGCTGGGGGCGATGCGTTATCGCGCCATGGCCAGCCCGGGGTTTATTGCCCGACATTTCCCGACAGGTGTAACGGCGCAGGCGCTGGCCCATGCGCCGGCTATCGTCTTCGGCCCGGATGATTTACTGCAGCACCGCTACCTGTCGGGCCTGGGCGTCGAAGGCGGGTTTGCTCACCATCTGTGCCCGTCATCCGAGGGCTTTATCCGTCTGGCCCAGGCCGGGTTTGGCTGGGGGCTGATCCCTGAGCTGCAAGTGCTGGGGGAGTCAGCCCGTGGCGAGCTGGTCGAATTGATCAGCGACCGACCCATCGACGTGCCGCTGTACTGGCACCATTGGCGCAATGGCGGTGAGCTGCTTAATCAACTGACGCGCCACCTTGCCCAGGCCGCAGGCCATAGCCTGGTGGAGCTCAGGAAATAACCACCTTGCCCGAGCCCGGCAGCTGTTCCACGCAGCGCTCGCCGAGCAGTTTGCTGGGGGTGAAATAGCCGCCAGGCCCGCTGTAATCGAGCAAGTGCCGTACGGCGAGCAAGGCGCCGTGCACGGTTACGTCATAGCCGTTGGCAGTTTCCAGGCGTGCGGTTTTCACCAGGCCTGCGGCATTGCGCGCCTCGCCCCAGAGCCAGGTGCGCTGGCGTGCGCGGCTGGCTTCATCGGGGCCGCTGACACGTTTTTCGATCAGCCGCTTGAGCCAGTTCTGCACCGCATCCAGGCCCAGCAGGGCGCGCAGCGGGTCGATCAGGCGCATCACTATTGCGGCCGCCGTCGGTGTCGGCAGGTACACCTCAATATTGTCGATGCCGGTGGAGTGGTAAGCGGTGGAGACATCGCCCCAGGGGATGGTTACCGCCGGCTTTTCACCGCGGCCAAAGTTGATGGCGCGGCGCTTATAGCCCAGTGGCACGTCGGTGATAACGCCTGCACGGCGCACCTTGCCGCCAAACTTCAGGCCTTCCACCGAGGTTTTTGCGGTACCGGGCGACAGCCCGCTGCCACTGTCGAAACCCAGCGCCAGGTGCGTGGCATCGGGCAGTGCCTGGTGCAGGCAGGCGGCCAGGCAATCGCTGGGGATCACATCGAAGCCCACGCCGGGGCAGACCACCACGGCCAGTTCGCGCGCGTGTTGATCGCGTTGATGGGCCGCCTCGAATACGCTGATTTCACCGGTGATATCGACGTAGTGGGTGGCGCTCGCCAGGCAGGCATCGAGCATTGGCGCACTGGTGGCAGAGAACGGTCCGGCGCAGTGGGCGACCACGGTAATATCGGCCAGAGCCTCCTTGGCTCGGTCCAGTTGGTGGATATCGAATATCCGGCACTCCAGGCCCAGCAGGCTGCCCAGGGCGTGCACCGCCGCCGGGTTGCGCCCTGCCAGAATCGGCGTGAGGCCCTGGCGCTTGGCTTCGGCGGCCAGCAGGTGGCCGGTGTAACCGTTGGCGCCGTAGATCATCCAATGCGTGGCCATCCAGTGCTCCTTTATTGTGTGGTGTGGGGGCAGCTTAGTCGCTATGTGCGGCTCTGTTGCCTATCGCAGGGTGTGTGCGGTCGTTGTTCTGGCTTGCAATGCCACGGCAGCGCCCGGCCTGCGCTGCTAGAGTGGCCTGCAATCACGGCAGAGGGGGCGACAATGAAGATTCTGGTAACCGGGGCCAGTGGCTTTATCGGTGGGCGTTTCGCCCGCTTTGCCTTGGAGCAGGGCTTGAGCGTGCGCGTGAATGGCCGGCGTGCCGAGGGGGTAGAGCACCTGTGTTCGCGCGGCGCGGAGTTTATCCAGGGCGATCTGTCTGACCCAGAGCTGGTGCAGCTGCTATGCCGGGATGTCGACGCGGTGGTGCACTGCGCCGGTGCGGTCGGCGTCTGGGGGCGTTACGAGCACTTCTATCAGGCCAATGTCACGGTCACCGAGAACGTGGTGGATGCCTGCCTGAAACAGAAGGTGCGGCGGTTGGTGCATCTGTCGTCGCCGTCGGTGTATTTCGACGGTCAGGCGCATGTTGGTCTGCGCGAAGAGCAGCTGCCCAAACGCTTCTCCGATCACTACGGCAAGACCAAGTTTCTCGCCGAGCAGCAGGTGTTTGCCGCTCAGGAGTTTGGCCTGGAGGTGCTGGCGTTGCGTCCGCGCTTTGTCACCGGGGCGGGCGATACCAGCATCTTTCCGCGCTTGATCAACATGCAGCGCAAGGGACGGTTGTCGATTATCGGCAACGGCCTGAACAAGGTTGATTTCACCAGCGTGCACAATCTCAACGAGGCGCTGATGAGTTGCCTGCTGGCCACAGGGCCAGCGCTGGGACAGGTTTATAACATCAGCAATGGCGCGCCGGTGCCGCTGTGGGACGTGGTCAATTATGTGCTGCGCAAACTCGACCTGCCGCCGGTGACCCGCCATCTGCCCTATGGCCTGGCGTATGGCGCGGCGGCCCTGAACGAGGGCGTGTGCAAGCTGCTACCCGGTCGCCCGGAGCCGACCCTGTTTCGCCTGGGCGTAGCGGTGATGGCCAAGGATTTCTCCCTGGATATCAGCCGCGCGCAGCAGTATCTGGAGTACGAACCCAAGGCCAGCTTGTGGAGTGCGCTGGATGAGTTCTGCGCTTGGTGGCAGGCGCATCACCCGAGTTGACTGCGGGCAAACAGGTTTTTAGGCGTAGACGCGCTGCCCGCGATACATACGTACCGAACTGCTGGCCGGGCGCTGGGCAAGATCTTCCACCAGCAGCGGATGGCCGGCCTGCATACGTGCTGTGGTCGCGGCTTCACCAAAGGGGCGGTCGCTGTACTGGGCCAGCAGTTGCCCCAGTTGCCGGGTTTCTTCGCTGCTTGAGGTGAGGCAGGCGCTGAGCATGCTGTTGATCGCATCCGGCTGGCTCATGCGAATGTCCACAGTCAGTTCTTCGCGCAGCCTGCGGCGCAGGCTCATCATGCAATCCAATACTTCTCTGTTCAGCTCCATGGACCTTTCCCCCGTTAGTACAAGTGGGCTGGGCGTCATCCATCCGCAATGCCACCCGCCTGGTCTCGCCGCGTTTGCCGCGTGCGGATCGCGCCTGCAGCCCCTTTGCTCCCTGGTGCTGCGATAACGTCGCAAATAGACAAGTGCAAAGCGCATACCAGTTCACACTCTGTGGAACTGCGCGGCCTGCAGCGGGTCGATGGCCTGTGCCGTGCCCTTCGTCGGTGCGTCTTGCACTGGCATGGCGCGACACTGAAGCGCTGCGCGCGAACCGTTATACTGCGCGGCAAATTTGCATGGAGCCTGTCGGGCTTTTCTGCAGCAGAGCAGTGTTAAGTCCGACAGGCTCCTCACCCCGCGCTTTCTTGAAGGTTGACCCATGCGTAACGATGCCCACGACGAACTCGATCACGTGCCCAGCCTGCGGGCTGATCAGCGCGATCACGATGACTACGCCACCGATCACTCCGAGCCAGCTCGCGGTAACACCTATGGTCGTGCAGCGGCCGCTGCACCGGTGAAGGCGGCCAGCACCGGTCCACTCTGGGCCCTGGTTGGCGCCTTGATGATTGCCCTGGGCGGGCTCGGCTGGTGGAGCTTTCAGCAGATCAGCCTGATGGAGCAGCAGCTGGTAGCCACCCAGGAGAGCTTCGCGCGCATCAGCGAGGAAGCCGCCGGTCGTATTCAGGACATTTCCGGCAAGGTGGTGGCCACAGAGTCTTCGGTCACCAGTGGCAGCGAAGCGCTGAAGCTGCAGGTCAAGCAACTGGAAAGCAAACTGGCCGAGCTGAGCAAGCAACAGCAGGGCGCCGTCAGCCAGCAGAGCGAGCAGAGCAAACGCCTTGAGCAACTGGCCTTGCAACTGAAGGGCCAGGAGGGTGGCGGTGAAAAGCTCGAAGCCATTCTTAACAAACTGAGTGCCGAGCAAGCCGTGCTGAAAAATGAGCAAGCCACCCTGAAAAGCACGCTGGCCGGGCAAAGCAAACTTGACGAGAAGCTGGCTGGCTTGAGCGGCGAGATCGATGCGCTGAAGAAACAGGGCAACCCCAACCAAGCCATCGCTCGCGTCGAGCAGGACCTGCTGGTGTTGAAAAGCGATCTGGAAACCCGTTCCGCCGGCAGCAGCACGGCCGAGTTCGACGCCTTCCGCGCGCAGATGACCCGCAATATCAGCACCCTGCAGGCGCAGGTGCAGAATTTGCAGCAGCAGATCGACGCACGCTGAGTGAGCCGCAACGAAAAAGCCCGCCATTGGCGGGCTTCTTTTTTGAGGCGTTTAAACCTCACGTAGATACTGGCGAGCCTCTGTGGGAGGCGCTTTAGCGGCGAACGTTCGACAACGCTATCGCGGCTAAAGCGGAATGCCGCCCAGCCCCTCCTACGACAGAGCGGCAGCCTCAGGCTTACAGCGTTGGGTAGTCGAGGTAGCCGACCGGGCCCTTGCCGTAGAAGGTTTCCGGGTGCGGCGTGTTCAGCTCGGCATCCTGCGCCAAGCGCGCCGGCAGGTCCGGGTTGGCGATAAACGGAATACCGAAGGCCACCGCATCGGCCTTGCCTTCTGCCAGCCAGGCATTGGCCTGGTCCTTGGTGAAGCGTTCGTTGGCGATAAATACGCCGCCGAAGGCTTGTTTCAGGCTTGGCGACAGGCTGTCGTCGGCTTCTTGCTCACGGGCGCAGATAAAGGCGATGCCGCGCTTGCCCAGCTCGCGAGCGACGTAGGTGAAGGTTTCGGCGCGGTTGGCGTCGCCCATGTCGTGGCTGTCGGCGCGTGGCGCGAGGTGCACGCCGACGCGGCCAGCACCCCAGACGTCAATCGCCGCATCGGTCACTTCCAGCAGCAGGCGTGCGCGGTTTTCCAGGTTGCCGCCGTAGCGGTCAGTGCGCTGGTTGGTGCTGCTCTGCAGGAACTGGTCGAGCAGGTAACCGTTGGCCCCGTGGATTTCCACGCCGTCAAAGCCGGCGGCCTTGGCGTTTTCCGCGCCCAGGCGGTAGGCCTCGACGATGTCGGCGATTTCTTCGGTTTCCAGGGCGCGCGGGGTGACGAAGTCCTTCATCGGGCGCACCAGGCTGACGTGACCCGCCGGCTGGATGGCGCTCGGCGCGACCGGCAGTTGACCGTTCAGGTAGATCGGGTCGGAAATGCGCCCAACGTGCCACAGTTGCAGGACGATCTTGCCGCCTGCAGCGTGCACGGCCTTGGTCACATTGCTCCAGCCGCGCACCTGATCAGCCGACCAAATACCGGGGGTGTCTGGGTAGCCGACGCCCATTGGAGTGACGGCAGTGGCTTCACTGATGATCAGGCCGGCGCTGGCGCGTTGTACGTAGTACTCGGCCATCAGCGCGTTGGGTACGCGGCCTTCATCGGCGCGGCAGCGGGTCAGTGGGGCCATGATGATGCGGTTGTTGAGTTGCAGATCGCCAATCTGGATCGGGTCGAAAAGCGTAGTCATGGGACGGTCCTCTCAGGTTATTCGTTGAGTGCAAGTTCAGGTGCAGGAGTGCGGGTACTAAAGGTCAGCAGGGTGGCCAGCAGCGCCAGTACGGCCAGGGCGGCAGCGGCCAGGGGTACGCGGGTGAGGCCGAAGCCTTCGGCAATCACCAGGCCGCCAACCCAAGCGCCGAGGGCGTTGCCGAGGTTGAAGGCGCCAATATTCAGGGTCGACACCAGGTTCGGGGCGCCGCTGCCAAAGGCCACCACATTGACCTGCAAGGCCGGCACCGCCGCGAAGGCGGCGGTGGCCCAGAAGAACAGGGTGATTTCGGCGGGGATCAGCGCCTGGCTGGTCCAGCTGAACAGGGTGGAAATCACCGCCATGGCGACGAACACGCCGACTAAGGTGGCTTTCAGGTTGCGGTCGGCCAGGCGACCGCCGAGCACGTTACCCAGGGTCAGGCCGAGGCCGATCAGCAGCAGGGTCCAGGTCACGCCGGTGGGCGATACGCCGGTGACTTCGCCAAGCAGCGGCGCGATATAGGTGAACAGGGCAAACATCGCGGCGGAGAACAGCACCGTGGTGCTCAGCGCCAACCACAGGCCGGCACCGCGTAGGGCGCGCACTTCGCTGGCGAAGTCGGCCTTGGCTTCATCGGTTTTGCTCGGCAACACGCGCCACAGGCCGATCAGTGCGATCACGCCAATCAGGGTTACGGCCCAGAAGGTCGAGCGCCAGCCGGCGTACTGACCCAGTGCGGTGCCCAGCGGTACGCCCAGCACGTTGGCCAGGGTCAGGCCGGTAAACATCAGCGCCACGGCCGAGGCGCGGCGATTGGCCGGCACCAGGCTGGCGGCGACCACCGAGCCGATACCGAAAAATGCACCATGGCAGAGGGCGGTGATCACCCGGGCGAGCATCAGCATTTGGTAGTCGCTGGCCAGGGCGCAGAACAGGTTGCCGGCGATAAAGATGCTCATCAGCGTCAACAGTGAGGCTTTGCGCGGCCAACTGGCGGTGGCCAGGGCCATAAAGGGCGCACCGATGGCCACGCCCAAGGCGTAACCGGTGACCAGCCAGCCGGCGCCGGGAATCGACACACCAAGGTCGCCGGCGACTTCCGGCAGCAGGCCCATGATGACGAATTCCGTGGTGCCGATGGCAAACGCGGACAAAGCGAGGACGAGAAGCGCTGCAGGCATGCCGTCAGCTCCTGAAAAAAGTGAATGTAAAAGTTGGTTTAGAGCGCTTGGCTGATGTGGTTAAGGAACGCCTGGATGGTCTCTTCATTGCGTTTGAAGAAGTTCCACTGGCCGACCTTCTTGCTGCTAATCAAGCCGGCGCGCTGCAGGGTCGCCAGGTGCGCGGAGACTGTTGATTGCGACAGCCCGGTGCGCTGGTCGATCTTGCCGGCGCATACGCCGATTTCCAGCGGATGATCCTGGTCGGCGAAATACGCCTGCGGGTCTTTCAGCCAGTGCAGAATGTCGCGCCGCACCGGATGGGCCAGGGCCTTGATCACTTCATCGATGTCGAGTTGCATACGGGTTATCCCCTGTGCGCTGTAACGCCATATCGCGATGGAGCGAACTTTATATCGGCTTCTTGCGATATACAGATCGTTCGTGGCGATAGTCATCATCACGCGGGCTGATGTGTAAGCTGAGGCCATGAACTACCTCGCGCATTTACACCTCGGCGGCGACGCGCCGGCACAGCTGCTGGGCAGCCTGTATGGCGATTTCGTCAAAGGGCCGCTGGCCGGGCAGTGGCCGGCGGATATCGAGGCGGCGATCCGCCTGCATCGGCGCATTGATGTATTCACCGACAGTCATCCGCTGCAAGCGCAGGCGCTGGCGCGTTTTGCCATTGAGCGGCGGCGTTATAGCGGCATCTTGCTGGATGTGTTTTTCGATCACTGCCTGGCGCTGAATTGGGCCGACTATGCTGCCGAGCCATTGCCGCGCTTTACCGGGCGGGTTTATCAAGTGCTGGCTGACGAGCCGCGTTTGCCTGAGCGTCTGGCGCGGATTGCGCCGCGTATGGCCGCGCAGGATTGGCTGGGCAGTTACCGCGAATTTGCCGTGTTGGAGCAGGTGGTGGCGGGGATCGACCGGCGCCTGTCGCGGCCAGGCTTGCTGGCCGGCGGCGCGGCCGAGCTGGAGCAGCTGTATCAGCCGCTGCTGGAGGATTTCCGCCAGTTCTATCCGCAGTTACAGGACTTTGTGGCTCGCGAGCGTGGACTCGTCGGTTAGGCGGCCTGGCTTTCTGTTTCCGTCTTTGCTGTTTTAGGGGCATCAGCGGCACCAAACAGCGCCTGACTGATCGCCTGCTGCGCCGCGCGGGCCAGGGCATTGCGATTCAGTTCGCTGCTGGCAATCGGCGTCAGCAGCTGGATCTGCACCTCGCTCAGCTCGCTGCCCAGCAAACGCAGCAGGTGCGAAAGCATGTCGTCATCCCCGATAAACGGCGCCACGCTGCACGGCTTGCCATCGCGCAGGTAACGGATAGCCACCGGCTGCACCGATACGCCGCTGTCGATCGCGCTGCTCAGCAAGCGGCCGTGAAAGGTGCGCAGGCCGAGGCCGTCGGTGGTGGTGCCTTCGGGGAAAATCAGCAAGTTACGTCCATGCTGCAGATGGCGGCCAAGTTGCTGGTTAAGCAGGCTGCTGTCGCCTGAGCCACGGCGGATAAATAGGGTGCCGGCCTTGTGCGCCAGCCAGCCGGCCACCGGCCAGGTACGCACCTCGGCCTTGGACAGAAAGGACAGCGGGGTGAGCATGCCGAGCAGCGGAATATCGGTCCAGGACACGTGATTGCTGACCCACAGCATCGGCTGACGCGGCAGCTCGCCCTGTACCTGCAAGCGGAACGGCAAGGCCGCCGCCAGGCGCGCGAGAAACCAGCGAGTCAGGCGCTGACGGGTCGGCATCAGATCATGCCGGACCAGGCGTTCGAACAAGGTGATAGCCGCCGCCAGCAGGGTGCCGAGGCTGATCACCGCCAGCAGGCGCGCCAGGCGCAGGTACAAACGCACTTTCTTCATCGAACTCTCTCGCTGCAAAAACACAAACGCCGGCACTGTCTACAGCGTGTCGCGGCTGCAGGCAAGTGTGTAGGTTGGGTTGAGAAGCGCAGCGACGAAGCCCAACAAGCGATCAACGGTGCACGTCGATGTCATGACGGACACCGTCCGTTGGGCATCGCTGCGCTCAGCCCAACCTACACGGCCGCCTTGAAGTGGCGGGCGTAGCGCGGGCAAAGCTCGTCGCGCTTGAGCAGGATAAACACGTCGGCGACCTGGAAATCCTGGTCCCAGCACGGCTCGCCGCAGATCTTCGCGCCTAGGCGCATATAGGCCTTGAGCAGCGGCGGCATTTCGGCGATCACGTTGCTCGGCACATCCAGCGCTGGAAGCGGGGTTTTCGGTTCGGCGCGCAGGTACTCGTTGCACAGGTAGCGCTCACGTAGGCGCTGCATGATTGCCTGGGCCTGAATGCCGCCGTCCTGCATGGAGATGCTGGCGCAGCCCATCAGGTAGCGGTAACCGCCTTCGTTGAGCACTTCAGCCAACTCGCCCCAGAGTACGGCGATGGTGGCGCCGTTGCGGTAGGCGGCGTCGACGCAGGTGCGGCCGATTTCCAGCACCGGCCCTTCGAGATGCGGCAGGCCGTGCAGGCTGAATTCCTCTTCGCTGTAGAAGCGCCCCAGGCTGGCAGCCGCCTGATGGTCGAGCAGGCGTGTGGTCGCTACCAGCTCACCGCTATTGAGGTCACGCACGCCGATGTGTTGGCAGTGAATGTCGTAGTCATCCATGTCCAGGCCCAGTTCGGCCCCTTTGAGCTTGGCATCGAATTCAGCGCTGAATACGCGAAAGCGCAGCGCCTGGGCTTCGCGCAAGGCCGCTGCGCCGTGTAAGCGTTCGGCCTGCAGGCGACGAGCTGGGGTAGTGCGGTCGCGGGTGATTGCCATCTGGGTCATGCCGTCATCTCCGTTAGCCGGCTTTTTGCCTTGCAGCCGGTCGATCTTGTTGGGCAAGCTCAGGCTAGGTAGCGGCGGTGTCACCTCCATGAAGATTTGGTGATGCTTGTGTGACAGTGCTTTCAATAACCCCAACAAGGAGCAATGCATGCCCTGGCAACAGCTGTTGAGCCCGCAAACGCGTCTGCCGGTCGTGGGTCTGGAGGCGTGGTACGCCAGCCTGCTGGAACGCATCGGCAACCCAGCCCCGTTGCAGCTGGCTTTGCTCGGCGGGCGTTTGGCAGCTACGCCAGGGCTGGCGTTTCTTGCCGGTTACCAGGGCGCGTTGCGCGCACTCTGGCCGGCCGCGCCCTGGACCCTGGGCGCGCTGTGTGTAACCGAAAACCGCAGCACCCGCCCGGCGGATATGAGTACGCGGATCAACGCGCTGACCCTGGATGGCCGCAAGGATTTCGTCACTGCCGCCGAAGCCGCCGACTGGCTGCTGGTGGCCGCACGCGAGGAAGATGCCGGAGCGCCAGTGCAACTGGCTTTGGGCGTGGTGCGCAATGGCGCGCCGGGTGTGCAGATCGAGACCTTACCCGCATTGCCGCTGATGCCGGATGTCAGCCATGGCCGCCTGCATCTGCAGGGCGCGCAGTGCGAACGTCTGGCCGGCGATGGCTGGGATGACTACGTAAAACCTTTCCGCACATTGGAAGACACTCACGTGCTGGCGGCGCTGACCGCCTGGCTGTTTGGTGTGGGCCAGGAGTCGGCCTGGCCGCAGGCCCTGCAATTGCGCTTGCTCGGCTTGCTGGCCGGCTGCGCGGAAGTGGCGCGGCAATGTCCAAGTGCGGCGGGTAGTCACGTGATGCTGGCTGGGCTGTTTGCCCAGTTCGACAGCCTGCGCAGTGATTTGGACAACGCCTTTGCCGCTGGTGATGCACATTGGGCGCAGCTTTGGCAGCGCGACCAGGGCGTGCTGGCGATTGCCGGTAGCGCGCGTAGCAAACGTTTGCAGAAGGCGCAAACAGCGCTCGGCATGACCTTCTAAGTAGCCCGGATGTAATCCGGGAGCGGTTGTATTGGCAAAGGATTGCCCCGGATTGCATCCGGGCTACGGGTTTAACCGGTGCATGTCGGCGGGCTTGATCCAGATCAGTAAGGCCAGCGCGCTGCGCCAGTAAGCTCGCGGGCTTTCGGGAGAGAGCCTGCCATGCGACGCGAGCCCATAGTGCTGTTCGATAACGGCGAGCATCAATGCATGATGTTCGATGACCTGGTCAGCGGGGAGGGCGTGCAGTCCAACCAGTTTCTGATCACCGACAACGAGCAGTACCTGCTGCTCGATCCGGGCGGCGATTTGACCTACACGCCGTTGTCGCTGGAGCTGTCCAAGCACATTCCGGTGCAGGACCTGACCTACATCTTCGCTTCGCACCAGGACCCGGACATCATCGCCTCGCTGGACAAATGGCTGCTGCACACGCGTGCGCAGGTCATTTGCTCCAAGCTGTGGGCGCGCTTTCTGCCGCATCTGACGGCCAACTACCTGGCGCTTAGCCGTGGCATCAACACCTTCGACCGGATCATCGCGCTGCCGGATCGCGGTCAGTCGTTTGCCCTGGGCAAATGCACGCTCAAGGCCGTACCGGCGCATTTTCTCCACTCGGTGGGTAACTTCCAGCTGTATGACCCGGTGAGCAAGATTCTGTTTTCCGGCGATATGGGCGCCTCCCTGGTCGACGACGCGCACCCGGTGAGCGACTTCGTCAACCATGTGCCGAACATGCACGGCTTTCACCGCCGCTACATGGCCAGCAACAAGATCTGCCGGCTGTGGGCGGCGATGGTCCGTGACATGGATGTGGCGATGATCGTGCCGCAACACGGGCGGCCCTTTGTCGGCGCGGAAATGATCAATGCCTTCCTCTACTGGATCGAAAACCTGGAGTGCGGCATGGATCTGATGGGGCCGGAGGATTACCGCTTGCCGAAATAAGAACCTACATGAAGTCTGCTGCGCGTCGGCCCTGCTGCGTTAAAAACAGGCTCGGAATGCTCATGTACAAAAGTACACTCCGCTTCCTCGCCGTTTTGACCAGCCGAAGGCTGTTACTACGTAGCGCCTTGCAGGACTCTAGCTCGCGAGACTTTAAATAGATTCCTTCCGTACTGACTTTTCGCGCCGAATAAGCAGATAAACCGGCGTGTTCGGCGCTTTTTGTCGGCGTCAAACGCATGCTAGGGTGCCGCCTTCGATCCCCGCAGAGGCAGCGCAATGTCCTTCACTCTCTATCCTGTACGACGGCTGATCCTGGCGTGCGTCTTTGGCTTGGGTTGCGCGACGGCGCACGCCGAGAACTGGCCAGGCGAGGACTGGGACAGCCAGTTGGCTGCGCCCAGCGCCGCTCTCAGCGAGCTGGAAAACTACGCCTTCCCGGCCCGTGATGACGCTACCCGCAAAGGTGTGCGCACCGACGCACTGCTGGTGATTCGCGATGGCCGGGTGATCTACGAGCGCTACGCCGCGCCGACCACCGCCGCCACCCCGCATCTGACCTGGTCGATGGCCAAGAGCCTGCTGGCCACCACCCTCGGTGTGGCCTATGGCCAGGGGCGATTCAAGCTGGACGCGCCGGTGGCCGATTACTACCCGCCGTTTGCCGCGCACCCGCAGGTCAAGGTCGGCCATTTGCTCAACTGGGCTTCGGGCCTGGACTGGCAGGAAGACTATGAATACGCGCCGCTGAAATCCTCGGTGGTGGCGATGCTCTATACCCGTGGCCGCAGTGATATGGCGGCGTTTACCGCCGCGCACAGCGCCGATGCCGAGCCGGGCGAGCGGTTCCGTTATTCCAGCGGCGACAGCAACGTGTTGGCTGCTGCACTGAAGAACATGGTGGGCGAAGCGGCTTACGCGGATTACCCCTGGACCGCGCTGTTCAACCCGCTCGGCATCACCACCGCCGTGTGGGAGCGCGATGCCGCCGGCACCTTTGTCGGTTCCTCTTATGTGTATATGAGCGCCCGCGACCTGGCCCGTGTCGGCCTGCTGATGCAGCACGAGGGTCGCTGGCGCGAGCAGCAGTTACTGCCCAAAGCCTGGGTCGAGTTCAACCGCACGCCGTTTGCCAACTACCAACCGCAGGCCGAAAAGCCCGGTGAAGCGGTGCCTGGCGGGCAATGGTGGTTGAACGCTGCGGTGGCCGGCGCGGGCAAGCCGTGGCCGGATGCGCCGGAGGACACCCTGGTGGCGTCCGGGCACTGGGGGCAGGGGCTGTATGTGATCGCCAGTGAGAACCTGGTGATCGTGCGCTATGCCGATGACCGCGATGGCAGCTTTGATCGCAACCATTTCCTCAAACTGGTTCTCGCCGCGTTGGCCGATGAGGTGCAGCCATGATTCGTCGTCGTCCGTTCAGCAGTCTGTTGCTGCTTATTCTGCTGTTACTCGCCGCCCTGGCCTGGCAGAACCGCGCGCACTTGCAGGCTTTTCCAGGGATCATCGGCGCGTACTCGGCCAAGGAGTATTGCTCGTGCCGCTATGTGGCGAACAATCCGGCCGACTACTGCGAGGCGTATGTGGCGCAGTATGTTTCGCTCTCCGGCTTCTTCGATGATCAAGCCAATAAGCGCGTGACGGCGCGCGGCCTGGGCAGCACCCAGAGTGCACAGTGGCTGGGGCCGCGTCAGGGCTGCCAGCTGTTGCCGGAACCGGCGCAACTGCCTGAGTCATAAAGCACCAACGGTTCGCCTGGCAGGGTGTGCAAGGCCCTGCCGGACGGCTATGGTGGCGTCTTCATTTTCCATGCGTGAGACGCAATGCGCAGAATCAACTGCAACGTGAACTGTCATGCCGCATAACGTCTTTCCCTGGCGACGCGGTAACACGCTGACGCTGCTGATCGACGGGCCGCAGTTCTTTGTGCAGATGCTGGCGCGCATCGACGCCGCCCAGCGGCAGGTCGAACTGGAACTCTATCTGGTGGAAAGCGGCGCCTGCGGCCATGCCTTGTTGGCGTCGTTGTGCGCGGCGGCTCAGCGTGGTGTGGCCGTGCGCTGCCTGCTGGATGCTTTTGGCGCGCAGGGCCTGCAGGTGGCGGATCGGCAGCAACTGCAGGTGGCCGGTGTGCAGGTGCAGTGGTACAACCCGCTGCGCTGGAAGCACGGCGTGCGCAACTTTCACCGTGATCACCGCAAGCTGCTGCTGGTCGATGAGCAATTCGCCTTTGTCGGTGGTACCGGTGCGACCGATGAGTTCTGGCAGCCGGAGCAACCCAGCAGTCGTTGGCATGAAGTCATGGTGGAGATCAGCGGGCCGCTGGTGGCCGACTGGCAGCAGCTGTTCGAGCGCCAGTGGCAGGCGAGTCAGGCCTGGATCGCCTGGCGACCGCGTATGCCGCTGCGCCTGAAAAACCTGCCGGCATTGCCTGCGCGGGGGCAGGGGCTGGGTCGTGTGGCTTTTGCCGACGCCTCGCAGCACCGCGATATCCTGCTTTCGCTGGTGCGTGCCTTGCGCGGCGCCAAGCAGCGTATCTGGCTGGCCACGCCGTATTTCCTGCCGACCTGGCGCGTGCGCCGCACCCTGCGTCAGGCGGCTAGGCGCGGCATTGAGGTGCGCCTGCTGCTGGCTGGGCAGCACACTGATCATCCGCCGGTGCGCTTTGCCGGCCAGCGCTATTACGCCAGTTTGCTCAAGGCTGGGGTGCGGATATTCGAGTACCAGCCGCGCTTTCTGCACCTGAAGATGGTGCTGGTGGATGACTGGGTCAGCGTCGGTTCCTGCAACTTCGACCACTGGAACCTGCGCTTCAATCTGGACGCCAACCTGGAGGCGCTGGACCCGCAGTTTACCGCCAGCGTGGCGGCCAGCTTTCAGGCGGACTTTGTCGAGAGTGATGAAATTACCCTGGCTGACTGGCGTGCGCGGCCCTGGTGGCGGCGGCTGCAGCAGTCCATCTGGGGCGCGCTGGATCAGTTACTGGTCAACCTGCTTGATCGTCGTCGCTGACCCGCACTGTTTCGGCCCGCACTTTTGTCTGGTGTAGGCCGGGCAGGGCGCCGCTATGCTCGGCGCATAACTCGAATAAGGATGCTGTCGATGCGTGGTCTGCCCTGGCTTGCGGTGCTGCTGTTGGTTGCCTTGAGTGGTTGCTCGACCCCTGGCGCGTTTTTTGGTGCAACCCAGGGCGCAGCCTATAGTGAGCACGTGCTTAGCGATGACAACCATGCGCTGGTTTACCTGTACAGGCCGCAAAGCGACTGGGCCGATCAGGAGCTGGAAGCGCCCGCGTTGTTTCTGAATAACGCACGCATCGGCAGCCTGCCGAGCAATGCTTATATGGTGCTGGAGTTCGATATCGCCAGTTACCAGCTGGAAATGCGCCGGCCGCTGTTTGGCACGCACTGGACCTTCTTCGCCGATGGCCCGCTGGACTTCACCCTGATCAGCAGTTTCACCCTGGATGTCGAAGCCGGCGGCATCTATTACCTGCGCTATGACGAACTCAACCCGCCACCAGTCAATGAGCAGGCACTCAGCCAGGGCGATGGTCCACTGCAACTGGTGTCCCGCGAAGTGGCCGCAACAGAAATCGGCGCCACCCGTGAGATCCAGCCCTTCGAGCGGATTGCCGCCAGTGGCGAAACCGAGCGCATGCAGCGCAGCTTCTGGCGCAAGGTCGGCAAGTCGCTGGACAAGATCGGGATTTAGCTGTCGCTGGCCGCAAAAACCAGTAGCCCGGATGTAATCCGGGGGTGTGCTGAAAATCCCCCGGATTGCATCCGGGCTACCGGAGCGGGCTAGGTGGGTGGAAAACCGCGAAGCGTTTTCCACCTTCTGGTTTAGATCAACTCGACTGCCACTGCCGTGGCTTCGCCGCCACCAATGCACAGTGAGGCGATACCGCGCTTGCCGCCGGTGTTTTTCAGCGCGTTGATCAGGGTCAGGATAATCCGCGAGCCGGTCGAGCCGACCGGATGGCCCTGGGCGCAGGCGCCACCGTAAATGTTGACCTTGGCGTGATCCAGGCCGTGCTCACGGATGGCCAGCATGGTGACCATGGCGAAGGCTTCGTTGATCTCGTACAGGTCAACGTCGGCCTTATTCCAGCCGGTTTTCTTCAGCAGGTTACTGATCGAGCCAATCGGCGCGATGGTGAACTCGCTTGGGTCCTGGCTCTGGGTGGCGTGGGCGACGATCTTCGCCAGCGGCTTGAGGCCACGCTTGACGGCTTCTTCAGCAGTCATCAGCAGTAGCGCCGAGGCGCCGTCGGAGATCGAGCTGGCGTTGGCTGCGGTGATGCTACCGTCCTTGCGGAAGGCCGGTTTCAGGCCGGGGATTTTTTCCAGGTTGGCGTTCAGCGGCTGTTCGTCATCCTTGACCACGACATCGCCCTTGCGGCCGCTGACGGTGATCGGGACGATTTCCGCATCCAGCGCACCGCTGGCGATGGCGGCCTGAGCGCGTTTCAGCGATTCGATGGCATAGGCGTCCATCTGCTCACGGGTGATGCCGTACTGGTCGGCGGTTTCCTGGGCGAAGGAGCCCATCAGGCGGCCGGTGCGCGCATCTTCCAGGCCGTCGAGGAACATATGGTCCTTGATCTCGCCGTGGCCCATGCGCAGGCCTGCGCGGGCTTTGCTCATGATGTAGGGCGCGTTGGACATGCTTTCCATGCCGCCGGCGATCATCACGTTATTGCTGCCGGCCTTGAGCGAATCAAACGCCATCATCACCGCTTTCATGCCTGAACCGCAGAGCTTGTTGATCGTGGTGCAACCGGTGGCAGCGGGCAGGCCGGCGTTCAGCGAGGCCTGGCGCGCCGGGCCCTGTTTGAGGCCGGC
The DNA here is from genome assembly GCF_030684895.1 of Pseudomonas sp. Classification (GTDB taxonomy): domain Bacteria; phylum Pseudomonadota; class Gammaproteobacteria; order Pseudomonadales; family Pseudomonadaceae; genus Aquipseudomonas. Next base: position 207,658 of record NZ_JAUXXP010000090.1, on the reverse strand, counting down.
AGGCAGCACGCAGCCCATGATCACTTCCTGCACGTCGGCAGGCGCAACACCGGCGCGCTCGACCGCAGCGCGAATGGCGGCCGCACCCAGATCAACCGCGGCAATGCTCGACAGGCTGCCTTGAAAACCACCCATCGGCGTACGTGCGCCGCTGACGATGACGATATCGGACATCAGGAAACTCCTCGTTTTTGTAGTAGATCGCAGGCCAAACACATCGAATGCGAGTCGCCGATTCTACTGCGTGACTAAAAATGCCCAAAGAGTCACGCGGAAAATCATTCTTTGGGCTGATTTGAGCAGGCTGCGGGGGCTCTAGATTGGCCGCACTGAAAAAAGCCGACAAATAGGTACCGCCATGCTGCAGACCCGCCTGATTGCTCCCGCCGACAATGCACACCAAGCGCCGCTGTTGATCAAGCGCCTGCTGCTGTCCGGTATCCGCTACGAGAAAACCCGCGAAATCGTCTACCGCGATCAGCTGCGTTACAGCTACGCCACCCTCAACGAGCGCGTGGCGCGCCTGGCCAACGTGCTCAGCGAAGCCGGGGTCAAGGCCGGTGACACTGTGGCCGTGATGGATTGGGACAGCCACCGTTACCTAGAGTGCATGTTCGCCATTCCGATGATCGGCGCGGTGCTGCATACCATCAACATCCGCCTATCGGCGGATCAGATTCTCTACACCATGAACCATGCCGAGGATAAGTTCGTGCTGGTCAACAGCGAGTTCGTGCCGCTGTACAAAGGCATCGAAAGCCAGCTGACCACGGTGGAGAAGACCATTCTGCTCACCGATGCCGCCGAGAAAACCGCCGACCTAGCGGGCTTGGTCGGTGAATACGAAAACCTGCTGGCCGCCGCCAGCCCGCGCTACGACTTCGCGGATTTCGACGAGAACTCGGTTGCCACCACCTTCTACACCACCGGCACCACCGGCAACCCCAAGGGTGTGTACTTCAGCCACCGTCAGCTGGTGCTGCACACCATGGCTGAAGCCAGCGTGCTGGGCAGCCTGGACAGCATCCGCCTGCTGGGCACCAACGATGTGTATATGCCGATCACCCCGATGTTCCACGTGCATGCCTGGGGCATTCCATATGTGGCCACCATGCTGGGGATCAAGCAGGTCTATCCCGGCCGCTATGAGCCGGAGATGCTTTGCCGTCTGATCAAGGAAGAGAAGGTGACCTTCTCCCACTGCGTGCCGACCATTCTGCAGATGGTACTGGCCGCCCCAGGGGCTCAAGGCCACGACTTTGGTGGCCTGAAGATGATCATCGGCGGTAGCGCACTCAACCGCTCGTTGTATGAGGTCGCCAAGGCGCGCGGCATCCAGCTGACCGCAGCCTACGGCATGTCGGAAACCTGCCCGCTGATCTCCTGTGCACATATCAATGATGAGCTGATGGCCGGCAGCGAGGATGAACGCACCACTTACCGGATCAAGGCGGGCGTGCCAGTGCCGTTGGTGGAAGCCGCCATCATGGCCGCCGATGGCACCCTGTTACCGGCCGATGGCGAAAGCCAGGGCGAGCTGGTGCTGCGTGCGCCGTGGCTGACTCAGGGTTATTTTCGCGAACCGGAGAAGGGCGCTGAACTGTGGGAGCACGGCTGGCTGCACACCGGTGATGTTGCGACCATCGACGACTTTGGCTTTATCGACATTCGCGACCGCATCAAGGATGTGATCAAGACCGGCGGCGAGTGGATTTCCTCCCTGGAGCTGGAAGACCTGATCAGCCGCCACCCTGCCGTGCGTGAAGTTGCGGTGGTGGGCGTGGTCGATCCGCAGTGGGGCGAGCGGCCGTTTGCCCTGTTGGTATTGCGCGATGGCCAGAGCCTGGATGCCAAGGGCCTTAAGGAACACCTCAAGCCTTTTGTCGATCAGGGCAGCATCAACAAGTGGGCGATACCGTCGCAAATCGCCCTTGTTACCGAAGTTCCCAAGACCAGCGTCGGCAAGCTGGATAAGAAACGCATTCGCCTGGATATCGTCCAGTGGCAGGCTGCCGGCAGCCCATTTCTGTCGACCGTCTAAGGCTGTGAGGTACGGGCGAGGTGCAGACTTCGCTCGTTGATGGGATTACCGGGCAATACCGTTAAGGCCTTATGGCATAAGGCTTTAACGCGATTTAACGGGGGTTTCTTGGAGTGGTTTGCGCAACCTTGCGGGATGTTCAATTTGCGCCAAGCCAGGTCGTTTTTGGTGACTGATCAGTCAAACAAGCGTTTGGCTTGCTAATTGCTCATTCCAAGCCATTCTTGGCTCTGCCGGCCGTGCCAAACACGCCGAAACCTGCGAGCCAGAGTGCCTGGGGGCTGCAAATCACACTTTAGAGGGATCAAGCAGAAGTACCCGCTGGCTATAGTCCGCACCATCCATAACAAAAAACACATGGAGTAGCGTCGATGACAAAAACAAAACAAACCTGGCGCCTGGCAAAACTGCCACTGGCCGTCAGCCTCGCATCCACCCTCGCCGCACCTGCATTCGGCGTTACTTTCAATATCGGTGAAATCGAAGGTCAGTTCGACTCGTCCCTGTCGGTTGGCGCGAGCTGGTCGGTACGTGGCGCTGATCCAGATCTAGTGGGCGGGCATAACGGTGGTAAAGGCCTTTCGCAGACCACTGACGATGGTCGTTTGAATTTCAAGAAAGGTGAGACCTTTTCGAAAATATTTAAAGGTATTCACGATCTGGAGTTGAAGTACGGTGATACTGGTGTTTTTGTGCGCGGTAAATACTGGTATGACTTCGAGACAAAAGACGAAAGCCGTTTGTTCAAAGACATTAGTGACAGCAATCGCAAACAGGGTGCTCAAGCATCCGGTGCCGAAATCCTCGATGCCTTCGTTTACCATAATTACGCTATTGGCGATCAACCGGGTTCTGTGCGTCTCGGTAAGCAGGTTGTTAGCTGGGGTGAAAGTACCTTTATCCGTAATAGCATCAACGAGATTAACCCTGTTGATGTGGCCGCCTTTCGCCGACCAGGCGCAGAGATTAAAGAGGGTCTGATTCCTGTCAATATGTTCTTTGTGCAACAAAGTCTGACTGAGAACCTCTCCATGGAGGCGTTCTACCAAATTGAGTGGGATCAGACAGTAGTTGATAACTGTGGAACATTCTTTGCTCAGAACGATGCTGTTGCAGATGGCTGTGATAGAAACCTCACTGTTTTGACCCCGGCGGTTGCTCCGTTTGGTCGTGCGTTTGGTTATCAGGCAACATCTGAAGGTGTAATCGTTCCTCGCAGCGGTGACAGCGATGCGCGGGATAGCGGTCAGTGGGGCTTGGCCTTCCGTTACACATTTGAGCCGCTTGACACCGAGTTCGGTGCTTATGCGATGAACTACCATAGTCGCACCCCGTTTTTTAGTGCCAATGCTGCTCGGCTAGGCACTTATGTTACTTCTGCACAGATATTGGGTGGTGCTCCATTTCCTCAATTAGGTGGTGCTGCTGTTCCTGCTCAAGCGCGCCAAGGGGTAGCAATCGCGAATGTTGCTGGTTCTAGTAACTATTTTCTGGAATATCCGGAGGATATTCGTCTTTATGGTATTAGCTTCGCTACCACGCTACCTACAGGAACTTCATGGGCCGGTGAGGTTAGTTATCGTCCCAATGCACCAGTGCAGTTGAACTCAACAGATGTTCTCTATGCTGGCGTACGTGGTATCGCTGCAATGAACCCTGCATTTGCTGCATTTAATAACTACTCACTTCTTGGTGGCAGTGCAGCTTCGATCCCGGGTAGTACATTGCACGGTTATAACCGTAAAGAAATTACACAGTTTCAGACTACCTTCACCCATTTTGTTGATCAGGTTATGGGAGCTAGCCGTTTAACTCTTATCGGCGAGGTAGGTGTTGTTCATGTAGGTGGTTTGGAGGATACGTCAAAGGCTCGTTATGGTCGTGATGCTGTATTCGGTCCAGGGATTCTCCCGAGCAACTTCTGTTCGACGATCAATAACGGAACATTTGCTGGTACTCCAGCAACAGTTAATGCAAATAAATACTGTGAAGATGATGGTTTTGTAACCTCTACTGCCTGGGGTTATCGCGCCCGTGCTATCTGGGACTATCCGGATGTTTTCTCTGGTGTGAACCTGAAACCAAGTGTGTCCTGGTCGCATGACGTTGATGGCTATGGCCCGAACGGTCTGTTCACTGAAGGTGCTAAGGCTGTAAGCCTGGGCCTGGATGCTGAATACCAGAATACTTACACTGCCAGCTTGTCTTACACCGATTTCTTCGGTGGCAAATACAACACTAGTGTTGACCGCGACTTCGTTGCGCTCAGCTTCGGCGTGAACTTCTAAGCGGACGAGATTTTTGAGGACGACTATGACTATGAAAACAACAAAAAGTCTGCTGCAAACCGGCGCCCTGACACTCTCGCTGCTGGCCAGCGGTGTGATGGCGGCGGTCTCGCCGGATGAAGCTGCCAAACTGGGTACTACGCTGACGCCAGTCGGCGCGGAAATGGCCGGTAATGCCGATGGTTCTATCCCAGCCTGGACGGGTGGCCTGCCAGCCAATGCCGGTACTGCCGATGCTGCTGGTTTCCTTTCGGACCCGTTCCCGAGTGAGCAACCGCTGTTCACCATCACCGCGCAAAACGTGGATCAGTACAAAGACAAGCTGACCCCTGGCCAGCTGGCGATGTTCAAGCGTTATCCGGAAAGCTACAAAATGCCGGTGTTCGCCACCCATCGTACGGCCACCATGCCGGACTTTATCCTGGCCGCGGCGAAGAACAACGCAGTCAACACCAAGATGGTCGAGGGCGGCAACGGTCTGGAGAACTTCGAGCAGGCTAACCCCTTCCCGATTCCCAAGGACGGTCTGGAAGCGATCTGGAACCACATCACCCGCTACCGTGGCGGCAGCGTGAAGCGTCTGGTTACCCAGGCGACTCCGCAGCCGAATGGCTCCTACAGCCTGGTGTACTTCCAGGATGAGTTCACCTTCCGTGGTGCGCTGAAGGATGCCGACACCAGCAAGCCAAGCAACGTGCTGTTCTACTTCAAGCAGCGGGTAACTGCTCCTTCGCGTCTGGCCGGTAACGTGCTGCTGGTACACGAAACCCTCAACCAGGTGAAAGAGCCGCGTCTGGCGTGGCTGTACAACGCCGGCCAGCGTCGCGTGCGTCGTGCACCGCAGGTGTCCTATGACGGTCCAGGTACCGCCGCGGATGGTCTGCGTACGTCCGACAACTTTGACATGTACAACGGTGCACCTGACCGTTACGAGTGGAAGCTCAACGGTAAGAAGGAAATCTATATTCCTTACAACAGCTACCGTCTGGACTCGCCGAAGCTGAAGTATGACCAGATCATCAAGGCTGGCCATATCAACCAAGACCTGACCCGTTACGAGCTGCACCGCGTATGGAATGTGACTGCAACCCTGAAATCGGGCGAGCGTCATATTTATGCCAAGCGTGACTTCTACCTCGACGAAGATACCTGGCAAGCTGCTGCCATCGACCACTACGACGGTCGCGGTACTCTGTGGCGTGTGGCTGAAGCCCATGCTCAGTACTACTACGATAAGAAAGTGCCGTGGTACAGCGTAGAGACCCTGTATGACCTGCTGTCCGGTCGTTACCTGGCTCTGGGTATGAAGAACGAAGAGAAAAGTGCTTACGAGTTCGACTACCCAGCGAAAGAAAGCGATTACACCCCAGCGGCCCTGCGCCAGGCTGGCGTACGCTAAACCTGAGTAACGCTGCATAAAGAACCGGCCCGCAAGGGCCGGTTTTTTTATGGCCGGTATTCATGGTTGTTCCCCTTCGGGCCGTCGCTACGCGAGGTTAAAAGTGGCTCCGGCTATTTTTTTATGCCTGTGATAAAACCCGGAAAATACTCAATAGAGGATAAACAATCATTGCCGTTTGCTACCTGACTGGCCACAAGGGCTTCAAATGCGCCCATCAAGAGGCTAGTCTGCGGGGCATTGGTAGTGCCTCTGCCTGACTACTACAAGAAACTGGCTGATGACTGATCTGTCCCGCATTCCTGGCTTGGTTGCCGCGCCCAACGTACTGGGCGGGCATTTCTATCGACCACCGTTACCGGCCAGTTATGTGCCACGCCCGGGGTTATGCGAGCGCCTGCTGGGTGGCTTGGCGGGGCGCCTGCTGCTGGTGAGCGCGCCGGCGGGCTTCGGTAAAAGCTCATTGGCCATCGAGTTCTGCGAGCATCTACCCGAGCAGTGGCAAAGCCTATGGCTGGGCTTGAGTTCGCGGGACAGTGATCCCGGGCGCTTTCTTGAGCGCTTGCTTAGCGGTCTGCAGCAGTTTTTTCCCGGCGTTGGGCAGGAAGCGTTGGGGCTGCTGCGTCTGCGCCAACGGCATCAACCCTTCGCTTTTGAGGAGTGGCTCGACGGTCTGCTCGATGAGCTGACGCTGCGTCTTGATCCGCAGCAGCCGTTGCTGCTGGTGCTGGATGACTACCACCTGGCCCAGGGCGCGGTGCTCGACCGCTGTTTGCAGTTCTTTCTAAGCCACCTGCCGCCCGGCCTGGTGATGCTGGTCACCAGCCGGCAGCGCCCCGATTGGCACCTGGCGCGCCTGCGCCTGTCGCGTCAGTTGCTGGAATTGCACGAGCAGGATCTGCGCCTGACCGATGCAGAAAGCACCGAGTTGCTTGCGCTGCAGGGCAGCGTGCTGTCGGCTGAAGCGCTGGCTGTCTTGTTGCAGCGCAGCGAAGGCTGGGTAGCGGGTTTGCGTTTGTGGTCGCTGGCTGCCAGTGAAGCGCAGGAATCAACGGCACTGCCGGCGCTGGCTAAGGGCAGTGACGGCCTGATCCATGACTATCTGCTGGAAGAGGTGATCGAGCGCCAGCCGGCCGAGTTGCAGGCGTTTCTCTACGAGACCGCTTGCCAGGATCGCTTCTGCGCCGAGCTGTGCGACGCCTTGCGTGATGCCCATGACAGCGCCGCGATTCTCCGTCACCTGCAGGCGCACCAGGTATTTCTGGTGCCACTGGACGAACAGGGGAAATGGTTTCGCTATCACCACCTGTTTTCCGATCTGCTGCGCAGCCGTCCGCAGCCAACTTCAGGCCTGCACTTGCGCGCATGCCGCTGGTTCAGTGCCGAGGGAATGCTGGATGAAGCCATCGAGCAAGCGTTGCGCGCCGGTCAACCGGACGTGGCAGCCAACCTGGTACAGAACCTCTCCGAGGAACAACTGCTGGCCGAGCAGAACGTCGCGACCTTGCTGCGCTGGAAGATGGACTTGCCAGACAGCCTGCTGACCAGCACGCCGCGCCTGATTCTGCTGTATGGCTGGGCGCTGGCGCTGGCCTGCCAGCTGGATGCCGCCGAAGAGCTGTTGGCTGAGCTGGGGCGCTTTCTCCCTGCGCGCGATCGCAGTGAGCAGGAAGGCCTGCTTGCCCAGTGGCTGGCCCTGAGTGGGGTGATTGCCCGGGGCCGTGGTGACAGTGCCAAGGCCCAGGCCTATTGCAGTGAGGCACTGAGTTGTCTGCCGCTGGATCGCTACGGGCAGCGTCTGATGTGTCTCTCTAGCCTGGCCAACTTGGCCATCGTCCATGGTGATCTTTGGCGTGCTCGCGGACTGAATCGGGAAGCTCTGGAACTGGCGCAGCGGGTCGGCAATCCGCTGTTCGAGGCCCTAGCTCATTACGATCGTGCGCGCGTGCTGCAGGCCCGTGGTGAAGTGCTGCGCGCGCTGGACGAAGTGCATCAGGGCCAGCAGCGTCTGGCCAATCTGCCGGCCCAGCGGCAGTACGCTGCACGCGGACGGCTGACACTCTACGAAGGTTATCTGCTGAGTCTGCGCTTGCAGCCGCAACAGGCCCGCCAGCGCCTGTTGGCCGGGATTGCCGAGGCGCGTGGTTGCCGTGATATCAGCGTGCTGATCGGTTACTGCGTACTGGCCAGCCTGGAAGGGCGCAGCGGCAACCTGCCAGAAGCCTTTGCCCAGTTGGCCGAAGCCGAGCGGCTGATGCATATCTGGGACATTCCAGCGATCTATTACCTGGCGATGATCACCCTGACCAAATGTGAGCTGTGGCTGCGTCAGGGGCAGACCGAGCTGGCGGGCGTCTGGCTGAGCCGGCTGCTGGATGCCTATGGCGGCGAGCAGGCGGCTGCGGCCCCGGAGTTCCATCCGCAATTGCCGCTGCATATCCAATTGCACCTGGCCACTTACGAGCGTTTGCAGGGCGAGGATGAGCAAGCTGAGCGGCGTTTGCGCGGGCTGAGTCAGCTGGCGCAGAACGCTGGCGGCCAGTTGCTGGGGGCGATTGCGCAGATGCAGCTGACCGCCTTGCTGCGTGATAGCGGACGTGAGCGTGAGGCGCAGCAACAGTTGCGCAGCGCCTTGCAGGCCGCCGCTGGTGGTGGGTTGTTGCCGTTCCATGGGCTGCTGAGTCAGCAACCCGAGTGGCTGCGCGAGCAGTTGCTGGGGCAGGACGCGAGCCCTTTGATTGAAGCCTTGCGGCAGCACCTGCCGCAGTCAGCGCAGGCAGTTGGCCAGGACGACTATGCCGGCGTGGTTGATGCCCTCAGTTCGCGCGAGCTGTCGGTGCTGCAACTGATCGCCCAGGGCTGCTCGAATCAGGAGATCAGCGACAGCCTGTTTATCTCCCTGCACACGGTGAAAACCCACGCCCGTCATATCAACAGCAAGCTTGGTGTGGAGCGGCGTACCCAGGCGGTGGCGCGAGCCAAGAGCCTCGGTCTACTGCGCTGATTCAGCCGGAACCGACAGATCAAGGCTGCGCGTAGGCGTCTTGCGCGGTTGCGCCGCAGCTTCAGCAAGTTTTGCCTGCACATCCTGTTGGATGCTCAGCAGCACTGGCTGCAGCTCGCGCATGTTCTGCTGCACTTCTGCATAGGCATGCTGCTGCGCCAGCTGTTCGACGCGTTGCAGCAGCGTTTCGCGCACCTCCCCACTCAAATGAATAAACAGCTCTGGCAGTTGCTTGCTCAGCTCGGCGCTGTAGAGCACCAGCTCTTCACGGCCAAACTGTTTGGTCAGGCCCAGGTAATCCAGTGCGCTGGAGGTGAGCATGGCCGCTGCCGCCTTGGTCTCATGCAGGCCTTGCAGTCGCACCGGGTTGCTCTGCTCGGTTGCCGAGAGGGTCATCCAGAATTCGGTGGTTAAGGTAAACAGCACGGCCTGCTGGCGCAGTGAATAACTCATCAGCCCCAGCGCCTCGGCGGCATAGGGTTGTTGCACGGCCCGGAAGTCGAAATACAAACGCATCAGCTCCTTGAGGCGGAACAGCGCTTCGCGGGCTTCGTTCTGCCGCAGCTCCAGTGGCGCGTAGATATTCAGTTGCGGCCGAAAATTCTCCTCGCTGACCATGCGTTGGTAGATCGGCCCGGTGAATTCGCCGCTGCGCCGAGGCAGGGCGTTGAGCTGGGTGCTGTCGACCTTGTTCAGCGCCTCCAGCAGTTGCTGGTAGTCGGCACTGTTCCAGGGCTTGTGGATATCAGGAATCTTCTGCCCGAGATAGAACAGCTCGGCGGCCTGCACAGGCGACAGCAGAACCAGCAAAAGGATGGCCAGCGGTAGGTAACGGCGGCGTGTTAGCGTGTTCAGCACAACAATAATCCTGCGGCGATGGCGTTCTGAGTAATCAACTGCAGAGTAACCAGCTTGCTCTGCTGCGTCACCCGCGCCTTGGTTGGGACGTGTGCGATGCAACAGGCTTTGGCAGAACTGGGTGCCGTTCGCGCGGTATTTGAAGACCTCGGCGGTTACGGTGCCGTGGCCCAGCAGCAGGAACAGGACGGTGACGGACCGCTGATTGGCCATTTACAGCGCACCAATATCCAGCTGGCGGCGATTCCGGTATTCGCCCGCAAGGGATTGGCCGACACCACGGTGAACGACCTGCTGGCGGCGGCCAATGTGTCGCGGCGCACTTTCTACAAGTACTTCGAGAACAAGATGCAGGTGCTCGAAGGCATCTACCAGACGGCGGTGTCCCTGCTGCTGTCGCGCTTCAGTGAAATGCAGAGCATCGCCGGCAGTCCACAGGCCTGGTTACAGGGCATGGTCGGGCGCTACTTCGACTATCACCTGGCCGTCGGGCCGATTATCCGCCTGATGCAGGAAGAGGCTCTGCGCGCCGATTCTCCGCTGGCCGCACACCGGCAGCGGGCGCATACCGAGATGGCGCGGTTGCTGGCCGAACGTCTGCATGGCGCGACCCAGGCCGCCGAGCCGCTGACCTATCGTGCGCTGATCTGGGCCATGGAAGCGGCCTCGCTGGAACTGCTTGGCCGCGCCGCCAGCCGTGCGGAAATCGAACAGGCCAAGCGCGTGCTCAGTGAGCTGCTGATCGCCTCGCTGTGTCCTGCGCCCAGCTCAACCTAGGTTAGGCGTCAGGTTTAAGTGGACATGCTCTGATAGACCGGATGCGTCTTTCCCATAACAACAATCTAGAGGTGCCTGCATGTCTGCTTCCAGTCTCCCGCTGACGCCGCCGCTGGCGGCCGGTTTTGCCCGTCTGGGCTTCGGTGCCCTGCCGCTGGAGCGTCTTAAAGCGCGCTATGGCAATGCCGCCAATGGCTCGCGCTATATCGAACTCGACGGTTTCAACCTGCATTACCGCGATGAGGGAAGCCGCGACAAACCGGTGCTGGTATTGATCCACGGCGTGGTGGCCTCGCTGCACACCTGGGATGACTGGTTGCCAGCCTTTTCCGCCGATTACCGGGTGATTCGTTTTGATGTGCCGGGTTTCGGTCTCACCGGCCCGGCCCGCGATGGCGTGTATTCCGCTGAGCGGATGATCAAGGTGTTCGGTCTGTTGCTCGACTACCTCGGCGTAAACAAGGCCTCGATTGTCGGCAACTCGCTGGGCGGCTATATCGCCTGGAACTTCGCCCTGGCGCAGCCGCAGCGGGTGGAAAAACTGGTGCTGATCGACCCGGCTGGCTATCACATGCACAAGGTGCCGTGGATGATTGCCGCTGCAGCCTTGCCGGGCGCCACCGTGGCCATGCCGCTATGGATGCCGCGCGCGTTGATCGCCCAGGGCATCAAAGAAGTCTATGGCGAACCAGCACGGATCAAGCCTGGCGTGGTGGACCGTTACAACGACCTGACGCGGCGGCCGGGCAATCGCCGGGCGATGATGGATATCTTCCGCGTGCTGCTCAAGGTCAATAAGGAAGAGCTGCACGGCACTTCGGCGCGGGTCGCACAGATTCAGGCGCCGACGCTGCTGCTGTGGGGCGAGCGTGATCGCTGGATTTCACCCAAGCATGTGCCGCTGTGGCAGCATGACTTGCCGGGGATTCAGGTAAAAACCTACCCGGGCGTTGGGCATATTCCGATGGAAGAAATCCCGCAGCAAAGCGCGGCCGATACCCTGCGTTTTCTCCAGGGGTGATTTTTGGATATGCGGGCTGCGGTTGCGCCGTGGCCCGCAGCTTCAGGAGGAGCGGGGCGTAGCCCGGATGCAATCCAGGAGCGGATTGATTGACGGGAAATTTCCCCGGATTACATCCGGGCTACAGAAATGCTGACGCACACTAAAAAGGGAGCCATCTGGCTCCCTTGTTGTTTGGCTGCAGCGTCCGGCTTAGGCCGCCTGGCTTTGTGCAGGCAGATCGAACTCACTGCGGGTCTGGTAGAGCAACTCCAGGTTGTTATGCTCCCAAGGGTGGAAGTTGGGCTTGAAGAAGTCGCGGTAGGTGCTGATCAGCGGGCGGAATACGCCTTCTTTGCCCCACATCCATCGGATGCCGTCGCGCCATACGCGCCAGTTCCACAGCAGGCCGTCCTGTTTGAGCATGTGTGCCAGGCCACGGGTGGTGTCGAGGACGAAGAAGAAGGTGCCCATGATCATCGCCCGGCGCAGCAGTTTGCGGCTGCCGCACACCTGGTTGTACACGTCGAAGGCCACCGCCTTGTGCTCGGTTTCCTCCAGCGCGTGCCAGCGCCACAGGCGCACCATAGTCGGGTGGGCGCCTGCCAGGTGTTTCGGGTCTTTGAGCAGGCCGTCGGCCATGATCGCGGTGATATGTTCCAGTGCCGCAGTGGCTGCTAACTGGCGCTGCGGCGAGAACTTCTTCTGGGTGTAGCGAATCCGCGCCTGGGCGCGTTTCTCGATACGGGTGATGTTGTAACCCAGGTCGCGCAGGCGATTGCTGTATTCCAGATGCTCGCGGCTGTGGTGGCCTTCCTGGCCGATAAAGCCACGGATCTGCTCTTTCAGCACCGGGTCGTCGATCTGGTCGCGGAAGTGCCGCACCGAATCGATAAAGAAGCGTTCGCCGTCGGGGAACAGCACCGACATGGCATCGAACAAATGGCTTTTGAAGGCATCGCCGCTGTGCCAGTGACGCGGCAGGGGATTAGGGAAATCGAAATCCATATGCCGTGGACGAATCTGCAAACCTTCCGGGGTAGTGCTGACCATGCTGACTCCCTGAGTCTGTGACTAAAGCGTGGTTTCACTATGGATTCGCCAAGCGCTTCGGCAAAGGTTCACAACAGCCAATGTTTCGGTCATTTGTGGCCAATGTTGTACGCTTGTGCCAACCTCTGGAACCTATTAGCGCTGTGGTGCTTGTTGCGAGTGCCCGTACTAGAGCGTTTTCAGCGTGACGAAGAGTATTTGCTGCAGCAATAGCATGCATGCGCCCAACCTTCGGTTGTGGTGAGCGACCGATCAAGTCCTGAGTATGGGTAAGCCTTTGCGCGAACTCGGTTGGTTTGCCGGCCATGGCCCATGCTGCAGTGATGCCCTTGTCGGGTTTTGTCGAACAAGGTTATCGTCGCTGCCAGTGGTCATATCTGGCCAGATAATAAGAAGCCCATGAAGCCATCATTGAATTTCTCCGCCGAACTGGTTCCCGTTGCCTACGCTGCCGCCTTGCTCGATTTGGTCGAGGAACTGGGTGTGCCTCGTGCGCAGCTGTTTGCCGAGGCGCGGGTACGCCCCGAAGTGCTGGGCAATCCGCAGGGGCGGTTGTCCTTTATCGACTTTACCCAACTCACCAGCAACGCCTTGCGTTTGTGTGATGAGCCGGCGTTGGGCCTGCTGCTCGGGCAGCGGCTGAATGTCTCGACCCACGGCATCCTCGGCTATGCGGTGCTGTCCAGCGCCAACCTCGGCAAGGCCATGCAGTTTGCCCTCAAGTACTACCGGGTGCTGGGCCTGACCTATGAGCTGGAAATGGTCGAGCTGGGCACCCGGATCGAACTGCGCGCCAGTGAAACCATGCCGCTGGGCCCGCTCAGCCGCTTTGCCGCAGAAGGTTTGCTGACCAGTCTCTACACCATCGCGCGGTTTCTGGTGGGGGAGCGCTTGCAGGCGGTGGAGGTGGGCTTTGCCCATGCTGCGCCGCATTACGCCGAGCGCTACGAGCGGCTGTTTGGCGTAGCGGTGGCGTTTGATCAGCCCTATCACCGCCTGAGTATGCCGATCACCTATCTGGACCGGCCGATGGCGCTGGCCAACCCGGCCACGGTGCAAATGTGCGAGCAGCAATGCGAAGCCCTGCTGGCCAGCCTGGATGTGCAAGACGGCCTGCTGACCCGCGTGCGCCGCCTGCTATTGGCGCGCCCCGGCGACTTTCCCGACCTGGCCAGCGCCGCTGCCGCCCTGCACACCAGCGGCCGCAGCCTGCGCCGGCATCTGTCGAACATGGGTACCAGTTATCAGCAGGTGCTTGATGAAGTGCGCAAGAGCCTGGCCCTGCAATACCTCACCACCACCCACCTGCCGCTGTATGAAATCGCCTACCTGCTGGGCTTCAGCGACCCGTCGAATTTTCGCCGTGCGTTCAAGAAATGGACGGGTAAACTGCCCAGCGATTACCGCGCTGAGGAATATCCATGAGTTCTACCGCAACCCCGACCCTGATCCGCGAAACCTTCCCCGTCGGGCCTTTGCAGTGCAACTGCAAAATTTAGCGTCCTCATGATGCCTGAAAACACAGCCTGTTAGGCCTTTAGCCCTTTGTTTATCTGGGTTTAGCAGGCCTTGGCGATAACCGGCGGTCACGCTGAATCATCATGATTCACCGGCTCAGTGTGACAAAAGTGTGCCAAGTGGTTGAGGTAATTACCGCCGATGATTAAGCTAGAGGCAATCGAACTGGCGGGGTCCGAAAATGGCCCTGGTCTCTAGATGCTCGGTAGTTGGCCTGCGGGGTATTGATGATGAGTCGCAGGGTGCCTCGGTCCAGTGCCACCCACGCAAAAAGCGGATGTAGTGCGGGTGGAAGAAAGGATACCTCTTATGAGGTGGTCGCCTGACGACGCGATGCTGCCAGCTTTGATGGGGCTGGATTCCAATCAGTGGAGCGCGGAGGAGAGCGAGAAGCAGATGAGGGCACAACCCCGCATCCGAATGGATCCCGTCTGATGTGCTGAGCCAGAAGCCACAGACGGTCAATCATCGGTGCTGCCGCGAACCCATCCAATCCTGACCTTACGGTTGGGGGAGGATGTTGTTGTGTCTCTCGAAAAACTACTTACTGTTGATGATCTCGCTCTGATCCTTGACCGTGCCCCAGGCACTATCAAAAACCAGCATTCCAAGCACCCCTACAAACTACCTCCTGTCTGCCGCATCCCAGGGGCGGGCCGACTGCTGTGGCGTCGAGAAGATGTTGACCGGTGGCTTCAGCAGCATGTTGTCCGGCTTGACGTTATTGCTCCTACTGGCCCTGCTATTAAACGGAAACCTGGTCGACCCCGGAAATCTGAGCAAATTGCTCAGCGAGGTGCCTATGCTCAGTAAGCGCCAACGGAGTCTTATCGATGAAGCAATTGCTCTGGAGTTTGAAGATGCTAAGGGTTCTGGAGCAACAGGATATCTACCTCATTTCTTGGCACAGGCTACTTTGCCGCACAAAGATCCAAAGTGTACGTATTTTGAGCGAGGAACTTCAAAACTCACGCTGTCGATAATGGCGCATCCAAAATTTGGGATGCCTTACGGGATGATGCCAAGATTACTGCTGGCGTGGATGTGCACAGAAGCATGCCGCACACACTCGCCAGAGTTAAATTTGGGGCGGAATCAGAATGAGTTTCTTAAAAAGCTTCAGCTGCCTAGTGATGGAAAATATATTAAAACCCTGCATGCGCAAACGTTGGCTCTTATAAGGTCGCAGCTAAGTATCGAGGTTTCTAATGCTGGGGCTTTGGCTTTTGAAAACATTAAAATAGCAAAAAGCGGCTTTGTATTTTGGAGTCCAAGGCAGCCTGATGAAGAATGCCTGTGGAATAGTACATTGACGCTTGGTTCTGATTTCTATAATGCAATTACAAAGGCGCCCGTACCACTTAAGTTGGAAGCTCTCCAGGCGCTACGTAAGTCGCCTATGGCTATGGATATATATACGTGGCTCGTTTACCGAATGTTTACGCTAAACGTGGCTGCGAGATCAGGAAGGCATAAGGAAGCAAAGATTCCTTGGGTTGGTTTGAAGTGTCAGCTTGGGGGTGGCTATGAAGATACGCCGCAGGGTATTCGAAGCTTCAAAGCAAATTTTCTCAAACAGTTAAGAGGAGTCCTGCTCTATTACCCTGATGCGAGGAATTACATTGACGAAAGCCCGGATTATCTCGTGCTTAAAGCCGGGGCTCGCCCGGTAGTGCAGCAACGAGCCATTGGTTGTCTCTAAATACACTGTGGAAAAGCAGGCGGGGGGTGGGGTTATCCACGTGACATCGCTCACGCCCCCCGAGGCCCCGGGTTTTCTGGTGCGCAGCTTTATCCACGTGACATCACTCACGCATCCACGTGACACCGCTCACGCATCCACGTGACATCACTCACGGAAAAACAGCGTGATATCGCTCACAGGCCGCGGCTGGCTTATGTTTCAGAGGGGCAGGGTCGTCTGCTAGTAGCTTTGCTTTTAGTTTTTCCGAGTATGTAAAAAGCTTTTCTTGTAATTGGCAGGCTGCTGCTGTGGAAAAGGTATGACTAATTATCCTCTAGGTCTAAGAGTTCGTTTTTTAACAAGGTTAGGAGCTCTTCGGTGGTTTCAGGGGCACCAGCCAATATGTAGCCCTTGGCGAGAATGATGAGGGGGTGGACGCCGATGTTGGTGGCTAGCTCGTTGAATTTCTCGAGCGTGGGGCTTTTGAGCCCACGCTCCACATCGCTGATGTAGCTCTGGCTGGCCCCTGCAACCTCTTGAGGCAGACCTCTGCTGACCCTCAACTCCTTGAATGCTTGGCCTATGGCTTGTTTCAGTTCCATTTCGCACGCTCGCAAAAGGAACGATGAAGCCCTTTGGGGCTTTAATGTT
Organism: Pseudomonas sp.; assembly: GCF_030684895.1. Taxonomy (GTDB): domain Bacteria; phylum Pseudomonadota; class Gammaproteobacteria; order Pseudomonadales; family Pseudomonadaceae; genus Aquipseudomonas. The sequence goes on along the minus strand of NZ_JAUXXP010000090.1, from coordinate 191,385 downwards.
CTATACTCAAAAGAGTATATTTTCTTCGTCGGTACGGATTTCTTGCCGTGCTGGGGCGCTGATGAGGAGAGCGTGATGCAAAAAGTCATGATCGTCGCAGTTTTGGTATGCGGTGCTTTGTTGTTTGGGTGTGGAAAGACGTCCTATGAAAAGTGGCCTGAAAAGTGGGGCGAGGAGGCTACGTCATACTTTAATGAGCATGTGCCGCCACTAAATAATCTGCCAGGGAAGGTCTATCACTACCAAGTGACAAAATACAAAAGCGGCAACGCAGAATTTTTTGCAAATTCGCTCTACATTGATGGTAAGTTGATTTTTAATGACTTGCCCAATGCTGCGCATAAAGTTGGTGGTGTTTCTGCTGGGCAGTTGGAGGGGATGCATATCTTCTACAGTCGTGAGGAGGGTTATAGAGTTTTCTCGAAGTACGAGCTGCCTGAGTCGTTGCATAAAATGCTGATGAGAAACCAACCAGTATTTTTCCGGGATTATCTATAGTGGGTATAAACACGATGGGTGGGTGTATAAAGCGATCGTCAGATGCATAGCTGTATCTAGTTATGAGAAATTTCTACTGATCTGGCCGCGGAATGTATTTCTATGCATTTCTATGCGAAAAAATGCCCCGATATGCAATTGAACGCGATTTAACGCTTATGAATGCTTCCTGCTGCCGTTTTATGACAGATGAGGTTTCGCAGACTGGGTTGCTCATTCTTGCCGTCGGCCCGGGTCAAGGGGAGTGGTGCGGCCCGCAGCTTGCGAGGACACGGCCCCTTGATGCGGGGCGTCGGGAAATACCCTTGAAGCACTCCCGGGGCCAATTCATTGGCCCCGGGAGATGCCCAGCGGCGAGCGGGATACTGTTGTGAAACTCGATTATTTGAGGCTGGTGTAACTGCTATTTTCGAACGCAAATTGCGGTCGAAAATAAGGCCGTTTCGAGGTTTATCGGCGTAGCCGACGCGAGTGGAGTGGACGAAGGACACGTAGCGAGCGCCTCGACACGGCATGGGTGGGGGATACCTCTGGAGGGGCTTTATGCGTAAACCGGGAACATCGGATAAAGGCGATCTGAGGAGGTTGGCTCGGGCTATCGTGGATCGGCCCCTGAAAGAGTCGACCATTGCTGAATACTCCAGGGTAGCCGCACGAATGGGGGAAATGCATTGGCATGAATATTCGATGAGCCAGCAGCTTGGTCGACGGACCGCAGTAGTCGCGCGTTATGCATGGCGAAGAGGTATGGCGCACCGCTTACTGGGTGTGTTGAGCGAAATCGACCGTGAGCTTGATCGCGATAAACGACGGGTATTGCGTCAGACGATGGCTCTCTATTCCCAGCAGCTCGAAGCACCGCAACCTATTTATCAGCCGGCAAGCTTGAATCATGGGAAGAGGCAGTCAAAACGAGCGAGCTTGTGTGGGTTGCCAACTGATTGGCGAGTCTTGCTTTTGGCCAGACTTAAGTCGGCAGATCGGCTGGCAGCAGCTGTTTTGATTCTAACTGGATGTCGGCCTGCTGAGCTTCGAAAGGGCGTTCATGTGCGGAGGGTTGGGGCATCAGTTGAATTTACTATCCAGGGCGCCAAGGTTTCCGATTTAACGGGTGCAGGGCAGCCAGAGCGGATATTGCTCATAAATGCGAAGGCAATTCTGGGAGAAGAAATTAACGAGTTACTCCTGAAGAAAATTTCTTCGGAGGGTGACGAAATGGTTATCCAGGACGCTGGCCAGAACCGGGCATTTGAAAAGCGGCTGAGTCGTGCGGCGAAACGAGCAGGATTGTCCGGTATTAGCGCTTACAGTCTTCGACACCAATTCAGCGCGGATCTAAAAGGTGAGGCAGAACCAGATCAGGTCAGCCTTGCACTCGGGCAGGTGTCGAGGAGGAGTCGGAAGCGCTACGGGCATGCGAAACAGCGTAGGTCTGGAGCTGGAGGGTTACTGGTTTCTGTTCAGGCTACCCGAGAGCTTAGGGGGATTGGGAGCAGCTATGGGTTTGGAGCTGGCGCATCGGTATCCAAATACGATGAGCACGATTGGGGCTTTGAATAGCGGGCTCTGCCCGAACCCGCCCTGCCGGGGGCTCGCCGAGGGCCATCCTGTCCCTCAGCGCCAATAGAGCAAGCTGGTGCACGGAATCAACAAGAGAAAATCCACTGCCGGTAGCCGCTCAGCAGCCTGCCGCGCAGAGGGAATCGGCGAGATGAGAGAGCTGGGGAGGTCAATGTGATGACCCATTTGTATATCAGTGCCGGAGATTTACCGGCAGCCAAACTGGCTGCCGATGCCCGTCTATATGCCGGAGGAGGCTGGCTGTCTCTCGTCCGCGAGGCCATGGATATTATCGGGAACAGCGAGATCGCGGCGATCCGTGAGGACGCTGGCAGTTTAAGAGTTGAGCTAGTACTTAGCACGTCCGATCAGCGCTCCGCGCTGCGTGAGATCGAGCAGCGTTCATTGCAGGTCTGTGAGATCTGCGGTGATCTCGGCGAGCTGCGTTACGAGGGGATGAGAAATGGCCGGTCGGCCGGCTGGCACCGCACTCGCTGCGAACTTCACATGAATACTAGAACCAGCCGCGAAAAGATTATCAAGGAGAGTGTTGCGCTATGACTCGGAAAATCACCCTTAATCTCGACCTGAATGAAAACGATCTCGACGCGCTGCAGGCAGTGCTATCCAGCCCTGCCGCAGTCGCAAAGGTTATTTCTCCGAGCGATCCCCGCGAGCAGATCCGAATTGTCGACGTGCTGGCTGAAATGGCCGGTGGAGTTTCCAAGGCACTCGGCCATGCGATGGCCGATGTAGTCGACAAGCAGATTGCCACCCCGGCTCAGGACCATGGTCGGTCGATGTGACAAATCTAACGCTGACGCCTATTGCATTTGCAATTTTTGCCATGAGTCTTACGAGGTAATAGGGAGTCGCATTGTTGATCGTCCCCGACCATGACTGACTGGATCCTGGGACGCGACGAGGAAATCTAAATGCGCCGCGTCTATCTCGATGCCGAATTCACCAGCTTGAACCGCTATACCTGCAAGCTAATCAGCCTCGCTCTAGTCGTACCTGGTGGCCCGGAGTTTTATGTCGAGCTGATCGATTGCTGGGAAGAGGGCGGCTGCTCTGATTTCGTTCGGGAGATTGTGCTGCCACAGTTGGATCCGGTGGCCTATGGGCGCACGATAAAGCAGGCACGAATAGAGCTGCTTGGTTTCCTCCTTCGGCTCGTTCCGGTGGAGATCATCAGTGATGCGCCTGATTGGGATTGGCCTTTGCTTTTGTGGCTGGTAGGCCAGGGCGGGTTACCAGAAGGAGTAGAGGCGGGGAGAGTCAGCAGTAACATCGAGGTCACCGCCGAGTGTGAGGAGCCACCTCACCACGCGCTCTTGGACGCCCGGATACTGGCTAAATTGGTGGAGCGATCCAGCCTCGAACGACCAACCCAGATCGTTGATGGCTGAAGAGCTTGAGGCGCTAAAAAGGGACATGCACGATGCATCCATGTGGATGTGCACTGAGTTGCGGCGTAGAGCTGAATGTCGGCGTGGTGCGAGTAAGGTTGGCCAGCTTTTGACGCCAGACGGCGGTTGACGCAATGGCGCAGTTGCCTGCAATTGGTAGCAACACGGCCCCTGTCGGTTGATATGCTTCGGCGTTGAGTTTGCTTAGGGGTATTTTATTGCCTGCGATTTGATCCCTATTGGCCTACTGTCCTTGTCCCTAGTCGCCTTATATAAATTGACAGCATGACAGGTACAGAAATAGGGTCTAGCCAGCCCCAAAAAATCTTTACTCAGAGGATTATCTTATTTTTCGTTCAGGGGGAATTGGCGGGTTTGCATTAAGGCTCTCTATATCCCTGTAAATATGTTTTCAACCCAGTCCCGATCTCTGAAGCATCTTATATAGCACTCTGCCGCTTTGCTATATTCAGCATCAGCACTCATTAGCAAGCACAAGTCATGTATTACGTCATGCAGTGCGTTTGAACCTTCAAGGTTGTATCTGTCGCCGCGATCAATAAGCTCAACTACCCGGTTATAGATTCGTTCTCGATCAACATTGAATGTTGGGTAGTCAAGATTAAGCAGTAAATTACTCTTCTCAACTCGAAGTGAGGCGATAGCATCCCCTGCGAATAAAGGGGATACCACAGGTCTTCCATCAGGAGAGAAGGCGAGCAAGAGCGTGTCGCCCTGATTACATGGATCAAGAATTACTGGCTTTTCATTAACGAGTCCCCCAATGTCAGTTGCATGATTGGAGTTTGCTAGTAACGGAAACTGATCACCTTTTCCTCCAGCCTTTCCTGCGTGTAACGAATTTATATTAGGTCGGTTTGGAATGGTGCAGCTTAATCGATAGTTTGACGGCTTGAATGCTAAAAACCAATACCAATGGATTAGTGAACCATTTTTGTCCTCCACTCTGCCTTTGGGCCTGTAGTGTTCTACATCATTTAGGCAGCCGGGATTTTTTGATTCGGTATACCAGCATTTTCTATTGCTGGCCTCCTCTAAATGAGCTTTTATTTTTGACCACTTGCTATTGCCATTTTTTGATCGAGTGATTTTCTTTTCGTCTGATAACGACTGGATTGAGGTGTCGGCACGTTTTAATAGGGCCAGAATTTCTTTGGGGGCTCCGGCGATAACGGCGGCTATGTCAATATGCCTCATTCTAGGTTCCGTTTTTTGTAAATGGACTCTTCAAATTCTTTATAGTTGCTATCTCGAAATGAGATTGTAAGTCCAAGTACGTCAAGGTATGAGTTGATTTCTTTCAGTCGGGAGACTTCGTCTATCGTAAGCTTGTCTTTCTTGTACGCTAGAACTAATCGCTCATCAATTATGTTCTGAGTGTACTCGTCAAGACTAGATGGTAAGCCGAAAAACTCGCTTGTTAATACGTTTGCAACTCCCTGTCCTCGTGGGTCGCGGTGAGGGTGCTCGTATGATAATCGGTCGTTGATGTTGTGTGCTATTAATACTTGGTTTCTAGTCAGGCCTGAAATTAAAATTGGATTATGCGTTGCAATGATTACTGTGGATGATTTTGATTTTTCATGACCTAGGGCATTTCTTAAAAGGGTGCTATATCGCCATGTCCATGCCGGGTTTAAGTGGGTGTCGGGCTCGTCTAGCAAGACCAAACACTCATCTTTATCGGTGATATGTAGCCCGCCGATAACGGAGATTAGTTGCTTTTCTCCTTCGCTCAGCTCTTCAAAGTTGAAAGTTGAGATTCCATCTATGTGCGTTAGCGTGTAGTCAATATCAACGAGCATTGATTTTGATTTTAGTGCTTCCAGCATGCTGGCTATATTAGCGCCTCGCGTGCTAGTCGATGAATTGCCAAACCTCTCAAGTCCGCTCTGGTTTATTACGTACTTGCGTTTGTATTCAAGGTTTGAGGTTTCTTCCTCAGAGTCTAGTCGTGAACTAATACTATCAATTGCCCAGTTATCTAAGTCTGCGAGGAATTTTAGAATCGTACCCTGGGTGCCCCAGAATTTTGGTTCGTCATGGTTGGGGTCGTAACTATTGCTTGGTCGTATTGTAATTGATAATCGATCAAGTGAGGAGATGGAAAGGTCGTTAAGTAATGAATTCTTCCTGTCGGCAAGCACTGCAAGAAGAATAAATTTTGCCTGATCAATGTCGGAAAAATTAAAGAACTTATCTAAGTCGTCAGACTGGTTTTTAATTTTTGCAGCGTAGGTTCGTCTATAACGTTGGAACTGTTTTCTGAGCCTTTCGCAGGTGCCAGAGTAGTACCCGAAAATCATTGCGGGGAATGGTGGCATTAAGTTCGATTTATGAATTCTCTTTCTGAATGCGGTCCGAGTCCACGCAGTGTTGTCTACAGTGACAGTAAACGATCCGTTTTTAATAAGATTCGCTATGGTGACTTTTTTTCCATGCGCCTCGTACGCTATTCTAAAATTAAATTCTGGCTCTTCCTCATAATATATGCTGAGAAATATGCTTAATAGTGCTTCTATTAAGTTGGATTTTCCTGTCCCGTTATTTCCTATTATTGCCGTTGGTATTTCGCTATCTAAAAACTCAATGTGTGAGTTCCTAAGATTTTTATAGCCATCAATCCATAAGGAATTTATTTTCATGGTTATTGCTGCTCATAAACCCCGAGCGTTAATGGGGTGTTTTCAATGGTTTTTAAGTGGGCGGATTTTATTCTAGCGGAGCCTTTAAGTTTTGATATAGGTGGCTGTTTCTTGATTGTTGCTGAGACTATGGGTTGCAGAGTGTTTGGGCTGTGCTGATTAACTATTTCTAAAAGCATAGAGGTTAATTTGTAGCCTGCTGGACTAGGGTGCTGGCAATTATTTGGTTGAGATGGCGAGCCTGGGTTAGTCGGGTTTTCAGTTGGTCGCAGATGGCCATTAGCTGATCGATTTTGGCGACGATGCGGTGTTGTTCTGCTGTTGGGGGTAGAGGTAATGAAAATGCTTTAACTTTCTTCGCATTGAGTGCTGGCTGTGCGCCGCCATGTCCGTCTGCACGGTGAAGCGAGTACATAGCCTGCGCCCACAGCCAGACATATCGAGAAGCGACAAGTTCAGTATTGAAAATTAAGGCTGCAACATTCTGGTTAGTGCACGCCTCGATTTCTAGAAGAGCAGACTGCCCCCGCGTTTTTCCTTGGCCAATCATCGCTATCAATACGCTACCGGGAGGAATCATGACTGTGCTTGAGTTTTTGTGGCCCGCTAGAGTAATTCTTTCTCGCGTACTTTCTATGATAGTGCCCGCGACCTCTCCGGAGCTAACCCAAGGTATGTCCCCCCCCCAGTAGCTTGATTCTGCTCTTGAGGGTGTACTCCCAAGCTTGACTTCAGCAATATTACTTACTTTACAAACACACCATCCTTTAGGGGCAGAAATACCAAACCACCTTTCAGCATCATCGCCTCCAGCCTCTGACGGTAGTGTCCGCTCTAGCTTAACGTTGATTTCCCAAGCTCTACTAAGCAGTTCACTGGCAGACTCATCGCTGGGGTCTTGCGGCACCAGTTTGCCCATCACTGCCAGTTGCAGCAGGGTTTGTTTGAGAGCGTCGATGCTGGATTCGGTAGTGAATAGAGTGTGGAAATGCTCGGCCAGGCGTTGCCAGTTTGCTGCGAAGTCGGTGGCGTCGCTGGCTTGGGGCAGGCTGTCGAGCAGCGCCTGCACCAGTTGGGTGTGGGCGCTTTCGGCGTCTGACTGGTGGGCTTCCAGGCGGTCGCACAGGGCCATCAGCTCATCGACTTTGGCGACGATGCGGTGTTGTTCGGCGAGTGGGGGCAAGACGAGAGTAAGTGCCTCTAGCTTGCCTTTCGTGACATGCTGAAGTCCCACTCCACCATGAGCTTTAGCAATCAGTTCTTCTAAGCGAGTATTAATTGCCAGTTTTAGAAACTTGTCGAAAAATGCGTCGCCTACTTGAAAGCAAGAAAAGATATGCTGGTTTAAAGCCGCTTTTCCTCGTTCCCAAATGAACGCCCCAAATGAAGTCCCGGGTGTGCCTGACCAGCTGATGAGTATTGTTCCTGTGTCGATGACATGGCGATCATCGACAGCATCTGGATTGCAATAGTTAAACGGCGCATCTGGTTTATTCAGGTTTTGGATCCTGACAATAGGAAGGCCCGCCGCTATCCATTCTGTGGGCTTGAATGCGCGCCCATTGATCATCTCAAGACAACTTCCAAGGCGCACCCAGCTCCAGGTAACAGGCACAGAAAATGGTTGCTCCTGCTTACTTATTTCAGCCTGATGCTTTAACTTTTTACCCGCGGTCAATAACCGCGACTTCTCTTCTGCAATCCGCTTAAGCAATTCACTGGCCGGCTCATCGCTGGGATCTTGCGGCACCAACTTGCCGCGCACCGCCAATTCCAGAATTAACTCACGCAGTTTTTTGATGCCATTGGGTGCACCGGCCAGCAGTGGCAGATTGTCGGTCAGTAACGCCGTCATATCTGACGCTCCAGGGCTTCGGCCAGCACGGCTTTGAGCTGACTGCGCAGGTCGTTGATCTCGCCTTGCAAGGTGGCGTAGTTGCGCAGCAGTTCGTCCGGGTCATGGCTGATCTGCTCGCCGATATGCGGGTTTTTGCAATCGAGGTTCCAGTTGCGCGCTTGCAACTCCTCAACGCTGACCTTCCAGGCAAACTCGCCTTCCACCCGTGCGGCAAAGCCATTGGCTTCGTTGCCCCACCAGGCTTCTTCTGCGGCGAATTCTTCGATACGCATGGGGCGAGTTTTTGAGTAGTTCTTTACTCCGGCCGGGTACTGGTGTTCGTAGAACCACACCTGTTGGGTTGGCATGCCTTTCGTGAAGAACAGCAAGTTGGTCTTGATGCCGGTGTAGGGGTTGAACACGCCGTTGGGCAGACGAACGATGGTATGCAGATTGCACTCGGTGAGCAGCTTTTCCTTGATGCGGCTTTTGATGCCTTCGCCAAACAGAAAGCCATCAGGCAGCACCACGGCGGCGCGGCCACCGTCATTGAGCAGCTGCATGATCAGCACCAGAAATAGGTCTGCTGTCTCGCGGGTGCGGAAGGCTGCGGGAAAGTTGGTTTCGATGCCGTCTTCTTCCATGCCGCCGAATGGTGGGTTGGCAACGATGCAGTGCATGCGCTCGCTCGGCCCCCAGCTGATCAGCGGTTTGCTCAGGGTGTTGTCGCGGCGGATCTGGCTGGGCACTTCGATGCCGTGCAGGATCATATTGGTGGTGGCCAACAGGTGCGGCAGCGGCTTTTTTTCTACGCCGAAGATGCTGGCCTGCAGGGTGCGTTCATCCTCAGCGGTTTTTACATAGCGGCTGCGCTTGTGTTCGATGGCGCAGGTGAGAAAGCCGCCAGTGCCGCAGGCCGGATCCATGACCTTTTCGCCCAGCTTGGGATCGACCATGCGCACCATAAACTCGGTGACCGGGCGCGGGGTATAGAACTCACCGGCGTTGCCGGCGTTCTGCAGGTCGCGCAGCAGTTGCTCGTAAAGGTTGCCGAACTCGTGGCGCTCCTGGGCTTTGTTGAAGTCCACGCCTTCCTGAATCTTGTTGATCACTTGGCGCAGCAGCTGGCCGGACTTCATATAGTTGTAGGCATCTTCAAACACGCTGCGTACCACGAAGGCCGATGGCGTGTTGCTGTACTCATGCAGGTTTTGTAGCTGGGGGAACAGGTTGTTGTCGATAAAGTCCTTCAGGGCATCTCCGGTCATGCCTTCCGGGTTGGCGGCCCAGGTGCGCCAGCGGCAGCTGTCGGGAATGGGCGAGCGGTAGCTGTCGTCCATCAACTCCCATTCCTGCTCGCGGTCATCGAAGATCTTTAGGAAGAGCAGCCAGACCAACTGGCCGATGCGCTGGGCGTCGCCATCGACACCAACGTCTTTGCGCATGATGTCCTGGATGGATTTGATGGTTGAGCTGATGGACATAACGAATTCTCGGCAGGTGTGGCAACGCGGGGGATTGAAATGGGGTTGGCTGTTGGTGGGTTACGCCGCTACGCGGCTAACCTACAAGAGCTCGGCTAACTGATGTAAAGCTCGTCTTCCAGCTCATGGATGGCCTTGATGTAACCGGCCTTGCCGCCAAATGCTTTAACCAGTTCGATGGGCGCACCGATCTGGCTGAAGGGGGCGAGCTGGAGGATTTTGATGTCCTCGATATGCTCGATGCCGGTATCGGCGTATTTATCCAGCAGGGCTTCGAGTACCTGGCGTGCTGCGCCAGAATACTTGGCGAAATAGTTGCGTTTTTTCACCTGCTCTGCTCGTTCGCGGCGGCTTAGGACGGGTTGGTCGAAAGCGACGTGACAGATCAGGTCGAACGGGTCGAGGGTCTTGCCCTGCTTCTTTTCTACTTCGTCGGCCAGGGCTTCCCACATCACGCCCTGGGCGGCCATTTCGTCGATGATGGCTTTCTTCTGCTCGGCTTCACTCCAGCGGCGTAGGAAGTCATCCAGCGAGGCGAACTGTTTTTGCACGCAGGCGCGGGTGTAGTCGTGCAGCGATTCGGTGATCAGCCGTCCATCCGGGCCGTAGTACTGTACACGCTCGGCGATAACGTACATGGGGATGCCGTCGATGATGTACTTGATGCGTTTCTTGCACTCTTCCTCGCCGGTAAACTCCAGGTCATCATCGGGGCCTGTAGTGATGCCGTCTTCATCGGCCAGGGGGCTGTCCGGCGGTACGGGGGAGTCGTCACCTTCAGGGGCGTAAACCACCACCGGGTCACCGTCGAAGGCCGGGTCGGCAAACAGCTCGGTGGCCTTTTTGAAGTCCATGATGGTAAACCAGTACTTGCCGTAATCCTCGTTGATGCGGGTGCCACGGCCGATGATCTGCTTGAACTCGGTCATGGATTTAATATGCTGGTCGAGCACAATCAGCTTGCAGGTTTGTGCATCGACGCCGGTGGTCATCAGCTTGCTGGTGGTGGCGATAACCGGATAGCGCGCCTCCGGGTTGATGAAGTTATCCAGTTCGGCCTTACCTTCCTGGTCATCGCCGGTGATGCGCATCACGTATTTGCGGTTCTCGGCCACGCGCTCGGGGTTGAGGTTGACCAGGGCCTGGCGCATGCGCTCGGCGTGGTTGATGTCGTCGCAGAAAACGATGGTTTTCTGTAATGGATCGGTGGCCTTGAGGAACTCAGTGACCTTCTGCGCGACCAGTTGGGTGCGCGCTTCGATGACCAGGGTGCGATCCATGTCCCTGAGGTTGTAGATGCGGTCTTCGATCAGTTCGCGATTTTTGTCGAGCATGCCCTTGGGCGGCCGCCAGCCTTGCAGGTCTTTATCGAAGTCGATGCGCACGACTTTGTAGGGCGCGAGAAAGCCGTCTTCGATGCCTTGCTTCAAAGTGTAGCTGTACACTGGCTCACCGAAGTAGGTGATGCTGGACACCTCCTTGGTTTCCTTCGGTGTGGCGGTGAGGCCAACGTGGGTAGCGTTGGAGAAATAGTCGAGAACCTCGCGCCAAGTGGAATCCTCAGCGGCGCTGCCCCGGTGGCATTCGTCGATCACGATCAGGTCGAAGAAGTCGCGAGAGAACTGTTTGTAGATGTTCATCTCTTCTTCAGTGCCGGTGACGGCCTGATAGAGCGACAGGTAGATCTCGTAGGAGGTGTCAATCTGGCGTTTGGCGATCTTGGTCATCGCCTGGCCGAAGGGCTTGAAGTCGTTGTTCTTAGTCTGGTCGACCAGGATGTTGCGGTCTGCTAGGAAGAGGATGCGTTTCTTCTGCTTGGATTTCCACAGCCGCCAGATGATCTGAAAGGCGGTGTAGGTTTTGCCGGTGCCGGTAGCCATGACCAGAAGCACGCGATCCTGCCCGCGTGCCACGGCTTCGACCGTACGGTTGATGGCGTTCATCTGGTAGTAGCGTGGCATGCGCCCGGAGCCATCATCGTAGTAGGGCGCTTCGATCTTGTGCTGAGCCTGGTCGTCCAGGCCTTTCCATTGGCAGTAGCGCTGCCACAGTCCATCCGGGCCGGGGAACTGGTCGAGGCTCAGTTCGGTTTCTACCTTGCTACCAGTGCCGCTACGGTCATGGAACAGAAAACCATCGCCATTGCTGGAGAACACGAACGGCACATCCAACGCCTCGGCATAGCCCAGAGCCTGCTGCATACCAGAGCCTACGGAGTGTTTGTTGTCCTTCACCTCAATCACTGCGATGGGCAGGTTGGCCTGGTGGTAGAGGATGAAGTCGGCCCGGCGGGATTCGCCACGGCTGTGCAGCTTGCCCCGCACGATGATGCGGCCCTTGGTAAAGCTGACTTCCTCGCGCACCTGTTTGTGCATGTCCCAGCCAGCCTGCAGGACGGCAGGGACGATGTACTTGCTGCAGATGTCCCGCTCGGAAAGCGACTTTTTATCCATAACCCCAATTCCCTTCAAGCCGGTCTGGTCGCTCCATTCCGGCACTGCTGATCGTGCTCGATGGGCGTAAATGTACCTTGTTTGGTGTTGATTGGGGGCTGGTGAGACGGTCAGATTTTAGCGGCTAAAGTTCGAGGGCTTGCCTATCAGGAGCTGGCGGGAGTAGATTTCGCCTGTCGAGACCCAGAAGGGCCGATGTTGGGCCAGTACGAGTGACTCGACTGGCACCGTGTGTAGCTCAGAAGAGCACAGCGGACTTCCTTAATTTATTAGGAGGCCGCCGTGCCTACTCAATCGAAAACCCTCATCAAATCCCGCTCTACAGCCTTCGAGCGCCAAGGTGGTCGTTGCTATTACTGCGACTTTCCAATGTGGCGAGGCTCCATCGAGCAGTTCGCTCGCCTTCACGGCATCACACTTGGCCAGGCCAGGCAGTTCCAATGCACTGCTGAGCATCTGCTTGCCCGGCAAGATGGGGGAGGGGATGGGCGGAGTAACATTGTTGCGGCTTGTCTTGTTTGCAACCAGCGTCGTCACAAGCGTAAGGCTCCCCTGAGCCCAGAAGATTATAGGGAGTTGATTCAACACCGTTTGAGTCAAGTGCGGTGGCACATAGTTCATGCACATAATAACGGTATGGGCCGCAAATGATGGGGTTAGGCGATAGAAAATTAATCTATCAACTTGTTCGTCTAAATGCGTTGGCCTATAAGATGATTATGGTGGTGCCCGCCATTGAGGGCTCCACCATATATACAGCCATATATATTAGTTTCGAGAAGTCGGGCGTAAACGCGAGCTAAGAGCGCTGCGAATGTCGGATATTTCGACTCCGGAAGCCTGAAGCTGTTGCCTTGTTTCGTTAAACACGTTCCCTTTTCCAGAGGGGTCGCTAATCGTGATTACCGTAGAAAAGTGTATCCCTTCTTCTGGCAGCGCATATCCGCTACGCGCTAGCGACTCCAATACCAGTCTCCACTGGGAGGACTCTCCGACACCACGACTGAATGTAGTGTCAGAACTCTTTACAGGCCACCATTTAGCGCCATGAGCGATTCGTTCTTTCTCAATGCTTTTGTCTGTATCGCCCTTCAGACGGTTTTTAAACGAAATTTCGCCAGTGTCTTTGTCGATTATTTCTTGCCGCAGCCATGTATCGACATTGGCTAAGATAAATTCCGCGCCAAAATTTCTGTCTATCGGTGGGCGATAAACTGTTGTTACTTTGACTTTTCCGCTGCACTTCCCATCATTAACCAGGCATGCAGGCCAAGCGAAATCGAAAATTAGCTCATGGCCAGGTAGTAAAACTCCGTTGAAAACTAATGTTATTTGGTGATCATCAATGGCGAGAGCAGGCGACGCTGCTTTGGGGATGCCTGTGCCTACAAAATCTTTTGCAATTCTCGAAAGTTTCTTGCTGTTTAAGAATTTCGGCACAGTAGAATTATGGAGAAGCAAAGCAGTTAATGCTTCACGTTGAATATACCCTTCAATTGAATGGTCTAGAGTTGCGAGCGTTTTTGCCACTAAGGGAGACGCAAAGCTTGTGCCGCAGTTGGATGATACGCCTCCTCTTGGAGTAAGAGAGTATAGGCCGTGATCATCGTCAAGCTTGCCCCCTATGTGTGCCACATCAGGTTTTGAACCGAGAGAGGGGCCCGGGCCGCGTCTAGTGTAACGTGAAGGTTTAAGTTGCCCTTTCGGACATGCTGGGTCTAGCGCGCCAACTGTTATTGAGCGGACACTGTCGGCGGGCTGAAAAATGCGATCTTTCCCTTGGTGTCTATATTCGGCTAGGAACTTAAGGCAGTTCTCATCGCCTTCAGGCCATTCGTCTCTTGAGGTAAGGCCGTCAAGGTTTCCAGAGGGTAATACAAAAATAACATCATGCTTGTCAGCCATCTGGTCAAGAATGTTTGCAAATAGACTATAGCTGCCATCTTCGACTGGTAGCGTAACAGACAGGCTCATGTTGAATATCCTGACACCTGCTTTTATAGCTTCCTCTAGTTCTGTATCTAGCTGCTCAAGAAAGTCAAAAAAACCTCGAGGGTAGTAACTTTCGTAGTCGTAGGTCGGGTGGATTCCTATGTCGTAAAATTTACACTCGGATTCTTCGAACTCGATTCCGGTGTTTAAGTGTTTGCTGCCAGCAATCAGGCCAGCAATAAACGTTCCGTGGGACGTGTCTTGAAGTGACTGGTCTATAAAATCTACTCCACCAGCTCGCCACGGTGACAAAACTCCGATTTCGGCTACGCCAGTATCAATAATCCCAACCAAAGGGTACGAACTATTGTCGTCAGCGGAAGGAAAACTGATGGCTTCCTTCTCATCACTATTCATCTGTGCTGATTGTAGAATGGGGGGCAGCAAGACTGCGCGGACTGCGGGGTGCGAGTCTATGTAGCTGATTAATTTGTTATGGATGTCAATATTCTGCTTTTCTGCTTCAGGAAGCTGTATGACAAAAAGTACGTTTTTAGCCCACTCTGTTTTTATAGTGCTGACAATTATAGGTAATTGTAACGAGTTAAGGCCTTGTTTAAATTGGAGTATTAGTTTTTCTGCAAGTGCGGATCGTGCTGGATTTTGCGAGTCTTCAGATTCATGCGCTAAAACAAAGCTTTCAACATAGTAAGCGCCTCCGGTTCGAGGGTCGGCCAGCCATTTTACTGCCTGCTCAATGCTGAATTTTCGCCTGTCATGGTTCGAATAAATTCGAATTTCTTTTATTGCACCAACTTCGCTCCGAAGTCTGCTCGGCTTGGGTGTAGGCTTTCCACTTTTCTCGTCTATTACCCATTTTGTCTGATCTTCGGCGGATAATATTTTATCCTGAATATCTTTCAGGTCTTTTGGTGTTAATTCGACTATCAGCGTCCCCAGCTGGTTGCCACTTGTTGATCTGATTTTTTTTCTAGGGAAAACCTGTAGGGTGGGGCGGTGACTTTTGGCCCATGCTCGCTCCTGAAGTTCTACGTGCGCATATACCAATGGTGAGTCGTGCAGTGCTCCAGGAAGCATGGTTCCGATAGAATTGGCCAGTTGTGTTTTGTGCTCAATGAAATCACCATCACGACCGGCAAAGAAATCGGTATTTTTTCCGCCAGGTTGGGTTTCGACGCGCTGAACATAATTTTGCGAGTTCAGCACAATTTGTACTGGGTTATTTGCCATTTCTACCGCCTCCCTGTGACTTTTCTTTCTTCAGCCAACGACTGATGGTTGATTGAGTCTTTCCAAATAGCTCGGCTAATTTTTCCTGTGGCATGGCAAGCTCTTCATCAGCATTTAAAGCTAGAGCTAAATCCTCTTGGCGGCCGATAGCCATTTCTCTGTTTATGCTTTCTGTGTCATGTGCGCTTAGCTGTATATGTATTTTTATAGATTCAAGGAAGTCGAATTTACTACCTTGAATCGCCTGTCTGCGAATTATGAAATCAGATAATTTTTCTATATCTGAACCGCTATAGCCATTTGATATCCATGTTAGAAAGCCAAGCTGGACATCTGAGAGCGGTGTGTGTCCTAAGAAATTATTTTCTAATATCTTTGCTCGGGCATTCCAGTGAGGCTTAGGTACTTCGATTCTAGCGTCGAACCTGCGCCAAACAGCCGGATCTAGTAAAGACTCATGATTGGTTATAGCGATAGTGAAACCGATTTCACTTCGGCTGTCTAAGCATTGAAGTAATGTGTTTACAACCCTTTTAAGCTCGCCAAGTTCATTTGGGTCATCTCTGAGTTTTGCAATTGCGTCAAACTCATCAAGGAGCAGTATGCATTTATATCTATTTGCAAAAGAAAACAGATTTGAAATGTTACGTGCTGTAGTGCCTAGAAATGATGATACAAGCCCGTCTAGACGAGCTACTACAAGTGGATAGCCTAGTAACTTAGCAATGTGGTGAGCTAGCAGCGTTTTGCCTGTTCCCGGAGCGCCGAATGTCATCAGGGAAAGTGCAGGCTTGATTCCAGCCTTTTTCAGCTTGTCCACATTCCGCCATTCTTCTAGAAGGCTCTCGACGCTGTTAGATAGCTCATTAGTAAATATTGGAGTGGCTGTACGTGCACTGTCGGGGAATATGATTTCCGCTAATGGTGCGCTGGTCTCGCGATCAACAGGGGCCTTTACGCTTGGGGTTAATAGCTCTCCACCCATGGCAGCAAAAGAAAGGACGACGCGGCTTGGTTGGATTTCAACACTTTTTCCTGTGGTGCGAAGCAGTTTTTCCAGCGCCTCTGCTTGGTCGGTCTGGCCATTTTTTTCTAGGGCCTTTACCAGTCTTCGCAAATGGTTCTCGATTGCGCTGTTTGGGTTCTGTAAAGCGGCTCGCGAGAGGGCTAGGACGATTGAAAAGTGATCCATTTTGGATTCCATCCGTAAAGTGCTTTGGATTATGCATAAAAAACAATATTAATGCACATATGCGGATTTTAAATCCAAGCTGTGTGTATGTACAGTGGTTTGCTGGGTGTGAGCTTGTTGATTTTTAGCAGGGATGCGGCTTTTCAATCATTGGAGCTTTTTGGCGAGGTCTTCTGTCCTTGGGTGGTAGTAGCGCATCAGCATCCGCGTGTCTTGGTGCCCGGTGATTTTGGTCAGTTCATGCAGTGGGAAGATTTCGGCCAGGCGTGAGGTGGCTTCGTGGCGCAGGTCATGAAAGCGCAAGTCCATCAGAAACGGATCGTCGCTGATGTGTTTGTCGATCTTCTCCTGGGAAAGCTTTTTCTGTTTGAGGTGAATGCTTAGCCCTTCCGTGTAGGTTTTGCGAGCATCGGTGATGGCGTCCGCGAATGCCTTGGTGATTGAGTCTGGTCGGCTCTTAAAGCAGCGGCCATCGTCGCGCTCGGCAAGACTTTCCAGTATTTCCGCAGCTTTGCTGGAAAGAGGGACGCCACGAGCAGAGCCGTTCTTGGTCACGGGTAGCAGAGCGACCCGTTTGTCCCGGTTTACGTTGGCGCGAAGCAGGCCGGTTATCTCACTGCGGCGCATTGCTGTTTCTACGGCGAAGGCGACGATTTTCGGCAGCTCGGCCGAGCGTGAATGACGGTAGATCATTTCCAGCTCGTCCAGGTGCTCGCATACCAGCTTCCCGTCTTTGCGTGTCCATACATCGGCACTGAGGATGCGTCGCTCGCGGGCGTCATCAACGCTCGGTTGGCGGATCAGCTCGACTGGGTTACTCAGTGACTCCATGCGCCACTCTTTGCGGGCGATAGTGAACACGTGCGAAATCAGGGCCAGCTCGCGGCGCACGGTGGAGGGGGCCATGCCTTCTTCGAGGCGCGTGTCCCGGTAAGTCGCCATGTCGGAGCCGCGAATGCTGGCGAGCGAGCGAAGGGCGAGAGGGTGGCGTTGCATGGCCTGGATGCGCGATAGCTCGGAGGCGCTGCTGCGCTTCTTACTGGTCACTTCGCTAGCATATGTCCCTAGTGCCTTCGAGAATGATGTGGACTCGGCCTCGTTTCGACTGACGAAAATTCCGGCGTCCATCTCGCGTTCGATCATGGTCGCCCAGGTCTTGGCTTCTGCTTGGGTATTGAACGTCTTGGTTTGCAGGGGCCATCCTTTACGTCTGACTTGCACTTGCCATTGGGATGGGCCGCGCTTGCGAAAGGTCGCCATTTCTAATCTCAGTGTGACAAAATTGTGCCAAATATCATAAAGGAAGACCCATGGAAGCCGCAAAGTCCCAGTTAATACGCGAAACTTTCCCCGTCGGGCCTTTGCAGTGCAACTGCACGATTATCGGTGACCCGCTGACCAAGAAGGCCATCGTCGTCGATCCGGGTGGTAATCCGGAGCTGATCATGGCGCGCCTGGAGGCCCATGGGCTGAAGGTTGTTAGCATCATCCATACCCACGCCCACCTGGATCACTTTCTTGCTTCGGGGCAGATGAAGGAGAAGACTGGCGCGACGCTGCACCTGCATAAGGAGGATCAGTTCCTCTGGGATAATCTGGAGATGCAGTGCCGCATGTTCGGCGTGCCCTACACCCCGGTGCCTGCACCGGATCAGTGGTTGAGTGATGACGAGGAGCTGGCCTGCGGTTGCGGCGTGGCTTTGCATACGCCGGGGCATACCCCTGGCTCGATGAGTTTCTGGTTCCCCCAGGACAAACTGCTGATCGCTGGCGATACCCTGTTCAAGCGCGGTATCGGCCGCACCGATCTGTGGGGCGGCGATTACTCGACCATCGAGCGCTCGATCAAGCAGCGCCTGTATACCCTGGACGAAGACGCCACTGTGGTGACCGGCCATGGCGCCGATACGCGTCTCGGTGATGAGATGCGTGATAATCCGTTTGTTCGGGCGTAGCCCGTATCGCTGACCTGCTCAATCACCCCTGGAAATGAACTTTAACCACGTATCGGGCTCGAAAACTCAGGTGAAAGCCCGTCCCAATATGAATTGAAAGGAAGTACGCATGAAGCTGTGGCGAAATCTTGCAGTTGTTACCCTCGGTCTTGGCGTACTCGCCGGCTGTACCACTAACCCCTATACCGGTGAGCGTGAGGCAGGCAAAGCGGGCGTCTACGGTGGTGTCGGCGCTGTGACCGGTGCGGTGATTGGTGCAGCCACGTCAAGCAAGAAGGATCGCGGCAAAGGCGCCTTGATCGGCGCAGCAGTCGGTGGGGCGGCAGGTGGTGGTTACGGCTACTACGTCGACACCCAGGAAGCCAAGCTACGCCAGACCCTGCAGGGCACCGGCGTGCAGGTGCAGCGCAATGGCGATGACCTGAAGCTGATCATGCCGGGCAATATCACCTTCGCCAGCAACTCGGCGGATATCTCCAGCGGGTTTTACCCAACCCTCAACTCCCTGGTGCTGGTATTCAAGGAGTTCAACAAGAACGGCATCGATATCGTCGGCCATACCGATAGCACCGGCTCGTTCGAGTTGAACCAGAACCTCTCCAACCGCCGTGCGCAAAGTGTCGCTTCTTACCTGAGCGCCAATGGCGTTCCGGCTTCGCGGCTGTCGTCTTATGGCGCGGGCCCCAGCCAGCCGATTGCCAGCAATGCCAATGAAGCAGGCCGCGCACAGAACCGTCGGGTAGAAATCAACCTGCGTCCGCTGTAACCGCAGGCTGCAGAAAAGCCGCGCATTCGCCCGAATGCGCGGCTTTTTTATGTGTGCAATTTTCAGCCGCCCAGCTGTTCAATTCGTGACTAGACTGCTGGCAGTGGTGCCTATAGCCCTGCCGCAGCTGTGCGCAATCTGCGCCTACATGGATGAACACTGGAGAGATCATGGACGACCGGCCTGCTTCCACATCGCGTAAACCCTGGCTGCCGTTGTGGGTCACCCTGGCCTTGTTGCTTGGCCTGGGGGCATTGATTGTCTGGCAGTGGCAGGTCTTCGAGCAGCGTGAGCGTGCGCAGAACCAGCAGCGCTTCGAGCTGGAGGCCCAGGATATTGGTCAGCGCGTGAAAAGCCGTATGCAAGCCTATGAAATGGTCTTGCGCGGTGTGTCCGGGCTGATGACCGGCAGTGAACACGTCTCTCTGATCGAGTGGGATCGTGCCCTCGATCAACTGCAACTGCAGGAGCGCTATCCGGGCATCCTGGCCCTGGCCTGGTCACGTTATCTGTCAGCCGAACAGCTTGCTACTTACTTGGCCGCGCAGCAGAGCCAGGGACGGGCTGACTACCGGATGTCACCTGCAGGGGAGCGCGAGCATTACCTGTTGATCGACTACATCAGCCCGCTGGATTGGCGTAATCGGCGCGTGTTGGGTTACGACATGCTCAGCGAAGCCGTGCGCCGCGCCGCTGTTGAACAGGCCATCAACACGGGCATGGCCGTTCTCAGTGCGCCGGTAACCCTGCGCCAGGAAACCGAGGCCAATGTGCAGGGTGGGGTGCTGCTGTTTCTGCCGGTGTACCTGCCCGGCATGCCGCAGAGCACGGCCGAAGAGCGCCGGGCGGCCTTGCTTGGTGTGGTGCATGGGGCGTTTCGCAGCCATGAGCTGATGGAGGGCATTCTCGGTGCGCAAAGTCAGCGCTACGACGTAGCGATCAAGGATCAGCAGGCTCCGCAAAACCTGCTGTTGAGTGCCGAGACGCAGGGTACTGGTCCGTCGCCGCGCTTTCAGCATGAGCTGGAGTTGCCGCTATATGGGCGCACTTGGGTGCTGCACGTAACCAGTACGGCGGCTTATGAAACGGCCCTGTCCAGTCGCGGTGGCATCAGCCTGTGGATTGGCCTGGTGGCTGCGGCTCTGCTGGCCTTGCTGGTCGGCGGTTACCTGTATCTGCGTGAGCGCGAACTGCACGCCAACCACCTGGCCACCGACAAGTTGCGTGAGCGCGAAGAACGTTTTCGCCTGCTGGTCGAGCGGCTGCCGGTGGCGACCTTGCTGTGCAACGCCCAAGGGCGGATCGAGATGGCCAACCGCAGCGCCGCCGATTTGCTCGACTCAACGCCCGAGGGCTTGGTCGGCGAGCGGGTCAAGCGCTTTCTACCGAGCGTTGAGCAACTCAGCGCACTGGCCATTGATCACGACACCTCTGAGCTGTCCAACGAATACCTGGCGCGGCGTGATCTTGGCGAAGAAGTGCCGGTGGCGCTGAGCCTGAGCGTGCTGGGTGATTCCGGCGGGGTTAATTACTTGATCAACCTGATTGATCTGCGCGCGCGCAAAGGCGCCGAAGAGCGTTTTCGCCTGGTGGTCGAGGCGTCGCCCAATGCCATTGTGCTGGTCGACAACAAAGGTTGTATCGCCATGGTCAACCGCCAGACCGAGCAACTGTTTGGTTATGGCCGTGAGGCTTTACTCTTCCAGCCGGTAGAAATTCTGCTGCCCACGGCGCTGCGTGGCAGCCATGTGCCGATGCGCCAGGGCTATCAGAAGAGCCCGGAACCACGGCGCATGGGCAATAACCGCGAGCTGTTCGGCCAGCACCGCGATGGTCGGCAGATTCCGCTGGAAGTGGGGTTGTCGCCGATCAGCGGTGGCGAGGGCGCGCTGGTGCAGGCGGTGATCATCGACATCAGTGAGCGCAAGGCCGCCGAGCAACGTCTGCGCGACCAGG
Organism: Pseudomonas sp.; assembly: GCF_030684895.1. Lineage (GTDB taxonomy): Bacteria > Pseudomonadota > Gammaproteobacteria > Pseudomonadales > Pseudomonadaceae > Aquipseudomonas. The sequence continues at coordinate 170,423 of NZ_JAUXXP010000090.1, read as the reverse complement.
CCGAGCAACTGATCCTGGCCAACCGCTACAAGTCGGAATTTCTCGCCAATATGTCCCATGAGCTGCGCACGCCGCTCAACAGCATCCTGATCCTCAGCGACCAGTTGCGCCTGAACAGCGCCGGTAACCTGACCGAGAAGCAGGCCAAGCATGCCGATATCGTGCACCGCGCCGGCAGCGACTTGCTGCAGTTGATCAACGATGTGCTGGACTTGGCCAAGGTCGAATCCGGGCGCATGCAGCTCAAACTCGAACCGCTGAACATGCAGGATATCCTCGTCGAGCTGGACGCCAGCCTGCGGCCGATGGCCGAGATCAAGGGCCTACGTTTGCATACCCAGCTGGAGGCTGGGGTGCCGCGGGTAATTCACACGGATCGCATCCGCCTGCAGCAGATCCTGCGCAACCTGCTGTCCAACGCGCTGAAGTTTACCGAGCACGGTGAGGTCAGCCTGAGCGTGTCCTGCGCCAGTGGTGAGCCGGAGGAGGGCCATGAGCTGCTCAACTTCAGCGTGCGCGACAGCGGTATTGGTATCCCTGCCGAGCAGCATGAGCAGATCTTCCAAGCCTTCCAGCAGATCGACGGTTCCACCAGCCGGCGCTTTGGTGGCACCGGGCTGGGGCTGGCGATTACCCGCCAACTGGTGTTGGCGATGGACGGTGAGATCAGCCTGCAAAGCGCCCTAGGTGAAGGCTCCTGCTTTACCGTGCAGCTGCCGGTACGGGTGGTGGCGCAGGCCCAGACGGAGCCTGCAGCAGACGCGCCGCAGCGTAGCGGTGAAGGCCCGGCGGTGCTGATTGTTGAAGACGATGTGAATTTTGCTGCGGTACTCGCCGAGGAGGCGCACGCCCATGGCTTTGCCAGCGTGCATTGCCGCTCTGGGGTGCAGGCGCTCAACCTGCTGCAAAGTGAACGCTTCAGCGCGGTGATTTTGGATATTCTGCTGCCGGATATCAGCGGTTGGCAGCTATTTCGCCGCCTGCGTGGCCAGGCCAGTCATCGCAACACGCCGGTGCATATCATCTCCTGCGTGCCGCAACCGGTGGACTGGAACGATGACGGCACGCGCTACCTGGTCAAGCCGATCCAGCGCGCGGACCTGGAACAGGTGTTTGTCGACCTGCAGCAGCTTGATCAGTCACCGGCGCAGCGCCTGTTGCTGGTCGAGGATGTCGAGGTTGAGCGTGAACATTACCGTGAGCATCTGCAGCAGCTGGGCTTTGATGTGCAGGCCTGCGCGCGTGCCGATGAGGCGCAGCAGGCCTACGCCAGCGGGATGTTCAACGCCTTGGTGATCGACCTTGATCTGCCTGATCAGGACGGCTTTGAACTGCTGGAAACCCTCAACCGCCAGCGCCCGCTCAATGGCACGCGGGTGGTGATTAATACGGGTGTCGATGTCACCCGCCAGGCCCTGCAGCGCCTGCGCCGTTACAGCGCGGTGGTGGTGCACAAACACGGCGAGGACATGCAGGAACTGAGCGAGGCGGTGCAGGGCTTCCTCGGCAGCGTGCGTGACCCCGCGCGGCTGGGACGCCCGAGAGTCGAGAACCCGCTGGAAGGCCGGCGCGTGCTGCTGGTGGATGATGACGTGCGCAATGTCTACGCCCTGACCGCGTTGCTTGATGAGGTGGGGCTGATCATCAGTTCGGCCAAGGATGGTCAGGATGCCATCAACTGTTACGAGCGCGAGCCGTTCGACCTGATCCTGATGGACATGGCCATGCCGACCATGGACGGCTACACCGCTACCCGGCTGCTCAAGACCGAGCATGGCTGCAGCATCCCGATCATCGCCCTGACCGCGCATGCGATGAAGGGGGATCGGGAGAAGTGCATCACCGCGGGCGCCGATGACTACCTGGCCAAGCCGGTCAGCCGCGAGGCCTTGCTCGAATTGCTGGTGCGCTGGCTGGCCACTGTCGACCCGTACTCGGGCTCATTCGGGGCATCCGCTGCAGCGCCGCAGTAGTTTTGCTGCGGCCTGCTAACCTCAACCGCAATAGGAGTCGCAGGGCGCTCGCCAGGGACAAGGGAGGATATATGGCACATGTGCAGTTGAAGCTCGCCACCCGTACACAGATTCTGCTGGTGGTGGACGACCGCCCGGAAAACCTGGTGGCCATGCAAGCTCTGCTGGAAAACGGCGACTGGCAACTGCGCTGTGTCGATTCGGGCGAAACCGCCCTGCAGTGCATGCTCGAAGAGGACGTTGGCCTGGTGCTGCTGGATGTGCAGATGCCGCACATGGACGGCTTTGAAGTCGCCCGACTGATGCGCGGTAACCCGCGTACCCGCTACACCCCGATCATTTTTGTCTCCGCCATCGCGCAGACCCAGGATTCGGTAATCAAGGGCTACGCCACTGGTGCAGTGGATTTTATGCTCAAGCCGTTCGATCCCAGCGTATTGCGCCACAAGATTCACGCCCTGCTTGAGCATGAGCGCAACCGCAGCGAGCTGCTGCAACTGACCCAGCAACTGGACACCGCGCGAGCGTTCAACGCCTCGGTGCTGGATAACGCCGCCGAAGGCATCATGGTGGTGGGTGAGGATGGCCGCATCAATTTCGCTAACCCGGCCATGGCGCGCATGCTTGAGGGCTCGATCAGCGATCTGGAAGGCAGTGAAATGCTTTCCTATCTGGTCAGCCCGCAAGTCACCAGCGACTGGCGTCTCTCCGAGTTTTACCTGCAATGGCGGCGTGGCGAGGCTTATCGCTTGCACGATGCCAGCCTACGCACGCTGAACGGTGGGCAGGTGCCGGTGGCGCTGTCCTGTTCACCCTTGCCGCGCCTGCAGCACGCGATGGTGGTGATGGCCCTGGATATGTCGGTGGTGCGTCATCTGCATCAGCAGCTGGAGTCGCAAGCGATTACCGACGCCTTGACGGGCCTGCTCAACCGGCGCGGCTTTTATCAGGCGCTGGAGTCGGCGCTGTCGCGGATCAATCGCAGCGGTCAGCGCATGGCGGTGCTCTATCTCGATCTGGATGGCTTCAAGCGCATCAATGATTCACTCGGTCACGATGTTGGCGACCGCTTGCTCAAGTTGGTCGGCGAGCAGCTCAAGGCCAGCCTGCGCCCCTATGACAGCCTGGCGCGGATTGGCGGCGATGAATTCACCGCCCTGCTCGACAGCCTGGAACACCCGGAAGACGCCGCACGTATCGCGGAAAAACTGATCGAGCAGGTGTCGGTGCGGCATAACCTCGACGGCATCGAGGTGACTCTGGGTGCGAGTGTGGGCATTGCCTGTTTCCCCGAGTGCGGGCAAACCGTGGAAGGCTTGCTGCGCGCCGCTGACATGGCCATGTACGAGGCCAAGCGCACCGGTCGTCAGCAGTACCGCTTCTTCTCCCCGGAAATGAACGGCCGCGCACGCTCACGGTTGATGCTTGAGGAAAGCCTGCGCAACGCCATCGAGAATGATGATTTTGTGCTGGTCTACCAGCCGCAGATCTACCTGGAGAGCGGGCGCCTGCGCGGCTTCGAGGCCTTGCTGCGCTGGCAGCACCGGGTTGCCGGCACCGTGGCGCCGGGGGTTTTTATTCCGCTGCTGGAAGAAACCCGTCTGATCAACCGCCTGGGTAGCTGGATTTTCCAGGCCGGGATCGAGAAATGCCAACAGCTGAGCCAGCAGTACGGCGACGAGCTGGTGCTCAGCCTGAATGTCAGCCCGGTGCAGTTTGGTATGCCGCAGCTGGTTAATGACCTGCGCCGGGTGCTTGAAGAGCACCAGTTGAACCCTCGGCAGCTGGAGGTTGAAGTCACCGAAAGTGCGCTGATGCAGGACCTGGAAACCAGCCAGGAGCAGCTGCGCCAGCTGCGTCAACTGGGGGTGAAGATCGCCATCGATGACTTCGGCACCGGTTACTCGTCGCTGGCTTATCTGCGTCATTTCGAGCTGGATACGCTGAAGATCGACCGCCTGTTTATCTCCAATATGCTCGACTCGCCGCGTGATGCTGCTGTGGTCAGCACCATCATCGACCTGGGCCGCAACCTGGGCCTGGAAGTAATCGCCGAGGGCGTGGAAACCATGGCCCAGCGCGATTGGTTGGCGGCGCATAACTGCGCAATCATGCAGGGTTTTCTGGTTGCGCCGGGGCTAAGTGCCGAGCAGGTCAAAACCTTCCCCGCGCAGCTGGATTGGCACAATTTGCCGTCAGCCAATGAAAAACCCGCCAGTTAGGCGGGCTTGAGGTTGCGGCTCTAAATGTAAAAAATGCCGCTTGCCCGTAACAGGCAAGCGGCATTTTTATTACCTGAACAGTATTACGCTGGCTTGGCTGGGTAGCGCTGCTTTAGCTCATCGAGCTGCGCATCCTTATCCAGCCACAACTGGTTGACCCACTGCTGGAACTGCAGGCGATAGGCTTCGTCCTGATCGTAGTTGCCGCCAATAAACTCCTCGGGAATCTGCAGCTGATCGAAGCGCACCACCACCTGGTCAATCCGCCCGCACAGCAGGTCCCAGAACCCTGGGGTGCCCTGCGGGTAATGAATGGTGACGTTGACCAGACTGTGCAGCTGCTCGCCCATGGCATCCAGTACAAAGGCAATACCGCCGGCCTTGGGCTTGAGCAGGTGCTTAAACGGTGACTGTTGCTGCGCGTGCTTGGCCGGTGACAGGCGCGTGCCTTCGAGGAAGTTGAACACCGACACCGGGTTGGTCTTGTAGCGCTCGCAGGCCTTGCGCGTGGTGGCCAGGTCCTGACCGCGTTTTTCCGGGTGCTTGGCCAGGTATTCCTTGCTGAAGCGCTTCATGAAGGGAAATTCCAGCGCCCACCAGCACAGGCCAATCACCGGCACCCAGATCAGCTCGCGCTTGAGAAAGAACTTCAGAAAGGGCGCGCGGCGGTTGAGCTGGTATTGCAGCACCAGAATATCCACCCAGCTCTGGTGGTTGCTGGTCACCAGGTAGGAGTGCTGCTTGTCGAAGCCACTGAGACCCGCCACATCCCAGTGCGTGCGGCCGACCAGGTTCATCCAGAATTTGTTGATGGAAATCCAGGCTTCGGCACTCGTGTGCATCATAAAGCGCAGGATGCGCTGTACCGCCGGTATGGGCACGAGCAGTTTCACCAGGGCCAGGATAAACAGCGGCCAACACCAGAACAGGGTATTGAGTGCCAACGTCAGGCCAGCAAGCAGGCCGCGCAGTGGAGCAGGCAGGAAATGCAGCATTGGGGCAGGTGCCTCCAGAAAATGGGTCAGGCTGTTTATGGCCACTGCTGTGGTGCTTGAGCGGCCTGATCACCGACTTATCTACGCCTGCGGTTTTGTACCGCAGATCGGTCGGCGCACAGGTTAACGTCTGCACACCGAACTGCAACCCCCTCGAAACACTGGTTATCGCTGCGATTCGCGGATGTTTAGCGCTTTTGCGCGGCCAGGGCGACCTTGGGCCGGCCCTGGGTTGCGCATCACTACTGCGGCAGATTGGCTGCCTGGATCGCGGTCAGGGCGATGGTGTAGACAATGTCATCGACCAGCGCGCCGCGCGACAGGTCATTCACCGGCTTGCGCAGGCCCTGCAGCATCGGCCCGACGCTGACGCAATCGGCGCTGCGTTGTACCGCCTTGTAAGTGGTGTTGCCGGTGTTCAGGTCGGGGAAGATAAATACCGTGGCGCGGCCGGCAACCGGGCTGCCGGGGGCCTTCTGCCGGCCGACACTTTCAATCGCTGCCGCGTCATATTGCAGTGGGCCGTCGAGCAGCAACTGTGGGTCGAGGGCCTTGGCCAGACGGGTGGCCTCGCGAACTTTCTCGACTTCCTCGCCGCTGCCGGAATCACCGGTGGAGTAGCTGAGCATCGCCACCCGCGGAATGATGCCGAAAGCGCTGGCCGAGGCTGCGCTTTGCAGGGCGATTTCTGCCAGTTCCACCGCGCTCGGGTCGGGGTTTACCGCACAGTCGCCGTAGACCAGCACCTGGTCGGGCAGCAGCATAAAGAACACCGACGACACCAGTTTGTAGCCCGGCGCGGTTTTGATCAGTTGCAGGGCCGGGCGGATGGTGTTGGCGGTGGTGTTGATTGCCCCGGACACCAGCCCGTCGACTTCATCCAATGCAAGCATCATGGTGCCCAGCACCACGGTGTCTTCCAGTTGTGCGGCGGCCATCGGCGCGTTCAGCCCTTTGCCTTTGCGCAGCTCGACCATGGGCTCGACATAGCGCTCGCGAATCAGGTCCGGGTCGAGAATTTCCAGCCCTTCCGGCAGGTCGATGCCGTGGGCATGGGCCACTGCGTGAACGTCTTCCGGCTTGGCCAGCAGTACGCAGCGAGCGATGCCGCGCGCCTGGCAGATGGCGGCGGCCTGTACGGTGCGCGGTTCGCTGCCTTCGGGCAAGACGATGCGTTTGTTGGCAGCCTTGGCGCGTTGCACCAGTTGGTAGCGGAACGCCGGCGGCGACATGCGTAGCTCGCGCGGCGTGCCGCAGCGGGCGAATAACCATTCGTGGTCAATATGGCTGGCGACGAAGTCGGCGACCTTTTCCGCGCGCTCCTTGTCGTCGACCGGAATTTCCTTGTTCAGGCGGTTGAGGTTGGTCGCGGTGTCGTAGGAGCCAGTGCTCACCGTCATCACCGGCAAGCCGCCCTGCAGTGCACCACGGCACAACTCCATGATCCGTGGGTCGGGGGCAAAGTCGCTGCACAGCAGCAGACCGGCCAGCGGCATGCCATTCATCGCCGCCAGGCTGGCGGCGAGGATGATGTCGTCGCGGTCCCCCGGCGTCACCACCAGCGTGCCGGGCTTGAGCAGTTGCACGGTGTTGGCTACGGCGCGGGCGCAGAGCACGATCTTCAGCATGCGCCGCTGTTCGTAATCACCGGCATTCAGCACCCGTGCGCCGAGCAGGTCGGCGATGTCACGGGTGCGCGGCGCGTTCAGCTCGTCCTGCCAGGGGATGCAGCCGAGTAGACGGAAGTCATCGCCCTTGAGCAGCGGCGAAAGCTCTTTCAGGCGATTGGCGAAGGCGTCGATGCCATCGTCACTGCGCACTTTGTTGAGAATCACCCCGAGCACTTTTTCGTCTTTCGGCCCGCCAAACAGCTGGGCCTGGATCTCCACCCGGTCGCTCAATTCGCTGAGGCTTTCCTGTTCCGGCGCAGAGACCAGAATCACCTCGGCATCCACGCTCTTGGCCAGGTGGAAGTTGACCCGCGCGGCGTAGCTGGCCTGACGCGTGGGCACCATGCCTTCGACGATCACCACGTCTTTGCCTTCCGCAGCCTGCTGGTAGAGGCTGATGATTTCTTCCAGCAGCTCATCCAGTTGGCCGTCGCCGAGCATGCGCTCGACATGCGCCAGGGCCAGTGGTTCGGGTGAGTGCAGGCCATGGGTGCGGGCGATCAGCTCGCTGGAACGCTCCGGGCCCATGTCGCCCTGATGCGGCTGGGCGATGGGCTTGAAGAAGCCAACCTTGAGCCCGGCACGTTCCAGGGCGCCGACCAGGCCCAGGCTGATCGAGGTCAGGCCGACACCGAAACCGGTGGGGGCAATAAAAAAGGTGTGCATGCTGTCTCCAGGTGTAGGTTGGCGCTGGGCGCAGCGAAGCCCAGCGGGATGCTTTGGCTCAGGCTTCGAGTAGCGCCAGGGTGTCGAGGGCAATCTGGCGTTCTTCATTGGTCGGTACGACCAGCACACGCGGGTGCCCGTCGGCCTGGATCGGCCCGGCGCCGCCGCGTACGGTGCGCGCGTTGGCCTGCTCGTCGAGGGCCAGGTTGAGCAATTTCAGGTGGGCGATGGTCTTGCTGCGGATCAGCGCCGAGTTCTCGCCGATGCCGCCGGTAAAGACCAACCCGTCGAGTTGCGGCAGGGCGCAGCTCATCGCCGCCAGGGATTTGGCCAGGCGGTAGCAGAACACCTCGATGGCCAGGGTGGCGCCGGCATGGCCCTGTTCACGGGCCTGCTCCAGGGTACGCATGTCGTTGGACAGACCGGACAGGCCTTGCAGGCCACTGTCTTTATTCAACATCGCGTCGATCTGCTCCAGGCTCCAGCCCAGGGTGCGCGCCAGATGGCTGTGCAGATTGGGGTCGACATCGCCGCTGCGGGTGCCCATCACCACGCCTTCCAGTGGCGTCAGGCCCATGCTGGTGTCGCGGCTTTGCCCGTTGACGATGGCGCAGGTCGAGCAGCCGTTGCCCAGGTGCGCCACCAGCCAGCTGCTGGCATTCACCGGCAGACCGGCCATTTCCGCCGCGCGCTGGCTGACAAAGCGATGGCTGGTGCCATGAAAGCCATAACGGCGCACGCCATGCTCACGGTACAGGTCGTCGGGCAGGGCGTAGCGGTAGGCGTGTTCGGGCAGGGTCTGGTGAAATGCGGTGTCGAATACCGCCACCTGGGTCAGGGTCGGGAACAGCTTGATCGCCGCTTCGATACCCAGCAGGTTGGCCGGGTTATGCAGCGGTGCCAGCGGCGCCGTGGCGCGAATTGCGGCGAGGCTCAGCGCATCCAGGCGGCAGGCCGCGGTGAAGTGCTCGCCGCCATGCACCACGCGGTGACCGATGCCATGCAACTGGCCGCCAGCGGCTGTCTGCACCAGGGGCAACACCTGGGCGAGGGCGGCGCGGTGATCGGCATGGGGCAGGATCAGGCTGTCTTTGCTGTCGCCCTGTTGCCAGTGCACTTGTGCATCCGGGCTGCCCAGGCGCTCGGCCAGGCCACTGAGGATAAAGGCGTCTTGGTCTTCGTTGATCAGGGCAAACTTGATCGATGAACTGCCGCAGTTGATCACCAGAATATTGCGCGCGGGCATTTACCGCTCCTTGTTCAAATCTTGGTTCGGGCGCGCTGTCAGCGCCTCGCTTGCTGCATGTTCAGTTGCGCACCAGCCGCAGAGGAAAGGTTTTTCCAGCTGCGCCTGACGCTGCTGCGCATCCAGCACCCAGGCGCGATTCTGCCAGGGCGGCTGGTGGCGCAGGTGCTGAGTATGGCCGCAGGACAATACTGCCAGCCAATCGCCGTGCTCATCCTGACGAAAATCAAGCACGCGCACTGAGGCCGCGCTTGGCCGTCCGTCTGTGTCCGGTTCGCTTTCGCGCGTGCCCTTGGGTAAACTTGCCCGCTCTTTATTTCCAAGCAAAAGGTCTCGCCCCATGCTGATCGCCGCCAATAAGGCCGTCTCCATCGACTATACCCTGACTAACGATGCCGGTGAGGTGATCGACAGTTCCGCAGGCGGCGCGCCGCTGGCTTATCTGCACGGTGCCGGCAACATCATCGGTGGCCTGGAAAAAGCCCTGCTGGGCAAGCAGGTTGGCGACGAGCTGGACGTTGCCGTTGAGCCGGAAGACGCCTACGGCGAATACAGCGCCGAGCTGGTCGCCACCCTCAACCGTTCGATGTTCGAAGGCGTTGATGAACTGGAAATCGGCATGCAGTTCCACGCCTCCGGCCCGGACGGCGGCATGCAGATCGTCACCATCCGCGAACTGGAAGGCGACGACGTGATCGTTGATGGTAACCACCCATTGGCTGGCCAGCGCCTGCACTTCAAGGTCAAAGTTGTCAGCGTGCGTGATGCCAGCGAAGAAGAAGTCGCGCATGGCCATATCCATGGCGAAGGTGGTCATCATCATTGATGGTTTAGCCTTATGCGGTAGCCGCGAGTCGACTTATGGTCGTATCAACCGCTGGTTCGACTGCTAAGCTGCAACAGAAGAAAGGCGCCTTCAGATAGGCGCCTTTTTTATGACCCGCCATCCTTGGCGGTCACCCTGCGGGCCGTCGCGGTGCGACGTTAAAAATGGCTCCCGGCCATTTTTTGTCCGCTACACGTAACCTGTGTGTTCTCAAGGAGTTAGCCATGAGTGCCTTTCACGACCTCAACCTGCGTGCACTGGATGGCCAAGAGCTGCCGCTGGCACCCTTCAAGGGGCAGGTGGTGTTGGTGGTCAATGTGGCCTCCAAGTGTGGTCTGACGCCACAGTACGCCGGCCTGGAAAAGCTCTATCAGCAGTACAAGAGCCAGGGTTTCAGCGTGCTGGGCCTGCCATGCAACCAGTTTGCCGAGCAGGAGCCCGACAGCGAGGAAGCTATTCGCGAGTTTTGCAGCCTCAACTACGGCGTAACCTTCCCCTTGGGCAGCAAGCTTGAGGTGAATGGGCCTGAGCGTCATCCGCTGTACCGCCTGCTGGCAGGCGAGGGCGCCGAGTTTCCGGGTGATATCACCTGGAATTTCGAGAAATTTCTGGTTGGCCATGACGGCCGCGTGCTGGCGCGTTTCTCCCCGCGCACCACGCCGGATGATCCGAGCATCATCCAGGCTATCGAAAAGGCCCTCGGCTAAGGCCATTTGCGCCAAGGCTGCGGACTATCCACCGCAGCCGCTTGTTCAGCACGCGGCATCGCGGCTTAATCGGGCGATCTGCCGAGGATGCCCTGATGAGTCTGTTTCCCGCCGACCCCGTAATCTCTCCCGCCACCCCCGCCGCGCTGCGTCAGCTGATCGAGAGTCGCCGCGCGGTACGTCGCTTTACTGCTGAAGCGGTGCCCGATGAGGTGGTGCGTGATTGCCTGGAGCTGGCGGTGCTCGCGCCCAACTCCTGCAATCTGCAGCCCTGGAGCTTTCAGGTAATTCGCGACCCAGCGTTGTTGGCGCGGCTGCACCCGGTGTGCATGAGCCAGAACGCCGCCAAAGCGCCGCTGATCATTGCCGTGCTGGCGCGGCCGGATACCTGGAAACAGGCCTGTCAGAACATCATCGACTATTGGCCGGAGCCGCAAGTGCCGGCGCGGATTCGCAGCTTCTACAACAAAACCGCACCTTTTCAGTACAACCAGGGGCCGTTCGGCCTGCTTGGGTTGCTCAAACGCCAGCTGCTGCGCGTGGCGGCCTGGCGCAAGCCGCTGATGCGCGCGCCCAACAGCCGCGCGCAGATGCGCATCTGGGCGGTGAAATCCACGGCATTGGCAGCGCAAAACCTGATGCTGGCCTTCCAGAGCCATGGCTATGCCACCTGCCCAATGGAAGGCTTTGATGAAGTGCGCCTGCGCAAAACCCTGAGCATCCCGCGCCAGGCTTTACCGATCATGCTGCTGGCGGTGGGCAAACAGGATGAGAAGGGCGTGTATAACCCGCGTCTGCGCTTTCCGTTGGAGCAGCACGTTACGTGGTTGTGAGTCGCGCAACGTGTTGGGCTTCGTTGCGCTCAACGCCAACCTACGTCGGCACCCGCATTAGCCAGTGTTAGAGAACACCTGCCTTTTTCCAGGCCAGATAACTGCTCACCAGCTGCGGCCCTAATTCGCTGGGCCGCGCATCCAGCACCGGCACCTTGTTGGCAATCAGGCGTTCGTGCAGGCCGGCGCGGGCGTTCAGGTAGTCGAGGGTGCCGCAGTAATCCAGCGCGCTGGACAGGTCTTGCACCGGGGTGTGGCGCAGGGTATCCAGCACTTCTTCACGCAGGCTGGCGACCAGCACGCGGTGCTGGCGGCTCAGGCGTTTGACCGCGCCGAGCAGGGCCTGATCGTCTTCATCGCGCAGGTTGGTCACCAGCACCACCAGGGCGCGGCGACGCTGGCGGCTGAGCAGGTTTTCCACGGCGGCAGTGAAGTCCGCCGGTTGCTGGGTGCTGCGCAGGTCGTACAGCGCATTGAGCAGCACATTCAGCTGCGCCTGGCCTTTGACCGGAGCAAGGAAGCGGTTCTGCTCGCCGGCAAAGGTCGACAGGCCCACCGCATCGCCTTGGCGCAGCGCCACGTAGCTGAGCAGCAGGCAGGCGTTGAGGGCGTGATCGAAGTGCGACAGCTCGCCGTCCTGGCTGCGCATACGCCGGCCGCAATCGAGCAGGAAGATGATCTGTTGATCGCGTTCGTCTTGGTATTCGCGGGCAATCGGCGTGCGTTTGCGTGCAGTGGCCTTCCAGTCGATTTGCCGCAGGGTGTCGCCGTCGCGGAATTCGCGCAGTTGGTGGAATTCCTGACCCAGGCCGCGACGTTGCTGCTGGCGTACGCCAAGTTGACTGAGCCAGTCATCCACCGCCATCAACTGCGCGCCATATAGGCGGGCGAAGTCGGGGTAAACGCGGGTTTCCGCAGCCAGCGGCAAATATCGCCGGGCGCGCCACAAGCCCATGGGGCTGGGCAGGCTGACTTCGCACTGGGGGAAATGAAAATGCCCACGCAGCAACGGTCGCACGCGGTAACTGACCTGAGTCTGCTCGCCGGGATGCAGATCGACCTTGAGCGGCAGGTGCTCGAAGGCCATATCGCCGGGCAGATGGTCGAACACCTCCACCTGCAGCGCACGGAGGTAGCTGTGGTGCAGATTCAGCCGCACTTCGCTCCAGCGTCCCAGCGGCAGGTTGCCGGGTAGCTGGCGTTCGATGCGCGGCGAGGGCACTTGGCGCAGCAGCAGGGCGTCGACCAGAGACAAACCGAGCAGTACCAGCAGCAGGCCCCAGTAAATCGACGTGAAGCTGCGCGGCACGGCGATGGCCAGGGCGCTGCAGACGCCCAGCACAATGCCGAGGACGAACAGGCTGGCGAGCAGCGCCAGCAGCGCGCGCGAGGGTTTCATGCGGAGGCGCCTTTCAATGCGGGCTTTTGCCAAGTAGGGGTCATAGGCGCGGTGCCGGAACCTGGTCGAGCAGTTGTTGCAGCACCTGATCCACCGACAGGCCTTCGATATCCAGCTCCGGCGACAGCCGTACGCGGTGGCGCAGTACGGCCAGGGCGCAGCCCTTGATGTCATCCGGCAGCACGAAATCACCGCCGCGCAGCAGGGCACGGGCACGGCCGCAACGTACCAGGGCAATCGAAGCACGCGGTCCGGCGCCGATGGCCAGGCCTGGCCAGGTGCGGGTGGCGCGGGCGATGCGCACTGCGTAGTCGAGTACCTGCTCATCAATCGGCAGATCGCTGGCGATCTTCTGCAGAGCCAGTACGTCGCGAGCCTGCAACAGGGTGCGCAGCGGGGTGACTTCGAGCATGTCGGCTTTGCTCGAACGCGCCACCTGACGAACCATGTTCAGCTCTTCGCTCTGCTCGGGGTAATCCATGCGCAGCTTGAGCATAAAGCGGTCAAGCTCGGCTTCCGGCAGCGGGTAGGTGCCTTCCTGCTCGATCGGGTTCTGCGTGGCCAGCACCATAAAGGGCAGCGGCACATTCAGGGCGCGGCCTTCCAGGGTGACTTGGCGTTCCTGCATGACTTCCAGCAACGCGGCCTGGGTCTTGGCCGGGGCGCGGTTGATCTCGTCCGCCAGCAGCAGGTTGGTGAACACCGGACCCTTGCGCAGTTTGAACTGCTCACTCTGCAGGTCGTACACGGCGTGGCCGGTGACGTCGCTGGGCATCAGGTCTGGGGTGAACTGGATGCGCGAGAACTCACCGCCAAAGCAGCGCGCCAGCGCGCGCACCAGCAGGGTCTTGCCCAGGCCGGGCACGCCTTCGACCAGTACATGGCCACCGGCAATCAGGGCGCTGAGCACATCGTCGATCACCGTCGTCTGGCCGATCAGGGCTTTCTGCAATTCAGCGCGCAGCGCTTGAGCCAGCTGGCTGGCACGTTGGCGCTGAGCATTTGGATTGGCCGCTGCGGCTGCCGGGGCAGCTGGCGCTGGTGCCGCGACGGGTGCCTCGGTGACGGGCTCAGTGGTTACGGCAGCGGGTTCGATTGCGCTGTCCGGCTGTTCGGGGGTGTGTTCGCTCGTCATAGGGCATTCCTGAGGGTTTGCAGGTTGGCGACCTGGCGGGTGAAGTCGGCGGCGGGCAGTCGCTGCTTGGGCAACGGCCGCATGGCTTGGCTGATAACGCTGGAAGGTTGGCGGGTCAGGCGGCTAAGGATCTGCCACTGCTCGGCTACCGCGAGGCGTTCAAAACCGGGGTGACGGTGGCGCGCGCGGCGCTGGATATCCTGTTGCAAGCCTTGCAGCAGGCTGTACTGGCCGTTGTGGCGCAGGAGGAAGTCGGCGCTACCGCGCAGGTGCTCCTGCAATTGGCGGCGATTGCGGCTGGCGGGCAACAGCAGCGGGCCCTGGCGCATGCCCAGGTGCCACAGGCCGAATGCCAGCAACAGTGCCAGGGCGACCAACGCCTGTGGGAAGTGCTCGAGCAACAGGCTGAACAGGTCATCGCGGTCGGCGCGGTAGAGCAGGGTGACCTGGCTGTCCTGGGTCATGTACCAGAGCAGCCAGGCGTTGTCGTATTCGCCGATGCTTTGGTTTTGCCAGATCCAGCTGTCGCTGACCACGCTGATCAAACCATCGCCATGGTAGAGCTGCAGCAAGTGCGTGGCCGCATCGCTGTTGGCCCAGGCGTGGGCGCGGTTCTCGGCATCGTAGAGGTGGAAGTCAGTGTCGAAGTTGAAGTAGGCCGGTGCCTCTTCGTTTTCCAGGTAGAGCTGAGTCAGTTCCGGGTAGGCGTTCTCTTCGTCTGCAGCGGCCGGGGTTTCTTCATCCTGAATGGGCTCGGCTTGCTGCTCGGCGTCGTGCTCGCTCTCTGCAGATACCGCTTCATCCGTCGCTTCGCTGGCGTCCTCATCGAGTTCTTCGCTCTCGTATTGCTGGATGCCCAGGCTGTCGAGCAGCAGGTCGCCGCTTTTACCTTCTTCTTCATCCCACAACCGCTCGGCAACAAACAGCAGGTGGCCGCCCTTGGCGGCCCAGGCCAGCAGGCGCTCGGCCTGCTTGGGTGTCATGCGGTTACGGTCACCGAGCAGCAGCAGGGTGTGCCCGGCGCTCGGCAGATCCTTCATGACTTCCAGGCCATCTGCGCGTTGCACCTGCAGGCCTTGCTTGCGCAGGAAGTGCTCGGCGGCCAGGTAAGGATTGGCCCGAGCCTCGGGGGCAGGGCCATGTTCGAGCGTTTCTTGATAAGGCGTGAGCTTGCCCAGCAGGTAAATGCCGAGCAGGCCGAGCACCAACAGCAGGCCTGCACCGAGGAAAAACTGGATGCGCCGGTTCATGCTTTCGCCCCTTGCTCGAACAGGCGCCGCCAGGCATTACACAGGCCCTGTTTAAGCGCAGCCGGCGGTAGCCGATGGCCGTAGGCGAGGTTTTGCCAGTGACGGGTCAGGGCCTGACTGAAGTGGCTGAGGTTTTTCTGCTGCAACGCCTGCACCAGTTGCAGCACTTCGGCTTCGGTGTGCGAGCTTTTTAGCGGCAGGCGTTGTTCATGCAGCATGCGGCTGAGCAGGGCGCGGTAAAGCAAGCCAAGGGCGGCGCGCGGCTGTTCATCCCAGAGCCGTTCAACTTCACCGGGAATATCGGCAGGCAGGCTTTGCGGCGCCACTTCCAGACCGAACAGCTGCTCTGGCGGTTGGTATTTGCGCGCTTGCGGCAAGCGCAGGCGCCCGGCAAAGGTGCTCAACCAGTCGCGGTAACGCCACAGCAGCCAGGCGATCAGGCTGAACAGCGCGGCCCACAGCAGCACCTCGAAGAACAGTGCCACTGCGTCGACGCTTTTCCACAGTTCGGTGAGTTTGAAGAACTTTTCCAGCAGTTCGGCCAGGGCCTTGGCGTCTTCCTCGCTCGGCTCCTTGGGCTCTTCGCCGAGGCGCCAGCGGGTGACGGTTTCGCGGTGCTCGAAGGGCGGCTGGTCGAGCAGCTGGC
Source organism: Pseudomonas sp. (assembly GCF_030684895.1). Classification (GTDB taxonomy): domain Bacteria; phylum Pseudomonadota; class Gammaproteobacteria; order Pseudomonadales; family Pseudomonadaceae; genus Aquipseudomonas. Next base: position 154,855 of record NZ_JAUXXP010000090.1, on the reverse strand, counting down.
CGATGCTCTGTTGCGCTTCTGCGCTGGTCAGCGGCTGTTTGAGCAGGCGCTCGGCCTCTGGCCCTATAGGGTCTTCAATCGGCAGCGGGCAGCTGTTTGCGGTCGCGGCGGCCATGGCGCTGTTAGGTGCCTGCATTAACAGCAGGCCGCAGCCTAGGAGCAGGGCATAAGCCACGCCGGTCAGACGCTGGCGCAAGCGGCGGAATACCAGTTCGATATCCCAGGCTTCCAGGGCGGTGCGGCGGTTCAGGTAGAGGGTGAAGCCGCAGGCGACGTAGATCGGCTCCCAGAGAATCAGCAGTAGGACGTAAATCAGGTTGGACAGGTGCTCCAGCCACAGCCACTCGCCCGAGGCGGCATTGATCAGGCTTTGCCAGGTCCAGTTCAGCTCGATTTGCGCCGGCAGCAGCATGTAGAACAGGCTGATGATGCCGAACCACAGCGCCATTTCCAGGTGCACGCCGACGATGGTGAGCCAGCTGGCGCCACCGGCATCGCGCTGGCCAAGGACGATCAGGCGTTGGCTGCGCGCCTTGCCGGACAGGCCTTCCAGCTGCATCACGGGCAGGTCGAAGCTGCGTGTGGGGCTCAGTCGGCGCCAGGTCAGGCTGGCCAGCAATTGCGGTTTGAGCAGCCCAGGCAGGGCTTTCAGCGCTTGTTTGAGGCTCGGCGTAGCGCCGAACAGGGCATGCGAGAGGATATACAGCGGCAGGCGTTCGTAAGCCGGTTTTAGCCACCAGAAAATCAGCAGGGCGATGCTGGGGTAATCCCACAGCAGCAGGCACAGCAGGGCAAAAATTGGCACCGTTACCAGCGCCCAGCTGGCCATCAGCAGGCCGGCGTGCTGCTTGGCCAATAACACGCCGAGGTCGACGGCCTCCCAGGCGCTGCGCGGGCGAATGGCGACGCTGGCATCAGTCAGGCGCATGCACACCTCGGCCAGCTAGCAGCAGGTAGCTCAGCACCAGCAACCAGAGCGCGGCGCCGACTGCGTATTTGATCGCGGGGCTTGCCAGGTCCATGGACGACCAGTAGGCCTCAATAAAGGCCGCCAGCAGCAGAAACACGATCACCCCGCCGATCAGTCGCACGCTGCTGCCGGCGGCTACCCGCAAGGCTTCGCCGCGTGGCAGGCGGCCGGGCACCAGCAGCGCCCAGCCGAGTTTCAGGCCGGCGGCACCGGCCAAAGCAATGGCGGTCAGCTCGAACGCGCCGTGGCCAACGACGAACGACCAGAAGGTTTCGCCATGGCCGATTTGCGTCAGGTGGCCGGCCACGGCGCCAATCATCAGGCCGTTGAACAGCAGGAAGAACAGGCTGCCCAGGCCAAACAGCAGGCCGCTGGCAAAGGTCTGAAAAGCGATGCCGATGTTGTTCATGATGTAGTAGCCGAACATCATCCAGTCATCGCCGGAGTCGCGTTCGCTGAAGCGGCCGATGCGTCTGGCGTCGGGGTCGTACATCTTTTCCATCTCGGCCACTTGGTCGGGCGCCATCACCCCGTAGACCAGGTCGGGGAAGTGATACACCAGCGTGCCCATCAGCAGCAGGCTACCGAAGAAGAGCAGGCTGGCGGCGACGACAAAGCGCCATTCGGCGCGGACCAGGCGCGGAAAGCCGGCGAGGATAAAGCCAAGCAATTGGCCGCCCAGCGGGCTGCGGTGGCGATAGAACTGCTGATGGCCGCGCATGGCCAGCAGCTGCAACTGCTCGATCAGGTGGCTGCTGTAGCCGCGGCTCTGTGCCAGGGCCAGGTGCTGGCACAGGCTGCGGTAGTCGGCGGCAAAGGCCTTGCACTGCTGGCTGTCGGCCTTGCCGCGCTCAAGCGCTTCGAGCTGCGTATTAAAGGCTTGCCAGTCGGCCTGGTGCTGGTTTTCAAACTGGCTCTGTTTCATGTCGACCCCAACAAACCACGGGCAATACCGTGGATCTGCTGCTCGGCCTGTTCGGCAGGTACCTGCAAAGGGTCGGCAAGAATGCTCGCCAGCTCCTGACGCCGTGCACTGGACAGGCTCTGCGCGCGCTCGGCAAAGCTGAGCAGGGCGCGCTGTTCACTCAGGCTCATGCTGAACGGCGCACGCAGCGCTTCGGCGTGCGGCAGTTCGGGGGCTGTTGGGGCGTTATCGCGGTAGACCACCAGGGTGCCGGCGGCGATATCGCCCAGGCGTTTGAACGCCGGGTGATTAAGGCAGCTAAGAATGCCCAAGGTGTAGCCAAACGGTAGGATGTCGACGAAGCGCAGCAGGTTGCGGGTCAGCGAGGCGGCCCAGCCAATCGGCGTGCCGTCGTCATGGATTACCCGCAGGCCCATCATCTGCTTGCCCGGTGAGCGGCCCTGGTTGAGCACCTCAAACAGCACCATGTACCACCAGGTCACCAGAAACAGCAAGATGGTGCCCAGGCCCATGCCGAACTGGCCGAGCAAGGCGAGCACGGCAAACAGTGCGCCGAGCAGCGCACCGCGAATCAGCAGGTCGATGCTGAAAGCCAGGGCGCGCGGCACTAAACCCGCCGGACGCAGGATCAGGTCGATGCCTTCCGGTGTTTCCACCTTATAGCGGGTATCCAGCAGCGGGCGAGCGGCGACTGAAGCAGGGGTTGGCGTGGGCGACATCGGCAGACTGCGTCGAGGAAAACCCGATGCTAGCCAGCAGCAGGCAGGGAAGCAACCGGCTCAGTGATCTGAACCGGCGCAGCGGGGCTATTTAGTGAGGGTTATTGCGGCGCGGGCAGTACGCCGAAGATGGTGCGGTAGAGCACGCCCATGGCGATAACAAACAGCGGAATGGTCCAGACCAGTCCAATCCCCAGTGGAATGGCGCTGATGGCGGTGATTAGACCGAGCAGCAGGAACAGGCCGAAGACCTTGAACCAGTGCTGGGTAATCGCTTTGCGCGAGGTTTCCAGGGCTTGCCACGGCGTCAGGCCGCGTTCAACCACCAACGGGATGGCCAACATATAGGCGATGGCCAGGTACAGGCCGGGAATGATCAGCAGGAACATACCAAGGTAGATCAGCAGCATGCTGATAATCGCGGTAATCACCAGCGGCACGGTGCGGCCGAAGTGGCTGAATATGTCATTGAAGCTGATCGGCTGGTCGGCGGCGCGACGGATGCCGATCATGTTGATCCCAGCCATAAAGGGATAGGCCAGGGCCGAGGCCAGAATGCCGATGACCAGTTCGGCCACTACCGCGAGCATCGGACTTTCACTGACTACGCCCAGCAGGCCGAAGAACCCGCCAATTAGAAAGGACGCTGCGAGCAGCACGGCGTAGAACACCAGAAAACCGCCGATGATGATGCCTTTGGTGCCTTTTACTCGCTGCCAGGCTTCGCTGAGCAGGTCGCTGATGTTGAAATCATAGCCACGGCTCAAGGCCTCTTCGATGCTGGGCACCTGGCTGTCGCGTGGTGCTTCGTGCAGTGCGCTGGCAGGGGCGGCGTAGGGATTGCTGGGGTTGGTGTCACTCATGGGGCGTCCTTGTACAGAGTGGTTATTCGAGATTCTCACTTTAGTCGTCGTCAGGACGCCCTACAAGGCACGGCCCCCACGTGGGGCGTGCGCTGGCGCAAGGTTCTGCGCTTATCTGCGTGATGCATACAGGGTGATAGACTGCCTGCGCCTCAGCATCAGGACATGACAGTGACTTCCAGCCTCTTTTGGTACGACTACGAAACCACCGGTATTGACCCGCGGCGCGACCGACCGCTGCAAGTCGCGGGGATTCGCACCGATGAAGAACTCAATGAAATTGCTGAGCCGCTGAATATCTACTGCCAGCCCAGCGACGACATCCTGCCGCATCCGGCAGCCTGTCTGGTGACCGGAATTACCCCGAGCACGCTGGCGCAGCATGGCCTGGATGAGGCCGAGTTTATGAGCCGTGTGCATGCCGAGCTGTCGCAGCCAGGTACCTGCGGGGTGGGCTACAACAGCTTGCGCTTCGATGATGAGGTGACGCGCTACAGCCTGTATCGCAACTTCTTCGATCCCTACGCCCGTGAATGGCAGGGCGGCAATAGCCGCTGGGACCTGATCGATCTGGTGCGTACGGCTTATGCGTTGCGCCCGGAAGGTATCGTCTGGCCGCAAGAAGAGGGTCGGGTGACGCTCAAGCTTGAGCGCCTGACCGCTGCCAATGGCATCGAGCATGGCCAGGCCCATGATGCGCTGTCCGATGTGCGGGCCACCATTGCCTTGGCGCGCTTGCTGCGCAGCAAGCAGCGCAAACTCTATGACTACCTGTATCAATTGCGCAGCAAACAGCGCGTACAAGACCAGATACGCTTGTTGCAGCCATTGGTGCATATTTCCGGGCGCTATGCCGGGGCGCGGCATTACCTGGCGGTGGTGTTGCCGTTGGCTTGGCATCCGCGTAACCGCAATGCGTTGATTGTCTGTGACCTGCAGGCCGATATCTCGCCACTGCTCAACGAGTCGGCTGAGACATTGCGCACGCGTCTGTATACCCGCCGTGATCAATTGGTCGAGGGTGAGTTGCCGGTGCCATTGAAGTTGCTGCATATCAATCGTTGCCCGGTTGTTGCACCGATGAATGTATTGCGCGCGGAAGATATTCAGCGTCTGCAACTCGACGTGCCGGCTTATCACGCGCAGGCCGAACAATTGCGCGGTAATCCTGGGCTGTGGCAGGACAAACTTGTCCAGGTGTATGCCGAGGAGCAGTTCGCCGCTAATCAAGACCCTGAGCAGCAGCTATATGATGGCTTTATTGGTGATCGTGATCGCCGGCTCTGCGAACAGGTGCGGCGTGCTGAGCCACAGCGTTTGGCCGAGGCGGCATGGCCATTTGATGATGGGCGTTTACCGGAGCTGTTGTTTCGCTACCGTGCGCGCAACTTTGCTGCGACGCTGAATGCTGAAGAGCAACAACGTTGGTGGGCATTCTGCCAACAGCGTTTGAGCCAGCCCGAATATGGTGCGCCGAACACGCTCGAACAATTCAGTCAGGCACTTACTGCGCTACTTCCAGATATTGGCGCGCAGCAGCAGGCTATTTTGCTGGAGTGGCGAGATTATGCAGAGCAGTTACGCCAGCGTTATACCCTGTAATACGTGGGGGAAAACGCCCAGTGCGCTGCTGAAACAGCACCCATAAAAAAACGCCAGCATTGCTGGCGTTTTTGCTTAAAGCGTGTGGCAGGCTTAGCCCAGCAGGGTTGCCCAGCCTTCAACGACGTCACCGCCCCACTTGGCTTTCCACTCTTTCAGAGTCTTGTGGTTGCCACCTTTGGTTTCGATAACTTCGCCAGTATTTGGGTTTTTGTACTGCTTAACTTTACGTGCGCGCTTGGTGCCAGTGGTTTTGGTAGCGCGGGTGGCTTTGCTGCCTTTGGCGTCTGGGTCGAGCATGGCAATAATGTCACGCAGCGACTTCTGGTATTCACCCATCAGTGCGCGCAGTTTGCCTTCAAATTCCAGTTCTTTTTTCAGTTTGTCGTCTTGCGACAGATTTTTCAGGCGGTCTTGCAGTTCTTTGATGGCTTCTTCGGTGGCGCGATATTCGTTGATCAACGACATGTTGGGATACCTGTATTCGGGATTGACGATTAAGTGATAGCAATAGTAGTCAGGCACTTTTCACAAGTAAACCGCTTTGTTGGTATTTTTTATGAATTGTATTGTTCAGTAACTTGTTGAGTGCCTGGTCTGTTGTACATGTCTAGTTATTCGCCAGTTATCGCTGCGCTGTTTGCGCTATTTACCTGGCGGCAACTGTTCGTTCTTGCGCTAGAGCTGCGTGGGCAAGCGCTGTTTGAGTACTGCAGTTTTCCCCGGCTGTGACTAGAATGGCCGACTTTATTTGAGTGCTGGAGCGGTTGATGCGTACTTTTCGATTGGTCATTGCCTGTCCAGACCGGGTCGGCATTGTGGCCAAGGTCAGTAACTTTCTGGCCACCTATAACGGTTGGATTACCGAAGCGAGCCATCACTCGGATAACCAGAGTGGTTGGTTCTTTATGCGTCACGAGATCCGCGCTGACTCGCTGCCCTTTGATCTGGATGGTTTCCGTCAGGCCTTTGCGCCGATTGCCCGTGAGTTCTCCATGGAGTGGCGGGTGACCGATTCGGCGGTGAAGAAACGCGTGGTTTTGATGGCCAGTCGCGAATCACACTGCCTGGCCGATTTGCTGCACCGCTGGCACAGCGACGAACTGGATTGCGATATCCCCTGCGTAATTTCCAATCACGACGACCTGCGCAGCATGGTCGAGTGGCATGCCATTCCGTACTTCCATGTACCGGTCAATTCGCAGGATAAACAGCCGGCATTTGATGAAGTGGCGCGTTTGGTGAAAGCCCATGCCGCTGACGTGATTGTGTTGGCGCGTTATATGCAAATTCTCCCTGCACCACTCTGCGCGGAGTTTTCCCAGCGGGTGATCAATATCCATCACAGCTTTCTGCCGTCGTTTGTCGGGGCCAAGCCGTATCACCAGGCGTCGCTGCGTGGGGTCAAGCTGATTGGTGCGACCTCGCACTACGTGACCGAGGAGCTGGATGCCGGGCCGATCATCGAACAGGACGTGGTGCGCGTCAGCCACCGCGACAGCATCGAAGAGATGGTGCGCCTGGGTAAGGATGTAGAGAAGATGGTGCTGTCGCGTGGTCTACGCTATCACTTAGAGGACCGAGTGCTGGTGCACGATAACAAGACGGTGGTGTTCGACTGAGGTGCACGTTGCGGTTCGGTTCAGTACAGAAAGAGGGATTTACTGATGCTCAAGTCAATCAAAGTACGTGATTACATGACCCGCAATCTGGTGACTTTTCGTCCTGAAATGAACCTGTTCACCGCCATCAATCGCTTGCTCGAACACCGTATTTCCGGTGCGCCGGTGGTCGATGGGCAAGGGCATCTGGTGGGCTTGTTGTCGGAAGGTGATTGCTTGCGCGGCATCCTCTCTGGGGCTTATTACGAGTCGGCGGGTGGCGATGTCAGCGCCTATATGACCACTGAGGTTGAAGTGATTTCGCCTGAGGCGGATATCATCGAAATCTCCGAGCGTTTTCTGCGCGGACGGCGTCGGCGTTTGCCGGTGGTTGAAGAGGGCCGCTTGATTGGGCAGGTCAGTCGCAGCGATGTGCTGCGTGCGGTCAAGGAGTTCGCCCAGCATGACGAAGGTCATCTGGCGCTTAACTGAAGCCCGGCGAAGAGCATTGGGGGTGTTATGACTGATCCGCTTGCGCGTGCAACATCCAGCGCGCCACCTGTGCTCGGGGAGGGCTGTACGCAGCGCTATGATCCGCAGGCGCTGACGCCTGAGGACGGTACCGAGTTTGCCGATGCCGCTGAGCTGTGGCGGCAGTTGCAGCAAGACCAACAGCCGCCAACAAGCAGCGATAAGCAGAAATAGAAACGGGGCGCTCAGTGAGCGCCCCGTTTGTTTGTATGGCCTGCCATCCATGGCGGCCACCCTTGCGGGCCGTCGCTACGCGACGTTAAAAATGGCTCCCAGCTTTTTTACGCAATTGTTAAATGCGGAAGCTGTCGACCAGTTGCTTGAGGCGGCTGGCCTGCTGCTCCAGATCACCACAGGCGCGCAGGGTGGCATTGAGATTTTCCACGCCTTCCTGGTTGAGGGTGTTGATCTCGGTGATGTCGACGTTAAGCGACTCGATCACCGAGGTCTGCTCCTCGGTGGCGGTGGCTACTGACTGGTTCATGCCGTCAATCTCGCCGATACGTTCAGTCACGCTGCTCAGGCGTGCGCCGGCCTGGTTGGCGATCTCCACACTTTCTTCGCTGTAGCGCTGGCTTTCGGTCATGGTGGTGACCGACTCGCGGGAACCGACTTGCAGCTCCTCGATCATCTTCTCGATCTCCTGCGCTGATTCCTGGGTGCGGTGGGCCAGGTTACGGACTTCATCGGCAACCACGGCGAAGCCACGGCCGGCCTCACCGGCGCGTGCTGCCTCGATGGCGGCGTTGAGTGCCAGCAGGTTGGTTTGCTGGGAGATGCTTTTGATCACCTCAAGAATCTGCCCGATGTTCACCGTCTTGCTGTTGAGGGTTTCGATATTGCTGCAGGAGGCGCTGATCTTGCCGGACAGCTCATTCATCGCCTGGATGGTTTTTTCCACCACCTGACGACCGTCTTCAGCCAGATGACGCGCATCAGAGGCCTGATTAGATGCGTCGGCGGCGTTGCGCGCGATCTCCTGAGCGGCGGCGCCGAGCTCGTTGATCGCCGCAGCCACGCTGTTGGTGCGGCTGGCCTGCTCGTCGGAGTTGATCATCGACGAATTGGAGGCGCCGACCACCAGTTTCGCCACTTCATTGACCTGGCTGGTGGCGGACGACACTTCGCGGATCGAGCTATGGATACGTTCGACAAACTGGTTGAACGCGCTGGCCAGGCGGCCGAACTCGTCATTGGACTGAATGGTTAGGCGCTTGGTCAGGTCACCTTCGCCCTGGGCGATGTCTTCCATGGCTTTACCCATTACATTCAGCGGTTGCATCAGCACGCTGATCAGCATGCTCAGCAACAGCATGATCAGCACCACGGCGATAATGGTGGCAACGATTGCCGAGGCGCGGAACTCGCTGAGCATCGAATAGGCCTTGGCCTTGTCGATGGACAGGCCGACGTGCCAGTTCACCGAGGGCAGGCCCTTGACCGGGGCAAAGGTGAGGATGCGGGTTTCGCCATTGAGCTCCGCTTCGCTGAACTCGCCGCTGATGCGTGGGGTGTTTTGCGGGTAGACCTCACTGAGGTTCTTCATCACCAGGGACTTGTCCGGGTGCACCAGAATCTTGCCGTCAGCGCTGATCAGAAAGGCATAACCCATGCCGGCAAAGTCCAGCGAGTTGATGATGTCGACCAGGGTGTTGAGGCTCAGGTCGCCACCGACCACCCCGGCCGCTTTGGCGGGCGTGGCGATGGTAATGATCAGTTCGCTGGTGGCAGCGTCGACATAGGGTTCGGTGAGGGTGCTACCGCCAGCGGCCATGGCGTCCTTGTACCAGGGGCGCTGGCGCGGGTCGTAACCATCGGGCATGTCGCTGTTCGGCCGCATGGTGAAGCTGCCGTCGGCGCTGCCCAGGTAGGTAAAGGCGAAGGTGGAGGCCAGCACCTTCTGCTCCAGCAGGCCGGTCAGGGCTTCGCCGGAAGAGTCACGGGCGACCGACTGGGCGACGTTTTCCACCAGCAGGATGCGCCCCGACAGCCAGTTGGAAATGTTGCTGGCGGTGACATTGCCCATTTCTTTTAGATAGTTTTGTAGATCATCGCGGATGGCGTTGCGTTGTAGGTAATCGTTGTACAGGGTGAACAGCGAGAATGCGGCAATCACCACCAATGAGGCGGCGAGCAGAATCTTGTGGCTGAACTTCAGGTTGTTGGTCATGGCTTCTTGCGTCCGGTAAGTTCTGGCATCAGTCTTGTGCTGATGTAAGGCAGCGGCTGCGCCGACAGTGCGGCGATGCTGATTATGTCGGCCTAGTAGCAGTAAAGCTTTAACCATGGAGATAACAAGATGGCGCAAACCGATCAGTTTGTTGTGGGGGCCGATCTGCAGGGGCTGCCGGTGGGGCAGGCATTGCGTCTGGCCAACCGGCACGGGCTGATTGCCGGTGCGACGGGCACTGGCAAAACGGTGACTCTGCAGCGTTTGATCGAAACCTTCAGCGATGCTGGCGTGGCGGTATTTGCCGCCGATGTGAAGGGTGATCTTTGCGGCCTGGGGGCTGCCGGTGCACCGCAAGGCAAAGTCGCCGAGCGCATCGCCAGCATGCCCTGGCTTAACCATCAGCCGACGGCCTACCCGGTAACTCTGTGGGATGTGCAGGGCAAGAGCGGCCACCCACTGCGCACCACGCTCAGTGAAATGGGGCCTTTGCTGCTCGGCGCGCTGCTGGAACTGACCGACAGCCAGCAAGCCGCGCTCTATGCTGCGTTCAAGGTGGCGGACCGAGAAGGTTTGCTGCTGCTCGACCTGAAAGATCTCAAGGCGCTGCTGGCGCATCTGAAAAGTCACCCCGAGGTGCTCGGCGAAGACAGTGCGTTGTTTACCGCCAACTCATCGCAAGCCTTATTGCGCAAATTGGCCGGCCTGGAGCAGCAGGGCGCCGAAGCGCTGTTTGGTGAGCCGGCGCTGCAGCTGGAAGACATTCTGCACCCGGACCGCGATGGTCGCGGGCGCATTCACCTGCTCGACGCCAGTCGCCTAGTACATGAAGCGCCGAAGGTCTACGCGACCTTCCTGCTTTGGCTGTTGGCCGAGTTGTTTGAGCAACTGCCGGAGCGCGGCGACGCCGACAAGCCGCTGCTGGCGCTGTTCTTCGACGAAGCGCACCTGTTGTTTGCCGGAACGCCGAAGGCCTTGCAGGAACGCTTGGAGCAGGTGGTGCGGTTGATCCGTTCGAAAGGCGTGGGGGTGTATTTCGTCACCCAATCGCCGGGCGACTTGCCGGATGATGTGCTCGCTCAGCTTGGCTTACGTATTCAACATGGCCTGCGTGCTTTTACCGCGAAAGAGCAAAAATCGCTGCGTGCGGTCGCCGAAGGCTTTCGCCCTAACCCGGCTATCGACACGTTAGCTGTACTGACTGAACTCGGTATTGGCGAGGCGCTGGTAGGCACTATGGAAGCTAAAGGTACGCCCGCCATGGTGCAGCGCGTGGCGGTTGCACCGCCGCAATCGCGCATCGGGCCACTGAGCGATGCTGAGCGAACGGCCTTGATCCAGCAGTCGCCTTTGCGGGGACGTTACGACAAACCAATTGATCGGGAGTCGGCTTACGAGTTGTTGACTGCCCGCGCCGAAAAGATCGCTGCCCAGCAGGCCGAGCAGAGTAAACCGAGCGTTGCTAGCAAAAAGGCTGAGGCCGGTAGCGGTATAGGTGGTGCGGCCGGTGAGTTGCTTGGCGGTCTTGCCAGTCAGGTGATGAAAACGGCCATGCGCCAGGCGGCCAATCAGATTGGTCGGCAACTGGTACGCGGTCTGTTGGGTTCGTTGATGGGCGGTAAGGGGCGCTGAGTCAGCGGCCATCCCGATCAGGGATGGCCGCGTGATCTGACATCAAGGTTGCGGGGCGTCAGCCAGAGGCCTCGTCTGCCTTGGTTTGCAGCTCTTTTTCGATTTTTACCAGCTCTTTTTCAAACGCTTGGTCGAGAAGGTTAGCCTTCTTGCGCCACGGCTTGCGCTCGGGGTCCGGTTGAGCGGCGTAGGTAATCACTTCCCCGCCGTATACATCCTTGTAACGCTGCGCCTGGCGCTCGAGTTCGGCGCGCAGTTCGTCTTTCGTCACGTAGTTACCCATGGTCTTGAACAGAATATTGGCTGGATGCCAGGCATATGACCTGGGCACCTGAGACGGCCAAACAGTTTTAGCTCACGCATTTATTGCGCGTGGCGAATAGTTTTAATGACTATTACCGCGCTGGAGTGCCCTTTAAGTGTGGATGACCTGAACGAATTGTCAGGTTTGTTAAAGGGCTAATTTAGGTTGCGCCCGGCAATTATGGCGAAGCCAAGTTAAATGTCCAGCCTGCTTAATTGGCAGGATGTAGACCGTAGCGTTGCACAATGGTTGCAGGCAGGCCGTTAGTGCGCAGCATGCCCGGCCCGCGATTGAATGCCTGAAACTGCACTGGGGTGACTTTCTCGCGGCCGCCGAAGTGGCATTGCAGAACAAAATGGCAAACATGGAGCACATGGTGCGCAGCGGCACGGGCGAATCCCTTAGTTGCGATAAGTTGTGGCTGATGCTGCCTCGATCTTGTTGCTGTAACTGTGTTGTAACGCAGCCCCTGCCGCCGCTGTTAAATGTTGGCTCAAGGTGTATTTTCCAGCGCGCGGCAACTGGCGCTGTAGTTCTGCTGGCAAGCGCTGGTAAATAGGCGCCGGGCCTGATTGGTGTCCAGCGGCACACCTTGCTCGCCGCGCAGGTAGAGGTTGCCGAGGATGTGCTGGGCCATCGGGTTGCCGCCGGCGGCGGACTGGTTGAGGTACTTGAGCATCTGTGGCGGGTTGTTGAAGTCTGGATTGTCGCGGCCGGTATACAGGTAGGCCAGGCTGACGGCGGCCATGGCGTGGCCTTTGTCGGCGGCGAGCTTCCACCAGTACTCGGCCTGTTTGAGGTCCTTGTGCGGCTTGCCGACGAAGTACAGGCTGCCGAGCTGGAACTGGCTGTCGAGGTCGCCACGGTTGGCCTGGCTGCGCAGGTTGGCCTCGGCGGCGCTGTTTTCGCGGGGCGCATCGGCTTGCTGGGTGGGCTGTTCGGTCTGGCTTTGTTCCGGTTGGCTGGCGCAGCCGGCCAGCAGCAGGCATGCGCAGAGCAGCAACAACAGTGGGCGGTGGCGTTGTGGCGCAATATTCATGCGGATTGCTGCTCCCTTGATATGGCGTTGAGCGTTAAGTCGAACCTGTAGCGGGTACACACAAGACTACAGGCATGCTGGCAAGTTGCGCGGCGGTCGAGCTGTCGGCAGCCCGGCGGGTTGCAGATTCCATATCAGTTTGTCGCCTGCAGCGTTTCGCCCGCGCGCCAGAGCTGCGATTCTTGCTCATCTTCGCGTCTCTCCATGCATCCAGGCCTTCGAGGTATCCATGCAGATCAGCTCCAACTTCGACAGCGGCAATATTGAGGTCATCGACGCCAGCAACCCGCAGCAGGTGCAGCTGGCGATTCGCCCCGATCTCAACAGTGGGCATTTCCAGTGGTTTCACTTCAAGGTCGAGGGCTTGCAGCCTGGGCAGCGTTACGGCTTCAGCCTGGTCAATGCCGGGCAGTCGTCTTACAAGAATGCCTGGAGCGGTTATAACGCGGTGGCGTCCTATGACCAGGTCAACTGGTTTCGGGTGCCCAGCCGTTTTGAGGATGGCGCGCTGAACTTCGACATCGAGCCGCAGCACGGGCAGGTTTGGTTCGCCTATTTCGAGCCCTACAGCCGTGAGCGCCATGCGCTTCTGATCGAGGATGCGCAGCGTCTGGCTGGCGCCGAGCTGTTTGCCACGGGTAAGAGCATCGAGGGCCGGCCTATCGAGTTGCTGCGCATCAGCCGCAACCCGCAGGCGCCGCGCACGATCTGGCTGATCGCTCAGCAGCATCCCGGCGAGCATATGGCCGAGTGGTTTATCCAGGGGCTGCTTGAGCGTCTGCAGCGGCGTGATGACGCCGAGCTGAATGCTCTACTGGAGCAGGCTGATCTGTATCTGGTGCCGAACATGAACCCGGACGGCGCCTTCCGGGGTCATCTGCGCACCAACGTCGCTGGGTGCGACCTTAACCGCGCCTGGCAGTCGGCTAGTGAGACGGACAGCCCTGAGGTGTATTTCGTCCAGCAGCAGATGCGCGCCGTGGGCGTCGATCTGTTTCTGGATATCCACGGCGACGAGGAAATTCCTCATGTGTTTGTCGCCGGCTGTGAAGGCAATCCCGGCTATAGCCCGCGCCTGCAACGTCTGGAAAACCAGTTCAAACAGTTGCTGATCGATAACGGCGCCGAGTTCCAGACCGCCTTCGGCTACACCCCCGATCAGTTTGGCCAGGCCAACACCAGTCTGGCCTGCAACGCCGTCGGCATGGAGTTCGATTGCCTGGCCTTTACCATCGAAATGCCGTTCAAGGATCACGACGATCGTCCCAATCCGCATACTGGCTGGAGCGGTGCGCGTTCGATGCAGCTGGGCAAGGATGTACTGAGCGTGGCCGCCGCCATGGTTGGGCAGCTGCGCGAGTAGCGGAGCGGTTAACGAGTAGCCCGGATGCAATCCGGGGATGGCCGAATGGCCACCACCGATGCCCCGGATTGCATCCGGGCTACGTGCGGAGTTTAGCCGCGGTAGTAGCGCTGCGGTACGAACGGGGTTTTGGCGACTTTCATCGCCACGCGCTTGCCGCGCACCATGGCCCATACCTCGGTATCCAGGGCGATATGGCTGTTCTGCACATAGCCCATGGCTACCGGGGCAGCCAGGGTCGGGCCGAAGCCGCCGCTGCATACGCTGCCGATCACGTTGCCATCGGCATCGACGATTTCCGCGCCTTCACGTACCGGTACACGCTCCTGGGGCAGCAGTCCGACGCGCTTGCTGGCAACGCCTTGCTGTTGCTGGGCGAAGATCCGCTCGGCACCGGGGAAGCCGCCAGCACGGGCGCCATCGGCGCGACGTGGCTTGGACATGGCCCACAGCAGGCTGGCTTCAATTGGTGTGGTGCTGCTGCTCATGTCGTGGCCATACAGGCACAGGCCGGCTTCTAGGCGCAGTGAGTCGCGCGCGCCGAGGCCGATGGCGGCCACTTCAGGCTCGGCCAGCAGGCTACGCGCCAGGGTTTCGGTGTGTTCGGCAGGGACTGAAATTTCGAAGCCGTCTTCGCCGGTGTAGCCGGAGCGGCTGACATAGCAGTCGACACCGAGCAGGCGCACGGGGGCGAACTGCATAAAGGTCATCTGCGCCACTTCTGGGGCCAGGCGCGCCAGCACGTCGACGGCTTTAGGGCCTTGCAACGCCAACAGTGCGCGCGCCTCGAACAGGCTTTCGATCTCACACTGGTTGCCAATATGCTTTTGCAGGTGGGCCAGGTCTTGGTCCTTGCAGGCGGCGTTTACCACCAAAAACAGGGTGTCGTTACCCAGGTTGGCGACCATCAGGTCGTCGAGAATGCCGCCCTGGTCATCGGTGAACATGGCGTAACGCTGCATGCCCACCGGCAGGTCGATGATGTCCACCGGCACCAGAGTTTCCAGGGCCTTGGCGGCAGCTGCACCGCGCAGGACGATCTGGCCCATATGGGATACGTCGAACAGGCCGGCGGCTTCGCGGGTGTGCAGGTGTTCCTTCATCACCCCGAGCGGGTACTGCACGGGCATGTCGTAGCCGGCGAACGGCACCATGCGCGCGCCCAGTTCGAGATGCAGGGCATGTAGCGGGGTTTTCGCCAGGGTTTCAGTGGTCATGCGGTTCTCCATAAATGTGGTGGGTGGGGTCTATATCGACCCCTCTCCCTAGCCCTCTCCCCAGATGGGCGAGGGGATGATTTCAGTGTGACGGTTCAGATCGCAGCAAGTCGCGAGCACGCCATGGCGAATCAGCACTCGACAATATTTACGGCCAGGCCGCCGCGGGCGGTTTCCTTGTACTTGTTGTTCATATCGGCGCCGGTCTGGCGCATGGTGCGGATCACCTTATCCAGCGAGACGAAATGCTGACCGTCGCCGCGCAGGGCCATGCGCGCGGCGTTGATCGCCTTCACCGAACCCATGGCGTTGCGCTCGATGCAGGGTACCTGCACCAGGCCGCCGATGGGGTCGCAAGTCAGGCCGAGGTTGTGTTCCATGCCGATCTCGGCGGCGTTTTCCACCTGGTTGACGCTGCCGCCAAGCACTTCGCACAGGGCGCCCGCAGCCATCGAACAGGCCACGCCGACCTCGCCCTGGCAGCCGACTTCGGCCCCGGAGATCGAGGCGTTTTCTTTATAGAGGATGCCGATGGCGGCGGCGGTGAGCAGAAAGCGCACCACGCCGTCGTCGTTGGAACTGGGGATAAAGCGGCTGTAGTAATGCAGCACCGCCGGCACGATACCGGCCGCGCCATTGGTCGGTGCGGTGACCACGCGGCCGCCGCTGGCGTTTTCCTCGTTCACCGCCAGGGCATAGAGGTTGACCCAGTCGAGCACACTCAAGGCGTCACGCAGGCTGGCTTCCGGGTGTTTGCACAGCTGCCGGTGCAGATCGGCGGCGCGGCGTTTGACCTTCAGGCCGCCGGGCATGATGCCCTCGTTGCGGCAGCCAGCCTCGACGCAATCCTGCATCACCTGCCAGATATGCAGCAGGCGCGCGCGGGTTTCGGCTTCCGGGCGCCAGGCGGCCTCGTTGGCCAGCATCACCTGGCTGATCGACAGCTTGTGCTCGGCGCAATGCGCCAGCAGTTGTTTGCCGGTGGTGAAGGGGTACTGCAATGGGGTGGTGTCTTCGACGATACGGTCGGCACCGGCGGCCTGTTCATCGACGACAAAGCCGCCGCCGACTGAGTAGTACTCGCGCGAGCGGATTTGCAAACCGGCGGCGTCAAAGGCGCGAAAGATCATGCCATTGGGGTGAAAGGGCAGCGGCTTGCGGATCATTGCCAGGTGCTGCTTTTCGACAAAACGGATGGGCTTTTCGCCGAGCAGCTTGAGTTCGCCGCTGCTGCGAATCATCGCCAGGCGGGCGTCGACGCTGTTGGTATCGACCGTATCGGGCTGCTCGCCCTCCAGGCCCAGCAGTACGGCTTTGTCGCTGCCATGGCCCTTGCCGGTGGCGCCGAGGGAGCCGTATAGCTCGACCTTGATGCTGTCGGTGCTGCTCAGTAAATCATCGCGGCGCAGGCCATCGGCGAAGCGCAGGGCGGCCAGCATCGGCCCTACGGTGTGTGAACTGGAAGGGCCGATGCCGATCTTGAAGAGGTCAAAAACGCTAAGTGACATGCTTGCTCCGACTGCGTGTTTTGCTGCCGCCCTTGTGGAGCGGCGATGATGCGGCGCGCTGGATAACCGCGCCGCGAGTGGCAAAAACTGCGTACCGTTCTAGTCAGCGTAGACCGGGAAGCTGGCGCATAGGTTCGCAACCTGACCACGAACGCGCTCGACCACGGCTGGATTGTCCAGCTCATCGAGGATGTCGCAGATCCAGCCGGCCAGGGTGCGGCACTCGCCTTGCTTGAAGCCGCGGGTGGTGACTGCCGGGGTGCCGATGCGGATGCCGGAGGTGACAAAGGGCGACTGCGGGTCATTCGGTACGGCGTTCTTGTTCACCGTGATATGCGCCGCGCCCAGGGCCGCGTCAGCGGCTTTGCCGGTGAGGCCCTGCTTGATCAGGCTGACCAGCATCAGGTGGTTGTCGGTGCCGCCGGAGACCACGTCATAGCCGCGCGCAACAAACACTTCGGCCATGGCCTGGGCGTTGTCGATGACCTGTTGCTGGTAGGTCTTGAAGCCTGGTTCCAGCGCCTCCTTGAAGCACACGGCCTTGGCCGCGATCACATGCATCAACGGGCCGCCCTGGCTGCCGGGGAACACGGCGGAGTTGAGCTTCTTCTCGATCTCTTCGTTGGCCTTGGCCAGGATCAAGCCACCACGCGGGCCGCGCAGGGTTTTGTGGGTGGTGGTGGTGACCACATCGGCAAACGGCAGCGGATTGGGATACAGGCCGGCGGCCACCAGGCCAGCAACGTGGGCCATATCGACAAACAGCAGCGCCCCGACCTGGTCGGCGATGGCGCGGAAGCGGGCGAAATCAAGGGTGCGCGAATAGGCGCTGAAGCCGGCGACGATCATCTTCGGCTTATGTTCGACGGCCAGGCGCTCCACCTTGGTGTAATCGATCAGGCCCTGTTCGTCGATGCCGTATTGCACCGCGTTGTACAGCTTGCCGGAGGACGACACCTTGGCGCCGTGGGTCAGGTGGCCGCCGTGGGCCAGGCTCATGCCGAGAATGGTATCGCCGGCATTGAGCAAGGCCAGGTACACCGCGCTGTTGGCGGAAGAGCCGGAGTGCGGCTGCACGTTGGCATAGTCAGCGCCGAACAGCTGCTTGGCGCGCTCGATGGCTAGGGCCTCGACCTTGTCGACATGCTCGCAACCGCCGTAGTAACGCTTGCCCGGATAGCCTTCGGCGTACTTGTTGGTCAGGCCGCTACCCTGGGCCTGCATCACGCGCTGGCTGCAATAGTTTTCCGAGGCAATCAGCTCGATATGGTCTTCCTGGCGCTGCTCTTCGGCGTTGATTGCGGCGAGCAGGGCGTCGTCAAAGCCTTGCAGTTGGTCGTGCTTGCTAAACATGGTGAGGCCCTCTGGTTTTTATATGAGGTGCAGCTAACCCGCCTCGGGTAGAGGTGAGTCGAAATTCTTGGGTAAACAAAAACGTAGGATGGGTTAGCGGCGTATGGCACTGAGCATGCCCACAACACCGCTGTTGAGCGCCGCGTAACCCATCGATGATGGCCAGCGGCGTGATGGGTATCGCTGCGCTCAACCCATCCTACGTTTACATCGCCTTAGGCTTCCTGATACGCCTCGATGGACGGGCAGGCGCAGATCAGGTTGCGGTCGCCGAACACGTTGTCGACGCGGCCGACCGGCGGCCAGTACTTGGCCTCGATCAGGCTGGCCACTGGGTACACGGCTTGTTCGCGGCTGTAGGCGTGAGTCCACTCGCCGACCAGTTCCAGGGCGGTGTGTGGGGCGTTTTTCAGCGGGTTGTCGTTGGCATCCAACTGGCCAGCTTCCACCGCACGAATCTCGTTGCGGATGGCGATCATGGCGTCGCAGAAGCGGTCCAGTTCTTCCTTGGATTCGCTTTCGGTCGGCTCGATCATCAGGGTGCCGGCGACCGGGAAGGACATGGTCGGGGCGTGGAAGCCGAAGTCGATCAGACGCTTGGCCACATCGTCAACGCTGATGCCGCTGCTGTCCTTGATTGGGCGGATATCCAGAATGCACTCGTGCGCCACCAGGCCGTTGCTGCCCGAATACAGCACGGGGTAGTGCTCTTCCAGGCGGCGGGCGATGTAGTTGGCGTTGAGGATGGCCATCTGCGAGGCGCGCTTGAGGCCTTCACCGCCCATCATGCTGATGTACATCCAGGTGATCGGCAGGATACTGGCGCTGCCGAACGGCGCGGCGCTGACCGCCCCGATCTTGCGGGCCATATGGCCGTGGCCAGGCAGGAACGGAATCAGGTGCGCTTTGACGCCAATCGGGCCAACGCCTGGGCCACCACCGCCGTGTGGGATGCAGAAGGTCTTGTGCAGGTTCAGGTGCGAGACGTCGCCGCCGAACTTGCCCGGGGCGCAGAGGCCGACCATGGCATTCATGTTGGCGCCGTCGATGTACACCTGGCCGCCGTTGTCATGAATGATCGCGCAGATTTCGCGGATGCCTTCCTCAAACACGCCGTGGGTCGAGGGGTAGGTGATCATCAGTGCAGCCAGACGATCCTTGTGCTCTTCGGCTTTGGCCTTGAGATCGGCGATATCGACGTTACCGCTGCTGTCGCATGCCGTTACCACCACGCGCATACCGGCCATGCTGGCGGTCGCCGGGTTGGTGCCGTGGGCCGACTGCGGGATCAGGCAGATATCGCGCTGATCATCGCCACGGCTCAGGTGGTAAGCACGGATAGCCAAGAGACCGGCGTACTCGCCCTGGGACCCGGCGTTCGGCTGCAGGGAAATGCCGTCATAGCCGGTGGCCGCGCAGAGCATGGCCTCCAGTTCGGTGGTCAGCTGGGTGTAACCCTGGCTCTGCTCGACCGGGGCGAAGGGGTGCAGGTTGCCGAACTCGGCCCAGGTCACCGGGATCATTTCGCTGGCGGCGTTGAGCTTCATGGTGCAGGAGCCCAGCGGGATCATGCTGCGGTCCAGCGCCAGGTCCTTGTCGGCCAGTTTGCGCAGGTAGCGCATCAGCTCGGTTTCGCTGTGGTAGCGGTTAAATACTGGGTGAGTGAGGATTTCGCTTTCGCGCAGCAGGCCTTTTGGCAGCTGAGCGATTACGCCAGCCGCCAGTTCAGCGAAGGCTGGAACAGCTTTGCCTTCGGCGAAGACCGCCAGCAGCGCTTCAACGGCGACTTGATCGGTGGTCTCGTCGAGGGACAGGCCCAGGCGCTCGCCATCGATTTCACGCAGGTTGATCCCGGCTTTGCGCGCCGCAGCGTGCAGGGCTGCCGTTTTGCCGCCGGTGGCCAGGGTCAGGGTGTCGAAGAAGAATTCCTGCTCAACGCTGTAACCCAGGGCGCGCAGGCCTTTGGCCAGGATTGCGGTGAACTGGTGTACGCGCTGGGCGATCTGGGTCAGGCCTTTCGGGCCGTGGTACACGGCGTACATGCTGGCGATGTTGGCCAGCAGCACCTGGGCGGTACAGATGTTACTGGTGGCCTTCTCGCGGCGGATATGTTGCTCGCGGGTCTGCATGGCCAGGCGCAGGGCCGGCTTGCCGAAGCGGTCAATGGACATGCCGACCAAGCGGCCCGGCATATCGCGCTTGAACGCATCGCGGGTAGCGAAATAGGCGGCATGCGGGCCACCGAAGCCCAGCGGCACACCAAAACGCTGCGCGCTGCCCAGGGCCACGTCGGCACCGAACTCGCCCGGCGCAGTGAGCAGGGTCAGGGCCAGCAAGTCAGCGGCGACGGCAACCAGGGCACCGGCGGCGTGGAAGCGCTCGACCAGTTCGCGGTAGTCGAAGATGTCGCCATTGCTCGCCGGGTACTGCAGCAGCGAACCGAAATAGGCGCTGGCATCGGTAATCGCGGCTTCGTCGCCGACCACGACTTCAATGCCCAGCGGCTCGGCACGGGTGCGCAGCACGTCGAGGGTTTGCGGGTGGCAATGCTGGGAGGCGAAGAAGGCGTTGCTGGCCTTGTTCTTCGACAGGCGCTTGCAGAAGGTCATGGCTTCGGCGGCGGCGGTGGCTTCATCCAGCAGCGAGGCGTTGGCGATCTGCATGCCGGTGAGGTCGCTGATCAGGGTCTGGAAGTTCAGCAAGGACTCCAGGCGGCCCTGGGAAATCTCTGGCTGGTACGGGGTGTAAGCGGTGTACCAGGCCGGGTTTTCCAGCAGGTTGCGCAGAATCGGGCTTGGTGTGTGGGTGCCGTAGTAGCCCTGACCGATAAAGGTCTTGAGCTGCTGGTTCTTGCCGGCGATGGTCTTGATCTTGGCCAGGGCGTCGGCTTCCGACAGGCCCGGCAGAGAGCCCAGCACGCTGGTGCCCTTGATGCTCTCGGGGATGACGTTATCGGTCAGCGCGTCGATGCTGGCGTAGCCGAGCAGTTCGAGCATGGCAGCAGTATCGGCGTCACGCGGGCCGATGTGGCGGGCGACAAATTCGTTCTGGGTGGTCAGCTTGGTCATCACACTCTCTCAGGCGTCAGCATTGGCGTTGAGCAGGCGCTCGTAGGCGGCCTGGTCGAGCAGGTCGGCTACCGCGCTGGCATTGGCCGGACGGAAACGGAAGAACCAGCCCTTGCCCAGGGGGTCTTCGTTGACCAGCTCAGGGCTGGATTCTAGCTCGCCATTGACCTCGACCACCTCACCGTCCAGCGGCATGGCGATATTGCTCGCAGCTTTTACCGATTCCAGCACGGCCACTTCGTCACCCTCGGCGTAGCGCTGGGCTTCCGGCAGCTGCACGAATACCACGTCACCCAGGGCTTCCTGGGCATAGGCGGTGATGCCCACGGTAACCAGACCATCGGCATCCTGACGCAGCCATTCGTGCTCAACGGTAAAACGCAATTCGCTCATGTGAACTCCTCAAGGGTGGTGACTCGCCCTTTCTGTTGGGGGCGATGTGCTGG
Organism: Pseudomonas sp.; assembly: GCF_030684895.1. Taxonomy (GTDB): domain Bacteria; phylum Pseudomonadota; class Gammaproteobacteria; order Pseudomonadales; family Pseudomonadaceae; genus Aquipseudomonas. The sequence continues at coordinate 133,544 of NZ_JAUXXP010000090.1, read as the reverse complement.
GCGCGCGTGCCGGGCACGAGCGGAAGGTGGAAAGACCTTAGCAAGGTAGGTGCCATTGTTATTTTTATCAATAAAAACAACAACTTAAGTTGTTTTTATGTATTCGTCTTTGCCGCTTATGTAGCGATTTCGATACGCGCATGAACGATTCATCCATAAGGCACAGCGCAAAGGCTCTGGCGTCGCGGGCTGAACGCTTTGTGTCGCTTTCATTACGGTGTATCTAAATCGATACGATGTCTTGGTGGAGCCGGCGATCAGGTCCGGCCCAGCTGCCGTAGCGCTGCCTTCGTTGCAACACCAGCAGCGGCCAATTGCCTTGCCGAGCCGCCGTGGTCATTCACCCACCCTATAAAGCGCCATTGAAATGGTCCATGGGCCGGCGGGAGAGCGGCTTTCCAGAGGCGTATTCACTCTTTCGGCTGACAGGGCAAATACCTCTTTCGGGCGCTTATCCGCTGGCGGGGGGCTGGGTAGCGTGTGGGCCTCAACACGAAACCCGCTTTCCAGGAGAGCCGCATGAGAACAAGAACAAGACATGCCATCTTCCAGCCCAGCGTTTTGGCGATTGCCATTGCTGTTGGCTGTGTCGCGCCTGTCCAGGCTATTACATTCAATATTGGTGAGGTCGAAGCGCAGTTCGACTCATCGCTTTCTGTGGGAGCCAGTTGGAGCGTGCGTGGTGCCGATCCCGACTTTATCGGCACGCGCAACGGTGGCAAGGCGTCTTCTCAGACCAACGATGACGGCCGCCTGAATTTCAAGAAAGGTGAAACCTTTTCGAAGATATTCAAAGGTATTCACGACCTTGAATTGAAGTACGGCGATACCGGCGTGTTTATTCGCGGCAAGTATTGGTACGACTTCGAGACCAAGGACGAAAGCCGGCTGCTGTATGACATCGATGACCACAATCGCAAGACTGCGGCACAAGCCTCCGGTGCGGAAATGCTCGATGCCTTCATCTATCACAACTACAACCTGGGCAGCATGCCGGGCAGTGTGCGGGTCGGTAAGCAAGTGGTCAGCTGGGGTGAAAGTACCTTTATCGGTAACTCGATCAACTCGATCAACCCTGTGGATGCGGCAGCGTTCCGCCGCCCAGGTGCGGAGATCAAGGAGGGGCTGATTCCGGTCAACATGCTTTATGTATCGCAGAGCTTGACCGACACTATCAGCATGGAGGCGTTCTACCAGCTGGAGTGGGATCAGACCGTTATCGATAACTGCGGGACGTTCTTCGCGCCTAGCGATACGGCCGCCGATGGCTGTAATGACCGCCTGGTGGTAGCCGGGGCCGATGTTGCGCCGGACGCGTCAAACAACACCGGTGCGCCGGGCAATCCCGTCTTCATTCCTCGCGCGGGCGACCGTGATGCTCGTGACAGCGGTCAGTTCGGCGTTGCCTTGCGCTGGTTTGCCGAGTCGTTACATGACACTGAGTTCGGCCTGTACGCGATGAATTACCACAGCCGTACCCCGAGCGGCAGCATTATTGTCGGCACCGGGGCGCCACAGGCTGCCCGCTACTTTCTGGAGTACCCGGAAGATATCCGTCTGTATGGCGTAAGTTTCCAGACCAATATCGAAGGTACGGCGTTGTCGGGTGAACTCAGTTACCGGCCGAACATGCCGGTCGGCATTAACTCCACTGACATGACCTTTGCCTCCCTGCGCCAGGGTTTTTCACCGGTATTTACCAGCGGCCATGGGCGCAATGCGGTGGGTGAGGAAGTGGCCGGCTACGTGCGCAAGCCGGTGACCCAAGCGCAAGTATCGGCGGTGCAGTTTTTCGACCGAGTGCTGGGGGCCAGTCGCCTGACCCTGGTGGGCGAGGTGGGGTACAACCATGTCAGCGGTATTAATGATGATGTTGGTGAGCTGCGCTTCGGTCGCGATCCGGTCTATGGCATTGGTCAGCTCAACCCCAACACGACCTGTACTGCAGGGGTGAACGCCGCCAACCCAGATCAGTGTAATGACGATGGCTTCTTCACCAGCAGCTCCTGGGGCTACCGCCTGCGGGCTAGCGCCGAGTACAGCAACGTTTTCGCCGGGGTCAACCTGACGCCGAGCATTGCCTGGTCGCATGACGTCGATGGTTATGGCCCCAACTTCAGCGAGGGCAGTAAGGCGGTGAGCCTAGGCCTGAACGCTGACTACCAGAACACCTATAACGCCAGCCTCAGTTACACCGACTTCTTTGGTGGTGATTACAACACCAACGTCGACCGTGACTTTGTTGCCCTGAGCTTTGGTGTGAACTTCTGATCAACGCAGTGCAAAAGGATCCGTACACCATGAAAAACACAAGAATCCTGCAAACTGGTGCGCTGCTGCTGACGTTGTTAGCCAGCAGCGTGATGGCCGCAGTCTCTGAACAAGAAGCGGCTCAGTTGGGTACCAGCTTGACGCCGCTGGGCGGGGAAGTGGCCGGCAATGCTGATGGCAGTATCCCTGCCTGGGATGGCGGTCTGTCTACCAGTGCCGCGACTGTCGATGGCAAGGGGTTTCTCGCTGATCCGTATGCCAGTGAGCAGCCTCTGTTTACGATTACCGCGGCCAATGCCGAGCAGTACAAAGACAAGCTCTCAGCCGGTCAGATGGCCATGCTCAAACGGTACTCGGATAGCTACAAGATCCCGGTTTACCCCTCGCATCGAACCACCGCCGTGCCTGCAGCGATTGCCGATGCCGCCAAGGTCAGTGCGGTCAATACCACGCCCGTAGACGGTGGTAACGGCCTGCAGAACTTCAATGCCAGCCGTTACTACGCCTTTCCAATTCCCAAGACAGGCGTTGAGGTGATCTGGAACCACATCACCCGTTACCGGGGTGGTAACACCCGACGCGTGGTGACTCAGGCGACGCCGCAGACCAATGGCTCTTACAGCCTGGTTAAGTTCGAAGATGAAGTGGCCTTCCCGGCGGATATGCCCGATCTTGATCCGGCCAAGGGCAGCAATGTCTTGCTGTATTTCAAGCAGCGGGTAACCGCACCGTCGCGCCTGGCCGGTAACGTGCTGCTGGTCCACGAGACTATCGACCAGGTCAAGGAGCCGCGCCTGGCGTGGATTTACAACGCCGGTCAACGCCGCGTGCGCCGCGCTCCGCAGGTGGCCTACGATGGGCCGGGTACCGCCGCTGACGGCATGCGTACGGCCGATAACTTCGATATGTTCTCCGGGGCGCCTGATCGTTACGACTGGCAATTGGTCGGCAAGAAGGAAATGTACATCCCCTATAACAGCTACAAGCTTGATTCGCCGTCACTGAAGTACGACGACGTGCTTAAAGCCGGGCACATCAATCAGGACCTGACGCGCTACGAGCTGCACCGGGTTTGGGAAGTGGTTGCCACGCTGAAGAGCGGTGAGCGGCATATCTATGCCAAGCGCCACATGTATGTCGACGAGGACAGCTGGCAGATAGCGCTGGTTGATCATTACGATGGCCGTGGTCAGCTTTGGCGTGTTGCCGAAGGTCATGCGCAGCACTACTACAACCATCAAGTGCCGGGCTACACCCTTGAAGCGCTGTATGACCTGGTGGCTGGTCGTTATTTGGCCCTGGGTATGAAGAACGAAGAAAAATCGGCTTATAACTTCGGTTTCAAAGCTACGGCTGCAGACTACACGCCAGCCGCACTGCGCAGCTCCGGCGTTCGCTAGGCCAATAACCTGCACGTGTTACTCCGTGATTGGGCGGCCTTCTGGCCGCCTTTTTTATCGCCCGCCATCATCTGTGGTGATAGAACTGTGAGCCTTGGCCATTGCGGTTTAGCCTGCAATGATCCGGTTCCTGCAAGAACAATAAAACGAGCCGTCATGAACGCATTAGCGCCATTCTCGCTGAGCGCCGCAGCGTCTTCCTGTGGCAGCGTACAACGCCCGCCGCCTGGGCATATCTCCCGGCTATCCCTGCAGCAGCGCCTGCTCGCGCACGACTGCCGCCTGCGTTTGCTGGTCGGCCCGGCCGGCTTTGGCAAAACCGTGTTGTTGGCCGACTGTGCCCGCGAATGCCCGGCTAATTACCGCCTGCTCTGGCTGAACTGCGCTGCTGAAGGCCTGCATGCCGAGCAGCTGACTCAGCAGCTGGGCAAGCTGCTCGACTACCCCGCAGACCTCAGCAGTGGCGAGCTGCTGGCGACCCTGGCGCAGGAGTCGCGGCCGCTGTGGATCATGCTCAATGACTACCCGGCGCAACCGAATCACGCCCTCGATGACTTTCTCAATCAACTGCTGATGGTCACCCCGCCGGGCATTTGCTGGTGGCTGGGCAGCCGGCGGCGGCCGGCGTGTAACCTTTCGCGCCTGTTGCTGGAAGGCGAGCTGCTCGAACTGGGCGCCAGCGAGCTGGCCTTCAACGAAGCGGAGGTGCTGGCCTGGTTGCAGCAGTTGGACCCAACCCGCAGCGCCTGGGCGCACGATCTGCATGAATTGACTCAGGGCTGGCCGGCGGCCTTGCGCCTGCGTCTGCTGGCGGCGCAGGCCGAACCGACTGCGCTGAGCGCGCCGCAGGACGGCGAGCATGACCAACTGCTTGCCGAGTACGTCGAGCGCGAAGTGCTGCAAGGGCTGCCGGATGAACTGTTGCAGATGCTCCAGCAACTGGCGCAGTTGCCACGCTTTAACCTGGCGCTGTGCGACCATTTGTTTGGCGTGGGCGAGGGCGCGCAGTGGTTACGCGCGCTGATCGAGCGCGGCGTGTTTATCCAGGAGTTGGACGCAGCCAAGGGCTGGTACGTGCTGTTTCCGCCGCTGGCCCGGCTGCTGCAGCGGCAGGCCGCGAATCTGCCGCACAACGCCTTGCATGTGCATGCCAGCCAGTGGTTTGCCGGCCATGGCGATATTCGTGCGGCGGTGGAGCACGCCTTGCTGGCCGGGCAACCGGACGTGGCCGGCAGTTTTCTTGAGCGTTTTACTGAGGAGCAGGTGCTGCAGGGTCAGGACCTGGCACTGATTCTGCGCTGGCGCAGTGAGCTGCCGGACAGCCTGCTGTGCAGCACGCCGCGGCTGATTCTGCTCAACGCCTGGGTGTTGCTGCTGGTCGGTCGCCTGGATGAAGCACAGAGCTGTATTAACCAGCTGGCGCGCTTTCAGCCGCGCAGTGACGGTGCGCGGACTCGCGAGCTGTTCGCTCACTGGCAGGCCATCCAGGGCATCATCGCCTACGGCCGAGTCTGTGCCGTGGATGCCCGCAGCCATCTGCATGACGCCCTGCAGGGGCTGCCGCAAAGCGCGTGGGCGCAGGCGCTGCTGTGCCGTTCGGCGTTGACCCTGGTGGCCATTGGCGAAGGTCAGCTGGAGGTGGCGCAGAAGCTGAGTTTTGAAGCCTTGAAGCAGGCACGCCTGCATGGCAACCCGGTGTTTGAAGCCCTGCTGGAGCTGGACCACGCCCTGTTGCTGGAGACACGGGGTGAATTTGCCCGCGCCGAAGCGCTGCTGCAGCGGGTGCTGACGGCAACCGCGCCGACCGCCTTGCGCAACACGCCGGTACTGGCACGCCTTGAGCTACGCCTGGGTCGCCTGCAACTGCGCCAGGGCCGTGCGGATGCAGCGGCTACGCTGCTGCAATTCGGGCTTGAACATGCCCTCGCCTGCGGTGATCCGGGAGCGTTTCATGGCTACCTCGGCCTGGCCGAGTTGGCGATGGGGCAGGGCGATGTTGCCACTGCCTTTGCTCACTTGGCGCAAGCCGAACGGCAGATGCAGCGCCAGCGCGTCAGTGAAACCCTGTATCGCGGCACCCTGCTGCTGGCCAGCAGCCACCTGTGGGTTGCCCAGGGCCACCATGCGCGGGCGCGCGTCGCCGCAACGCGGGTATTGGGCTATGAACAGCGGGTTAAAGCGGTGCTGCCGACGCCAAACTTCCCCGAGCTGATTCCACGCTTTCAGGCGCTGCTGCTGCAGCTGGACCGCGCACAGGGTGAGGATGTGCGCGAGCCTCTGCACCAGTTGCTGGAGCAGGTGGCAGCCCAGGGGCGGCAGGCGTTGGTCAGCGAGTTGTGGCTGAACTATGCCGACGCCTGCGCAGCCTGTGGTGATAAAGCTGGCGCCGAGCAGGCCCGGCAGACCGGCCAGGCCTTGCAGCGGCGCTTGGGGTATCAGCGCCCGTGGTTTCGCGTGGCCAGCCAGGTTGATAACGCGGCGAATGCTGCGCCTGCCGCCAGCGCCAATGCCCTGAGCAGTCGCGAACTGGCGGTGCTCGGCTTGATCGCCCAGGGCCTGTCCAATCAGGAAGTGGCCGAGCAGTTGTTTATTTCCCTGCACACGGTCAAGACCCACGCCCGGCGGATCAACGGCAAGCTGGGCGTAGCGCGGCGTACTCAGGCGGTGGCCAAGGCCAAGGCGTTGGGATTTTTCTAGGCTATGTAGCCGCTATGTGTTGAGTCGTTCCGAGCAGCTATAAGATGCATGAGGCGCGGTAATACGTAGGGTGGGTTAGGCGCGAACCGGGATCAGACAAACACCACCGACTTTCAACGCGCCGTAACCCACCATGGCGGTCTACCGGCAAGCCGCAATGGTGGGTTACGCGGCGCTCGAATTGCGTGGCGTCCCCATAACCGCCCCCCGTGCCGCTAACCCACCCTACAAAAGCGGCCTGCAACACATAATGGACACATAGCCTTTTCTAATGCAGCGCTGGGCTGGCGCTGAGCAGGCGTAGGCGTTGGCTGAGTTGTAGATGCTGCGCCGGATCATCGCTGAGCAGCAGGGCGCATTGCAGATCGAAGCGTTCGCCCTGCGGACAATCAAGCACTTGATAAATCTCCGCGCGGGCCAGGTGGTCATGCAGGGTCGGCGTACCGAGCAACAGCACGCGCTCGGCATCGCGCAGCGCGGCGAGTGGGTCATCGTCCAGTTGATGCAGTTGTCGCAGGTTGCGCGACAGGCGCTGCAGCATGCTGCGCGCATCGCAGGGCTGCAGCTGGCTGGCGCTTAATTCGGCAGTCGGGCCCAGATGGCGCTGCAGCAGCTCGCGGCATTCGCGGGTATACAGGCGCCGGCCGCTGCACGGGTCGAGCAGATGATCGGCGCCCGGTACGCGCAGCAGAAAGTGCCCCGGAAAATTCACCCCCTGCAGCGGAATCGCCAAGCGCCTGGCCAGTTCCAGGGCGAGCAAAGCTAGGGAAAGTGGCTGGCCGCGACGGCGCAATAAAAGCTGATCCAGCAGCGCTGCCCTTGGCCGTAACGGGCGTTCGTCGTCTTCATGAAAGTCCATCTCACTCAGCCGGCGCAGCAGCGGTTGCGCCAGTTCCTGCAGCGGCAGGTTAGGCAAACCCTGACTGACCTGCTGCTGCAAAGCGTTCAGCCGTTGCAGCACCTCGACCGGTTGCAGCGTGGGCTGGTGCTCCACGGCAATCCACAGCGCCGCCTCGAACAACGCAGGCGGGTTTTGCTCCAGGCAGGCAAGGCAGGCGGCGCGTGGGGTCATAACAATCTCCCGATGTCTCTGGCTTTGTAGTCAAGCGCCGGGGCTTCGTCCAGTGGATTGTTGCGCGGGCGCCATGATGCAACTGACCACTGGGCGAGTGTCAGCAGCGCCACTGCCTATACTGAGTGGCAAATCAGTACGGGAGCCACAGCATGTTCGCCATGATGGAAACCGCCCGGCTGGAGTCGTTGCACTTCGCCGTGGACCCGCTGACTGGCCTGCAGGCCATTATCGCCATCCACAACAGTCGCTTGGGCCCTGCGCTGGGCGGCTGCCGTTACCTACCCTACGCCAACAGCCAAAGCGCGATTGAGGATTTGCTGCGCCTGGCCAAAGGCATGAGCTACAAGGCGGCGCTGGCCGGCCTGCAACAGGGCGGCGGCAAGGCGGTGATTATTCGTCCGGCGCATGTCGAGAATCGTGGCGCACTGTTTGAAGCTTTCGGGCGCTTTATCGAAACGCTGAACGGCCACTACATCACCGCCATGGACAGCGGCACCTCCAGTGTCGATATGGACTGCATCGCCCAGTACACCCAGCATGTCACCAGTACCACGGCCGAGGGTGACCCGTCCCCGCACACGGCGCTGGGGGTGTTCACCGGTATTCGCGCCACCGCCCTGGCGCGCCTTGGCAGTGACAACCTGGAAGGCTTGCGGGTGGCGATTCAGGGCCTGGGCAATGTCGGTTATGCGCTGGCCGAGCAACTGCATGCTGCGGGCGCCGAACTGCTGGTCAGCGATCTGGACCACGGCCGCGTGCAACTAGCGGTTGAACAACTTGGCGCGCGGCCGGTGGCCAGCGAGGCCTTGCTCGCCACTCCCTGCGACATCCTCGCGCCGTGCGGGCTGGGCGGCGTGCTGAACCACACAACAGTTGGCCAGCTGCGCTGCTCGGCGGTGGCGGGGGCGGCAAACAATCAGCTGGCCAGTGCCGATATCTCCGACAGCCTGCAGGCGCGGGGGATTCTCTATGCGCCGGATTATGTGATCAATGCCGGCGGCCTGATCTACGTGGCGCTGAAGCATCAGGGCGAATCGCTGCCGGCGATCACCGCGCACCTGACGCAGATCAGCCGACGACTGACCGAGATATTCGGCCATGCCCAGGCCGATAAGCGCTCGCCAGCGCGGGTTGCCGATGCGATTGCTGAGCGCTTGTTATATGGCTGAATGGGCGCTGAGAAGGGGCGGGCCCACCTCTGTGGGAGGGGCTTTAGCCGCGACATCAGCAATTAAAAGCTCGCCGCTAAAGCGCCTCCCACAGCGCAGTTGATATTGGCTAGAAACACAAAACCCCAGTCACTGACTGGGGTTTTGTTTATCGCTGCCGGGGTTACTCGGCAGCGGGTTCGCTCAGTTCACTCAAGGCATCCGGCTGGTTCTTGAACGCCTTGGCGAAGATGTCACGGTTCTTCGCCATATAAATCCCCAGCTCTTCACCCTGGGCTTCATTCAGCGATGGCACGGCTTTTTGCAGCACCTCGGTGAGCAGCTCGGCCAGTTCGAGCATTTTGTCATGACGGTCGGCTTCGGCTTTATCCATGAATAAACGCTCCAAATCCCGGCTGCTGCGGTACACCACTTCGACGGCCATTCATCACCTCTACGCCTTCACGCTGATAGGTTGCAATAAACTGTTTATTTGTACAGTGGTTGCGAGCATAAAGAACTCGCCTGCATTTGGCCAGCAGCAATTGCCATGCCGGCTAACACCATAGCCGATTCTTCAGGCTGCAACAGCCAGCCGCCAGCATGGCGCGGCGGTTGCAGGTGCTTTTTCGCCCGCCGCAAGCTTCTTCTACTGACACTGTTAGATGATGACGCGCGGTGCTGTCGTCATTTTCGATCTATTAGGAGCTTTTATGGGTAAACCAAACTGGGCCGAGCTGATGCGCGAGCGCATGCATGGGCTGGCGGAATCGCTGGGCAATCTGTTGATGGAGGCGTTCCACTACCTGGCGCTGTTCGCCATCGGCGCCATCACCGCCTGGGCCGCGATCATGGCTTTTCTTGGCATGCTGGAGAAGGGCCATATCACCGTCGATGACATCCTGTTGCTGTTTATCTACCTGGAATTGGCGGCGATGGTGGGGATCTATTTCAAGACCAACCACATGCCGATCCGCTTCATGATCTATGTGGCGATTACCGCGCTGACCCGCCTGATGATTTCCGACATTTCGCACAACCATAAACCCGACATGGGCGTGGTGATGGTCTCCGGGGCGATTCTGCTGCTGGCGCTGGCGATTTTTGTGGTGCGCTATGCCTCGTCACGCTTTCCTGCGGTGCAGGCCGATGGTCAACGGCGCCAACGCAATTCGGCCGATGATGCGGCTGAGAAAGACGATACCCAGAGTGATGATTGAAACCGACTCAATCGCTTAACGGCGCAAACAGCGCCTGCAGGTCGTCTTCGCTGAGCTGCAGCTGGGTCTGGCTGCCGCCTTCCAGTACGCCGCGGGCCAGGTTGGCTTTGGCCTGCTGCAGCTGCTGGATCTTCTCTTCGACGCTGCCACGGGCGATCAGCTTGTAGACGAACACCGGCTTATCCTGGCCGATGCGATAGGCGCGGTCGCTGGCCTGGGCTTCGGCGGCCGGGTTCCACCAGGGGTCGAAGTGGATCACGGTATCGGCCGCAGTCAGGTTCAGGCCCGAGCCACCGGCTTTCAGGCTGATCAGGAAGATCGGCAGTTCGCCAGCCTGGAACTGCTGCACCGGGGTGCGCCGGTCCTGGGTGCTGCCGGTGAGCTTGGCGTAGGGAATGTTGCGCGCCTTCAATTCGGCTTCGATCAGCGCCAGCATCGAGGTGAACTGCGAGAACAGCAGCACCCGCCGACCTTCGGCAAACAACTCTTCAAGCATTTCCAGCAGGCCGCTGAGCTTGCCGGAATCCGCGCTGGTCAGGCTGCTGTCGCCTTCATCGCCGAGCAGACGCAGGTCGCAGCAGGCCTGGCGCAGGCGCAGCAGCGCTTCGAGAATCACGATCTGGCTACGGGCCAAGCCTTGGCGGGCAATCTCTGCGCGGACCTTCTGGTCCATGGCCAGGCGCAGGGTTTCGTAGCGGTCGCGCTGCGCCGCGCTGAGTTCGACCCAGTGGGTGATTTCGGTTTTCGGCGGCAGCTCGCTGGCCACCTGCTCCTTGGTACGGCGCAGGATAAACGGCTTGATTCGCCCGGTCAGGTGGGTCAGGCGCTGCTGGTTGGCGTTCTTTTCAATCGGCGTGCGGTAGTCGCGGGTAAAACTCTTGCTGTCACCCAGCCAGCCAGGCATGAGGAAGTTGAACAGCGACCACAATTCGCCCAGGTGATTCTCCAGCGGCGTGCCGGTCAGGCACAGGCGTTGTCCGGCCTGCAGTTGTGAGGCAGCGACGGCGGCCTTGCTGCGTGGGTTCTTGATGTTCTGCGCTTCGTCGAGAATCAGCAGGCGGTAGCGGTAGGCGCTCAATGCCTTGAGATCGCGCGGCAGCAGGGCGTAGGTGGTAAGGATGATCTGCTGCTCGTCGATCTGCTTGAACAGCGCGCGGCGTTTCGGCCCGTGCAGCGCCAGCACCTTGAGCTGCGGGGTGAAGCGCGCGGCTTCATCCTGCCAGTTGGGAATCAGGCTGGTGGGCATAACGATCAGCGCCGGCTGCTGCAAACGCCCGGCGTTGAACTCGCAGAGGATATGGCCGAGGGTCTGTAGGGTTTTGCCCAGGCCCATGTCATCGGCCAGCAGGCCGCCGACTCCCAGCTCGGCCAACCCCTGCATCCAGGCCAGGCCTTGCAGCTGATAGGGCCGTAGCTCGGCTTGCAGGCCAGCAGGAGGCTGTAAGGTGGCGCTGTCCAGGCGCTGTAGGCGTTCGGCGAAGTCGCGCAGCTGGTCGCCGCCTTGCCAGCTGATTGCCGGCCCTTCTTGCAGGTGATTGAGGCGCGCGGCATCCAGACGTGACAGGCGCAGGCGCTGGTTGGATTCGCCCGGCTCGCGCACAAACAGCTCGCCCAGGGTCGCCAGCAGCGGTTTCAGTCGCGCCAGCGGCAGGGCCACGCGCTTGTGGTTGTGCGGCAGGCTGACCAGCAGCACCTCATCGTCATCGCGCTTGTTCAGCGCTTCGCCATTGAGCAGCCAGGGTGCGCGGCGGATGGCTTGCAGCAGAATCGGCAGCAGGCTGATGCGCTGGCCTTCGACCTCGATACCCAGCTCCAGGTCGAACCAGTTCTGCTCGGGGTCTTCTTCGACTTCGGCGTACCAGTCATCGACCGGTGTCAGGTTGAACTGGAAGTCCGGCTGCATGCGGATCTGCCAGCCTTCCTCGCGCAGCAGCGGCAATTGCTCACGGACAAACTGCAGCCAGGCGGCCTCGGTGGGTTGTTCGTAGGCTTCGCCGGCGCTTTCCGGTAGCGCTTCGCTCTGCCGTAGCGCCACTTGCAGGCCGGTCTGCTCCAGGCGCTTGCGCAGCTGGGTTTCAGCGCTGATGTCACGCACGATGCGCAGGCTGTGCTGGGCGCTCTGCTTGATCAGCAGGTCTTTGCCCTGTTTGCCAGATGCCAGGTGGCCCTGGTAATCGAAGGCCAATGCGGCGCGGTGCTGGGTTTGCTCCTGCATGCGGCCCTTGCGCGCATCAAAGTGCACGCGCACCAGGCTGCCGAGGCTCAACACCGGGGCCGGTTGCAGGTTGTCCAGGCACTCTTCGCGGGCCTGCGGGCTGCTGACGATCAGCGGCGAGAGGTCGACGCCTTGTTCCTGCTGGGTTTGCAGGGTAAGTAGGGCGCTGGCCACGTGTTTGCAGTTGAAGCCCACTGGGCAGCTGCAATGGCCGGTCACGCCCCAGCCCTGGCCGTAATGGTGCAGGGTGATGCGCTGTTGATAGGTTTGCGCACCGGAGCCACGGCAGCTGGCCAGCAGGGTGCTGTCCTTGAGGCTGAGCAGGCGGCTGCGGCCTTGCGCGGCATAACCCTGGCCGCGCTGCAGATCGCCCACGCCGAATTCCGCGCGCCAGTCTTCCTGGCGTAGATGCAGGATATCGAGGGCCATCAGTGGCACCGGGCAGGCGAGTGGATGAATCGTGGCATGGGCAGCTTTCTCGAAGGCAGCCGATGATTCTTGCACAGCCAGCGTGGGATTAGCAGGCTGTTTTCAGACACGGCGGGGCGCAAGCTGCGTTGCCTGATAGGCGGGTATGCGGCGGGCTGATGCTGCTTGGCGTGGGGTCAGGTGCGTTGCAGGGCGGCGCGGTATTGTCCCGGCGTGGTGCTGAAGGCCTGGCGGAAGCGGTTATTGAAATGGCTGGCGCTGGCAAAGCCGCAGGCCAGGGCCACTTCAGCCAATGCCAGCGTGCTGTGCTGCAGCAGCTGCTGGCCATGGCGCAGGCGCTGCGCCAGCACATAGCGATGTGGCGGCAGGCCGAAGCTGAGTTGGAACATCCGCGCGAAGTGGTATTCGGAGAGCGCGCATACGCTGGCCAACTGGCCCAGGCTAAGCGGCTGTTCCAGGTGGCTGTCGATAAATTCGCGCAGGCGCCGGCGCTGCACGGGAGCCAGGCCGCCGGTCAGACGCAGGCCTTCGCGACGGCCGACCTGAGACAGTAGGGCGTGATTGATCAGGCCATGGGCCAGGCTGCTGCTGAGCAGGCGTTCGGCCGGTTCCTGCCAATCCAGCTGGCTGAGCTGGCGAAAACGTTGAGCCTGCTGCGGGTCATCGATAAAAGTACCTTCGCGCAGTTCCAGTTCCCGTGGCTCACGGTCCAGCAGGTTGACGGCCGCCAGGGCGAATTGCTCCTGGCTGATATACAGGTGGGCCAGCTGGATTTCACCGTTGATCACCCACGCTGACTGGTGTCCGGCCGGCAGGATGCACAGCTTATCCGGTGCGCCTTTGTTGTGTGGGCTTTCGCGGCGGAAGGTGCCAGTACCGCCAGCCAGGTAGCAGGACAGCGTGTGATGGCTGGGCGCTTGGTAGTCGCGGGCATCATGGCGGTTGCTCCACACGGCCGCCGCCAGCCCGTCGCCCAACTCGGCGCTGCGGTGCAGGCGGGTGTTGGGCGAGCTGTGCATGCTCTGGAAAACCTGTAGGTGCTCAAGTTGCGACATAAATCCTCCGTCGCCCCATGCTACGCCTGGCCTGCCGGCGTGCCAGCCCCCGCAGGCAGAAAAGCGCAAGATTATGCAAGGCGCAGCTATTTGTAGCTGTCGAGAATTTCCAGGTAGCGCGGCTGTTGCTTGAGCGCGTTCAGGCTGTTCTGCAGACGGGTGAGCTGCACCGCGTCGGTGTCCAGGCTGAAGGCGTAATACATGGCGCTTTCCTTGAGCACATGCACCGGGGTGAAGTCGTGGCTGTGCATGTCCAGGTTGCGGATAAACCAGTAGGCGGTGGTTTCGTCGTAGGCCCACAGGTCGATGCGGCTGTTATGCAGCAGGTTGGCCAACTGGATCGCGCTGGCGGAAATCTGCAGCTGGTTGTCGCGGATGCCCAGACTGTTGAGCAGGTGATGGCCAACATCATCACGAATCACGCCGATGCGCTGCGTGCTGAGATCCGCCGGTTTTTTGATCTGTATCTGGCGATCCCTGCGTGCCAGCAGCACGATACGGCTGGGCATGATCGGCCCGACCCATTTGAACTGCGGTCCGCGCTCCTCGGTGCGGGTCATGGAAAATAGCAGCACCCCCGGGCCTTTGCGCGCCATCTGATAGCCGCGCGCCCAGGGCAACGAGCGAATATCCCGGCGCGCGATGGGCAGGCCGGCGCTGGCAGCCGCTTCCAGCAGAATATCCACGGTAATGCCGCGGGCGATGCCGCTTTCGGTGTAGTTGTAGGGCGGGAATTCTTCGGTGATGAAGTCCAGCGACTCCCACTTGGCTTCGGCATGCAACAGCGCAGGGCAGATCAGGCAGAGGGCAATAAACGCGAGCACGTGGCCAAGTCGAGCGGGCATGCGGCATACCTCAGGCTACAGGTACGGCCCGGTGACCCAGGCCGGATGCTGCTGGTGCATCCTGTATTGACGCTAGCCTGCCGGGCATAGGCTGTCGACTCACCGCATATACCGCTCTGGATGGTCATTTCCAGGCATGCGAGTGAATGGCTATTAACCGCCGGGATCGAGCCGTCAGCCCTGCGCGCGCTCGTACCAACCCTTGCTGTTATTGACCATGCGCACCAGCCAGAGCATCACCGGCACTTCGATCAGTACGCCGACCACCGTGGCCAGCGCCGCGCCGGAATTGAAGCCGTACAGCACGATGGCCACGGCTACGGCCAGTTCAAAGAAGTTCGATGCGCCGATCATCGCCGCCGGCCCGGCGATGTCGTGGCGCACCTTGAGTTGGCGGCACATCCAGTAACCCAGCGCAGCGATAAACAGGGTTTGCAGCAGAATCGGCACTGCCAGCATGGCGATGATCAATGGTTGCGCGACGATGGTCTGACCCTGGAAGGAGAACAGCAGCACCAGGGTGGCGAGCAAAGCGAGGATGGAGAACGGGCCGATACGCGAAAGCATCGCGGCTAGCGCTGCCTCACCCCGGCGCAGCAAACGGGCGCGGATAAATTGGGCGATGGCCAGGGGGATAACGATATACATCACCACCGACAGCAACAGGGTGTCCCACGGTACCGGGATCGATGACACGCCAAGCAGCAGGGCAACGATGGGCGCGAAGGCGAACACCATTACCAGGTCGTTGATCGCCACCTGGGTCAGGGTGAAGTTGGCGTTGCCCCTACACAGGTTGCTCCAGACAAACACCATGGCGGTGCAGGGCGCGGCGCCGAGTAGGATCAGCCCGGCCACGTAGCTGTCGATCTGCTCGGCCGGTAGCCAATCGGCGAACACATGGCGCAGAAACAGCCAGGCCATAAAGGCCATGGTGAACGGCTTGATCAGCCAGTTGATGCTCAGGGTCACGCCCAGGCCGGCGCGCTGCTGGTAGACCTCGCCGATGGCGCTGAAGTCGATCTTTATCAGCATGGGGATGATCATCACCCAGATCAGCAGCCCCACCGGGATATTCACCTGGGCGATTTCCAGCGCCCCTACAGCCTTGGCGGCCTCAGGCGCATACAGGCCGAGCAGGGTGCCGCCGATGATGCAGAGAAATACCCAGAGCGTCAGATAACGCTCGAACAGACCGAGCGGCGAGACGGCTGGGTGGGCTGCGGATTCGAGTGAGGTGGTCATGCGCAATTCCTTGAATATGCAGCGAGTCTAGCCAGGCTCGCTGCGCTCGGTATTGATCTGGGTCGGCCTGAGTCGGGATAAATATACGGTTTACAAGATATATGGTTAGCAATATATTCGCCAAATCGTATTTGTCGAGCATCACCCCATGAGCCAAAAGATTCGTGTGCTGTTTCTCTGTGTGGCCAATGCCGCCCGCTCGCAAATGGCTGAAGCCCTGTTACGCCATACCGACCCCGAAGGCTATGAGGTTTTTAGCGCCGGCACTCTGCCTGGTGAGGTTGACCCACGTGCGCGCCAGGCCCTGGAGCAGTTGGGCGTCAGCACGGAAGGCCTGCACAGCAAGGCGCTGGAGAGTTTCGATGGCCAGCAGTTCGATTACGTAATTACCCTGTGCGACAAGTCCGCCTTCGAGTGCAGCACCTTGCCCGGAGCGGGGGAGTACATCGCCTGGGACTTCGAGGACCCCGCCAGCAGCCAGCAGCAGAATGCCTACAAGCACTGCCTGCAGCAGATCCACGAGCGCATCAAGATGTTCGTACTGGTCAAGAGCAAGGCTCAGGCGCCGCTGCAGATGCTCGCGCCGGTGACCTTGTTCAAGTGCCTGGCCGATGACACCCGCGCGCGCATGACCCAGCTAATTGCCCAGGAAGGCGAGCTGTGCGTCTGTGAGCTGACCGCCGCTCTGCAGGAAAGCCAGCCGAAAATCTCCCGTCATTTAGCCCAGCTGCGCAGCAGCGGCCTGTTGCAGGACCGCCGCGCCGGGCAGCGGGTCTATTACCGCCTGCATCCGCAGTTGCCGGCCTGGGTCGGGCAGATCCTGACGCAAGTGCTCCAGGCTGACGATCCGCAACTGGCCGAGGATCGTTTGCGTCTGCACAGCATGCGTGATCGCCCGGACCGCGCCGCCCTGTGCGGCTGAGCCACCTTTATCAGAGATAGGCCATGACCTCCGAACTGCCGAATATCGACCCTGAACTGCTGGACATTCCTACGGCGGACACGCTGGCGCAGCCCAACGTGACCCATAAACCACGCATCCTGCTGCTGTACGGCTCCAACCGGGCGCGTTCCTACAGCCGCCTGCTGACCGAGGAAGCCGCACGTTTACTGGAGCAACTCGGTGCCGAAGCGCGGATCTTCAACCCCAGCGGTCTGCCGCTGCCGGACGACGCCCCCGAGGATCACCCCAAGGTGCAGGAGCTGCGTGAGCGGGTGCTGTGGAGCGAGGGCATGGTCTGGTGCTCGCCGGAGCGCCATGGCGCGATGACCGGGGTGTTCAAATCGCAGATCGACTGGGTTCCCCTGAGCATGGGCGCGGTGCGCCCGACCCAGGGCAAGACCCTGGCGCTGATGCAGGTTAGCGGCGGTTCGCAATCCTTTAATGCGCTAAACCAGATGCGCGTGCTGGGGCGCTGGATGCGCATGTTCACCATCCCCAATCAGTCTTCGGTGGCCAAGGCCTTCCTCGAATTTGACGACGCCGGGCGGATGAAGCCTTCGGCTTATTACGACCGCGTGGTCGACGTGATGGAGGAGCTGGTCAAGTTCACCCTGTTGCTGCGCGGCCAAACGGACTATCTGGTGGACCGTTATTCCGAGCGCAAGGAATCGGCTGAACAGCTCAGCAAGAGGGTTAATCAGGCATCCATTTAAGGCTCAAGCCTTCAACCCTCCACACGCATCCGGGCCGACTGCAGGTCGGCTATTGAGGTCAGCATGCTTAACACCATCGGGCTTTTCGCCCTCACGGCACTGGCCGAGATCATCGGCTGCTACCTGCCGTACCTGTGGCTCAAGCAGGGCAAAAGCATCTGGCTGCTGGTGCCGGCCGCCGCCGCCCTGGCGTTATTTGCCTGGCTGCTGACCCTGCACCCGACCGCCGCCGGGCGGGTGTATGCCGCTTACGGCGGGGTGTATGTGGCGATGGCGATTATCTGGCTATGGCTGGTGGACGGCATTCGCCCGAGCCATTGGGACCTGCTGGGCGCCGCTGTGGCCCTGCTCGGCATGGCGATCATTATGTTTGCGCCGCGTGGCACCTAACCACGTTCTAGAGGGAGTTTATTCATGGCTATCAAAGTAGGTATCAACGGTTTTGGTCGTATCGGTCGTCTGGCGCTGCGCGCTGCCTGGGGCTGGCCGGAGTTCGAGTTTGTGCAGATCAATGATCCGGCTGGCGACGCGCCGACCCACGCCCACCTGCTGAATTTCGACTCGGTGCATGGCCGCTGGAATAGCGAGGCGAGCAGCGAAGGCGAGTGCGTGCTGATCGACGGCAAACGTATCCAGGTCACGGCCAACAAGACTATCGCCGACACCGACTGGTCGGGCTGCGATCTGGTGATCGAGGCCAGCGGCAAAATGAAAACCGTCGCGGTGCTGCAGGCCTATCTCGACCAAGGCGTGAAACGCGTGGTGGTCTGCGCACCGGTGAAAGAGCCGGGCGCGCTGAATATCGTGATGGGCGTCAACCAGCAGCTATTCGACCCGGCGCAGCACCGCATCGTCACCGCGGCGTCCTGCACCACCAATTGTCTGGCCCCGGTGGTCAAGGTGATCCACGAAAATCTCGGTATTCGCCACGGCTCGATCACCACCATTCACGACCTGACCAACACCCAAAGCATTCTCGATACGCCGCATAAGGACCTGCGCCGGGCGCGGGCCAGTGGCATGAGCCTGATCCCCACCAGCACCGGTTCGGCCACGGCGATTGCTGAGATCTTCCCCGAGCTACGCGGCAAGCTGAATGGCCACGCCGTGCGCGTACCGCTGGCCAACGCCTCGCTGACCGATTGCGTATTTGAGGTGCAGCGCGCCACTACGGTGGAGGAGGTCAACGCACTGCTTAAAGCTGCCGCTGACGGTCCGCTCAAGGGCATCCTCGGTTATGAGGAACGTCCGCTGGTGTCCATCGACTACCGCACCGACCCGCGCTCTTCGATTATCGATGCGTTGTCGACCATGGTGGTCAACGGCACCCAGGTGAAGCTCTACGCCTGGTACGACAACGAATGGGGCTACGCCAACCGCGCGGTGGAGTTGGCGCGGATGGTGGGTTAACCACGGGTCTGTAGGAGCGGCGGGAACGCCTAGTTATTGGCCACGATGGATCTCTGGTGTTGCCATCGCGGGCAAGCCCGCTCCTACAAAAGCCTGTGGCGACATCCACCACTAACGTCGTGCGGCACAACAGGATTCTCCGATGCACGCCTTATCCCGCCTAGCCCCCGACGTGCGCCAATACCTGCTGGTAACCGGCAACTACTGGGCTTTTACCCTCACCGACGGCGCCTTGCGCATGTTGGTGGTGCTGCATTTTTACAGCCTGGGTTACACGCCGCTGCAGATCGCCGCGCTGTTTCTGTTCTATGAGATTTTCGGTGTGGTCACCAACCTGGTCGGCGGTTACCTGGGTGCGCGGCTGGGGCTTAATCGCACTATGAATATCGGCTTGGGCCTGCAAGTGGCGGCCTTGCTGATGCTCACCGTGCCGGCGGCCTGGCTGACGATTCCCTGGGTGATGGGCGCGCAGGCGCTGTCCGGTATCGCCAAAGACCTGAACAAGATGAGCGCCAAGAGCTCGATCAAGCTGCTGGTGCCGGACAGTCAGCAGGGCACGCTCTACAAGTGGGTGGCGATCCTGACCGGCTCGAAGAATGCGCTGAAGGGCGTGGGTTTCTTTATGGGTGGCGCGTTGCTGGCGCTGCTCGGGTTCACTGGCGCAGTGCTGGCCATGGCGGCGGTGCTGGCGCTGATCTGGCTGGCCAGCCTGTTGCTGCTGAAAAAGGATCTGGGCAAGGCGAAAGCCAAGCCAAAGTTTCGCGATATTTTGTCCAAGAGCCGGGCGATCAATATCCTGTCAGCCGCACGCTTGTTCTTATTCGGTGCCCGCGATGTGTGGTTTGTCGTTGCGCTGCCGGTGTATCTGTCCAGTGTGTTTGGTTGGGATTTCTGGATGGTCGGCGGCTTTCTCGCGGCCTGGGTGATCGGCTACGGCATGGTGCAGTCCTTCGCCCCGGCCATCACTGGCAAGGCCAGCGGCCAGTTACCGGATGGCCGCGCGGCATTCGCCTGGGCTGCCGTGCTGGCCGGGTTGCCCGCTGCAATTGCCCTGGGTCTGAACAGTGATTTACCAGCGCAGTGGATCTTGCTTGGCGGGCTGATGCTGTTCGGCGCGCTGTTTGCGGTGAACTCCTCGCTGCACAGCTACCTGATTGTCAGCTACGCCAAGGAAGATGGCGTGTCGCTGGATGTCGGCTTCTATTACATGTCCAACGCCGCCGGCCGGTTGATCGGCACGCTGCTGTCGGGCTGGGTGTATCAGGCCTATGGCTTGGAAGCCTGCTTGTGGGTGTCCTCGGGCTTTGTGCTGCTGGCGGCGTTGATCTCCATTGGGCTACCTCGGCATCGGCCTACCCAGCTCTTGTAGGAACGGTGGGGACGCCTAGTCCTTGCCCGCGAATCGACGTCACCCCAAAAGCATCGCGGACAAGTCCGCTCCTACAAGTATGTGGGCAAGACTTTAACGGGGGGCAGGCGCGGGCAATGTGTTGATGCGTTGTCAATTGCGCCACTCACCCAACCTACAAAAGCGCGCTGGGTAGTTAAAAAGCGCAAGTTTATGCAAGAGCGCCAGGCCTGATCAGGCGCAGACTCTCAACCATCTACCGGGAGTCTGTTGATGAACCTGTCGCTCTATCTGTTGACCGTACTGATCTGGGGCACCACCTGGATCGCCCTTAAGCTGCAACTGGGCGAAGTAGCGATTGCCGCGTCCATTGCCTACCGCTTTGCCCTGGCGGCTGCCGTGCTGTTCGCCGTGCTGCTGCTTAGCGGCCGCCTGCAGAAACTCGATAAGCGCGGTCAACTGATCTGCCTGGTGCAGGGGCTGTGTCTGTTCTGCATCAACTTTATGTGCTTCTACACCGCCAGCCAGTGGATACCGAGCGGCCTGGTGGCGGTGATCTTTTCCACTGCAACGCTGTGGAATGCAATCAACGCGCGGCTGTTCTTCAAGCAGAAGATCGCCGCCAATGTTCTGGCCGGTGGTGCGCTAGGGCTTGGCGGTCTGGCCTTGTTGTTCTGGCCTGAGTTGGCCGGGCAGGAGGCCAGCCACGAAACCCTGCTGGGCATCGGTCTGGCATTGATCGGCACCCTGTGTTTCTCAGCCGGCAATATGCTCTCCAGCCTGCAGCAGAAGGCCGGCCTCAAGCCGCTGACCACCAATGCCTGGGGCATGCTGTATGGCGCGTTGATGCTGGTGGCGATCTGTCTGGTCAGCGGCACGCCGTTCGGTTTCGAGTGGAATACTCGTTACGTCGGCACTCTGCTGTATCTGGCGATTCCCGGTTCGGTGATCGGCTTTACCGCTTACCTGACCCTGGTCGGACGCATGGGCCCGGAGCGCGCGGCCTACTGCACCGTACTGTTCCCGGTGGTGGCGCTGAATATCTCGGTGTTTGCCGAGGGCTATCAATGGACGGCGCCGGCGCTGTTCGGCCTGGTGCTGGTGATGCTGGGTAACGTGCTGGTGTTTCGTAAACCTAAAGCCATGCCAATGGCAGTGGTGCGTGAGGCGTAGGGTGGATGACGCTTTTATCATCCACCATGGGATCGCAAGCGGTGGACGGGTGAAGCGTCATCCACCCTACGAACGGCCCTGACCGCCAAGGGTTAACTCGGCCACTTCCAGGCCGGTTCATCGAGCATGCCCTGACCCTGAATCACGGTTTGCCCCAGCTTTTTTTCCAGGACGATGGCGTTGCACTCAGGGTGTTGCTCCAGGGTGGCGATCAGGCGGCTGGCATGTGACACCACCCAGACCTGGGTGCGTTGCGAGGCTGCGATAATCAGCCGGCCGAGGGCGGGCAGCAGGTCGGGGTGCAGGCTGGTTTCCGGCTCGTTCAGCACCATCAAGGATGGTGGTCTGGGCGTTAGCAGGGCGGCGACCAGCAGCAGATAACGCAGGGTGCCGTCCGACAGTTCGCTGGCTGATAAGGGCCGCAGCAATCCTTCTTGTTGCAACTCTACGGCAAAGCGTCCTCCGGTCTGCATATCGATGCGCAGCCGTGCGCCAGGGAACGCATCACTGATTGCCGCATCCAGCGCAGCCGGGTCACCGATTTCACGAATGGTCTGCAACGCCGCCGCCAGGTCACGGCCGTCGTGGTGCAGCACCGGGGTGCGGGTACCCAGTTGCGGCAGGCGCGCAGGCGCTTCGGCATCGCTGCGAAAGTGATCGTAGAAACGCCAACGGCGGATATGTTCGCGCAGCTGGAACACTTCCGGGCAGGCGGGGTCATTGCCGATCTGATCGAACAGGCTATCGAAACTCGGCAGATGCTGAGCCATCACCTGCCAGCTGCGCCCTTCCCGTATACGCACCATCGGCCCGGCGCGATCCACCAGCAGTGAGGCGGGGCGATAGCTGGCTCCGGCCCAGATGCATTCACGCTTGATCTCGGGGTCCAGCGCGAAGGCGGACAGACTTGGCTCCGGCAGCCCGAGGGAAATGGCATAGCTGAAGTCATCGCCAGCAAAACCCAGACGCAGACGCTTGGCCTCCTTGCGTGGGCCGCCTTGCACTGGCACCTCGCCGCTGAGCATGCGCCGGCTGATGGTTTCCGGTCCTGCCCAGAAGGTGGAGTCCAGCCCGCCTTCACGGGCCAGAGCATTGACCACGCCGCCCTGGGCGGTTTCCGCCAGCAGGCGCAGGGCGCGATAGAGATTCGACTTGCCGCTGCCATTGGCCCCGGTCACCAGGTTGAGCCTGCCCAATGGCAGCACCAGAGTGTTGATTGAGCGGTAGTTGGCGACGGCGAGGATGTGCAGCATACGATGTCGTCCTGACGGTTGAAGGGAAGAATTTTAGCCGGGTAACCGGGTAGGGTGGGTTAGGGGCGTTGACCTTGATCGGGTGGACGCCGCAGTAGTTGTGCGCCCCGTAACCCACCAGCTTTGGTTTATCCAATACCGCTTGGTGGGTTACGCGCCGCGTCTGTTCTTCTGTGCTTTTGGGATAACCTGGCATGGCGGCGCTAACCCACCCTACAAGGGCCTTGCGCTGCGACTTGGGTTCCAGGGTGGGGGAGCGTCATCCTCAAAACAAGCCCAACTGCCCACCAATCAACGTGGCGAAGTCGTCATCGACAAACGGCAGGATGGCATCGGCCACCGGCTGTAATTGGCGGGTCAGGTAGTGGTCGTAATCGATGGCGGCGTTACGTGCTTCCAGCGGTTGCGGGCCGGCGGTGGTTATTACGTAACTGATCCAGCCGCCGCGTTGGTATTGCAGCGGCCGGCCGTGGGCGGCGTTGTATTCGTCGGCCAGGCGCGCGGCGCGCACATGCGGCGGCACGTTGCGTTCGTAGTCGGTGAGTGTGCGACGCAGGCGCTTGCGGTAGACCAGCAGCTCATCCAGCTCGCCATTCAGGGTGCGTTCGACATAGTCGCGGATATACCCCTGGTAGGGCTGGTTGAGGAAAATCCGTTCATACAGCTCGCGCTGAAACTGCTGAGCCAGCGGCGACCAATCGCTGCGTACGGTTTCCAGGCCTTTGTAGACCATTTCGTGGCTGCCGTCGGCGCGGCTGATCATCCCGGCATAGCGCTTTTTGCTGCCTTCTTCGGCACCGCGAATAGTCGGCATCAGAAAGCGGCTGTAGTGGGTTTCGTATTGCAGTTCCAGGGCGCTGCTCAGGCCGTACTCGCTCTGTAGATGTTCAGCCCACCAGGCATTGACCTTGGCCACCAGAGCGCGGCCGATCTGCGCTGCATCGGCTTCGTCATGCAGGCGTTGCAGCCAGACAAAGGTGGAGTCGGTGTCGCCGTAGATCACCGCGTAGCCTTCGGCCTCGATCAGCGCACGGGTGCGGGCCATGATTTCGTGGCCGCGCAGGGTGATGGAGGAGGCCAGGCGGGTGTCGAAGAAGCGGCAACCGCTGGAACCGAGCACGCCGTAGAAGGCGTTCATGATGATCTTCAGCGCCTGCGACAGTGGCGCGTTGTGCTCGCGTTTGGCGGCTTCGCGGCCCTGCCACACGCGTTCGACAATCGCTGGCAGGCAATGCTCGCTGCGCGAGAAGCGTGCGCCGCGAAAGCCCGGCACCGAGTGGACGTCATCCGGCTGGCGCAGGCCTTCGATCAGTCCCACCGGGTCGATTAGAAAGCTGCGGATAATCGACGGATACAGGCTCTTGTAGTCGAGCACCAGTACCGACTCGTATAGCCCTGGCTGCGAGTCCATGACAAAACCGCCGGGGCTGGCCTGCGGCGGGTTGTCACCGAGGTTCGGCGCAACAAAACCGCGACGGTGCATCAGCGGCATATACAGATGCTCGAAGGCCGCCACCGAGCCGCCGTTACGGTCGGCGGGCAGGCCGGTAACGGTGGCGCGCTCCAAGAGGAAGTCGAGGATGCCGGTCTTGCCGAAGATGCGCGTCACCAGCTCGCAGTCGCGCAGGTTGTAGCGCGCCAGGGCGGGTTTGTCCTCGCGGAACATGCGGTCGATTTCGTCCATGCGCTGGTAGGGCGTGGAAATATCCTTACCTTCGCCGAGCAGGGTTTGCGCAACGTTTTCCAGGCTGAACGAGGGGAAGCTCCAGGTCGCCGAGCGCAGCGTTTCGATGCCGTCGATAATCAAGCGGCCCGCTGCATCGGCGAAGAAGTGGCCGTTGCCGCTGCCATGCTCGCGCCACTGCATCTCACTGCCATCGCGGCCCAGACGCAGCGGGATGGCCAGGCGGCGAGCGTGTTCGTGCAGCACGCGCAGGTCGAATTGCACCAGGTTCCAGCCGATAAGAGCATCTGGATCATGTTCGGCCATCCACTGATTCAGGCGTTCGAGCAACTGTTCACGGCTGACGCAGTACTCCAGCTGAAAATCTATCTCTGGCGGCTGTTCCGGCGCGCGGCCGAGCATATACACGTTGCGCTGGCCGCAGCCTTCGATGGCAATCGAGTACAGCTCGCCGAAGGCATTGGTTTCGATATCCAGCGATGCCAGCTTGAGCGTTGGGCGGTAATCCGCGCAGGGTTTGATCTGCGCGTCCAGCAGCAGGGGCGGGTTAGCTGCATCAGGCGTGCCGGCGAACAGCACCGGCGCGGTGATAAAGCGCTCCATCAGGTAGCGCTCTGGCGGGCGCACATCGGCCTCGTACACCGTTACGCCAGCGCGGCGCAGGCGTTTGTCGAGCTCGATCAACTGGCGATGCTGCTGGCAATACAGGCCCAGCACCGGGCGTTGCTGAAAGTCCTTGAGCGCCAGCGGGCGCAGCTCAACGCCGCTTTCATTGGCCAATAGCGCCTCGGCCTGGGCGCGTTGCTCGGCCGGGATAAACGCCACCGAGGGTTGCAGCGGCAAGCGGATATGGCGCGGGCCGTGGTCGGTGGCCAGCCAGAACTCCACCTGCGTCCCGGCCGGCGTATCACGCCAGTGTCGGGTCAGCAGAAAGCCCTGTTGTAAGTCCACCGCGCCATTCTCGACTGAATTTGATCAGCCAATTCTACGCGGGCTTTTGTCTGTATGCCCATACAGTAATTGGGTGGCTGCTCAGCGGGCACAGACAGCAGGGTCTGTTCCCGTTTCATTCGCGAGGCGCGTTGCTGCGAGAAATGGCCCCCGATTAGGCGCAGGACGCAGGTAATGGTGTTCCCTTGGCAAGTCCTGCAACAACAGCGGGGGCCATTTCCCGCGCAACCCTACGGGCCGGGCCTGCTTTTGCGCGATGCAGCGTTTCTCGTCGCTTATTTGGAACAACCAAACCGCGCTCCTCGTGCCTTGCCTCGCGCAAAAGCAGGCTCCGGCGCGCCCGCGAATGAAACGGGAACAGACCCTCATTTAAGAGTAAAATGCCCGGCTTGATTGACTGCCCCGATGCCCACGCCATGTCCCTGCCCAAGCACCACCTCGAACTGCTCAGCCCCGCGCGCGATACCGCCATTGCCAAGGAAGCCATCCTGCATGGCGCCGATGCGGTGTATATCGGCGGGCCCGGCTTTGGCGCGCGGCACAACGCCAGCAACAGCGTGGCGGATATTGCCGAGCTGGTGCAGTTCGCCCATCTGTTCCATGCGCGGGTGTTTGTCACCCTCAACACCATCCTGCATGAGGATGAGCTGGAGCCTGCGCGGCAGATGATCTGGCAGCTCTACGAGGCCGGGATTGATGCGCTGATCGTGCAGGACATGGGTGTGATGGAGATGGACCTGCCGCCCATCGAGATTCACGCCAGCACCCAGTGCGACATCCGCACCCTGGAGAAAGCCCGTTTCCTCGACAAAGCTGGCTTCTCGCAGCTGGTGTTGGCCCGTGAGCTGAACCTGGAAGAGATCAGCACTATCTGCAAGAACGTCGATTCGGCGGTCGAGTTCTTTATCCACGGCGCGCTGTGCGTGGCGTTCTCCGGGCAGTGCAACATCTCCCACGCGCAGAACGGGCGCAGCGCCAACCGTGGCGACTGCTCCCAGGCCTGCCGCCTGCCGTACACCTTGAAAGATGATCAGGGCCGCGTGGTAGCGTTTGATAAGCACCTGTTGTCGATGAAGGACAACAACCAGACCGACAACCTGATCTACCTGGTGGATGCCGGCGTGCGCTCGTTCAAGATTGAAGGGCGCTACAAAGACATGAGTTACGTGAAGAACATCACCGCGCATTACCGCCGCGAGCTGGATGCGATTCTCGAACAGCGTCCGCACCTGGCTCGCGCGGCCAGCGGTCGCACCGAGCACTTCTTCACCCCGGATACTGACAAGACCTTCCACCGTGGCAGCACCGACTACTTCGTGACGGATCGCAAAGTGGATATCGGCGCGTTCGATTCGCCAACCTTCACCGGGCTTTCTGTGGGTTATGTCGAGAAAGTCGGCAAGCGCGATCTGATCGCCGTCACCGACGCGCCGTTGTCCAATGGCGATGGTTTGAACGTGCTGATCAAGCGCGAAGTGGTGGGTTTTCGCAGCAACATCTGCGAACTGAAAGGCGAGTTCGACGAAGACGGCGAGAAGCGCTACCGCTACCGCGTCGAGCCCAACGAAATGCCCGAGGCCATGCACCGCGTGCGCCCGCAACACCCGCTCAATCGCAACCTCGATCACAACTGGCAACAGGCTCTACAGAAAACCTCGGCCGAGCGTCGCGTCGCGGTTAGCTGGCAAGTGGCGTTGCACGGTGATCAGTTGCAGCTGAGCGTGAGCAGCGAAGAGGGCGTAGTCGCCAAGGTCAGCCTGAATGGGCCGTTCGCCGCCGCCAAGGATGCCGAGCAATCGCGCGAACAACTGGCCGATACCTTGAGCAAGCTGGGTACCACGATGTACTACAGCACGGGCGTGCAGATCGACTGTGAGGCCGTGCCGTTTATTCCCGGCTCGCAGCTCAAGAGCTTGCGTCGCGAAGCCATTGAAGCGCTGACCCAGGCCCGCGTCGCGGTGCATCCACGTGGTGGGCGCAAGCCGGTTAGCGTGCCTGCGCCGGTGTACCCAGAGTCGCACCTGACGTTTCTCGCCAACGTCTACAACGACAAGGCTCGCACCTTCTACAAGCGCTATGGCGTGCAGCTGATCGACGCGGCCTACGAGGCCCATGAAGAAGCCGGTGAAGTGCCGGTGATGATCACCAAACACTGCCTGCGCTTCTCCTTCAACCTGTGTCCGAAACAGGCCAAAGGCGTCACCGGCGTGCGCACCAAAGTCTCGGATATGCAGCTGATTCATCAGGACGAAGTGCTGACCCTGAAATTCGACTGCAAGCCTTGCGAGATGCACATCATCGGCAAAATGAAGGGCCATATCCTGCATCAGCCACAGCCGGGTAGCGCCCAGACTCAAAGCGGCGCAGTGGGCTATATCACCCCGGAAGATTTGCTGAAAACCATCAAGCGCTAGGCTGGAGCGGTACTCAACCCATCCTACGGGCTGCCCGGCGGTAAAGAACAAGCCTAGACAGGCTTTGGTCTATACATGTACGGTATCGCGTACATGTATAGAGGGTATTTCAATGGACGCCATCAGCTACACCACCGTGCGCGCCAACCTGGCGCAGACCATGGATCGCGTGTGCGAAGACCACGAACCGTTGATCATTACCCGCAACCGGCAGCAGTCGGTGGTGATGATCTCGCTTGAGGATTACAAGGCCCTGGAGGAAACCGCCTACCTGCTGCGCGCGCCGAAGAATGCCAAGCGCCTGCTTGAGGCAATCGCCAGCCTGGAAAGTGGCCAAGGCCAGGAGCGGAGCCTGGCGCAGTGAGGCTGATCTTTGCCGAGCAGGCCTGGGAGGACTACCTCCACTGGCAGGATAGCGACAAGAAGATCCTTAAACGCATCAACGCCCTGATCAAGGAAGTAGTGCGCAGCCCCTTTGCCGGCACCGGCAAACCGGAGGCACTCAAGCACGCCCTGGCGGGCTATTGGTCGCGGCGTATCAATGACGAGCATCGGATGGTTTACAGGGTAGAGGGCGATGCGCTGTTGATTGCGCAGCTGCGTTATCACTACTGATACTTACCTGTCACGTGCTTTGCATGATGGGTATCGCGCTGCTCAACCTGCGCGGCCCGACCCATCCTTGGGCTGACAAGAGGGTAGCCCGGATGCAATCCGGGATGCTTTATCGATACCCGCGCTGTTCCCCGGATTTCATCCGGGCTAGGGAGTCCCTTGGCGGTGTTAGGGGGGCGGTGTTTACGGGCTGTTGCGGTAGAGCTTGGCGAGAAACAGCCAGGCCATCAGCGGATAACAAAAATAATGCAGGGCAAAGATCAGTAAACCCATCGGGCTGGGATCGTCCTGCAGCGCCATCATTGCCAATAAACCCAGATAGAGCAGGGCCAGGATGCCGCCGTAGAGTGCGAGCAGACGGCGGCGTTCGCCTTGCAGGGGCGCGCGGCGGTTGCGCCAGGAGAACCACAGGGTCATGCCGGCGGCCACCAATGCGGCGATCAGCACTGTGGTAAACAGACCGCCGAGTTTGACGAAGGTGCGCAGCAGCAGGTTGAGCACGACAACCGCCACCACGCCGCCAAGGGCCAGGCGGGTAACCGCGACGCTGCTGGGGCTGGGCTCGCGCATGGGCCTGTACTCCTAGAGGCTGCGGTTAAGGCCGAAGCGTTTCTTTAATACAGCTTCGAGCAGACGTTTGGGCACCAGGGCCGCGAGCAGCGGCATGCTGCGACTGCCGTTGCCCAAGCGAATCAGATTAGGACGGCGTTTGCGCTGCACCGCCGCCAGCAGATTGCGGGCGAAGTGGCTGGTGGGGGTGGGGTTGTCTTGTGAGGCGTTGGCGCGGGCGCGGATGCCCTCGCGGATCGGCCACCAGGGCGAGGCTTCGTCGATCAGTTGTTCGGCTTGCTGGCTGGCATTGGCACCGAAGCTGGAGGCAATCGCGCCGGGCTGTACTTCCATTACCTCGATGGCGAAGGGCGCCAGCTCCAGACGCAGGGCGTCGGTCAGCGCATGCACGGCGGCTTTGGAGGCGCAGTAGGCGCCGGCAAACGGGGTGACCAGTACGCCGGAGACGCTGCCGATATTCACCACCAGGCCTTTGTTCTGCCGCAGCAGCGGGAACAGTGCGCGGGTTACGCCGATCAGCGAGAACACGTTGGTTTCAAACTGTTTGCGCATGGCCTCAACACCGCCATCGAGCAGCGGCCCCATAGCCCCGTAACCGGCGTTATTAATCAGCACGTCGAGGCCGCCGATTTCAGCTTTCAGGCGTTCGGCCAACTGACCCAGGCCCAAGCCATCGTTGACGTCCAACTGCACGGCGTTAAAGCCGGCTTCGCTCAGTGCTGTGAGGTCCTCAGCTTTGCGCGCCGTGGCCCAGACCTGATAACCGGCCTGCTGGAATACCTCGGCCAGGGCGCGACCAATGCCGCTGGAACATCCGGTGATCAGTACGCTGGGCTGGGTCATGCAGCTTTCCTTGTTGTTTTCATGGGGCAACGCTCAACGGCTGAAGCTGCCTTGCAGGCGCTCGGCGCGAAACTTCAGGGTGCTGGCACGGTAGCCGCTGCGCAGGGTGGGCAGTGGCAGGCAGCTTTGCCATTCGGCGCCCGGTAGCAGTTCACCCGGGCCGCTGTAGCGTGGGGTTTCATACAGACGCTCGGCCAGATTGACCCTGTCACCAGGTCGGTAGGCGGCTATTTGCCATTGCAGTTCAAGTAGAGCCGCTTCACTGCCGTTTTTCAGGTTGAGGGCCAGCGGGCGATCCGCCGGGCAACTGTCGGGGGCATAGTCGAGGCGTAATTCGAGGTACGCCAGGTGGCGATTCTCACGGCTTTCCTGCCAGAGCACCCAGCTGGTGACCAGGCCCAGGCCTATCAGCGCGGCGAGGGAAACCGGTAGCGCCTTGCTCGGGTAGCGGATCAACAGGATCAGCCAGCTCAATACCAGGATTGCGCCAAATAGCATGGGGGAAAATGGCCTTGGTCGATAAACAGGCGTTCATCCTACACAAGGCCGGGCGGTGGGGTACATGCTTTGACCCGCCAGCCCATGTTCAGGGCTGGCGGTTATGCGTCAACCTGCGGCGAGGCTGAGGGTTGGGGTTTGGCTGCGGCCATAGACATCATCCAGGCGCTGGATGTCGTCTTCACCCAGGTAGCTGCCCGATTGCACTTCGATGATTTCCAGGGGGATTTTGCCGGGGTTGCTCAGGCGGTGCACCGAGGTCATGGGGATGTAGGTGGACTGGTTTTCGGTGAGCAGGAACACCTTGTCATCACAGGTCACCTCGGCCGTGCCAGAAACCACGATCCAATGCTCGGCGCGGTGGTGGTGCATCTGCAGGGAGAGGGTGGCGCCGGGGTTGACCGTGATGTGCTTGACCTGGAAACGCCCGCCCATGTCCACCGAGTCATAGGAGCCCCACGGGCGATAGACCTGGCAGTGGTTCTGGGTTTCGCTGCGGCCGTCGGCATCGAGCTGGTTGACCATGGCCTTGACGTCCTGCACGCGGTCCTTGTGCACGATCATGGTGGCGTCTTTGGTTTCTACCACCACGATGTCTTGCACGCCGATCACCGAGACCAGCTTGCCGTTGCCGTGCACCAGGCAGTTGTGGCTGTCGTGTATCACCACATCGCCGGACAGCACGTTGCCGTGCTGATCCTTGGGGTGTACGTCCCAGATTGAGGACCAGCTGCCGACATCGTTCCAGCCAGCATCCAGCGGCACCACACAGGCACGGGTGGTTTTTTCCATCACCGTGTAGTCGATGGAGTTGTCCGGGCAGCAGGCGAAGGTGGCGGCATCGATGGTCACCTGGCTGCCGTCGATCTGGCTGCGCTCGAGCGCCAGCAGGCAGGTGTCGTAGATGTCGGCATCGTGCTTTTTCAGCTCTTCGAGGTAACGGCTGGCGCGGAACAGGAACATGCCGCTGTTCCAGTAGTAGTCGCCGCTGGCAACGAACTGGCGGGCACGATCCTCATCGGGTTTTTCGACGAATTGCGCAACGCGAATGATGCCCTCGGGCAAGGCCGGGTCCGCGACGGACTTGATATAGCCGTAGCCGGTTTCCGGGCGGCTGGCGGGGATGCCGAACAGCACCATTTCGCCTTTCTCCGCCGCCCGGCTGGCGAGTTGCAGCGCCGTCTGGAAGGCCTGCTGATCGCTCAGTACATGGTCGGCGGGGAGGATCAGCAGCAGCTCATCGCGGCCCTCGGCGAGCAACTGCATGGCGGCGATGGCCACAGCTGGCGCGGTGTTGCGGCCAAAGGGTTCCAGCAGAATGGTCTGGGTTTCCAGATGTTGGCTGTTGAGCTGCTCCTGCACGATAAAGCGGTGCTCCAGATTGCACACCAGCACCGGCGCTTGCATGCCCGGGAAGCGCAAACGCTTGATGGTTTGCTGGAACAGCGTGTCGCTGCCGGTAAGGGCGAGAAACTGCTTGGGATACTGTTTGCGCGAGAGCGGCCAAAGTCGCGAACCGCTACCGCCGGAGAGAATTACTGGAATCATTGCATGTACTCCTAAAGCACTTTTGGTTTGGTAGGTCTGCCGGCCAAGGCCGGATCTGCCCTGTTACCCAGGCTGTCGTACGGCGCTGGGGGATCACTCCAAAACGTCTGCCACTGCAGGCGCTGCTTTGCTGTGCTGGTCATCGCCAGCACTTGTACTTGTCAGGCTATTCAGTCGGTTTTTGCCGGGCGCTTGACCCACACCGGTGAGAGCGCCTTGCCGCTGCCGGTGATGTACAGGCACACCACTTCGCCACGGGCCAGGGTGACGGGCTTGAGGTCGCTGACTTTGCGCTCGCCGTCGAACAGCGCCAGGCTGATCTTGACCGGGTTGACTTCGCGCTGGCCGTTGGCGTCCGGCGCTACGGCGTCGACCACTGGCTTGCCGTCGGCAGTTTTCAGGCTGAGGGTGCTGTCCGAGAGGTTCTGCACCCGCAGCAACGCCTTGCGCTTGTTATTGAAGGGCGCCTCGGCCACCAGTTTGGGCGGCTCGCCGACCTGGCTGACCAGGGTGTAGAAATGCTCGGCTTCGAGCTTTACCGGCAGGCTGTTGCTGCCGACCTGGGCGCTGTAGCTGCCGGCCGGAAGAAAGCTGAAGTCACTGGAGGCCAGTGGCGCAATGTCGTTCAGCTCGGTGTTGCCGACGCTGAAGTT
The DNA here is from genome assembly GCF_030684895.1 of Pseudomonas sp. Lineage (GTDB taxonomy): Bacteria > Pseudomonadota > Gammaproteobacteria > Pseudomonadales > Pseudomonadaceae > Aquipseudomonas. The sequence goes on along the minus strand of NZ_JAUXXP010000090.1, from coordinate 101,328 downwards.
CTGCTCGCTGTTGCTGGCGTTGTAGCCGCGAATAAAGGTCGAGCCCTTGGGCGCGTTGGGTGCGTACAGGCCGCCTTCGCCAGCGCTGGCAGTGAGGCTGGATAGGCTCAGTGCGAGCGTGCAGGCATAGAGCATCCAGCGGTTTGAGGTTGATCTGTGCATGGGTAGAACTCCCTGTGGGTGAGTTAACAAAGCGGTACGCAGTACCGTGGTTGCGGCGCCAGGCTTTAATGCCTGTCGCTGGCGGCTAGGCGGCGGTTGCCGCTGGGGTGTTTGAGGGCGCTTAGCCACTGCGCGTCGAAGGCGCTGAGGTCGTTGCTCATGGGCAGGTAACGCTCGGGAAATTCCCAGATCACCAGCTGCGGCGGGGCGTCCTGCAGTTCATCGCTTTGCAGGTACTTGAGCATCGGCACCAGCGGGCCTTGGCCGTCTTCGGCGTGGTTGCTGAGGTCGCGTTGCAGGTGCTGGCGCAGCGCCCCGGCAAAATTCCACGCGGGGTTGGCGCTGTAGCTGGTGCCAACCAGGGCCACCGGCATCTCGCTGTCGCTGAACAGCGCATCGGCCCCCGCCGCCTGCTTGGCGGCCTGGGTTGCGTTGCGGCGCAGCTGATCGGGGGGGGGCAGCAGGTGGCCGAACAGCGGCTCCAGCGGCAGAAAGCGGGTGAGGTCGCCCTTGTAGGGTTTTGCCGGGCTGGCCTGGGTGACAAACACCTGCGGCTCGCCCGCCAAGCTGATGGCGCTCTTGAGCGTGCTGCTCAGTTGCTGGGCAACCAGGTCTGCGCCGGCCGGCGTCCAGTGGGTATCGGTACGCAGGAACATGGCGCCGCTGGCTTTACCGGCCTGCAAGGTGCTGAGCAGGTCCGGCGCGGCAATCTCGGCGTCGCGCAGCTCATTGAGGAAGCGTTGGTAAAGCCCCTGGCGCAGGCTACTGGTCGGGTTGTCACCGACAAATTCCGGGTACAGCCGCGACTTGCTCGGCACGATGGCCAGCAACAGCATCACGTCGTGCTGCGCCAGCTCATCGCGTACCCCTTTGATCAGCGCCAGGTTCTCGCGCACCTGCTGCGCGCCGTCGACTTCTGGTTTGAACTCTTCACTGGAGTACAGCCAGCCCTGCTCGCCAATCTGCACGCCGGGTCGACCTTCATTGAACAGCAGGTAGTCCAGGCCGGCCCACAGGCTGGTGCCAAGGGTCTTGAGGGGGAAGTGCTCGTCGTAATGGCTTTCGAAGGTCTTCGCCAGGCCACCGTCGATGATGCTGAATTGCTTGGGCAGCTGATAGCTCAGTACCCCGCGTATGGACCAGGCAAACAACAGGCCCAGCACGCTGATAAACAGCGCGATATAGAGTGTGCGTAACGGGCGCGTCATGGTTGGCCTCCTCAAAACTGGAAGTACAGAAACGGCGAGTAGCTCTGCGCCGAGAGCTTGAGTACCGAGGCGCAAAACAACAGCAGCAAGGCGCCACGCATCAGGTAACGGGGCAGGGCGATACTCGCGCTGGCTGGTGCCAGCAGCAGGGCACCGCTGCTGGGAAATAGCGCGTCGCCAGCGCTTTGCGCGCGCTGTCGGTAGAACTGGCGCAGGCCGCAGAAGGCCATCACCGCGTAGGCCAGCAGCAGGGTGGCGATCTGCAGGTCGCTGATGCTGGCGCGGTTCAGTTCACTCAGGGCCCAGCCCTGACTGGTGAACATCGCCGGGTTGAACAGTGCGCTGTACATACGCCAGGCCACGTCGAGGTTCTCGGCGCGGAAGATCACCCAGCCGAGCATCACCAGGAGGAAGGTGAACAGCCATTTCAGCGGGTTGATCAGCGTGGGGGCGGCGTTTACTCCCAGCGCGCGCTCGATGGCCAGCCACATGCCGTGCCACGCGCCCCAGAGCAGGAACGTCCAGTTGGCGCCGTGCCAGAAACCGCCCAGTAGCATGGTCAGAAACAGGTTGCGGTAGGTGTTGAAGGTGCCGCCACGGTTGCCGCCCAGCGGCACGTAGAGGTAGTCGCGCAGCCAGGTGGACAGGCTGATATGCCAGCGCCGCCAGAACTCGGTGATCGACTGGCTGATATAGGGCTGGTTGAAGTTTTCCATAAAGCGGAAACCCATCATCAGACCCAGGCCGATGGCCATGTCGCTGTAGCCGGAGAAGTCGAAATACAGCTGCGCGGTGTAGGCCAGCATGCCCAGCCAGGCGTCCCCGGTGCTGGGGTTCTGCAGGGCGAAGATATGGTCAACCAGCGGCGCCAGGCTGTCGGCGATAAACACCTTCTTGACGAAGCCCTGCATAAAGCGCGTGGCGCCTTCACTGAATTTGTCGAGGCTGTGGCTGCGGTCGGTGAACTGCTCGGCCAGGTCCTTGTAGCGCAGCACGGGCCCGGCAATCAGCTGCGGGAACAGGGCGATAAAGGCGGCGAAATTGATCAGATTTTCTGTGGGCTTGGTGTCGCCGCGGTACACGTCGATCAGGTAGCTGAGCGACTGGAAGATATAGAAGGAAATACCGATCGGCAGGATCACATGGGTCAGCAGGAACGGCTCGAAGCCGGCACCCTCGAGCACCTTGTTGATGTTCGCCACGCCGAAGTTGGCGTACTTGAAGTAGCCCAGGGTCGCCAGGTTGCCGACGATCCCCCAGAGCACCCAGCGCTGCGCCGCCTTGGACCTGACACCCGCCTGATAAATGCGCAGGCCGAAGATGTAGTTCCACAGGGTGACCGCGACGAACAGCAGGAGGAAATCCACCCGCCACCAGGCGTAGAAGGCGTAGCTGCCGATCAGGATCAGCAGGTTGCGATAGCGATTACTGCTCAGGTAATACAGGCCGAGAAAGATCGGCAGAAACAGGAACAGGAATACGTTGGATGAAAACACCATCCGTAGATCTCCGTTGAGTAGCCACTCTTCCGGGGCTCGCAAGCCCCCCTTTCCCCCCGCGAGCAGGAGGTTTGTTTCACCCTGTCACCGGACGGGTTTACAGACGTAGCAGCGCCTGGGCTAAACGCTCAGCCCAGGGCGCGAATCAACTGCCCTTGGCGTGCTTGCGCTCGAATACCTGGCTGACGTTGCCGCCGAGGCGGAAGGTGTTGAACGGGCCCATCTTCTGCTGCAGCGCCTGGGTGTCTGCCGAGCAGCTATAGAGCACGCAATAGGGCGCGAGCCAGGCGTACTTGTTGGGTTTTTTCAGGTCGTCCATGTCCTGTTTGTCGCCGGTCTTGCTAGCGAATGCGTCCGGGTCATCCACCCCGTTCAGTACCCGTTCGGCCAGGCGCTGCAGTGCGCCGTGGTTCTCCGCGCGTAGATCGACGCCGTTGGCTTGGGCGAAGGCGGCGATCATCACCAGCGGCGGCAGGCTGTAGTTGTGGTAGGCCAGGGCGCGCTGGCTGCGTTTCAGCTCGTTGGGCAGGTAGCCGTCGGCATCGACTTGGTTGGCACCGATGCGAAACTGCGCCACGGCCCAGTCGAACAGGTCGCGGCGATCGGTGGCGATGGCAGTGGCCATCACCGACCAGGCCGACCAGTAGCTGTGGTTGTTGATTTTCTTCAGCGGCAGATCGCTCCAGTCCTGCACGGTGTGCTCGGCCAGCGTGCTGAACCAGGCTTCGATGCGCTGGGTTTGTTGCGCATAAGCGGCCAGTGGCTGCGAAGCTGAAAACTTCAGACGCAGGTAGGCCGAGGCCAGGCTGCCCAGCGCCCATTTGCGCACCGATTTGCCGGTGTGGTTGTACTCGTTGCTGAGCAGGGCGTCGGCTTCTGCCCAGTCGTTCAGCCACTGCAGCGCGCATTCAAGCTGCGCAGGTTGGCCATCGCGCAGGTACTGCATGATCAGCCGATTGACCCCGCGTTCCATCTCGGTGATGGCGGCGGTCCTGCTACGAAAGGCCTTTTCCGAGTCGAGATTGAGGGTGGCGCGGGCCTTGCCAGAGCCTTCGTATTTGCTGCGAAACACCAGCTTGTCGGTGTAGGGCGGCGGCGTTGCCGGGCAGGCTTGGGCCTTTTTCTCGGTAACCGGCACGGGTGCGTAGTAGCCCGGCGGCGGCACCAGGCTGGCGGCGAACAGCGCTTGGCTGCATAGAGCCGCGCCGAGCAGGCAGGGTGCGAGGAACCAGCGGGTGCGAGGCATCAAACCTCCTGGGCGGTTCATTGCGCGCGCGCCGTAAGGGCTTTGTCGTCAGCGCTGGGGCGCTTGCACAGCGTGGCCTCGACGCTGAGATTGGCCGGCATGTTTTCTGGGCTGTGAATGTCCAGGGCGAGCAGGTTGAGGTCGGCCCAGTCGGCGTCGTTGCGTAGTTCGAAGACGTAGCGGCCGTCGGTGGGCGCGCGGTCGCTCTGTTCCAGCTTGAAGTTTTCGCGCCGCCCGGTGAGGTACCAGAGGGTGGCCTGGGCCTGATGCACGCTGGGGTCGCTGAAGGTCAGGTCGATCTGGTAATCGCCGCCGCGCAGATCCTGCAGTTGGCTGTTTTCGCCGTTGACCAGCACCTGGTTGGCGCCGGGCTTGAGGGTGACCTTATTCTTCATCACTGCCTTGCGGCCCGCACAACCGTTGTCCACCAGTGGCACGGCCTGGCGGTAGAAGCTTTGCTGCGCCAGGTCGTAATGGGTGGCGAATTCCCAGAGCAGAATCTGCGGCGGGTTGTCGTGAAATTCCTGGCTGGTCATGTACTGCAGCAGGGCGCTGTCGAAGCCGCCGCCACTGACCGAGCGGTTAAGCACTTCGGCGCCGCTGTGCTGTTGCAGAAAACCGGCGAAGTTGTAGGCCGGGCCGCTGTTGCTGGTGCCGACCAGGGCAATCTGCGGGTCGGCTTCGTCGCCGAACAGGCTGTCGCTGTCGGCCTCACCCTGCATGGTGGTCTCGAAGCGCGGCACGTATTCGGTGGCGTAGCTGGTGCCGCAGAAATGGGCGGCGGTCTTGTGCAGGGTGCCGGCCTTGGGTAACAGGCCGGTGATATTGCTTGCAAACTGCTGCTGGGGGATCTCGTCGAATGCGGGAATTTCCTTGAGCGTCTCGGCCACCAGTTTGGCGGTGCGCTCGGCTCCGGCGGGCGTCCAGTGGTGGTCGGCCTTGAAGTAGTAGTCGGTGTCCACGCCCTGTTCGTCAAACAGCGGCGACAGGTCGGTGGTCCAGATTCCGGCCTGGCGGAAGCCTTCGATGGCCTTGAGGTAGTTCTGCTTGGCCAGCTCGAAATTGAACTTGGCTTTTTCCTCGGCGGTGAGCTTTTCGCGGTTTACCAGGCCGCGAGTCGGTTGATAGACGATCAGCAATTCCACGCCTTTGCGCTTGAGCGCATCGCGCAGGCGCTTGAACTCTCGGTAGCCGGCGGGCGTGGTGCCAAAGTCGGTGCGCAGGTCGTAACGGCTGCGAAACAGCCAGTCACCTTCGCCCTGCACCAGGGCGGTGAAAAAACTCAGGTATTTGCTGTTGTACTGGCTGGGGTCCTGGGCAGCGGGGCACAGCGGGCCGACCCGCTGCACCTGATACTGCGGTTCGGCCTGCGCGCCAGCGGCGACACCCAGCAGGGTGCAGGCGAGGGCCAGTTGGCGGAATTTGAAAGGCTGTGTGTTCACGTTGTCGTTCCTCAATCCTGGAGTTCGGCCTGGCTTTCCACGGGGTCGATCAGCACGGCCAGTTGGCGGCGCACCATCAGGTCGAGGATTTCTTCCTGCTTTTCACCGAGGATGCCGCTGAAACTGATGCCGATGCTTTTGCTCGGCGCGAGCATTTCCACGCGGTACAGCTCAACCGATAACGGCGAGTCGATGGACAGCGGGCCGGAACCGTTGGCCGCGAGGGTGCCGCCGACCACGATCATCGAGACCTCGGTGTCGAAGGGGTCGAGCTGGATATTGCGGTCGGTGTCGGAGAGGTCCTTGATATGCCCGTACACCCCGCTCAGGCCGTTGGCGGCGGCGACGTTCTCGTACAGGCGGATATTCAGGCTGTTGCGCAGGCGAATGCCGTGGCGGGCATTGTTCAGAACCTGGTTGCCCCACAGCAGGTTGTCCGAACTTTCATAGAGGGTGATGCCGTCCGCATGGTTGCCGTACACCTGGTTGTAGGCCACCAGGTTGTTCACGCTGTTACGGTCGATCACGATGCCGGAGAGCTTGTTGTCGTAGCTCTTGTTATTGAAGATCCAGCTGTTGTCGACCTCGCGGGAGATGATGATGCCGTGCTTCTTCTGGGTGCCGTGCACGCTGTTCTCGGCGATGATCAGGCCGTGGGAGCGGTCGTGCGGGTCGATGCCGTAGACGATGTTGTCGCGGTAGGTGTTGCCCTTGATCACCACGTTCTCGGCTTCATAGCAGTAGAAGCCGTACCAGTGGTCGACGAACTCCGAATCGATCAACCAGCCAGTCGGCTCCGGGCGTTTCAGGCGGGCCTGCATGCCTGGGGTGTACTGGGTGATGCTGACGCCGTAGGACTTGCTGGTGTTGTAGCCCAGGCTGGTGAAGACACTGGCGGCGATATACAGCTCGCTGCCGCCCCAGGACACCAGAAAGGGGCGGAACTCATCGGCGCTGCGAAAGCTCGCCGGGGCGTTGTCCGCTTCACGCCAGGCGGTGAGTTTGGTTTCGGTGAAAAACAGCTGGCCGTCATTGACCATAAAGCTGCCGCGCTCCTGGGACAGGCGCAGCTCCTGGGTGTCTTTGCCCACGTGCAGGGTCGCGCCCTGGGCCACCACGATGGGCAGGCGTGCCAGGTAGACGCCCGGTTCAACTTCGCTGAACTGACTGTCCGGCAGGCTGCGCGCCAGATCCTTGGGCGTCACGTAGCCGCCTTCGATAAAGATCGCATGGGGCATGCCGTTCTGCCGTGCGACCCACTCGCGTATGCGCTCGTTGCCGCCGATAAAGTCCTTCAGCGCATCCTGCTGCAGCATGCGCCGCACCACTACCTTGCCGCCTGGTGTGCGCTTGATCTTGGCTTCGACGGCAGCGGTGGTATAGCCGCTGAGGTCGGGCAGTTGCGGCGGGTCCAGGTGCAGCTCGGCGATGGGTGCGCTGGTTACCGTGTAGTTCTGCGTCGGTTTGACTTGTTTCTGCGCTTCGCCGGCCGCTGCCGTGGCTATCCAGGGCGCGGCCGGCTGCAGCGCGCCGAGCAGCAGGCCGCTGCACAGCAGGGCAATGCCGATGGCGCGTTTGAGTGTGCTAGGGCGTGGCGTCATGGCGCGGGGTCCTTAGAATTTCCAGATAACATCGATAAAGGCCCGATGCATAAGCGAGTCGGTGTCGCTGCCGTAGGCATCGCCAGGCTTGAATACGCCACCACGCAAACGCACCAGGGCTGCGGGCTCGTCGATGGCTTCGCTCATCGCTGCAGGCAGCAGGCCTTGTTTGAAGTACTTGGTGACGACCAGATCAAGCTCCTGGCCGAGTGCCTTCTCACCGTCCACCAGGGCTACCTGCGGGGCAGGGCTGAGATCGGCGAATGGATCATCGAAACGCGCGTTGATACCGCTGCGGCCGATCTGCTGGTGCGCATCGACGCGCCAGAAGTGGTGGTAGACCAGACTGGCGTCGTAGTCGTCGGCCAGCTGCCAGGAGCCGAACAGGGTGGCGGCCTGCAGGTTGCTCAGCTCGCCCCGGAAGGCCTCGCCGAAGCGCTGCACACTGCTGCGGGTGCCAGTGAAGGTGGAGCGGTTGCTGTGCAGGCCGGTCTGCCGATAGTTGTCGTTACCACTGCCGTCGGCATCGCCGCCGCCGCTGCCACGAGCGTAGGCCGCACCAATCTGCCAATTGGGATCAAGGCGCAGACGCAGGCCCAGGTCAGTGGCCCAGGCGTTGAGGTTGGTACTGTTCTGAGCGCCGGCAACGCTGTCATCCAGGCTGTTGTTGAGGCTGTTGTTGAGGCTGTTACGTTCGCCCGTCAGCGAGGTGAGGCTGGCCCAGTAGTTGAGGCGCTGCTGGTTGCGAAAGTTGTACGCATCGCTGTGCGCGTGCAGGCCCAGCCAGGTGAGGTTGCCGTTGGCGCGTTTGTCCAGGGCGTCGATGGGCTGATTGGGGTCGGCCAGCGCGCCGTCGTCGCGTGAGTGATGCGCGCGAAAACCGAGCCAGTGCCCTGGCTGCCACTGTGCGGCGATATCGCCGTACAGGTGCAGGCGGTCTTCGTCTTCCGGGGCCAGTTCGTCGAGGTCGCTGCGGTACTCACTGAAGCGTTGGGCGGCGCCCAGGCTGGCCTGCAGCAGGGTGGTGTCGAAGCTCCAGTTCAGCGCTTCGATATTGCTGTCGCGCCATTGCCCGTCGTCGTTGTGCAGGCGTTGGCGACCCAGGCGCAGGTGTTCGCCGGGGTAATCGGTGAGGCCGGCGTAGTCGACCCAGAATTCGCGCAGTGCCAGGTAGTTCTTCTTGCGGGTGCGGCCATCGGTCTGGGCGGACTCCGGCTGGTCTGCGGACGACTCCAGGGTATCGGTCTGGATGATGTCGCTGGCCACCACCGCCTGGCCCATGGCGAAGGCGCTCCAGTCACCCCGTTGGGCGCGCAGCCAGGGACGCAGGTCGAGGGCGATGCCGTTAGCGTCGCCGCCGCCGCGGGTGCCGAGGTCGCGGTCTTCTTCCGATTGCGCGGTGATCTTGATGTCGGTGCCAAAATGCATGGCGTCCATCTGCACGGCCCAGGCCTGGCTGCTGCAGAGCATGGATAGACCAAGGCCGAGGCTGATCGGGTTGAGTTGCAGCAAGGCACGGCGCTTCATGGGTTGTGCGCCTGCAGAGTGGCTTGATCCTGCCAGGCCGTGCCGCGCAGTTGGCGCTCATCGGCGAGCAATTGCGCGGCCTTGATGCGCTCGCTGGGGCTCAGCTGCTGTTCGCTGCTGCGCGCCAGTTCGCTGGCCTGCGGGGTGTTCTTCGGTAGGGCCAGCTGGCTGAAGACAAAGGCATTGACCGGGTCTGGCTGGATGCCTTTGCCCTGCGAATACATCTGCGCGAGGGCGAAGTCGGCGTTGATCTGGCCATTGCGCGCGGCGCTGAGCAGGTGATCGAGGGCCTGTTGCGGGTAGATGTCGCCGAGATAGCCGCGCAGGTAGATCTGGCCGAGAAAGTAGTTGGCGCTGGGTTCGCTGGGGGCGGCCTTGCGCAGGTGCTCTTCGGCTTTCTGCGGGTCTTGCGGCAGCAGCTTGCCTTCGTAGTACAGGCGCCCGAGCAGCAGTTCGGCGCGTGGCAGGGCGGCGGCGCGGCCTTGTTCGAGGTAACCGAGCATCTGCTCGATATCACCCAGGGCCGGGTAGTCGTAAAGCAGTCGCGCCAGGCTCACCCAGGCCGCGGGATAGTTCGGCGCAATGGCTTCGAGCATGGTCTGCGCCTGGCTTTCGTCCGGCTTGCCGAGTTCGGCGTCGGCCAGCACCTGGGCCACGGCATCCACCCGTTGCGCGGGGATCGCCGCGCTGTGGTAGGCGGCCATCAGGCGTTGAATCAGGGCTTTCTGCTGTTTGGTTTTGCCTTGCTTCTGGTACACGGTGGCCAGCTCGACATAGCAGACATCGGCCTGGCTGATCAGGCCCTGGCAGATCTGTTCGATCTCATCCAGGTGCTGGTCGTAGTTGCCCTGGCTGCGGTACAGCAGGATCTGCGCCAGATCGGCCTGGGTATGGCCTTGTTGGCGCCAGGTAGTGAGGCGTTGTTGTACGTTCATGTCGGGATAATCCTGTGGGAATTGCAGGTACAGCATCACCAGCGGCAGCAGGCTGCCGGGTTCTCCCGCAGCGAAGGCCTGCTCCAGTAATTGCGCGGCTTCGCGGCGTTCGGCAGGGCTGTAGGCGGGTTTGCGGGCGAGCAATTTGCCTAGCCGCGCCTGTGCCCGTGGCGAGCCGTCGAGGGCGCTGCGGTAGGTCTGCTCGGCTTGCTCCAGGCCTTCTGCGGAGCCGCTGGCCAGTTGCAGATCGGCCAGGCCGATTTGCGCGTCGACATAGCCCAGCTCGGCCAGCTGGCGGAAATGCTGCTCGGCGGTGGCGTGGTCGCCCTGCTTCAGCGCTGCCACGGCCAGGCGCTGGTCAGGCAGGTTGGCGCAGGCGCTCAGGCCCAGCGCCAGGGTGAGGGTGAGCAGAGGCGTGGCCAGCGGACGGGCGTTGAGGTTCGACATGCGCCTGCTCCTCAGAGACCAGCCGCCAGGGCTTTGTCGATCATCCAGTCGAACGACGGGCCGCGGTCGAGCAGCACTTCCACCGGTTGCCCAGCGAGGTTGCTGCTCAGGATCTGCTCGGGTTCGATCACCACGCGGATATCCGCTGCCAGGCCACCTTCATGCAGGCTGCTGCTGACGATCTTGCCGTAGCGCGGGGCATCGTCACCGGCGACCATAAAGCTGGCGCGGCTGCCGATGCGGGCCTGGGCAAAGTTGCGGTAAGGGAAGCTCGCCAGCACCGTGGCGCGGGTGTTTTGTGGCACCAGTTCGAAGATCACATCGCCCTTGCTGGCGAACTGGCCGTCGGCCACCAGCTGACGTGCCACCTTGCAGTCGCAGGGGCTGGTCAGGGTGCCTTTGATCTGTTTGCCGAACAGGGTTTCGATGTTCGCCGGGCTGAGTTGCTCGTCGCTCAGGTGGCCTTTGAGCATCTCCAGCATGCTGGCGGAAAATGAGGCAATCGGTGCGCCTTTGGCCACGCTGCCATCTGCGCCGATCAGGCTCTGCACCGTGCCTTCGCGCGGCATGGTGACTTGCAGGCTAGGTACGTTGACCAGGGCTGACTGGGCATGCGTGACGAAGTACAGACCGTACACCGACTTGAAGATAAACCCGAAGGCCGCCAGGCCCACCAGCAAGATCGCCAGGCTGAACGTCACGGCCTTGAGGCGGCCGAGTACGCTCATGGCGGTGCCACTGTTGGCCTGCTTGCGCGCCTTGGTGAAGTTGTCGCGCTGCAAGGTACTCAGCAGGTCGCCGGCGCTGACCAGCTCACCGCCCAGGTAGGCGCTGATCAGGTGGCGCAGGGTGGCCTGTTCGCGTGGTTTGAGGTTGTGCAGCTGGCAGCCGATGCGTTTGCTGTCGCTATCCACCGAGCGCACCTGGAATTCGATGTCGATACCCAGGTTGAAGCTGTCGAGCTTGAATTGCAGGCGGCCTTTGTGGAAATCACCGATCTGCATCGCCTGCTGGTTGTCGATCACGCTGAAACCACCTGCCGAGATATCGCAGAGCTGTAACTCGGTACGCTCGCGGCTCTTGTTCAGGTAGTGCACCTGGGCCGGGATCTTCACCCGGGCATGTTGGCGCTGGGCTTCGGACTCATGCACCACGTTGACGTTGACGGCTGTATTCATGCTTGCAAATTCCTGTTCAAAAGGGTCGCGCTCGTCACACCAGCACCAGCAGGGTGGCGACGAATAGGCTGGCGGCAGAGAAGGTCATGGCCCGCGAGGACCAGGTGTTGAACCAGCGCTGAAAACTCACCAGGCCGCGATCGAGCTTGGTGTTCTGGCGGGTCCAGGACTGCTGGTCGAGACGGAAGAACACGTAGATCTTCACCAGCGCGCCGACGATCTGGTTGTAATAGAGAATCAGTGGGTAGGCCGGGCCGATGTGGTGCCCGGTGACGCTCAACAGCAGGGTCAGAATCAGCCGGGTCAGGCCGATCCACAGCAGGTAAGCCAGGAAGAAACCGAGGCCATATTTGAGGCTGGCGATGATCGCCACGCTCAGGCCGAGCAGGCTGGTCCACATCGACACGCGCTGGTCGAACAGCACCAGGCTGGTGAAGCCACCCAGGCGTTTCATGCCAAGACGCAGGGCGCGGGCGTTCTGTCGCAGGTTGTTGCCGTACCAGCGGAACATCAGTTTGCGGCTGGCCTTGATAAAGCTCTTTTCCGGCGGGTGCTCGACCGTGTTGATCGCCGCATCCGGCACGTAGAAGGTGTCGTAGCCCAGGCGCATCAGGCTGTACCAGCTGGACTTGTCATCGCCGGTGAGGAACTGGAAGCGCCCCAGACGCCAGTGGTCGAGGTGATCGCTTTCCACATCGGCGATAAACGCCGGGTCAGTCACCACTTCGGCGCGGAATACTGACATGCGCCCGGTCATGGTCAGCACGCGTTTGCTCAGGGCCATCGAACACATGTTCAGGTGGCGCTGGGCGAAGCGCAGCTTGTGCCATTCGCTCATCACATAGCTGCCGCGCACCTCGCAGAACTCATTGGTGGTGAGGCCGCCGACATTGGGGAACAACTTGAACCAGGGCACGGTTTTGCGCACCACCCCTTCGCCGAGCACGGTGTCGCCATCGATCACCGCTACTACCGCATCGGCATCCGGCATCTGCCGGGAGATGGCGCGAAAGCCATAGGCCAGGCCATCCCGTTTGCCGGTGCCGGGAATGCGTACGAAGTCCAGGGAGACATGTTCCGGTGGCTGCATCTGCGCCCAGAGGTTCTTCACCAGTAGCTCGTCGGAGAGCTCAACGATGGAGCAGACCAGGGTTGTCGGGTAGCCGCAGTCAATCGCTTCGCGAATCACCGAGCGGTACACCTGGGCAGTAGTCAGGGCATCGATGCGAAAGCTGGTGACCAGCAGAAACACCTGGGACGGGTCGGCAGCTTTGCCGAGCTTGGCCACCTGGCGCCGGTAGTAAGGAAACACCAGATAGAGAAACAGCATGCCGCGCACGAAATGCACGGCACCCATGGAATAACGCCAGATGCCAACCGCGCCGATCAACAGCAGGTAGTCGCGCGACTCGGGGTCGAACACGCTCCTGGGCAATGCCAGCGCCAGCAGCATCAGCAGTGATAAGTAGAACAGCCAGCCAGCGGCCTGGTTGAGGCCGCTTTTCAGCGTGTGGGTTTGCATAAACATATCCATCGTCTGTGCCAGATAGCCCTGGTCGGCGCTTGGCCGCCCAGGGCTTGCCTCAGCTCACAAGCTGCAGGGGTTACCAGCAGATGCCTTCGCTGCCGGCACGCGATGCCGTCGGCATAAAGCCCACCAGGTCGACCACGTGTTTGCCGTGCAAGGCCTGCTGCGCCAGTGGGGCAAAGTGCATGTCGCTGTTGCCCAGGACGATGATGTCGGCGCCGTCCACCACGGCATCGAAGTCACTGCTCAGCAGTGAGGAAACGTGGGGGATCTTCGACTCGATGTAGTCCTTGTTCGCCCCGTAGACGCGGGCGTACTCGACGTTGCGGTCGAAGATGCTCAGGTCATACCCCTTGCCGATCAGCATTTCCGCCAGCTCCACCAGCGGGCTTTCACGCAGGTCATCGGTGCCGGCCTTGAAGCTCAGGCCGAGCAGGGCCACCTTGCGTTTGTCGTAGCTGGCGATGATGTCGAAGGCGTTCTGCACCTGGATGGCGTTGCTGCGCATCAGCGAGCCAATCAGCGGTGCCTCGACATCCATGGCCCCGGCGCGGTAGGACAGGGCGCGCACGTCCTTGGGCAGGCATGAGCCGCCAAAGGCGAAGCCGGGTTTCATGTAGTACTTGGAGAGGTTGAGCTTGTGGTCCTGGCAGATCACGTCCATCACATCGCGGCCATCGACGCCGGCCGCCTTGGCGATATTGCCGATTTCGTTGGCGAAGGTGACCTTGGTGGCGTGCCAGACGTTGCAGGTGTACTTGATCATCTCGGCGACATCGATGCTCTTGCGGATGATCGGCGCATCCAGCTCGCTGTAGATGCTTTCCAGCAGGTCACCGGAGGCCTGATCCAACTCACCGATAACCGTCATGGGCGGGAAATCGTAATCCTTGATCGCGGTGCTCTCGCGCAGGAACTCCGGGTTTACCGCCAGGCCGAAGTCGACCCCGGCCTGCTTGCCTGAGCACTCCTGCAGAATCGGTAGGACTACGTTTTTGGCAGTGCCGGGTAGTACCGTGCTGCGTACCACCACGGTGTGGCGCTCGGTTTTGCCGCGCATGGCCAGGCCAATTTCACGGCACACGCCTTCGATGTAATTGAGCTCCAGGTCGCCGTTTTTCTTGCTCGGCGTGCCCACGCAGATAAACGACACGTCGCTGTTAAGCACCGCATCGATCACATCAGTGGTGCCGCGCAAATTCCCCGAAGCCAGCCCCTGTTGCAGCAGTTCTTCCAGGCCGGGTTCGACGATTGGCGATTTGCCATTGTTTATTAGATCAATCTTGCTGGCGGATACATCCACGCCAATCACCTGATGGCCGCGTGCCGATAAACAACCGGCACAAACTGCCCCGACATAACCTAAACCGAAGATGCTAATTCGCATCGCATTCACCTCGTCCATTTATTGCGTAATTAATTAGTGGCGACTTGCCACGGTTATTCGTTAGTTCGGCACGCACAGGTGCGTGAACTAATACAGGCATAAAAGTTGGTTGGTAGCGTGGCGCTACCGGAGCCGGGCTTTGTATGTAGCACGCCCGTTCTATATGTCTGGCCAGTGGCGCGATAGGCTCTGGCGTGAGGCTTACTAGTGAGTCATCGAGAAGTTGATAGTTCCATCTGGTATTTGTCCGTAACTTTCTTTGGGGTGAGTTTCTGCGCCGGATATAGATCCGGTATTAATCGCAGATATAGTCACGCGGAAAGTTGCATGAAGAAAAACATCGTGTCGCTATGAGTCCGATGTTTTTCTGATGGTTCCTACCGTCCGTCATCTTTTGCAATGAAATGAGAACTGCTTGGTAGTTGTACTTTGATGGCACTTTGCAACTGTCTGGCGGAGTAATTCGCGCGGTGTATATGGGTGCTAGAAAGTTCAATGGTGAAGTTGAACTTTAATAAAACTGACTGTTTGAATAGGTACTGAACGGCGCGGGAAATAGCGGGGAGCGGGCCGTTGGCGCGGCCCGCAGGGGAGGGCGGGGTTCAGTCCTGGGGATGATCGCGGAGGAAAACCAGGGTGCCGGTTTTCGAGTTTTCCGCCGAGTAGCGGTAGCCCTCATAGGTGAAATCCTTGAGGCCGGCCGGATCGGTCAGGCGCTCCTTGATCACATAGCGTGCCATCAGGCCGCGGGCTTTTTTCGCGTAGAAGCTGATGATCTTGTACTGACCGTTCTTCAGATCCTTGAACTCGGTGTCGATGATCCGCGCATTCAGCGCCTTGCGTTTCACCGCGCTGAAGTACTCGTTGGACGCCAGGTTGAGCAGCACATCGTCGCCCTGAGCGGCCAGCGCCTCATTCAACCAGCCGCTGATGCGCTCACCCCAGAAGTCATAGAGGTTATTGCCGCGCGGGTTGGCCAGCTTGGTGCCCATTTCCAGGCGGTAGGGCTGCATCAGGTCGAGCGGGCGCAGCACGCCGTACAGGCCGGAAAGCATACGCAGGTGGGTTTGGGCAAAGTCGAAGTCCTTTTCGCTGAAATCCTCGGCGTTAAGCCCGGTGTACACGTCGCCCTTGAACGCCAGCAGCGCTTGCTTGGCGTTGGACGGGTTGAACGGTCGCTCCCAGCTACCGAAACGCGCGGCGTTAAGGCCCGCGAGCTTGTCCGACAGATGCATCAGCTCGGCGATCTGCGCCGGGCTGAAGTCGCGCAGCTGCTGGATCAGGTCCTGGGCGTGGTCGAGGTGTTCGGGCTGGGTAAAGCGCGGGGTCGCAGGTGGCGTCTCGTAATCGAGGGTCTTGGCCGGGGAAATCACCATCAACATAAGCTGTGCTCCTGAAAGTCTGCGGCGATTTTAGGCCGAGCGGTGGTCGAGGCTCTAGCTATTATGCCGATGGATTGTTTTGTGACCTGCTGGATGTAGGAGCGGGCCATGCCCGCGATGCAGCTTGTAGCCCGGATAAGCCCTGGCGCAATCCGGGAAATACACCGCCTGCAGCACCGTGCCCCGGACTGCGCTGCGCTTGTTCGGGCTACTCCTCATCAGCGGGCTCCTACTGATCGTCCGGGCTAGGCGCTTGACCCAGGGGCCGCCACGGGGTTGTAGTCTGCCCAGGTCGAATCCTCCAAGGAGCTGTCATGACCGCTTGCAATCATTCGCGCTGGGAGCCATCCCACGACTATCGCCCGCTGGAAACCACCGCTGAACGTCAGGCCTGGCGCGTTGCCGCGCTGACCGGGGTGACCATGTTGGTGGAAATTGTCGCCGGCTATGCGTTCAACTCCATGGCCCTGCTCGCCGACGGTTGGCACATGGCCTCGCATATGCTCGCCATCGGCCTGACGGCGCTGGCCTACCTGTTGGCGCGACGCTATGCCAACGACCCACGCTTTGCTTTTGGCACCTGGAAGGTTGAGGTGCTGGCGGGGTTTGCCAGTTCACTGATGTTGCTGGTGGTGGTGGCGATGCTGGCGTTCGAGTCGTTCTGGCGTTTGTTGCAGCCCCAGGTGATTGCCTTCGAGATGGCGCTGTGGGTGGCGGTGGTTGGCCTGTTGGTCAACCTGGTCTCCGCCTGGCTGCTGCGCGATAGCCATGACCACGGACATGCCCATGGGCAGGGCCATAGCCACGCTGGCGCGCATGATCATGTCGATCACGATCACGATCACGATCACGATCACGCAGCGCCAGCGACAGGTAAGGACCTTAATCGCCATGCCGCCTTTATCCATGTGCTGGCCGATGCGCTGACCTCGGTGGCGGCCATTGTCGCCTTGCTCGGTGGCTTGCTGCTGGGCTGGGATTGGCTCGATCCGCTGATGGGCGTGATCGGTGCGCTAATCATCGCGGTGTGGGCCAAGGGCCTGTTGATCGAAACCGGCAAGGTGCTGCTCGATCGCGAGATGGACAGCCCGGTGGTCGAGCGTGTGCGCAGTGCCTTGGCCCAGGAGGCAGACACCGAACTGGCGGACCTGCACCTATGGCGTGTCGGTCGAGCGCAGTTCGCCTGCATCGTCAGCGTGGTAACCCATGGTGACGGCTCGGCGGATCGCTACAAGGCGCGGCTGGCGGGGATTGCGGAGCTGGTGCATGTGACCGTGGAGGTCAATCGCTGTGCCGATGAGCACGGGGCGGTGCGCGGCTGAAAGGTAAAAATATGTCGGCTCGAACGCCGGTGGGACTTCCGACTTTAACGGCGACCGCGCAGTGCGCCAAGCGCTATTTGTCGCTCCGATAAATAAACCTGAAAAACTCAAAAAATACGTTTTTCTGTCATCTTTTTTGGAGTATCTAAAAGGCAAGACCGCCGAACCCTGCAGACAGGTGGCGGCCATTGGCCCTCACCTTTTTGCAGCCTTCTCAGCCCCGGCACTGAGGAGTCGACGGCCCCTCCGCGGCGCAGATTCGCCCCTGCGTTGCTTGGCTACTACAAGAAGGTGACCGAGTATGGATGACCACGGACGCTCCAAGCCCACCGCCCCAACCCTGTACGCCCTCGACACCAATGTGCTGATCCACGACCCCAACGCGCTGCTGAATTTTCAGGAGCACCACGTTGCCATTCCCATGACCGTACTGGAGGAACTGGACAAGCTTAAAACCGGCAAACAGGGCGTGGCCGCCGAGTGCCGCCAGGCCATCCGTCTGATTGACAAGATTCTCGGCAGCGCCAACCCGGAGGAAGTGGAACACGGCGTCGCCATCCAGCGTGACAAGAGCGGCCCGTGCGGCTTCCTGTCGATTCTTATGAGCAAGAGCGCCACCCCGGTCACCTGGCTGCCGGAAGACCTCAACGACAACAAGATCATCAACCAGCTGGTCGAGCTGAAGTCCCGCCGCCCCGGCCTCAACGTGGTGCTGGTGACCAAAGACATCAACATGCGCCTGAAGGCGCGCGCCTGTGGCATCGATTCCGAGGATTACCACACCGACCAACTGGTCGACGACGTGTCCTTGCTGTCGCAGGGCTACCACAACATGGACGGCTCCTTCTGGGACCGCGTGAACAAGGTGGAAACCCGTCAGGATCACGGCCGTACCTGGCACCGCGTGCAACTCACCGACAACCTGCCGGCGGTGCACGTTAACGAGTTCATCATCGACGAGCAGGGCTTTGTCGGCTGGATCAAGGGCATCAAGCACGGCGAACTGCTGATTCTCGACATGCACCAGGAGCCCTTGATGCACCAGGAAGCCTGGGGCCTGCGGCCACGGGATATCTATCAGTCACTGGCGCTGTTTGCCTTGCTCGATCCGGACATCCACCTGGTCAACCTATCCGGCGCGGCCGGTTCCGGTAAAACCATCCTGGCCCTGGCGGCGGCCATCGAACAGACCATGGTCAGTAAGCGATACCGCAGGATTATCGCCACCCGCAGCGTGCAGGGGCTGGATCAGGAGATCGGTTTTCTGCCCGGCACCGAAGCCGAGAAGATGGAGCCTTGGCTCGGCGCGATCACCGACAACCTCGAAGCCCTGCATATGGACGACGAGAACACCCATGGCAGCGTCGACTACATCCTGCAAAAGGTCCCGCTGCAGTTCAAATCCCTCAACTACATCCGTGGCCGCAGCTTTCAGCAGAGCCTGATCCTGATCGACGAATGCCAGAACCTTACCCCGCACCAGATGAAAACCATCATCACCCGTGCCGGCAGCGGTTCCAAAGTGGTGTGCCTGGGTAACCTGGCGCAGATCGATACCCCTTACCTATCGGCGCCCAGCTCGGGCCTGACCTACCTAACGGAGCGCTTCAAAGACTTCGAGCATGGCGTGCACATCACCCTGCAGGGTGTGCCGCGCTCGATCCTTGCCGAGTACGCCGAAACCCATATGTAACCCTCACTCACGCTCGCCCAGCAGGCAGTTATGCCTGCTGGGCCGGGTGTCGCCGTAACCTCTCGTCTGAATCCCCTGGCATTCACAGGTGCCGAAACCTGACCCCTGGGTTTACAATCGCCGGACACTTGCCTGGAGCCTGTCCGTGTTAACCCATCTCGATTCCCAAGGCCGCGCCAACATGGTCGACGTCAGCGACAAAGCTCAGACCGTCCGTGAAGCCGTGGCCGAAGCCTTGGTGCGTATGCGCCCAGAAACCCTGCAGATGATTGCCCAGGGCGATCACCCCAAGGGCGATGTGTTCGCCGTGGCACGTATCGCCGGCATTCAGGCAGCGAAGAAAACCAGCGACCTGATTCCGCTGTGCCACCCGCTGATGCTCACCAGCGTCAAGGTTGAGCTGACGCCTGAAGGGGCGGATGCCGTGCGCATCACCGCGCGCTGCAAGCTGACTGGGCAGACTGGCGTGGAGATGGAAGCCCTGACCGCCGCCAGCGTCGCCGCGCTGACCATCTACGACATGTGCAAGGCAGTAGATCGCGGCATGGTGATTGAGAGCGTGCGCCTGCTGGAGAAGGTCGGCGGCAAGAGTGGGCACTTCAAGGCCGAGGACGAAGCATGATCCGCGTGCAGTATTTCGCCCGTTACCGCGAAGCCCTCGGCCTGGATGGCGAGCAGCTTAGCGGCGAGTTCACCAGCCTTGATCAGCTACGCCAACACCTGCTGAGTCGCGGTGGGGTGTGGGATGTGTTGGCCGAGCAGAACCTGATGTGCGCGCGCAATCAGGAACTGTGCAGCCTGGATGAGCCGTTGACCGCTGGCGACGAAGTGGCGTTTTTTCCCACTGTGACCGGCGGTTGAACGCGTTGTGGTTTGTAGGATGGGTTGAGCGCAGCGATACCCATGCCACCAGTTGGACTCGTGGTGGGTTACGCGGCGCACGGATTGCTCGGTCGTTTTGCCCGCTTGGCTTTGCGCCGCTAACCCACCCTACGCCCCTCCCACAGAGAGCATTTGCATGAGCATCCGCGTCCAGTCGCAACCCTTCGATCCGGGCGTTGAGCTCAACGCCCTGCACGCCGCCAACCTGGGTATTGGCGCGGTGGTCAGCTTCGTTGGCTATGTGCGTGACTTCAACGAAGGGCGCGAAGTCGGCGGCATGTTTCTCGAACACTTCCCCGGCATGACCGAAAAGGCCCTAGGCAAGATTGCCGAGGAAGCCGCCCAGCGCTGGCCGTTGCTGGGGATCGAGATCATCCACCGTATCGGCCGCCTGGAACCGGGCGAGCCAATCGTGTTTGTCGGCACCACCAGCGCCCACCGTCAGGCAGCCTTCGATGCCTGCAACTTCGTGATGGACTACCTGAAAACCCGCGCGCCGTTCTGGAAGAAGGAAGACACCGCCGAAGGCCCGCGCTGGGTTGAAGGGCGTTGCTCCGATCAGGCTGCTGCCGAGCGCTGGAAACAACAACCTTAAGCACATTGTGCCTATGTCGCCTGCGCTGATCCTTCAGTCGCAGCGATGACTGTTGCCCGGTTGACGGCTTGTACATATAAGTCCAGTATGGAATTTAAAGTATAAATCGAGACTGGCATATGACCCGTCCACGCGTGCTACCCAGCCATCGTTTTTCGCTCAGGTGCAAACCTGACGCGCCTTTCTTCTGTCTTGCAGCAACCGTCGTTGTCCGCTCTTCCTGCGCAGCAATGCCAGGTGGCGTGGGCCTGTCCCTCCCTCAGCAGGAATCCACAGCATGAAGAAAATCGTCCTGGCGGGCGGCATCGCCCTGAGTCTGATCGCCTCCAGTCTGTTCGCCGCAGACAAACCCTTGCGCCTGGGTATCGAGGCCGCCTATCCGCCATTCGCCTACAAAGAAGCCAGCGGGCAGATTGCCGGTTTTGATGTGGATATCGGCAACGCTTTGTGCGCCGAAATGAAGACCGACTGCCAGTGGGTCGAGCAGGAGTTCGATGGCCTGATCCCCTCGCTCAAGGTGAAGAAAGTCGACGCCATTCTGTCGTCCATGACCATCACTGATGAGCGGCGCAAGTCGGTGGACTTTACCGGCAAGTACTACTACAGCCCGGCGCGTCTGGTGATGAAGGCCGGTAGCGAGGTTGCCGCCGATTTCAGCAACCTCAAGGGCAAGCGCATCGGCGTGCAGCGTTCGAGCACCACCGACCGCTTCGCCAGCGAAGTGCTGGCCGCGCAAGGGGTTGAAGTGGTGCGCTACAGCTCGCAGAACGAGATCTACCTGGACCTGATTTCCGCGCGTCTGGACGGCACCCTGGCCGACGCCATTCCGGTGGATGAAGGCTTTCTGAAAACCGACAACGGCAAGGGCTTCGCCTTCGTCGGCCCGGCGTTTACCGACCCGAAATACTTCGGTGAAGGCGCCGGCATCGCCGTGCGCAAGGGCGACGCGCAACTGCTCGGCAAGCTCAACGACGCCATTCAGGCGATTCGCGCCAGCGGTGAGTACCAGAAGATTCAGGCCAAGTACTTCACCTTCGATATCTACGGCGACTGAGCCGTACAGCGATGAAAAAAAACCGCGTGCTGGCGCGGTTTTCTAGTTAGGCGCAGCCACCTTCACGCAGTTACGGCCGTCTTGTTTGGCGCTGTACAGCGCGCGGTCACTGGCCACATAGAGGCTTTCGTATGTACCTGGCTGGCCGGCGTCCAGATAGCTCATGCCGATGCTTACGGTGACTGCAACGTCTTTACCGTCCACCTCCTGTAACTGCGTCGCCACCAGCTGGCGCAGCTTCTCGGCGATCTGTAGCCCCTGCTCGCGGTCGCAGTTCACCAGCAATAACATGAACTCCTCACCACCCAGGCGTGCCAGGCTGTCGAGGCCTCGTACCTGGCTGGAAAGTAGCGTAGCGATGCGCTTGATAACCACATCGCCCAGCGGATGACCGAAGCGGTCGTTGACGGTCTTGAAATGATCGAGATCAAGCAGCAGCAAACACAATGGTTGCTGAGTGCGCTGACAACGCAGCAATTCACGCTCGACGATGGCATTAAACGCGCGGCGATTGAGCAGGCCGCTCAGTGGGTCGTGTTCGGCAAGGTAACTGAGCTTGCGGTTCTGCTCTTCAAGTAGCTGTGCCTGGTCCTGTAGTCGCTGTTTCTGGGTGTTGATCTGTATGAAGTTGCGCCATTGCAGCCAGGCCAACAGCAGGCCAATGGAACAACTGGATAGACCATTGACTTGATTGCTCAACAAGACCGCTGGGGTGCTCTGGGTTTGTTGGATGCCAAATAGAAACAGTGCCAGGGTCAGGCCAAACAACCAAAGGGCGGAAAGTGGGCGGTGCAAAAAAACCAGCGCCGTCAAGCTACACCCCACCAGTAGCGGGGTGATACTGCTGGTGACTAATTGATCGATAGCGCTAATCAGGGCGGCGAAACTCAGCGTGCCGAGTACCGCTACGCTGACGCTGATCTGACGGAGCCGGATTAACTCCGGCCGGGGGGCTAGATACCAGGCAATGCACGCCAACGTCCCGAAGAACACCAGCATGCCGGTGTGCGCGGCAAGAATGCCCTGACGCCATAAGGCTTCATTCGCTGACTCGGGTTGTCGTTGCCAGAACAACCAGATGTGCATCAGGTTGAGGGGGGGAATCCAGGGCGCAGCAAGGCGCAGGCGCCGTATGTTTTGCTCAAGCAACTCTGGCGCAAAGGCTCGGTTCTTTTCAGCAATGCTTTGCCAGTCAATACGCCACGCTCGCAATACCCATAACTCCTATAACGGTATCAGTGCAGGGCCGAGTGAACCCGATCCGTGTTGACAGACGTTACACAAGTTCAGCCTGCCGGGCGACTGAGTTATCCCGGCAGGCTGCGGGCACGCTAGGGCAAGCTTTACAGCAGCCCCAGCTCCATTGCCGTGCGATCCACCGCGCGCTTGGTTTTTTCCACCAACTCATCCAGCTCCGTGCGCCCAGCCACCAGGGCCGGAGCCATGATCATGCGGCCCTGGGTGGAGCGGATAATCAGCCCTTCCTCGAAGCCGATGGTGCGGCAGCGCCAGGCGATGTCGCTTTCATTGGTGAAGCGTTTGCGGCTGCTCTTGTCCTCGGCAAATTGCAGGGCGGCGACCAGGCCCGTACCTTGGATATCGCCGACCAGCGGGTGATTACCAAATACTTCGCGCAGGCACTGCTGCAGATACGGCCCAGTCTCGTTCTTGACCTGGCTGACGATGCCTTCATCACGCAGCGCCTTGATATTGGCCAGTGCCACGGCGGCCGCCACCGGGTGGCCCGAGTAGGTCAGGCCATGGGCGAATACGCCGCCTTGCTCCACCAGCACCTCGGCGATGCGCTTGGAGAGCACCAGGCCTCCCATGGGCACATAGC
This sequence comes from Pseudomonas sp., assembly GCF_030684895.1. Taxonomy (GTDB): domain Bacteria; phylum Pseudomonadota; class Gammaproteobacteria; order Pseudomonadales; family Pseudomonadaceae; genus Aquipseudomonas. The sequence goes on along the minus strand of NZ_JAUXXP010000090.1, from coordinate 78,400 downwards.
CCGAGGTCAGGCCCTTGGCAATCGACAGGGTGTCCGGTTGGAAACCGAAGTGTTCGTGCGCGAACCATTCGCCGGTGCGGCCAAAGCCACCGATGACTTCGTCGGCACACAGCAGCACGTCGTACTGACGGCAGATGCGCTGAATTTCCGGCCAGTAACTTTCCGGCGGGAAGATCATGCCGCCGGCGCCCTGGAAGGGTTCGGCGATAAACCCGGCAACGTTATCCGCGCCCAGTTCGAGAATTTTCTCTTCCAACTGCAAGGCGCAGCGGCGGCCGAATTCGGCTGGGGTCAGTTCGCCGCCATTGGCGTACCAGTAGGGTTCGTCGATATGCGCGATATCCGGCAGCATGCCGCCCATCTCGTGCATAAATCTCATCCCGCCCAGGGCGGTACTGGCCAGGGTTGAGCCGTGGTAACCGTTCCAGCGGCCGATCATCACCTTCTTCTGCGGTTTGCCGAGAATCTGCCAGTAGCGGCGCACGGTGCGGATCAGCACCTCGTTGGCCTCGGAGCCGGAGTTGGTGTAGATGGCGTGGCTGTAATGGGCGGGCAGCAGGCTGAACAGGGTTTCCGACAGCTCGACCACGGCCGGGTGGGTGGTGTGGAAGAACATGTTGTAGTACGACAGCTGCTCCATCTGCTTGCTGGCAGCGGCGACCAGGTCCTTGCGGCCGTAGCCGAGGTTGGTGCACCACAGCCCGGACATACCGTCCAGATAGCGCTTACCGTCGTTATCCCAGAGGTACAGGCCCTCGCCGCGCACCATCACGCGTGGCCCTTCGGCATTCAGCGCTTTCTGGTCAAGAAAGGCGTGGATATGGTGGGCGGCATCCAGCGCCTGGTAGTCCTGAGTCTGGCGGTTGGGGGTGTTTGGGACTGTCATTTTCAGCAACCTCGGTGATTACCTGTGGTGTTCGAGTAAGCCGGAGGCACGCCCCCGGGGGGACTTCATTTGCGTGCCAGCACCTTATCGATGGGCTCCGGGGTGAACAGGGGTTTGCGCATCACCAGTTTGATCCACAGTACGGCGATCACCGATACCAGGCCGAGTACCGCACCGGCGCTGTAGAAGATCGACGCAGTCATCTCCGGGGTGGGCGACACGTAGTAGATCGATACCAGCATACCGGCGATGCCGAGGATCTGCGGCAGCGGGTAGAAGGGCGTCTTGAACGGGCGGGCCAGATCAGGATAGCGACGGCGCAGGGCAATCACATCCAGGTGGCAGATGATGTAGGCCAGCAACCAGGCCACGGCCGCAGCCAGCAGCAACAGGCCAATAGAGGCAGGGTCATCACCCATGAAGATCACCGGCAAGCCGGTAATCATGGCGACGAACAGCACCGCGACCCAAGGCGCCTGGTACTTCTTGCTGAGCAGCTTGAACTGCGGGAAGGCCTGGCCGTTAACCGCCATGCCATAGAGCATGCGCGGAATGGCTGCCAGCGAAGTGTTGACCGTACTGCAGGTGGCGGTGATGGCGGCGATTACCAGAAACAGCTTGCCGGCCTCGCCAAACAGCGCGGTGGCGAACAGGTAGTGCGGCAGTGTCGAACTGGCCAATTGCTCCTGTGGCACATAGAGCAGGGCGCCGATGGAGTAGAGGGCGATGGTGATAAAGATGATCGTCACGCCCAGAATCATCGACCAAGGGATATTGCGCTTCGGGTTACGCGACTCTTCGACTAGCGGGCAGACGAACTCGGCGCCGACAAAGCCCCAGATGGCCAGTGCTACCAAGGTCATCACGCTGGCGCCCATTGGGTTCCAGTCGCTGGTGATGGATGTGCTCAGCGCCGGTTCACTGCCACTGCCGGTTACCGCCGCCAGGCCCAGGGCCAACAGCACGATGACCATGATCAGCGCCAGGGCCGACTGCAGACGGGCGAAGATGTCGATGCCGAGCAGATTAAGTAGGGTAAATACCACCAGTACGCCATAGGCGATCAGCATGTGGGGGAAGGCGCCGGGATAGACCTCATTGATGATCAGATCGAGCAGCAGCAATTCCGCTGACAGGGCGAACATCGCCACCACCACATAGCCCGAGAAGGTCGCCAGAATGGCCGGGAACTGCCCCAAGGCCACTTCGGTGTAGCTGCTCAGGCTGCCTGCGCGAGGAATCATCAGCGCCAGTTCGGCGAACGACACCACGTAAGTCAGCGCCAGGACGAAAGCCAGTGCCAAGGGAATCAGAAAGCCCAGGCCGGCGATGCCCGCGCCTTGCAGCATCAGCACCATCACGCCTTGGGACACCACCAGACCTATGGCCACGGCGAGCAGGGCGGTCATGCCCAGGCTGGGTTTGTGTTTGCGCGCGACTGCGCTTGCGTGAGCCAGGCCAACGGGGGCCGTAAGGCTGATTTCGGGGTCGTGCATGGGCGTTCTCCTGCAATCTTGTTGTTGTGTCAGGTGAATCACACGCGGCAGGGGCCGCAGTTGTTTGCTGCGCTTTCAGGCGCACAGCTGCCCGTTGCGCTCAAAGCAGCGCAGTTGTTTGTGGTTTTTGAGGGCGCCGTTATCGGCTGCGCATTAACTGCGCAGCTGGAACCAGGTGGTTTTCATCAGGCTGTACTTGTCGAAGGCATGCAGCGACAGATCGCGGCCAAAACCTGATTGCTTACAGCCACCAAACGGCACGCAAACATCCAGAGCGTCCACGGTATTCACTGACACGGTGCCGGCGCGCAGCCGTTTGGCCACGCGATGAGCACGGTGCAGGTTGTCGGTCCACAGCGAGGCGGCCAGGCCGTACTGGCTGTCGTTGGCCAGGCGCACGGCCTCGTCCTCACTGTCGAACGGGATAACCGCCAGCACCGGGCCGAATACTTCCTCGCGGGCCAACTGCATAGCCGGGCTGACGTTGGTGAAGATGGTTGGCTGGATAAAGCTGTCCGAGCCGTTGAAGCTCAGGCGCTGACCGCCGCACGCCAGGGTCGCGCCCTGGCTCTGCGCCCGGTCAATAAAGCCCATGATGCGTTCGGCCTGGCGCGCATCGACGATGGCACCGGCGTGGCTGGCTGGGTTGAGCGGATCGCCGGGTTGCCACTGCTGCGCCTTGGCGATCAGACGTTGGACGAATTCATCATGAATCGAGCGCTCGACCAGCAGGCGCGAGTTGGCCGAACAGACTTCGCCCTGGTTGAAAAAGATCGCAAAGGCGGCTTTTTCTGCCGCCAGGTCCAAATCCTGGCAGTCGGCGAATACCAGGTTGGCGCTCTTGCCGCCGCACTCCAGCCACACCTGCTTGAGGTTGGACTGCGCCGCATAGGCCATAAAGTATTTGCCCACCTCGGTGGAGCCGGTAAAGGCCAGGCAGTCCACGTCCATGTGCAGGCCCAGGGCCTTGCCGGCCGTTTCGCCCAGGCCCGGCACTACGTTCAGCACGCCGGCCGGCAAGCCAGCTTCCAGGGCCAGCTGGCCCAGGCGCAGGGCGGAGAAGGGCGACTGTTCGGCAGGTTTCAATACCACCGAGTTGCCCACAGCCAGGGCCGGCGCGAGCTTCCAGGCGGCCAGGTCCAGGGGGAAGTTCCACGGCACCACGGCACCGATCACGCCCAGCGGTTCGCGGGTGATGGTGGCCAGGGCGTCGCTGGCGGTCGGCGCCACTTCGTCATAGCGCTTGTCCAGGGCTTCGGCGTACCAGCTGAACACCTGGGCGGCGCCAGGCACGTCGATGGTGTAGGCGTCCATCACCGGCTTACCCATATTCAGCGAGTCGAGCAGGGCCAGCTCTTCGCGGTTGGCCAGGATCAATTCGGCCAAACGCAGCAATACCTGCTTGCGCTCGCGCGGTGCCATGCGCGCCCAGGGGCCGTGCTCGAAAGCCTGGCGGGCGCTGGCCACGGCGGCATCGACATCGGCTGCATCACAGGCGGCTACATGGGCCAGCAATTGGTTGGTGGCCGGATTGATCGACGCGAAGGTCGCGCCGCTCTGCGCTGAGCGCAACTGGCCGTCGATCAGGGCCTGGGTGATAAAGCCTTGCGCGGCGGCGCGCTTGTGCCAATCGCTATGGTCCAACATCGCCTTTATCCTCATTCCTGGGCCGCTAGCGGCATACCGGGGCCGTAAACGGCTGGTCGGGTGCCGTGAGCGGCATGCCTGATGCCGTGAACGGCTTCTTGTGGTTGTTGAGGGTGATGGTGGCGCAGGTCGGGCAGAAGGAAAATTAGTAAATTTATACTCGCAGCCTATTAAAAAACTGGGCAGCCCCAGTGTCGGGCCTGGGGTATGTTGGCTGCATAAAATCAGTACAAGACGGCCAGCAAGCCGCTATTAAGGAGGTACCGCATGGCCGCCTATACCCTGCGTCAGCTCAAGTATTTCGTCACCACCGTGGAGTGCGGAAGCGTCGCCGAGGCCTCGCGCAAGCTGTATATCGCCCAGCCATCGATTTCCACGGCGATCAAAGGCCTTGAGGAGAGCTTCGGCCTGCAGCTGTTTATCCGCCACCACGCCCAGGGCGTATCCCTGACCCCCGGCGGCGCGCGCTTCTACAAGAAGGCCCAGGAACTGATCCGCATGGCCCGCGAGTTCGAGCAGAACGCCCTGGCCGATAACGATGTGGTAGCCGGGCAGATCGACATCGGCTGCTTCGAAACCGTGGCGCCGCTGTATCTGCCGCGACTGATCGCCGGCTTTAATTCGCTCTATCCGGGCGTGGAAATCCGCATCCGCGATGGCGAACAGCAGGAGCTGATCCAGGGCCTGACCGCCGGGCGCTTCGACCTGGCCATCCTCTACGACCATGACCTCGATGCGACCATCGTCAGCGAACCGCTGATGACCCCGCAGAAACCCTACGCCCTGCTGCCCGAAGGCCACCGCTTTACCGGTCAGGCCCAGGTGTCACTGCGCGATCTATGCCTGGAGCCGATGATCCTGCTCGACGTGCAACCGAGCCGTACCTACTTCGTCAGCCTGTTCGAAGAGCTGGGCCTTGCGCCCAATATCGTTTTCAGCTCGCCGTCCATCGAGATGGTACGCGGCATGGTCGGCCAGGGCTTCGGCTTCTCCCTGCTGGTGACCCGCCCGCACTCGGAATGTACCTACGATGGCAAGAAGGTGCTGACCGTGGATATCAGCGAACCCGTAGCCAGCTCCGGCCTGGCTGCCGCCTGGCTCAAACGCGCACCGCTGACCAAGCCTGCGCAGTTGTTTGTTGAGTTCTGTAAGGCGCAGTTGGGGGCGGGAAGTGGTGCTGAGGCAGTCGCTAGACTGCAGGGCTGAGCCTGACATGCCGATTGCCCTCAGATTATTCGATGAGGCCTGCGGATTAGAGGCCAACCGTCACTTCGCGCAACTCATCGCCGTCACGCAGAACAAAAATGGCGCTCAAATCCTTGGCTTTGGCCAACTGCGCGCCGCGTTCCACACCGAGCACCATCAGTGCGGTTGCCCAGGCGTCGGCGTACATGCAACTGGTGCACAGCACCGACACCGAGGCGAGGTCAGAGAGCAGCGGGGCAGCGGTGTATGGGTTCATGGTGTGAGAAAACACCTGGCCGTTATGCTCACGCCAGTGGCGGTAGTCGCCGGAGGTGGCGATGGCGGTGTTGCTCAGTGCCAGCGAGCCAAGCACTTCGCGTTGGCCTTTGCGGGGTTTTTCCAGGGCGACTGACCACTCGCTGCCGTCGGCCTTTACGCCGCTGACGCGCATCTCGCCATCGATGCTAACCAGGTAGGACGTGATGCCGTGGCGCGCCAGGCAGCGGGCCATCTGGTCGACGGCAAAGCCTTTGGCGATGCCGTTAAGGTCCAGGGTGATGGGCGCATGTTTGCGTACCCGAGCGTTGTCCGCGTCGACTTCCAATACATCCCGCGCGGCGGGTTGCTTGTCCGGCCAGGTGTTGAGTGGCGCGTGTGGGCCAAAGCCGCACGCGCTGACCAGCGCGCCGACGCCAATCTCGAACGCACCTTCGGACTCGGCACTGATGCGCAATGCGCTGCTCAGCACCCACAGCAGTTCATCGGGCACGCTCAGCCATTGGCCGCAGTTGGCTGCGTTGAGTTGCATCAGCTCGGACTCGGGCTTCCAAGTCGACATTTGCTGGTCAACCTGATCGACCGCCTGTTGCAGCTCGCTGCTGATCACGCTCAGGTCGAGCCCGGCCGGTGCATACAGCACAGCGCTCCAGCGGGTGCCCATGGTGGCGCCACTCAGGTTGTGGCGCTGCGCTGCGTTGATCTCAGTAGACATCTTCACGGTAGCGTCCTTGTTGGCGGAGTTGTTCGATGTTCAAGCCGAGTTGCTGCAACAAGGGTTCCAGCACGTTGCGCACCCCGGCGGCCATGTCGCGGGAGCCGCACACCAACACCTGCGCGCCCTGTTGCAACAGCGCCGCCAGTTTGTCGGCGTCCTGCAGGAGACGGTCCTGCACATACATCGGCTTAGCCGCCTGGGAGAATGCCAGGCCCAGTTGGCTCAGGCGTCCGTCAGCCAGGTATTCATTCAGTTGCGTTTCATAGAGAAAGTCCGATTGCGCGCTGCGGCCACCCCAGTAAAGGTGCAGTGGACGCTGATGGGCATTCTTGCGGACAAAGCCAATCAACGGCGCCAGCCCAGTGCCGGCACCCACCAGAATCAGCGGATGCTGGCCGGCAGTCGGGCGAAACTCGGGGTGCGCCTGGATAACCCCTTCAATACAGTCACCCACCTGCAGGCTATGCAGCAGGCTTGAGCACAGGCCGTCAGGTTGTTTACGCACGCAGATTTCCAGCACGCCATCTTCATCGCCGCTGGCAATCGAGTAGAAGCGTGGCGGCAGATCAATACCCGGACGGATGGCCAGCAAGTCGCCGGGTGCAAAGCGACTGTTGCTGGTGGGCGATACGGTAAAGCGCAAAACGGCGGCCGGTGACGCGCTGCCTTCGCCGTAAAGCTCGCGGCTCAGCAACTGCAACTGTTGTGAGGTCTCGCAGCTGGCGTGCGCAGTGAAGTGCAGGGCAACGTCGAGTTCCTGACCAAGCCGCTGCGCCCACTGGTTGAGCTCGCCCAATGCGTTGCGGTCGATGCGCTGCAAGGGCAGCAACGTCGCTAAGCCCTGTTGCTGCAGGCATTGCTCGACGTGTTCGGCATAACCGCAGAAGTGCTGAAACTGCGAATCACCAAAGCCCAGCACTGCGACTTGCAGCGTTGGGTTTAGCTCACTGCGCTGCAAACGCCCGAGAAACGCCTTGGCCGAATCGGGAGCCTGGCCATCGCCATAAGTCGAGGTGAGTAGCAGCAGTTGGCTGGCTTGGCGGTAGTGCGGTTGCAGCTGATTCATGCTGGCGCAGTGCACCCGCAGGCCCTGGCTCTGCAATTGCTCATGCAACTGCCGGGCATAGCTCCAAGTAGCCCCGCCCTGACTGCCAACCAGCAGAATGATCTGCGCTTGATCGGCCGGCGTGTTATCAGACCGTGCACCCGCCAGACGCTTGCGCCGCGCCCAGGAGAGCAGGCCGAAACCGCTGAGAAATAACACGGCCAGGCTGGAGCCGCTGAGCATCAGCGTCCAGAGTGGCGAATGCGCGCCGGTGTGCAGTTCGTAGATGTTCTCGTACAGGCGCGTGGCAAAACCGTGCCGCTGATAGCTGATCCATTGCCCGGTGCTGGCATTGACGAAGCCTTCACCCGCCGCCGTACGCACGGTGTAGAAATTGGCATCCGGGTCGCTGGGGAACTCCAGTTCGCGCAAGTCTTGCAGGTCCAGGTTGCGCAGGGCAGCAAGGCTGTTCAACTCGGCCGCCGGTGCCGAGTAACTGGCTTCTGGGTAGGCCGGTGAGGCGTCTTGGCCATCGTTGATCCAGCCCTGGCTGATGGCCGCCAAATACAGTCCACTCAGGGCGAGAATCGCCAGGGCCGGCAGCGTCCAGCGGGCCACAACCATATGCCAGTGAATCAACCCGCTGCTGGCTGGAATAGGCCGCACCAGGCGGCCCCAACCACCGAGTCGGCGTGCTAACAGCCAAGCGCCAGTGACCACCAGTATCAGCATGGCCAGCGCCGCCAGGCCACTGAACCAGCGGCCCGACTCGCCGAGCAGCAACTCGCGGTGCAGGTTGCGCGTCCAGGCCAGTAGGGCGGAAGGCTGGTAGGGCGAGATAACCGAGCCAGTGAGCGGATCAACCACCACAGTGCTGTTCTCGTTCGCCGTGCTGAGCGTGACGCGCAGCTCACCACTGGGTGCCCGTTCGATGCGCTCGATACCTTGCACCTGGCCGGCAATACGCGCGGCAACGTCGGCGACATTCTGCTCCGCTGCTGGTGCAGACTGTAGGTGTTCAACCAGGGTGCTGCTGGACAACACCAGCCCCGTGGCTGCCGAGATCATCAGCAAGACGCCAAGGAGCAAGCTGAGTACCACGTGGGTGCGTTGCAGCATGAGCGGGCTCCTGGGTTAAAACTGGTAGCTGAAGGTGTTGACGTAGCCTGTTGTGCTGCCGCTGACCGGTGTGGGCTGTTGTGTGAGCGGCACTTTGATCTCGGCGCGATTGTCCTGCTTGTTCTCGACGGCGCTGTCGATGCGGATTTCGTAGCCGGCATCAATCAGCGCATCCTCCAGTTCAACCGCCACCTTCAAGGTTTGCCCGCTGCCAACGCTGGCACCGGTGAGGCCGTCGTATTCGGCAGGCTTGTTACCGTCACGCACCCAGTCACGCAGGTGCTTGTAGTACTTGGCCTTCTTGCCAGAGACCCACAGCGTGCGTTGGTAATTGCCCTGCGCATCGGTGACATAGAACGCCAGGTAGGCATCGTTGCCGCGATACTCTTTCAAGCTGGTTTGCAGGGTGATTTCGCGGGCCTGGCCCAGCGCGGGCAGCGCCGCCAAACCGGCTAAAGCGAGGGTGAGAGTGGTCTTGTTCATCTGAACCTCCGTAGGCAATGGCGCAACCTTAGCCCCCAAATCTGAAGCCAAGCTGAAGGACAGAAACCTTGCACTTAATGAGGACTTAAGACTGTTCTGAAACAGCGTTTCGACTGGCGTCAGCTTGTTCTTTTCTTAGCCAGACATTAGCAATGCTGCGCCGGCCGCTAGCCAACGGCTAACCGCTGATGCATACCCCCGAAAGGCCCGTTATTACTCGCCTTCGATATGTTTCGTCGGGTTGATATACAAGGTCAGGGCAAATTGCCATGATGCCGAAATCTATAGTGAGCACCCTTGTGTGCGTTGGAGGTTTCAATGGTCGGGCACCCCGCGAATTCAGCCTGCTACCTGGCACTGGCTTTTTCCATGCTGGGTCTCAGCGGCTGCGCCTCCGATGGTGGCCTGGGGGAGTTGGCGGTTATGGCGGCGATGGTTGCCCCCATTCCAGGGGATGCCAGTGCGCTGCTTACAACGGCAGCTGTTGCAGGTGGAGCCGTCGCGCTGGTTTCGGCCAGCTCGACAGAGTCGACGCCTGGCGCAGTGCCTGTGCCGGGGCAAGCAGCGGCATACAAGCCGGACCTGCAGATGCTGGTGACCCGCGAAACGCCTGAGCGTTATCGCCCGCGTACCTGCGAGTACATCGAAATGGCGTTGATTGAAGTGCCTGGCTATGTCGGCAGTACCGAGCCTTTGCTGCAGCAAGCGGGTGAGGCGCGCAAGGTGGCGGCCAGCCAGGTCTGGTATGAAAAGGGCTGTACCCAGGCAAATCTGCCGCGCGGGATCATTGGTGTGCATATGGATACGGTTGACGCTGTCAGTGCCGCTCGGATTGCGGCACCGACGATGGGTGTGTTGATCGATCGCACCGGGCCAGGCAGCGGTGCGCAAAACGCCGGAATCCTCAGTGGTGACATTGTCGTGGCAGTCAATGATCAGCCGATCGCAGATTCTATCGACTTTCGTTTGGCTGTTGCCAAGGCGCCCATCGGCACCAGCGTCAACCTCAAATACTGGCGTGCACACAATTTCTATACCGTCCCTGTGTTCGTGGCCTCGTCGGGTAATCCACCTCCTGTACTGCCGCTGGCGGTGCGCAGTAGCGCCACGCCGCTCAAGGCCACTTCCGCCTCGTTGCAGGGTATGAGTCTAGGCGTGGTGACGCCGTCTTACGCCAAAGCTGTGGGCCTTGCCTCGGCGCAAGGTGCCTGGGTGACGAACACCGTCAAGGGCAGTGTTGCTGATCAGGCGGGTATCAAGCCGCTTGATGTGATTGTCGAAGTCAGCGGTCAGGAAGTGGCTACCGCTCAGGATGTTGCGGATATCTCCTCGCGCATGCGTGTCGGCTACAAGGCCACCGTCAGCGTCTGGCGCAACCAGGCTAAACGCGACGTGCAAATGGTGCTGCGCAATGAGTGATCACACCGCACTGGTTCTGCGTTTAGCGGCACTGACGGTTGCTTCGGCAGCGCTCTCCGGTTGTGTCATGCATGCCGCCCATGCGGTGCTTTCGCCTGCTATGAACGCGGCGATGGAGGCCTCGCTGACGCCAGAAGCGGTAGGCATTACCACCTCTACCTGGCGCGGTAAAAGCTGCAGCAACCTGGAGGAAAGCCACGCCTATATGCTTGATGTGCAGCAGAAGTCCGCTGCCACGGGTGATACGAGCATGGCCAAGACCCATGGCTGGCAATTGGATGCGATCAACCAGGTACGCCGCGAGCAGGGCTGCTTTGGCGGCCCTGCTACGGTGCCGGCATCTGGGCAGGTAACGGCCTATGGCTACTGTTTCTCAGGGTCGGAAACGGTCAATTACCTGACCCCAGTGTTTACCTATCGCGACTTTTATTCCGACGGCGGCGCGGCTGAGACCGCTGCGTTCCACGCGATGTTGCGTTCGACCTACGGAGCTGCGGAAGGCTATGGTGGTTGTCTGATGGAAGACAGCCCAGCCAAGGCTGCCGCCGCAATCGAGCGCCATGCTAGTGTCACCAGATTACAAATGAACTGGGACACAGTGCGCGTGCCCTGGACACCTCCGCCGATTGAAAAGGCCGCCAAGCTGGCCGCGCGAGCAGCAGCGGCACCGGCCAGCGCTTTGCCTGCTGCGGCTAATGTCGCTAGCAGCAGTGTCGAGGCCACGGATCTCGGCTTGACCCTGGAAAGTCCGAGCCCGGAATTGGTCAGTGCCCTTGGCCTGAAAAGCCCCGCAGGTGCTTGGGTGGTTAGCGTTGCGCCTGGCAGCCCCGCGGCAAACGCTGGCCTCAAGTCGATGGACGTGATCCTCGATGTGTCTGGCCAGGAAGTGCGTGGGCCGATTGATGTGCAGTCGATCACCAGCCGCCTGCGCAGTGGCTACCGCGCGCCACTGGGGGTATGGCGTGATCGAGCGCAGCAGGAACTCGCATTGGCCATTCCGACGCGCGCTACGCCGGTTGCGGTTGCTGCCGTTGTTCGGTCGCCGGCAGTGGCAGTGACGACTCCGGTGATTGCCGAGCCTGCTGCCGCGCCGCAGGGCAATACCTTCTGCCATGCCTATATCTATGTGGTGAAGAAACCCGGCGGATTGCAATCAGCGATCTTCCAGAGCGCCAGTCCGCAGATAACCTCGGCCGGTATGATGGCTACGCTGTCTGCGTTTGTTAGCACAGTCAGGCAGCAGCAACCTCAGGCTTGGCGGCCGTTCAGTTTCCCTGACGTACAGTGCAGCCCACCATCCGGATACTGCTTCGCCAATGCGCAAAAGGCGTTGTTCAAGCCTGATCAGATGGCGGGCCAGTTCTGCTTCGCTACTCGGGCGGAGGCGCAGACGCATTACGAGGAGTTCAATTCGGTGAAGCCGGTTTATGAAACGCTGGAGTGGACGCCTTAGGCGCTTTCCTTTAGCCACTGCGCCAGGCGCATCAGCATCTGGCCGGCGAACCTAGCCAAGAGTGAATACACTATGCGCCCGACTATCCCGGGCCATTACTATGGCTGCCTCGAACAAGGAACGCGCCTTTATGGCTTCCCCAGATAAACAGCAAAAACGTGCCCAGCGGGCCAAAGGCAAGGCCAAGCAAAACCGTTCGGGCAAGGCCAAAGCCACTGTCGTACATCCGCTGCTGGCTAATCCGCTGATCAACGAGCCGTTCGATGATGTCGAAATCGACCTGAGCACCTTCGACTTCAAGGATATCGAAGAGCACGGCTTCGACCCGGCGCACTTCGATGATCTGTTCCAGACGATGAAAATCGGCGAAGGCATCAGCCTGCTGGCGATGTGTCTGGTGTTCCTGCAATACCCGGTGTTGGAGCTGGTGGTCGCGGAGGAAGCGGAAGACGCGGCCACCGACTTTATGATGGGGCTGCTGATCGTCTATCGCGGGATCTTCCACGATGAAGACGAAGACACCGCAGTGGAGTGGATTGGCAGCGAGGCCTTCCAGCATGCCTACAACGAAGCCTCGATGATCCTGCAGAAGAAGAACGCGCGCGGCACCCCAGGCGCCCGCGCATAGGCGCGGGACTTGTTTAGCGTTAACCGTGCAATGTTGTCGCCTTGAAGATCGGTTCGCTACTCAGTATTCGAATCCCGTCCGGGCCGCTGTCCAGCAGGCGGCGCTCGCTATCGGCGATTAGGAGTTCAAGGTCGTAACCGGCGTTGGCGAGACACTGCGCCATTTCCTGCACGGCCTCCTGCGCCCAGGGGGCGGCGGAGTCGAAATGCCCCAGCAACCTGGCGCCTCTACGCACCACAAGTCGGTATCTGTTCATCCTGCGTTCTCAATAGCGGAGTGTTGCTCTGTGCTGCAGCGCTACTCGGTGATAAATGCTCGGTGGCGATAACTGAGGCTGCTGGCAAGCTTCGGCCAGCAGCCCAGGATTCAGAATGCGCAGTAACTTCCCGCCAGTTCGATACGGCCGAAACTGGCATTGGGGTCGAGCGGGGTGATGGCCAGCAATTGGTCGAGGCGCACTTCGAACTGGTCGTTATCGTTTTGCAGCACGAGAAACTCTTCCTTGCTCGGCGCCGTGCGCGTGGTCAGCGCCCTGGCCGCGAAGCTCGGCCCATCGAGCAGTTCGATCTGCAGACCGTAACGGTGCATACAGGCGATCTCCAGGTAGTCGTGCAAATCGCAGTTCAGGGGCTGATACGCGTTCATGGTGGGTCTCCTAGCAGCCTTGCAGCGGGATGATGTAGTAGCCCTGCCCGGTGACGGCAGCGGCGATTTCGGGGTGGGCCGGTTCGCTGTGGCAGAACTGGCAGCGGCTCTGTTCGATGTCGGCATCCTGCACGCCGCGCTCACTCATCCAGTCACGGGCGTACTGGGTGGCGCGAGTCTGGTCGTTACCTTCGATCAGTACATCGAAGTGCAGATAACGGCCGTCGCGGGTGCGCACATGGGTGTCGAATACATTTACGTTCATCACTGATCCTCCTTCCAGGTAGCCGGCAGCGCAAAGGGTGAGAATGCGCGAGGCTCTTTACTTCAAGTCGTCGATGGAAGCACCGAAGTTCAGGTGCAGCACCTGGCCTTCGTAGACAAACGCAGGCACCGACTTGACCCCGGCCAGCTCGGCCTCGCTGACGCGCTGTGGCTGTTCGCCAAGGTGAACCACCTCGACCTTGAGTGCTGGGGCCAGCAGGTTGAGCAGGGTCTGTTCGGCCGAAATACAGACAGGGCAGCCGGCGTGATAGAAGCGTGCGGTGGTCATTTCGAGTCTCCTTAAGTTAATTTGGTATCGATTCGATACTTGCGCAAAGGTTACGCTTGATCTTGCCTTTGTCAATATGGTTTTTGATCGATACTATGTGTCGACAGGAGTGATATATGACCGGCACAACCCTTTTCGATCTGCTTGAACGGCTCTCCAGCCTCAGCCGCATCTGGTTCCGCCAGCACCCGCTGCTGGCCGAGTTGCAACCCATCCAGTTGAGCGCGCTGATGTACCTGGCGCGTTGCAACCACTACTCCAATACGCCGCTGGGGGTGACCGACTACCTGGGCCTGACGAAGGGCACGGTGTCGCAGTCGCTCAAGGCGCTGGAGGCCAAGGAGCTGATCGTCAAAGTTCAGGATGCGCGCGATAAACGCAGCGTTCACCTGCAGCTGACCGATGCCGCCCGAGAGCTGCTGCAAGCATTGCTGCCGCCGGCTTTTCTCGCCGAGGGTGAGGCGCGCATGGCTGAGCGCGGCGCACAGTTGCAGGCGCTGCTGGGCGAGTTGCTCTGCGAGGTGCAGCGCAGCGCGGATGTGCCAAGCTTTGGTCTGTGCCGCAGTTGTCGCTTTCATCAGCTGGTCGATGATCTGCCGTTCTGTGGCTTGACTCAGGAACCCCTGGCGCCGTGCGATGCGGCGCTGATCTGTCGCGAACATCAAGCCCCCGAGGTCGCCGCATGAGCCTGCCCAGTATTCGTCTCGACGCGCTGCTTACCGGTCGCGTGCAGCCGTTCACCCGGCCTGGCTCGCGCAGCGCCATCGACAAACAGCCGCAACACGGCCCCTTGGCGGTGACCCCGCTCGGCCTGGGTGGTGACGAGCAGGGCGATCTGCGCGTGCATGGTGGGGTGGAGAAAGCCATTCATCATTATCCGTATGAGCATTACGCCGCCTGGGCCGCCGAATTGGGTGCGCATCCGCTGCTGATGCAGCTGGGGGCCTTTGGCGAAAACTTCAGCAGCAGCGGCTGGACGGAACATGACGTCTGTCTCGGCGACCGCATTCGCGTGGGTACGGCGCTGCTGGAGGTGTCGCAGGGGCGTATGCCGTGCTGGAAGCTCAGCGACCGCTTCGGTGTGGCCGATCTGGCCCTGCGTGTGCAGCAGTCCGGACGCACCGGCTGGTACTACCGGGTGCTGGAGGAGGGCGTGGTCAGCGCCGGCGACAGCCTGCAGCTGGTCGAGCGGCAGTTCGCCGACTGGTCGCTGACCCGTTTGTCTGCAGTGCTGTTCGACAAACGGGTGGAGAGCGAGCTGTTGCGTGAATGCCTGGCCCTGCCATTGGTGCCGTCGTGGCGGCGCACCCTGGAGCGGCGCCTGGAGAAAGGCCTGATCGAGGACTGGGCCCCCCGCCTGCAAGGCAAAGACGCGGCCGAATAACGCAGCATTATCCTTTGGTCGTAAGTGCAGCAGATGCGAATGCTTCTACACTGGATTTGCGCGTTGATCTACGGCTGTCCAGTACCGGCGTAGGGCGCTTTTCTGGGGGCGATATGAGCCGGCTGATCTGCGCCGACTTCGACGAGTTCGAAGAGGCTTTGTACGGGGTCGAGGGGCATTACGTGCTGCGTTCGCGGCAGCAGCGCGACTGGCGTCTGCGCGTCGTCGAACTGGACGGCGTGGCCCTGATGTTCGGCCGTGAGGGCGCTGGCACCGTTTACAGCGGTGTTGGCCTGCCGGGTTTCTTCAATATCTTCCTGCCGCTGAGCCGCCACGAGTGCACCGTGCTGGGTGGTCAGCGCCTGGACCGGCGGCTGATCGGCTGGATGGTGCCCGAGGCAATGTTCCATATCGACGCCAGCCAACCGGCGAGCTGGATGACCGTGGCCATGTCCTGCGAACTGGTATTGCGTTGGGCGCAGCAGCATGAAGACGAATTCGATTCGTCGATTCTTACGCGCAATCTGATCTGCCGGGCCCAGCATGACTTGGCACCGCTGGTCTGGCTGGCGCTGCGCCTGCTGCGTATCGATCATTGCGCACCGCAGGAGCTGCATGCTCCGGCGGCCGAGAACGCAGCGCGCAACGAGCTGATGGCGCTGGTGTTCCGCAGCCTGCTGCCGGTGACTCCCGCATCGCGTAACCCGTCCGCCCAGCCCAGCCATCAGCAGATTCTGCGGCGGGCCCTGGAGCTGCTGGACGTTATGCCGGATGCTCCGTTGCATATCGTCGACCTGTGTCTGGCCTGCAGCACCTCGGAGCGCACGCTGCGCAACCTGTTTACCCGCTACCTGGGCATGAGCCCGCACCGCTACCTGATGCAGCACCGCTTGCATGCGATTCGCCGGGCCATTTTGCGCGCGGCGCCGGGGGAGACCATCACCGATATCTGTGCGCGCTTTGGCGTGTGGGATTTCGGCCGTTTCGCCGGCCTCTACCGCAGCTACTTTGGCGAATTGCCGTCGCATTCGCTGCGCAGCCGGCGGCCTGTGCCACAGGCTTTGTCGATCAGTCACCGTTGACCCCACGCTGCAAGGTAGCGCTAGGGTATTCGCCGAATAGCGCGTGGTAATCCGCCGCCATGCGGCCGCAGTCGGTGTAGCCGAAACGTTGAGCGACCTCTGCAACGCTGGCGTGGCTCTGGTCGGTCACAGCCAAAGCGGCGCGTAGCAGATGCAGGCGGCGCAGACGTAAGTAACGCGCCGGAGCCATACCCAGAGTGGCGACGAAAGCGCTGCGCAGGGTGCGTTCGCTAACTCCTACTGCGCGGCATAACTCAGCCAGGCGAGGCGTACGGCCGCTAGTGATCGGTAGCAGCTGCAGCACCTGGCTTAGCAGGCTTTCGTAAGTGGCTTGGCGAGCACGCTGGCGCGGCGTGGTGCGTAGTGACATGGCGGCGTCCTGGCCTTGGGTGATGGCGCCAGGCTGCGCCGAGCCGCGCGCTGGCGATACGTAAAACAGGCAAATCGTACGCGTTGAGCAGCTTTGCCGATTTTACGTATCGGCTACTGCTGAATACCGCCAGCATCCGACCATCGCTCGCCACCCGCTGCCCCGCATTCGGCGCCCTGACGAGCCCCCAGAAGCGTTCGAGCATCATCGACGCGAGTGGAGGCTATATGAGTCTGTCGAAGCGCAGTATGGGCATCCTCTTTCTGGTTCTGGCCGGCGCATCCGCCTGTGGGTGGGCCGAGGCCCAGGGGCCGCAGTTACTGGAGGTCGAGCCGTTTGTCGAGCTGCCAGCCGGTGTGCGCTATCCGGAAGGGCTCGCCGTTAATCCGCACAACGGCGAAATCTACGTCGGCACCTTCGATGCCCGGCAACCCGCCAGCACCCGCAATAACCAGTTGTTGCGTTATGCGGCGGCCGGCCGGCTGCTGGCGCAACGTGCGTTTGCCGCGACGCCGCTGACCGGTCTGGGTTATGCAGACGGGCAGATTTACATCCTCAATTTTGGCGCGGGCAAGCTGCAACGCATCGCGGCCGAATTTGCTGCAGACACCCCAGTCGAGGACCTGCTCGACTTCCCGCAACTGAAGCCAGCCGCACCGGCAGCGCGCACAGTCGCCAACCCGGATGGCAGCCAGGATCAGATCCACTTCGGCTCCAGCGGCATGCCCGCACCCAACGGTCTGGTATTTGCCGGCAATGGTGATCTCTACGTTTCCGACTCCTTCCAGGGCGCGCTGTATCGCATCGCCAATACCACGCGGTGTAAGCCCTGCGCGCTAGAGGTGCTGTCGCGCGATCCGCTATTGGCCACGGCGGGTTCTCTGCCCTTCGGTGCCAACGGCCTGGCCTTCAACGCCGACGAAAGTCAGCTGTATATCAATAACGCCGGTGACGGTCGCCTGCTGCGTATGCGCCTGCCGAACGGTGAGGTGCAGGTGCTGGCAGAGAGCCTGCCGGGGGCCGACGGTTTGTTATTTCACGACGGCCTGTTGTGGCTGCTGGCCAATCAGATCGACCAACTGCTGGGGCTCGACGAGCAGGGCTTGATTCGCGTACGTGCGGGCGGCTTTCAGGGCATCGCCAGCAACGGTGCGCCGCGTGACCTGCCATTGACGCCTGCCGAGGGCGATGAGTGGGAGGAACGGGTGAGCACCTGGAACCTGATGCGCGTGCGCCTGCCGCCGCCAACCAAGGGAGAGTCCGCCAATGCCGCACAACCTTGAGCAACCTTTGAATAAAGGCCGTCGCCGACTGCTGTTCGGCTCGGCCGTGCTGGCCACAACGATGTTGTTACCCCTAGGCGGTTGTGTGCGCGGCAGTGGCTTCGCAGCAACCCGTCCGCAACCTGAGAATGGAGAGCGCAAGACCATGGGCACTATTACCACTCGCGACGGCACCGAGATTTATTACAAGGACTGGGGCACAGGCCCGGTTGTGGTCCTCAGCCACGGCTGGCCACTCAACTCCGATAGCTGGGAGGCGCAGATGTTCTTCCTGGCCAGCAACGGTTACCGGGTGATCGCCCACGATCGTCGTGGCCATGGTCGCTCCAGCCAACCCTGGCATGGCAATGAGATGGACACCTACGCCGATGATCTGGCCCAGTTGCTCGATCATCTGGATGTACGCGGCGCTGCGCTGTTTGGCTTTTCCACCGGCGGCGGTGAGGTGGCGCGTTACATCGGCAAGCACGGCACGGCGCGGGTGGCCAAGGCTGGACTGATCTCGGCGGTTCCGCCACTGATGGTGCAGACCGAGGCCAATCCAGGCGGCCTGCCGCTTTCGGTGTTCGACGGCATCCGCGCCGCTTCAATCGCCGACCGTTCGCAGCTGTACAAGGACGTCGCCAGTGGCCCGTTCTTTGGCTACAACCGCCCCGGCGCCAAACCCTCCCAGGGCGTGATCGACGCCTTCTGGATGCAGGGCATGCTGGCCGGGCACAAGAACGCCTACGACTGCATCAAGGCCTTCTCCGAAACCGATTTCACTGAAGACCTGAAGAAGTTCTCTATTCCCACGCTGATCCTGCATGGCGACGACGACCAGATCGTTCCCGTGGATGCCGCTGCACGGGCCTCGGCCAAGCTGGTGCCGCACGCCAAGCTGGTGATCTACCCCGGTGCGCCGCATGGCATTACCGATACCCACAAGGAACAACTCAGTGCCGACATGTTGGCCTTTCTGCGCAGCTAAGCGGCCGGTTTACACCTATTGAGAGGACAGACACATGAGCAGCAAAACAGCTTTGATCGTGGTGGATATCCAGAACGACTACTTCCCAGGCGGCCTGTGGACCCTGAGCAAGGTCGAGGCGGCTGCCGCGAAGGCGGCACAGGTGATCGCCGCATTTCGCCAGCGTGGCGATCTGGTGGTGCATATCCGCCATGAGTTCACCAGTGCCGACGCGCCGTTCTTCCGCCCTGGCAGTGAGGGGGCGCAGCTGCACCCCAGCGTCATCAATCTGCCTAACGAGCCGGTGGTGCTCAAGCACTACATCAACTCCTTCCGTGAAACCGAGCTCAAGGCCGTACTGGATCGGCATGCCATCGAGGCCGTCGTGGTGGTGGGCAATATGAGCCATATGTGTGTGGACGGCATC
Organism: Pseudomonas sp.; assembly: GCF_030684895.1. Classification (GTDB taxonomy): domain Bacteria; phylum Pseudomonadota; class Gammaproteobacteria; order Pseudomonadales; family Pseudomonadaceae; genus Aquipseudomonas. Next base: position 59,352 of record NZ_JAUXXP010000090.1, on the reverse strand, counting down.
ACCCGCGCCGCCGTGGATTTCGGCTACGCCACCACGGTGCTGCACGACTCCTGCGCCACCCTCGACCTGGAGTTCAACGGCGTGAAAGTTCCCGCCGAGCACGTCCATGCGGCCTTTATGGCGGCGCTTAGCTTCGGCTACGCGCCGGTGATTTCCACGGCTGAGTATCTGCAAAAGCTCTAGGAGACCTTATGATACACAGGACGGCTATCGCCTTGGCAGCGCTGCTGGTCAGCCCTGCCTGGGCGCATGAGGCAGGTGGTATCCATAGCGAGAAAAGTACCCAGGTCGAAGCGGCCTTCGACCTGGTGCATACCCATGTGTTCAAGGACGGCAGCGACCTGGTGTTCGAGCAACTGGTCGACGGCCAGGCCGGCAGTCGTTTGCCCACAGCCAAGGGCAGCTTTGCCGGTGCCGAGGTCTACAGCTATGTCTGGCCGACCAGCCTGAACAGCGGCGCGGTCGGCTTCGAAGACGACTCGGGCATCCTCGCCCTGGCGCTGACCTCGCATCCGGATTTCGATGACACGCCGCAGCTCGATGAGAACGGCGACGGCGACAAGGCCAACGACGGCGGCCTGTGGCACTCGCATTGGGTTGTACTGACCAAGGAACCCAGTTGCGGCCCCAGCGGCCTCAAGGTGCGCGACATTCCCGAAGGTGCCAAGCCCAAGCTGCCGCCTACCTGGCCCGGCGTGCCGATCTACATCGACTCGCCCGGCTACGACCTCAGCGTGAAAAACGATGCCGCGCAGATTCGCGTACCGCTGTCTGCGGTCGGCTTTCCCGCCAGCTTCAACTACGACGGGGTGACCGCCGCGCTGCAGGTCAATGCCAATCTGCACGACCCGCTGTTGTGCGTTTCCAGCGTTTGGGATGTGGCCTCCGGCGACCTGTCGCTGCCGGCAACCTGGAAGTCCATGGACTAAATCATTTCGCGAAGCTGCCTCTGGCCATCATCGCCGCTGGCTGTCTAGCTCAACCGTTTGAGGAGCACCTGTCGTGTCGAAGAACAAACTGACCCATGCCACCGGTGCGCCGGTGGTCGACAATCTCAATATCCAAACCGCCGGGCCGCGTGGGCCAGCGCTGCTGCAGGATATCTGGTTGATCGAAAAACTCGCGCATTTTGACCGTGAGGTGATCCCCGAGCGGCGCATGCATGCCAAGGGCGCTGGCGCTTACGGCACCTTCACGGTGACGGGCGACATCAGCCGCTACAGCCGCGCCAATCTGTTTGCCCACATCGGCAAGCAGACGCCGCTGTTTGTGCGTTTCTCCACTGTGGCGGGGGAGCGCGGTGCGGCCGATGCCGAACGTGATATCCGCGGTTTTGCCGTGAAGTTCTACACCGATGAGGGCAACTGGGACCTGGTTGGCAATAACACTCCGGTGTTCTTTTTTCGCGATCCGATGCGCTTCCCCGATCTCAATCATGCGGTCAAACGTGATCCGCGCAGCGGCCTGCGCAGTGCCAGCAATAACTGGGATTTCTGGAGCCTGCTGCCCGAGGCGCTGCACCAGGTCACCATCACCATGAGCGAGCGCGGTATTCCGCGCAGCTATCGGCATATGCACGGTTTCGGCAGCCATACCTTCAGCCTGCTCAACGTTGATAACCAGCGGGTCTGGGTCAAGTTTCACCTGCGTTGCCAGCAGGGCATCGAGAACCTCAGCGATGCCGAGGCCGGCGCGCTGATCGGCGGAGATCGCGAAAGCCATCTGCGCGATCTCTATCAGAGCATCGAACATGGCGACTTTCCGCGCTGGACTCTGTGCATTCAGGTGATGAGCGAAGAACAGGCGCAGCGTCATCCGCATAATCCGTTCGACCTGACCAAGGTCTGGCCGCATGGCGACTTTCCGTTAATCGAGGTCGGCGTGCTGGAGCTGAACCGCAACCCGGACAACCACTTTGCCGAAGTGGAGCAGGCGGCTTTTTCGCCGGCCAACATCGTCCCCGGTATCGGTTTTTCGCCGGACAAGATGCTCCAGGCGCGGCTGTTTTCCTACGGCGACGCCCAGCGCTATCGGCTGGGTGTGAACTTCAATCAGATCCCGGTCAACGCCCCGCGCTGCCCTTATCACAGCTACCACCGCGACGGCGCCATGCGCACCGATGGCAACCAGGGCTCGACCATCGCCCATTACCCCAATAGCCAGGGCATCTGGGAGGATCAGCAGGAACTGCGCGAGCCGCCGCTGCCGCTCGACGGCAGTGCGACCAACTGGGATCACCGCATCGACGAGGATCATTACCAGCAACCTGGCGACTTGTTCCGCCTGATGAGCCCGGCGCAACAGCAGGCGCTATTCGATAACACGGCCAGAGCGCTCGGTGATGCGGCTGACGCGATCAAGCAGCGGCATATCGGCAACTGCAGCAAGGCCGATCCGGCCTACGGCGCTGGCGTGGCGCAGGCGCTTGAGCGGCTGCGTTAAAGCTGAAGAGTCTTTGATTTGGAGCGAGTAATCATGAGCCTTTCCAATTCCGCCAGCTCAGTAGCCAATCAGTTCGTCGAGGTCGGCGGCCGCCGTCTGGCGTATCGCGTAATCGGCGAGGGCACACCGCTGGTGCTGTGCCTGCGCTTCAGGGGCGTCATGGACGATTGGGACCCTGCCTTTCTCGATGCGCTCGCCGCGCGGGGCTTGCGGGTTTATATCTTCGACTACAGCGGGCTGGGTTGGTCCACGGGCCAGCCGAGCTATGACCCAGGTTCATTGGCCAAGGACGCCATCGAGCTGATCGGCGCGCTGCAGCTGGGCAGGGTGGTGCTGGGTGGTTGGTCAATCGGCGGCGTGGCGGCGCAACTGGTGTTGTTGCAAGCGCCGCAACTGCTCAGCCATCTGCTGCTGATTGCCACCACACCGCCCGGCCACCTGGTCAAAACCGGCGAGCCACAGTTCTACCAGCTGGCCGCTCGCGACAATGATTTCGAGGATTTCGTCAGCCTGTTTTTCGAGCCGACCTCGGCGAGCAGTCGCGAGGCGGCGTCGCGTTCGGCCGAGCGTATTGCCCAACGCAGTGAAGGGCGCTGCACGCCGGTGCCTTATGCCTGGGCCGCGCAGTCCCTGGGCGACGGGCCGCGCAACCCGATGTTTCCGCTGCAGGCGGCGCTGGATGCGCTCAAGCAAACGCAAACCCCGGTGCTGCACGTGGGCGGCGACCACGACATCGTTTTCCCCGTGGAGAACTGGTACGCGCTCAATCGCACCTTGCCCACCCTGCAGCTGCTGACCTTGCCCAGCACCGGGCATGGCCCGCAGTCGCAATATCCCGAGGCCAGTGCTGCGTATATCGCGGCGTTTATTTCAGGGGAGCGCGCTGCTGATCAGGCCTAGGCACTTTCCTGCAGCCAATCGGCCAAACGTGCCAACAGCGCATCGCAGCCATCGAGCTGCTGCTGGCTGACAAACTCATCCGGCTTATGGCCCTGCTCCATGCTGCCGGGGCCGCAGACCATGGTGGGGATGCCGACTTGGTGGAACAGGCCGCCTTCGGTGCCGAAGGCAACGGTGCTGTATTCTCGGCTGCCGCTAAGTAGCGCCAGCAGTTCGGCCGCTTCGCTATGCGGATCGGTGGCCAGGCCGGGGTAGGCCGACAGTGGCTGGAAGTCGATGGCGCTGGCGCTGCTGCGTTGACGCATCTGTGGCAGCAGTTCCGTTTCGGCGTAGGCGCGCAGTTCATCGGCGACCTGTTGCGGATCATCGCTGGGCAGGGCGCGTACCTCGAAGTCGAACTGGCAGTCGGCGGGGACGATATTCAGCGCGCGCCCGCCGCTGATCAGCCCGGTTTGCACCGTGGAGTAGGGCGGATCGAAGCGCGCATCCTGACGTTCGACTGCGCTCAAACGCTGGCCGATTTCACCGAGCCGATTGATCAGTTTGGCGGCGTATTCGATGGCATTCACCCCCTGAGGTGCATAGGCCGAGTGGCACGCCGCGCCCTGTACCTGGCAGCGCATGGCCAGCTTGCCTTTATGGCCAAGCACCGGTTTGAGTTCAGTGGGTTCGCCAATTACGCACAGCACGGGTTTGTTGGGGCGCTGCTGCAGGTCGGCGAGCAGCGAACGCACGCCCAGGCAGCCGACTTCTTCGTCATAGGAAAACGCCAGATGCACTGGCAGGCGCAGCGGCAGGGCGAGAAAGCGCGGCACGGCGGCCAGTACGCAGGCGATAAAACCCTTCATATCGGCAGTGCCACGGCCATACAGCTTGCCGTCGCGTTCGCTCAGCTCGAAGGGCGGTAGCGTCCAGGCCTGGCCATCCACCGGCACCACGTCACTGTGCCCGGACAGCAGTACGCCGCCACGGTCTAGCGGGCCGATGGTGGCGTACAGATTGGCCTTGCTGCGCTGCGCGTTGTAGTCGATCTCGCAGGCCACGCCGAGCTTGTTGAGGTAGTCGAGAACGAACTCAATCAGCGCCAGGTTGGAGTCGCGGCTGACGGTGGGGAAGGCCACGAGTTCGGCGAGCAGGTCGCGGCTGCTGGGATTACTCATCGCCGGGTACGCCGTAGCTGGGGGCGCGGGTTGGATCGAGGGCGCGGATTACATAGTCCTGCATCTGCGGCCGGTAGGCCTGCCAGAGGCTGTCCAACTGGCCAGTCGGGTTGTCATCGGCCCAGTCCACACGCAGGTCGATCAGCGGCCAGGTGAGGTCGTCCACCACCTTAAGCGCCGCCGAATGCACCGGCCCGGCTTCGCCACCGGCCGCCATGGCTGCGTGCATGGCCGCGAGCAGGCGGTCGGCCAGCAGCCCTTGGCTGTGCTCGAAGGCGTCGATCATGGCGGCGATCACTGCGGGCGATGCCAGCAGGTTGCCGGCCGCCACGCATTGCTCGCCGGCCAGGGCGTTGTGCAGGCCCAGCGCTTCGCTGCCGGAAAACAGTGCGCTGCGGCCCTGGCTGTCGAGCAGCGCGACCTGGCGATACTGGCTGTAGCCGTTGCGACTGAGCGCCTGGTCCAGCGCCGCCGCCGGTTCCAGCCCGGCTTCCAAGGCATCGAGAATCTGCGGGCCGAGGGCCGGCAGGGTGATGTTCTGGCTGGCCACCGCGCCAACCCCGGCGCGCAGCCAGGGGCAGCGGGCGCCAACGGCAATGCTCGATGAGCTGATGGCGATGCCCAGCTGGCCGGTTTCGGCGCAGCGACCGACGATGGAAAAGGTCATGCTTACTCCTTGTAATTGCTCGGGTGGATCGGGGCGCGTAGCTGACGCTTCACCCATCTGCCATGTGTTACTCGGTGGACGGAAAAAGCGCCGTCCACCCTACTTATCTCGCTTATGGCTGGCTGTCTGGAATTACCGCGATTACGTCGATCTCCATCAACCACTCCGGCTGGCCGAGGCCGCTGATCACCAGGCCGGTGGAGATCGGGAACACGCCTTTGAGCCACTTGCCGACTTCCTGGTAGACCGGTTCGCGGTAGCGCGGGTCGATCAGGTAGGTGGTGGTTTTGACGATATGCGACAGGTCGCTGCCGGCCTCTTCGAGCAGTTGCTTGACGTTCTTCATGGCCTGCTCAGCCTGCGCGCGCGGGTCGCCGAGGCCGACCAATTTGCCGCTAAAGTCGGTGCCGATCTGACCGCGTACATACACGGTGTTGCCGGCGCGCACGGCTTGGCACAGGTCGTTGTCCAGGCTCTGGTTGGGGTAGGTGTCTTTGGTGTTGAACATGCGGATGCGGGTATGGGTAGGCATCGACGTGCTTCCTGTAAGCAGAGTGGTTGAGGAGGCCCCGCAGGGCCTCGGTCGGCAAGCTGGGTAGGGCGCTCAGTCAGCGCGCTGCCGCGCGTTGCTATCGCGATAGGCCAGGTAGGTGCGTTGCGTGGCGATATGCCCGGCAACGTGTTTGGCGTCGTGCCACACGCCCCAGATAAAGCTCGAACCACGGCGCGACAGCCACGGTAGGCCGAGGAAGTACACCCCCGGCTCGCTGGAGACACCGCGCTGATGCTGCGGCTTGCCCTTGGCGTCGAAGGCGTTTACCTGCAGCCAGCTGAAATCCACGGCATAGCCCGTGGCCCAGATGATTGAGGTGACGCCGGCCTTGGCCAGGTCCAGTTCGAGCAGCGGCTTGGTCACGCAGTCCGGGTCCGGATAGCTGGCGCGGGCCTCGGGTTCTTCCGGCAGGTCGAGGCCATTGCGGGCGATATAGGCATCGGCGGCATCCAACAGCGCCAGGTAGTTCGTATCGCCGTTCTTGAGGTTCTCCAGCAGGTCCTGCTGGAAGGTCACTACGCCGTTGTCGAAAGCTTTGGTCAGCCCGACTAGGGTCATGCCCTGATGGGCCAGGCCACGGAAATCTACGGTATGGCCACCCCGAGCGCCGCTGACGGCGATGGTCACGTGCTCCTTGCCCGGCTGGGCGGCTTCCGCGTCCCACTCGCCGAGCACGCCAAGCCACCAGCAGAAGTCACGGTTGCGGTAGCTGCGCGGCGGCCGGTCGTGCGGGCCAACCGATAGATAGACCTTGCGCCCGGCGCGCTGCAGTTCATCGGCGATTTGCACGCCTGACGAGCCGGCACCGACCACCAGCACCGCGCCCTCGGGCAGTTGCTGCGGGTTGAAGTACTGCGCGGAGTGGATCTGCGTCAGTTGCTCGTCCTTGGGTGCAATCGGCGGGATCACCGGGCGTTGGAACGGCCCTGTGGCGCAGACCACGCGGTTGGCCTGGATCACGCCAGCGGAGGTTTCAATGGTGAAGCCTGGACGGTCGCTGTTGCGTACCACTGTCTTCACCTCCACGCCGGTACGGATCGGCGCGTCGAACTTCTTGGCGTAGGCCTCGAAGTAGGCGGCCATGCGTTCTTTCGGCGCGAAGGCGTCGGCGTCGAGGTCGTCGAATTCAAGACCAGGGAAGCGGTCGTGCCAGGCCGGGCCGTTGGCCACCAGCGAATCCCAGCGCCCGGTGCGCCAGGCTTCGGCGATGCGGTTGCGTTCCAGCACCAGGTGCGGCACGCCGAGTTTGCTCAGGTGCTCGCTGATGGCCACACCGGCCTGACCGGCACCGACCACCAGGGTGTCGATTTCTGTTCCTTCAAGGTTCACGCCGGTGTGCATGCGCAAGGCGCTTTGATTCAGATCGGTCATGGCAGGGTCCTCTGATTCCGAACGTTATTGTTCTAGTGCGGCGATGTGTGGGGCTTGGCCGCATTCTGTTCGGAGCTGAGGAATGGCGAAATTATGATTTTTGTCGTCGCTGGCAAGGTAAAAGCGTGCCCGCCTGCAAAGCGCCGGTGCGGCTTGGCGGAGGGCTTGGGCTATAGGTTTTTTAGCGCTAGAGGCGACAAATTAGCTGGTGTGGCGAGCTACCAACGCACTTGCCACGTTGGTCTTTTGCCCAGTGAGGATAATGGCAGGTCAGCGTTGCACTGATCCGTCAGGTGTTAGTCAGCCTTGATCTCTTTAAGGTGTTTGTACACCGTCGCCCTGCCCATATTCAGCACGTTGGCAATGTAGTTGGCGGCGCTTTTGCCTTTGAAGGCGCCCTCGGCGTGCAGAGCTTCGACCAGTTCGCGTTTGTGCTCGCGGGTCAGCAGGCTGAGGCCGAGTTGGCGCTGGCGCAGCCAGCTGTGCAGGAAGGTGTTGATGCGCTCCTGCCAGTCGTCGCGGAACAGCGCGTCGGGCTGCGGCACCAGTTTGCTGGAGGAAAGAAACAGATCCAGCGCCTGCTTGGCGGTCTCGAACAGCGAGATATTCAGGTTGATGCACAGTACCGCGATGGGGGTGCCGGCGGCGTCGCGCAGCACGCTGCTGACCGAGCGGATTTTCTGGCCGTCCCAGTTGAGCTTTTCGTAGGGGCCGATGGTGCGTTCATCGACTTCGCCGCTGAGCATGTCTTCCAGCGCAGCGTCATCGCCGATCACGCGCTTGGAGATGTTGTTGGCGATGTAGTCGACCTTTTGCGTGCGCAGGTCGTGCAGCACCACTTCGGCGTGGGGGAAGAACAGCGTGGCGATGGCGTCGGCGATGGTGCGGTAGTTGTCCAGCTCGGGGGCAGGGCGGGGCGGCGTCATGCGGCTAACTCTTCGGGCTCGGTGGGCGTTGCGAGTGTGCCGCAAAGCGCCCGAGGCGTCATCCTTGGGCGCTGCGACTGATTATTTGAGCAAGCGAGCGGGGGAGAGCATGGCTTCCGTCAGGCCAAACTGGCGCAAATGCTCGGGCAACGGTTCGCCACGGGCCAGAGCCGCACAGGCCATGCCCATGGCCGCCGAGGTCTGGATGCCGTAACCGCCTTGTGCGGCGACCCAGAAAAAGCCTGCCACCTGCGGGTCGAAACCGCCTACCAGATCGCCGTCGGCGACAAAGGAGCGCAGGCCGGCCCAGGTATGCGCCGGGCGACGAATGCTCAGGCTGGTGTGCTCTTCGATCTGGTAGATGCCCAGGGCGATATCCAGCTCTTCCGGCTGTACATCGTGGGGCTCGACCGGGTCGGCGTTTGCGGGCGAGCCGAGCAGCAGGCCGGCGTCGGGCTTGAAGTAGAAGGATTCATCCAGGCTGACCACGCAGGGCCAGGCATGGCAGTCGATACCTTCCGGCCCGTTAAATGTGAAGGCCGCCCGCCGTTTTGGGATCAAACCGATGGGCGCCACACCGGCCAGGGCGGCGATCTGGTCGCACCAGCCGCCGGCGGCATTGATCAGCACCTTGGCGCGGTATTGCGTGTTGCCACAGTCCACCAGCCAAGCGGCGCCGTCGCGCTGGATGCGCAGCACTTCGCAGCTAGTGTGGATTTCCCCGCCCTGCTGGCGAATGCCGCGCAGATAGCCCTGGTGCAGGGCGTCGGTGTCGATATCGGCGGCGCTGGGGTCGAGCATCGCGGCCTGCACCTTGTCGCGGCGCAGCACCGGCACCATGGCGCAGGCTTCATCGGCGCTAAGCAGGCGCATCTCCGGCACGCTGGCTTTGCCGCTATCGAACTGGCGTTGCAGCTCGGCGGCGTCGCCGGTGAAATCCACCACCAGTTCGCCGCGTGGGGTCAGCAGCGGGTGTTCGGCAAAACCTGCCGGAGGCGCGTCGTAGAACGCGCGGCTGGCGGCGGTTAGGGCGCGCACCTGGGTTGTGCCGTAGGCCACGGTGTAGAGCGCGGCGGAGCGGCCTGTGGAGTGATAACCGGGCAGTTGCTCACGCTCCAGCAGGATGGTTTTGCCATGGGACGCGAGAAAGTAGCCAGTCGAGGCACCGGCAATGCCGGCGCCGATGATCAGGTAGTCCGCCTGGTGCATCAGCAGGCCTCCTGCTTGAGCTGGTACAGCGCGTGGGCTAGGGCGACATCTTCCAGGCCCAGGCCGATGGAGCGGAAAAATACCGAGCGGCGGTAGTCCGGGCGCACGGCCTTAGCGCTGACGAGTTCGGCCAGATCACCGAGGATATCGGCGCTGTTCCAGCCTAGGCGGCTGGCCAGGAGCATTTCCCCCGCGCTATCCGGGGTGGTGGCGCGGTAGTCGCAGTAGACATCCATATTCAGCAGGCTGGCGGGCGTTACTTCATGGGCGCGCGGCGCGTTGGTGCTGATCGAGGTGATCAGCGCCGGTTTATCCAGCTCGACGGGATCGAGCAGTGGTTTCGCCGATGAGGTGCAGAGCATCACCACGTCGGCATCGCGAATGGCGTCTGCCTGGCTGGCGCACAGCTGTATGCGCGAATCGAGTTGCTGCAGCTTGAGCAGCTGCGCGCCGGTTTTGCCGGCCAGGCCGGGCGAGTAGAGGCGGATGCTTTGCCAGGGGCGCAGCTGTTTGGCGTAATGCACATGGGCCTGCGCCACGGCGCCGCTGCCGATCACCGCCAGGCGGCTGGCCTGGGGCGCGGCCAGGGCATCCACAGCCACTGCGGTGGTGGCGGCGGTGCGCGCGGTGGTCAGGCTACCGGCGTCGCACAGCAGCAGCGGCTGGCCAGTCTGCATCGACATCAGCAGGGTCCAGGCGGTAACCAGCGGGCCTTGCTCGCGGACGATATAGGGTGAAGTTTTCACCCCGTAAACGCCGGCCCCGGCCAGCACACCGAGGTAGTTGATAAAGTCGCCGCCGCCATTGGGGAACTCCACCAGTTGCTGCGCCGGTTGCGCTGCATTACCAGCGGCTAGCTCGCGGAACATGGCGACCATGGCCTGGTGTACATCGACCTGGGCCAGCAGCTGTTCGGCTGCGCTTTTATCCAGCACATAAGGGGTGGTCGACATGAGCAGCTCCGCAACGAATTGAACAATTAATTCCATTTTGGACTTTAAGGTATAAATCGACAAGCGTTGGCGCGGCAAGTTGATACGTTGCTGCGACGTTTAGTTCGCTTGGCGTAGGCGCTTGCGGAACGCCCCAGGGCTTTCCCCGCAGAGCTGCTTGAACAGCTTGGCAAAGGTGGCGCGGTCGGCGTAACCGACCTGTTCGGCGATCTGCTCCAGTGACGCCGGGCTACGCAGGGCGCGCTGCGCGGCGCTGATACGCACGCGCTGCAGGTAGTCATTGGGCGTTAGTCCGGTACTGGCCTTGAAGCGCCGCAACAGGGTGCGCGATGAGCAATTGGCCTGAGCGGCCAGGCGCTTGAGGTCAATCGCTTCGCCATGATGACGCTGCAGCCACTGCAACACGGGGGTGAGCGGGCAATCGCTGCTGGGCGCCGGCAGCAGCGGGGCAAAACGTGATTGCAGGCCACGCTGGCTGTCGAATACCAGAGCATTAGCCACCTGCTGCGCCAGGCCGGCGCCGCCATGCTGGGCGATCAGATGCAGGCACAGGTCGAGCCCTGCATGTGCACCGCCAGAGCTGAGCAGGTGGCCGTCCTCGCAGACCAGTTGTTCAATCTGCAATTTGACCCGCGGATAACGCTGACGAAACTGGTCGGCCAGCGCCCAGTGAGTAGTGGCGCATCGGCCGTCGAGCAGGCCAGCGGCGGCCAGGAGAAAGGCGCTGCTGCACAGGCTGGCCAGTTGCTGGCGCTGCGGTCGTTGCGCGAGCCAGGGCAGCAGCGCAGTGTTATCGCTCAGGGTGCTGTCGATGGCGCTGCCAGTGGCGGCGAGCAGAATCAGGTCTATATCCGCGGCCAAGCTTAGATCGCCATCGACCTGGATCTGCGCAAAGCCCAGATCAACCGCTTGCCCATTCAGGCTGACACGCTGCAACTCAAACAGCCGCTGCTCGGCCAGGCGGTTGGCCAGGACAAAAGCGTCCATGGCCATGCTCAGGCTGGAGCATACGGTTTGCGGGCAGACATACAGGGCGATTTTCAGCATGACGTGTTCAGGCTTGATAAAGGTTTGGCGATTATTGACACAAGTGTGTCTTTTTCGCCAATCGCGCAGTGGCGATTTAACGGCAATACTGCTCGCACGTTCCCTTTCGGAGTTCGCCCCATGACTCACCCCAACGCCGCGCTGATCACCCGTTTCTACCAGGCCTTCCAGCAGCTGGATGCCGAGACCATGGCCAGCTGTTACAGCGAGGACGTGCAGTTCAGTGACCCGGTGTTTACCGACCTGCGCGGTGCGGCCGCCGGTGATATGTGGCGCATGCTCTGCGCCAAGGCTCAGGGCTTTTCCCTGACCTTTGACGGCGTGGCAGCGGATGAGCATTCCGGCAAGGCGCGCTGGGTGGCGACCTATACCTTTAGCCAGACCGGCAATCAGGTGGTTAACCATATCGAGGCTACCTTCCGCTTTCGCGACGGCAAAATCAGCGAGCACCGCGATCACTTCGATCTGTGGCGTTGGGCCGGCCAGGCGCTGGGTCTTAAGGGCCGTCTGCTGGGCTGGGCGCCGTTTGTGCAGAACGCCATTCGCCAGCAGGCGGGGAAAGGGTTGGCGGCCTTCCAGAAGAGTCGTTAACAGTCCGTTGAGAAACTACCTACGTTGGCAATACTGCGTTAAAAACAGACTCGGAATGCTCATGTACAAAAGTACACTCCGCTTCCTCGCCTGTTTTTGCCTTGTCTTGCCTGCCTCGCCTACGTTTTCAACGGTCTGTTAAGCTCGGCGACCTTGCTCATTGCCTGCCGATTTAACTGATGCCTGACTCCTCTTCTGCGCCTGAAACACCTGCCGCCAAGCCCTGGTTTGTCTATCTGGTGCGGGCGGCCAATGGCGCGCTGTACTGCGGCATCAGCGACGATCCGTACAAGCGCTTCACCAAGCACCAGAGCGGCAAGGGTGCGCGCTTTTTCCATTCCAGCCCGGCGCAGGCCCTGGTGTATATCGAACCCTGTGCCGGCAAAGGCGATGCGCTGCGCCGCGAGCGAGCGGTCAAGGCCATGAGCAAGCGGGCCAAGGAAGTCCTGGTCGCTGCCATGCCTGTTATCGCTCTAGCTGATAACGCACCATCAGGCTAAGCGGGTAGGCCGCCACGGCTTGCGCGGTTAAGCTGCTGGTCTACCTGAACTGCTGCGGAGCCTGTCATGCACGAGTTGATCCTGCACCATTACCCGACCTCGCCCTTTGCCGAAAAGGCGCGGTTGATGCTCGGTTTCAAGCAGCTGTCCTGGCGCTCGGTGCTGATCCCGCCAATCATGCCCAAGCCGGATCTGACTGCCCTGACCGGCGGTTACCGCAAGACGCCGGTGCTGCAGGTCGGCGCGGATATCTACTGCGATACCGCGCTGATCGCCCGTCGCCTGGAAGCCGAAAAAGCCACCCCGGCGCTGTTTCCTGAAGGCCAGGAATTTAACGTCGCCTGCTTCGCCCAGTGGGCCGACTCCCAGGTGTTTCTGCATGCGGTGAGCCTGGTGTTCCAGCCGGAATCCATCGCGGCGCGCTTTGGCAAGCTGCCACCGGAATTTCTCAAGACTTTTATTGCCGACCGCTCGACCCTGTTTAACGGCGGCCTGGCGACGCGTATTCCGCTGGACGTGGCCAAGCACCAGTGGCCCACGCTGATGACGCGACTGCAGCAACAGCTTGAGCGCGAGCCAGGCGACTTCCTCTTCGGCGAGCCGTCGCTGGCCGATATCGCCATGGCCCACCCTTTGTGGTTCCTGCGTGGTACCCCGGTGACTGCGCCGCTGGTTGATGCCTACCCGGCAGTGACCGCTTGGCTGGCGAGGGTGCTGGATTTCGGCCACGGATCGTTCAGCGATATAAGCGCAGCTGAGGCCATTGAAGTGGCCCGTGAGGCGAGCCCTGCGGCTTTGCCGGATGCCGCGCTGGTTGATCCTAATGGCTTCACCGTCGGCCAGCAGGTGGCGATTTCCGCCATCGATTACGGCGTGGATGCAGTGGAAGGCGAGCTGGTGTTCAGCGGCACTGAAGAACTGATCCTGCGCCGCGAAGACCCGCGCGCCGGCACCGTGCATGTGCATTTCCCCCGCCTGGGCTTTGCTATCAAGGCGCTGTAAGGCTGCAATGCTCGGCGCGCCCTGTTGCAGGACTGCGCCGAGATTTCAGTACGCGGCGCGCATCGCTTGGGGGTCGTAGCCGTGAATAAGGGTGCCCTTGATATCCAGCAAGGGCACGCCGCGCCCGCCCAGGGCCTTGAAGGTCGCCTGGCCGGCGGGGTCTTTCTCGATATCGATTTCCCGGTAGGCAATCTGGTCCTGCGCCAGTTGCTCGCGGGTTTTCGCGCAGTAGCCGCACCATTGCGTGGCATACAACACCACTTCGCCTGGTCGTTCGGCCAGCGGCGGTTGCAACCAGCGTTGCACCGTGTCCCAGTGCTGGAACAGTGCCAAGGCGCATAGCAGCAGGATGACTTTCTTCATGGGCGTTCCTTTGCCTTCTTGTGTTGAGGGTCTAGTGAGCCGTGCGCTAACTGCGCTGCAAATCTTCCAAGCTGAACGGCAGCGGGGTATCCGGCCAGTCCAGCTGCAGGCCTTCCAGCTCGCGGGCCAACAGGCTGGCCACCAGCCAGTCGCGCAACCAGCGATGATCGGCTGGGATCACATACCAGGGCGCTGCGTCGCTGTGGCTGGCTGTTAGCTGCTCGGCCCAGCGCTGTTGGCGCAGCTCAAACTCGCGATAGGACTGCAGGTCGCTGCTGTGCAGTTTCCAGCGTTTATGCGGCTGCTCCAGGCGTTCCTGTAGGCGTTGCTTTTGTTCATGCCTGGATAGCTGCAAAAAGCATTTCAGCGGCTGAATTGACTGACTGATCAGTTGCGCCTCGAAGGCTTGAATCGCCTGCTGGCGCGCGGGCAGCTCTGCGACGCTGCACAGGCCATCCAGCGGATCGCTGATCAGTCCTTCGTAGTGGCTGCGGTTGAATACCTCAAGCAGGCCCGCCCCGGGCAAGCGCCGCTGGTAGCGCCAGAGAAAGTCATGGCGTTGCTCGCAGGCATCGGGTTTCTGAAAACTATGGATGCGCAGACCCTGCGGATCGAAGCTGCTGATCACCCGGCGAATCACCCCATCCTTACCGGAGCAATCGGTGCCTTGCAGGATCAGCAGCAGGGCGTTGCGCTGGTTGGCCCAGAGCATGCGCTGTTGCTGGTTGAGCCAGGGGCGCAGTTCGGCCAGAGCCCGTTTGGCCGTTTGCTTATCCAGGCCGAAATCGCGTGCCGGGTCCTGGGCAAAGGGCGCTATCGGGTCACAGCGGCAGGCATCCAGCAGGCTATCCGGCAGGCGGCTCATGGATGTGACAGGCCGTTTAAAAACGTAGGCGAGGCAGCCGAGGCAAGGCAAAAACAGGCGAAAAAGCGGAGTTTACTGGTGTAAATGAGCATTTTGAGCCTGTTTTTAACGCCGCATCGGCAACGTAGGTAGTTTTTCAGCGGCCTGTTAGTTCTTGCGGCGCTTTAGCTGATCGGTGAGCTGCGTCGGCAGATTGCGGATCACCAGGGTGTCGCTGCTTTCGTCGTACTCGATCTTCGAGCCCAGTAGGTGCGCCTCGAAGCTGATCGACAGGCCTTCGGCGCGCCCGGTAAAGCGCTGGAACTGGTTAAGGGTGCGTTTATCCGCCGGGATTTCCGGCGACAGGCCGTAGTCCTTGTTGCGGATATGGTTGTAGAAGGCTTGCGGGCGTTCCTCGTCGATCAGCCCGGACAGCTCGGTCAGGGTCATCGGCTCGCCCAGCTTGGCCTGGCTGCTGGCGTAGCCGACCAAGGTCTTGGTCTTCTCGCGGGCTTGTTCTTCGGGCAGGTCTTCGCTTTCCACGAAGTCGCTAAAGGCTTTCAGCAGGGTGCGGGTTTCGCCGGGGCCGTCGACGCCTTCCTGGCAGCCGATAAAGTCGCGGAAGTATTCCGAGACCTTCTTGCCGTTCTTGCCCTTGATAAAGGAGATGTACTGCTTGGAGTTGGCGTTGTTGCGCCACTCGGAAATATTGATACGAGCCGCCAGGTGCAGCTGGCTCAGATCCAGGTGCTTGGCGGCGGTCACGTCCAGCGCCTCGTTTACCGCCACGCCTTCACTGTGGTGCAGCAGGGCGATAGCCAGGTAATCGGTCATGCCTTGCTGGTAGTGGGCAAACAGCACATGGCCGCCGGTGGACAGGTTGGATTCTTCCATCAGCTTCTGCAGCTGCTCCACGGCCTTGCGGCTGAACGCGGCGAAATCCTGACCCTCGTCCAGGTAGTGCTTCAACCAGCCGCTGAACGGATACGCCCCGGATTCCTCATGGAAAAACCCCCAGGCCTTGCCCTGCTTGGCGTTATAGCTCTCGTTAAGGTCGGCGAGCATGTTCTCGATGGCCTGCGAGGCGGCCAGTTCGGTATCCCGGGCATGCAGCACGGCGGGCGTGCCATCGGGCTTCTTGTCGATCAGGTGGACGATGCAGTGGCGGATCGGCATGGGGCTAGGTCTTCAGGTCAGTCGCAGGGCGTGTGAGGGCTCCTGGGTTGTTGGCGAGGCCAGCCCGGAGCCGATCTATGAAATGTGCGCAGAGTTTACCTGAGTACGGGGCTCTCTCCATCTGTACGCGCGCCACAGCGGGCTGTTAACGCCCTGGCACCAGTTATCGCCGATAGATGGGCACGGCGTGCGATGCTGGCCAATTGCTCCCATATTCGTCGATAAGTTCTTATTTTCAAGAAAATTGTAGATATCGGTTCGCGCAGATGAATATCCACGTCTAGGTTATGTAGCGTCCACACGACGCAGTAAAGGGACGTATCGCGGCGGTGTCACAAGCGCTGCCGCACCTAAAAACTCCATATATGGATTGGAGGCAGCATGCATAACAAGATTGTGAAAAGCGGTCTGATTGTTGGAAGCCTACTGGCGGCGATCTCGGGCGAGGTGCTCGCAGAGTCGAACAAAAGTAGCAGCCAGCTGTTCAATGCGTTTTGGAGTCCGACCCGCTTGGGTCCTTTGGAATGTCGTTTTGGCCTGCTCAATAGCACGACATTGGGGTTGCCGCGCTGTATGCAGGCGAGCAACACCTCCATTCACCTGCAGATGTTCAAGGATATTGCCCAGGCCAATGGCGGCAATCGCGCTGCGGGCTTGCCCGGCTATCAGCGCTCAATCGACTACGTGAAATCCACCCTGGAAAGTGCCGGTTATCGCGTAGAGGTGCAGCCGTTCCCCTTCACTGCCTACTACCCGAAAGGGCCGGGTGAACTCCAGGCCTTGGCGCCGACTCCAGCGCAGTTTGAATGGGACGTGGATTTTACCTACCTGTCGCAGACCGAAGGCGGTGATGTCAGTGCACGGGTGGTAGCTGTGGATATCGCACTGGGTGCGGGCAACCTGTCGAGCAGTGGTTGCGAGGCGGAGGATTTTCTTGGCTTCCCCTCCGGGGCCATCGCCTTGCTGCAACGCGGCAGCTGTAACTTTCAGCTGAAAACGGAGAACGCAGCTGCGGCCGGAGCCTCAGGGGTGATCATCTTCAACCAGGGCGACACTGAAGACCGCAAGGGCCTGCTCAACGCCACGTTGGGTGACAGCTATGCCGGCGGTATTCCGGCCTTCTTCGCCACCTATGCGGTCGGGGTCGGCCTGGCACAGAGTGCTGAGAGCCAGGTGCGTATGCAGGCCAAGGTGGTGCGCGAGCGCACACAGACCTTCAACCTGATCGCCGAGAGCCGTTACGGTAATGCCAACAATGTGGTGATGGCAGGGGCTCACCTCGACTCGGTGTATGAGGGTGCCGGCATCAACGACAACGCATCTGGCAGTGCCGCGTTGCTGGAGTTGGCGTTGCAGCTGCAGAAGGTGCGGCCGAAGAACAAGCTGCGCTTTGCCTGGTGGGGTGCCGAGGAGTCGGGGTTGGTTGGTTCGACTTATTACGTCAATCAGCTACCGGCCGAGCAGAAGAGCAAGATCAAGACGTACTTGAACTTCGACATGATCGCTTCGCCAAACTTCGCCTATTTCATTTATGACGGCGACGGTTCTGCGTTCGGTCTGCAAGGCCCGCCCGGTTCGGCGGCCATCGAGAAGCTGTTCGAGGAGTACTACAAACTGCGCGGCTTGCCGTCAGAAGGCGATGAAATCACCTTCCGTTCGGATTACGCGCAGTTCTTCCTCGACGGCATCGCTTTCGGTGGCTTGTTTACCGGTGCAGAGGTGCTGAAAACTCCGGAGCAGGCGAGCCGCTATGGTGGCACTGCGGGCGTCGCGCTTGACCCTTGCTACCACGACAGCTGCGATGACCTGAACAACATCGCCCAGCGTGCCCTGGAGATCAACGGCGACGCCATGGCCTTTGTGACCAGTTGGCTGTCCTCCTCCACCAAGGTAGTGGATGACCAGATCGAAGCCGCCAAGGCCGGGAAGAGCTTGGCGCGCAGTGCGCAGAGCTACGACATCACTCATTGGGGCAAACACTGGGTCAAGTAATCGGCTGAAATGCAAAACCCCGCCAGGGCCCAGCTCTGGCGGGGTTTTCTTTGTCTGCATCAATCTGGCTGGCGGCTTGCTCTGCGGGCTTAGCTGGCCGTCAACTGGCGCTGCTTTAGCGCATGCAGCCGCTCGATCATATAGCGCAGGTGCATATGCAGTTGGTACAGCTCGCTGGAGTAGGACAGCGGCACCTCGACCCGCGCCAGTTCGTCTTCCAGGCGTTCCAGGCGAGCGATTTCGGCATCCAGGTCACTGGGCAGCTTGCCCTTGTACAGCTGCTGGTCGATCTCGCGTAGGTGCTTGTACCAGCGGTAGATGCGTGCGCGGATGCGCCACTGGTAGATCGGTCCCACGGCCTTGAACAGCGGGAACAGCAGGACCAGCAGCGGGATGGCCAGGATGATGTAGCGGTCAGCCAGCGAGGCGATGCGAAACGGCAGGTAGCGCTGCAGGATTGGCAGGCCCTTGTCGTAGTAGTAATCGGCTTCGCTCAGGGTATTGAGTGACAGCGGCGGCTTGGCCGGGTAGCTGCCGGCTGGGTCGAGCAGGCTGCCGTTTTTCAGCACAGTCTTCGCTGCTTCGAGAATCAGCGGGGTGAGTGACGGGTGGAATTCTTCGCCAGCGACCAGGGTGGCGACCGGGCCGAGGGTGACGATGTCGCGATCCGGGCTGTTGTGTGCCATATCGAGCATGCCTTCGCCCACCTGCAGCTGGCTCAGGTACGGCAGGCGCGCCCGATAGGCTTCGGTGCGGCGCAGGCTGACCAGGCGCACCTTGGGCTCTGCGGCCAGGCGCTGAATTAGCGCATTTTCCGCCGGGCCGATAAAGAAGGCAGCGTCCAGTTGGCCGGCAATCAGCGCATCGGCGGCGCGGCTGCCGCCCAACTGCTGCCAGCGCTCGGGGTATTGCGCGGGCTCGATTCGATTGGCTGCAAACAATGCTGCAGTCACCGCCTGGGTGCCGCTACCCGGCGAGCCAACCGCCAGGCGCAGTTTCATCAGATCGCTCAGGCGCTCGAATTTGACCTTGTCGCTGAGAAACAGCCACAGCGGCTCGCGGTACATCACCCCCAGGCCATTGAGCGTGCCGCGCGCCTCGTCGCTCAGGGTCAGTTCCTGGCCGCTCTGCACCAGCGCCAGTTCCACTTCACCCGTACCGAGTTTGCTTAGGTTGTCCTCAGAGCCCGCGCTCTCTACCAGTTCCAGGGTAAAGCCCTGCAACTCCAGCTCGGCTCGCAGACGCTGGCCAAACCCATGGTAGCCACCACCCACGGCGCCGGTCGCCATACGCGCATGCATCGGTGGCGGCGGGGCGGCGAAATAGAACAGCGCGCCGACCAACCCGGCCAGCACCGGCACAATCCACAGGTTGGTGAGGATGAGGATTTTCAGGTCATGAAGAATGCGGCGCATGGTCAGTCCTTGTCGTTAGCAGGGCTCAGAATAGCCGCAATAAGTGGCCAAGCTAAGAACCTGTTTATGATCTGCTTCGCGTCGGCCCTGCCGCGTTAGAACCAGGTTCGGAATGCTCATGTACAACAGTACACTCCGCTTCCTCGCCTGTTTCTGCCTTGCAGGACTCTAGCTCGCGAGATCGTAAATCAGGTTCTAAATGCCAAATACGTATCTCAGCTGCTTGCGCCAGCCAGGCGCATGCTGCGCTGCTCGCGCCAGCGATCCAGCAACCCGAGCACCACCAGCAAGCCCAGGGCATACCCGGCATCCATACCCAGCATCAGCAGCACCAGGGCGCACAGCAGGCAACTGAATACGGCCAGAGCGCGCCAGATACCGCGTAACAGCACCGCGCCTGCGGCCATGCTCAGCAGGTAGATCACCACAAAATTACCGTTGGCGTAGCGGATCAGGTCATCCACGGTCAGGTCGAGCATGCTGGCCAGGCTGGCGCACAGGGCGCAGCTGAGGATCACCAGCAGCAGCGCGCGGGCCGGTACGCCGTGCTTGTTGCGTTGAGCCAGGCTGGCGGGCAGTTTGCCTTCGTCGGCCAGGCTCCAGATCAGCCGGGCGAAGCCCTGCATATAGACGTTCATCGAGGCGAAGCAGGCCAGATAGCCCACAGTAGCGGCGATCCAGCGTGCCTGGTCGCCCAGCAGCAGGTCGAGCATACGCGGCATGGATGCCGCATCGGTCTGCACATCGCCGTAGGTATGCAGGCTCAGCACCGCCACCGAACAGGCCCAGTACACCAGGCCCGCCAACAGTACGCCAAACAGCAGGGCCAGGGGGAAGTCGCGCTCGGGGTTCTTGAATTCCTCGCCCATATGGGTAAAGGCCTCGATGCCGACAAAACACCAGAACATCACCCCCAGCGCCGCCGGTAGCAAATGCCAGGAGCCGCTAATCGGCGGTAGTAGCGGCTGGCTGCTGATGGGCAGATCACCCGCCCACCAGATCAGCGCGATGGTGGCGATAATCGCCACGGCAATCGCGCCCTGAATCATCCCGCTGGCCTTGGCCGGGCGCTGGCCGAGCAGCAGCATGGCCGCCAGGGTGGCGAGTTGAATGGCCAGGGCTTGGCCACGGCTGAGATCGAACAGCGCCTGCCAGAAGCCGCTGGCGATATTCAGCGCCGCTGGCAAACCCACCGGCAGCACGGCAAGAAACAGCAGGGCGCTTAGGCGTTCCATCCGTGCACCGAAGGCGCGGCCAATCAGATGCGGCGCGCCGCCAGCGTGGGGGAAGTGGCGGCCCAGTTGGGCAAAGGTAAAGGCCACCGGCAGCACCAGGGCGATCAATAGCATCCAGGCCCATAACGACGCTTCGCCAGCGGCTGTGGCCGCCAGCGCCGGGATCACGAAAATCCCGGTGCCCAGCAGTGAAGTGCTTAGCAGGCCAATCCCTTGCAGCAGGCCCAATTCCTGGTTCAGACGACTCATGTTGTATGCTCTGCGGTTTCGTCCGCCATGTTAAATCGCCCACCTGTTGCAGGCTGCTGGCGAAGCGTCGTCTTTGACCGACGAAGTGGTGGAATTGACCGTCAAATTGCCTTTCTGAGAGCCCCGCGTGGACAAGTTCGATCAGCAGATACTCGCCCTTTTGCGCGCCGATGCGCGTTTGCCCGTCAGCCAGATCGCCCGCGAGGTCAACCTGTCGCGCTCGGCGGTCAGCGAGCGCATTCGTCAGCTGGAGCAGGCCGGTGTGATCAGCGGCTATCACGCCCAAGTGGCGGTTCCTGGGGCTGCTGGGATCAAGGCCTATCTGGAGCTGTTCTATCAGGGCGGGCGCTGCGAGCACTATGTCGAGCTAATGCGCGTGTTTCCCGAGGTGCGCCGTTGCAGCGGCATCAGTGGCGAGACCGACATGCTGGTGTCCATCGAAGCCGCGTCGATGCAGCGCTTGAGCGAGATTCGCGGCGAGATCGAAAACTTCCCCGGTATGCAGAAAGTGAAGACCCATATGGTGGTCAAGGATTGGGTTTTCTAAATATGCGCATCCTGCACACCTCCGACTGGCACCTCGGTCAGCACTTTATGGGCAAGACCCGCCAGGCCGAGCATCAGGCCTTTTGCGCCTGGCTGATCGAGCAGGTGCGCGAACAGGCCGTCGATGCCGTGCTGATCGCCGGCGATATCTTCGACACCGGCGCGCCGCCCAGCTACGCCCGCGAGCAGTACAACCGCTTTATCGTCGAGTTGCGTGGCACCGGCTGCGAGCTAGTGGTGCTCGGCGGTAACCATGATTCGGTGGCCATGCTTGGCGAGAGCAAGACGCTGCTGGCGCAATTGGGTACGCGGGTGATTCCCGGCGTCTGCGAGCAGCTGGATGAGCAGCTGCTGGTGCTGCATCTGCGCGATGGCTCGCCCGGTGCGATTCTCTGTGGCATCCCCTTTATCCGCCCGCGCGACGTATTGCTGAGCCAGGCCGGGCAGAGCGCACAGGACAAACAGCAGTCGCTGCAGCAGGCGATCCAGCAGCATTATCAGGACCTCTATGCCCTGGCCGAGGCCAAGCGTGCCGAGCTGGACGGCGACCTGCCGATTATCGCCACAGGGCATCTCACCACCGTGGGTGCCAGCGCCAGCGATTCGGTGCGCGAGATCTATGTCGGCAGCCTGGAGGCCTTTCCCACCAGCGCCTTTCCGCCCGCGGCCTATATCGCCCTGGGGCATATCCACCGCCCGCAGAAGGTCGGTGGCCTGGAGCATATCCGCTACTGCGGCTCGCCGATTGCGCTGAGCTTCGATGAAGCCAAACAGCAGAAAGAAGTGCTGCTGGTGGAGCTGGATAGCAGCGGCTTGCGCCAGATCACCGCGCTGCCGGTGCCGCGTTTTCAGCCGTTGCTGTCGCTGCGCGGCTCGCTTAAAGAGCTGGATGTGCAGATCAAGCAAGCGGCGGAGCAGGGCAGCGCCGAACAGCCGGTGTGGCTGGAGGTGCTGGTCGGCACCGACGATTACCTAAGCGATTTGCAGCTGCGTATCGCCGCGCTGTGCGAAGGCCTACCGGTGGAGGTGCTGCGTATCCGTCGCGAGCGCGGCAATGCCAGCGCCAGCTTGCAGGGCCAGGCCAAGGAAACCCTGGATGAGCTGAGCGTCGAGGATGTTTTCGCCCAACGCCTAAGCAGTGAAAGCCTGAGTGAGGCCGAGCAGGCGCGCCTGCTGGGGCTGTATCAGCAGGTGGTCAGTGAACTGCGCGAGGGCGAGGCATGAAGATCCTTAGCCTGCGTCTCAAGAATCTCAATTCGCTCAAGGGCGAGTGGAAGATCGATTTCACCGCCGACCCCTTCAAGGACAATGGCCTGTTCGCCATCACCGGGCCAACGGGCGCGGGCAAGACCACGCTGCTGGATGCCATCTGCCTGGCCCTGTATCACCGCACCCCGCGCATGAGCACGGTGTCGGCCAGCGCCAACGAGCTGATGAGCCGGCACACCGCCGATTGTCTGGCCGAGGTCGAATTCGAGGTCAAGGGCGTCGGTTACCGCGCCTTCTGGAGTCAGCGCCGCGCCCGCGACAAGGCCGATGGCGCGTTGCAGGCGCCCAAGGTGGAACTGGCTGCCGCCGATGGGCAGATCATTACCGACAAAATCAACGAGAAGCTGCGCGAGACCGAACGTCTGACGGGGCTGGACTTCGAGCGCTTTACCAAATCCATGCTGCTGGCCCAGGGCGGGTTTGCCGCCTTTCTCGAAGCCAACGCCAATCAGCGCGCCGAACTGCTGGAAGAGCTGACCGGTACCGATATCTACGGGCAGATTTCCCAGCGGGTGTTCGAGCAGTGCCGCGAGGCCAAGGTCGCTCTCGATCAACTGCGCGCCAAGGCCGAAGGTGTTGAACTGCTCAGCGAAGAGCAACGCGCCGAGTTGCAGACGCAGGCCGCGCAACTGGCTATTGATGAAGCCGCCCTCGGCGCTCAGCAAACCGAGTTGCAGCACCAGCGCCGCTGGTGTGAAGAGCTGAGCAAAGCCCAGATTCAGTTGCATGCCAGCCAGCAGGCCGAGCAGGCGGCGCAGCAGGATTTACAGCTGGCCCAGTCGCAGTTGGCGCAACTGGCCGCCGGCGAGCCGGCACTGCGTTTGCAGCCGCTGCACCATGGCTGGCAGCAAGCCCGCCAGAGCCTGGCGCAGACCGAGCAGGCGCTGCAGGAAAATACCGCCGCACAGCGTCAGGTTGAGCAGGCTATCGCCGAGCACACTTGGCAGGCCCGTGAGCTTAGCGCCTTGCTGCTGGCCGATTGCCAAGCACAGCGTCAGCAGCTGGCCGAGCGTTTACAGCAGGTGCAGCAGCAACTGGCCGCACAGCCGCAGCATGGGCAGTTGGGTGAGCAGCTGGGTAGCTGGGGCGAGCAGCTAAAGGCGCGTCAGCAGCTGGCTGAAGAAATCGCCCAGCTGCAACTCAGTCAACAGCAGCTGCAAGAAACCATCGCCGCGTTGCAGGCGCAATTGAGCCAGCAGACTGAGCAACTGGGTGCCGAACAGAATCGCCTGCAGCAGGCCCGCGAGCAGGAAAACGCCGCACAACAGCAACGCGATGCGCTATTGGTTGGGCGCAGCGAAGCGGCCCTGAGGGAGCGCTGGCAGCAGCTGCATATCCAGGGCGGTGTGCTGGCGCAGCTGGGTGAGTTGGCCACGGCGCAGCAGCGTCTGAATGCCGAGCAGACCCAGCTGACAACAGCCCTTGCCAGCTTGCGTGAACAGCACCAGGCCAAAGGCGCCGAAGTGGCGCAGTTGCGCCTGAGCTACAAGGACCTGCAGCAACAGGTACAGGCCCAGGAAAAGCTGCTGGAGCAGGAGCAGCGCATCCAGGCCCTAGAAGCCCATCGCGCCCAGCTGCAACCCGGCGAGGCCTGCCCGCTGTGCGGCTCCGAGTCGCATCCGGCGATCAGCGCCTATCAGGCCCTGGATGTCTCGGCGACCAAGGCGCTGCTCAACAGCAAGCGCACTGAGCTGGAGGCTTTGACCGAACAAGGCCGGCAACTGGCCGGCGAGCTGGAAAAAATCGCCGCGCGCCTGGAGCAGCAGCAACAGCAATTCGAGCGTGGCCAGCAGACCCAGACCGAGCAGGGCGAACACTGGCGGGCGCTTAATACCCAGCTGGAAACCCCGCTGGCCGATGCCGATGCCCTCGCTGAGCAACAGGCGCAACAGAGCGTTGAGCTACAACAGCTGCAGCAGAGCCTCGAGCAGCTGCAACAGCTCAATAGCCACCTCGAACAGTGCCAGCAGGCACGGCTGAATCTGCAGCAGCGCTGCAGCGAACTGGAACAGCAGCAGGCGCTTAATCGCCTGCAACTGCAGCAACGCCAGGAGCAGGCGGAGCAGGGCCAGTTACGCCTGCAACAACTGCAGGACGTTGCGCGCGCACGCAGTGAAAACCTGAGCAAGACTCTGACCAGCTTTGGCTATCCGCTGCCGCAGGATGCCAGCGCCTGGCTGGCCGAGCGCCAGGGTGAGTGGCAACTCTGGCAGCACAACCAGCAGCACAGCCTGGATTTACAGCGCCAGCTCAGCGAGCTGGAGCATGGCCTGCAGGCTGCTGTGCAACAGGCTCAACTCTGGCAGCAGCGTTGGGCTGCCCTGGGCCTGGCCGATCAATCGGCCTTGGCCAGACCCGTCGATGCCCAGGCAGCTTTACCGCAGGCGCAGGTGCAGCTGGAAGACGCGCAACGCCGTCAGCAGCAATTGGCCGGTAGCCGCCAGGCCCTGGCCAGTCGACTGCACGATGAACAAGCGCGTCTGCAGCAGGCCGAGCAGCAGTGGTCGGCGGCTCTGGCCGCCAGTCCCTTTAACGATGAAACCGATTACCTGGCCGCCCTGCTGGATGAGGCGCAGCGCGCTGCGTTGCAGCGCTTGCGTCAGCGCCTGGACAAAGCCTTGAGCGATGCCCAGGCCCTGGCCAGTGCCGCCGCACAGCAACTGGCTGCCCTCCAGGCCAGCCCGGCCACCGCGCTTAGCCTGGCGCAACTGGACGAACAACTGCTCGCCCTGGGCGGCCAACTTAAAACCCTGAGCGAACGCCAGGGCGAAATCCGCGCCCAGCTGCAGGGTGACGACGCGCGCAGGCAAGGTCAGCAAAGCCTGTTTGCCGCGATCCAAGCCAAGCAGGGCGAATACGATTTGTGGCAGCAACTCAACAGCCTGATCGGCTCGGCGGATGGCGCCAAGTACCGCAAATTCGCCCAGGGTCTGACCCTGGATCATCTGGTCTACCTGGCCAATCAGCAGCTCGAACGCCTGCACGGACGTTATCAGCTGGCGCGGCGCAGCAGCGGCGAACTGGAACTGGAGGTGATCGACACCTGGCAGGCCGATGCGGCGCGTGACACCAAGACCCTGTCCGGCGGCGAGAGCTTTTTGGTCAGCCTGGCCCTGGCCTTGGCGTTGTCCGACCTGGTCAGCCACAAAACCAGCATCGACTCACTGTTTCTCGATGAAGGCTTCGGCACATTGGACGGCGAAACCCTGGAGGTGGCCCTGGACGCCCTGGATAACCTCAATGCCAGCGGCAAGATGATCGGCGTGATCAGCCACGTCGAGGCGCTCAAGGAGCGCATCCCGGTGCAGCTGAAAGTTCACAAGGGTGTGGGCATGGGCTACAGCGGCCTGGATAAGCGCTTTGCGGTGAGTGCGCGGGACAATTGATCTGCGCCAGCGTTGCTTGGGCCATGCCTACCTATACTGAAGCCTAGGAGCCTGTCGGACTTAACGCTGTTCTACTGCGGCAACGCCGGATCTGGTCATTTTTGCTGCTTTCCCTCGTTAAATAGCCAGCTATTCGCCTCGGAAAACCAGCAAAACTGCCTCAAGCCGGGCTTTCCCTCGCTACGAACGGTTAAGCCCGACAGGCTCCTAGCGCGCAGGAAGCCGCACTCACCATCAGGGAACGACGCTCTCCACTGCCTCGGAGCATTGCACTTGGCCAAGTTGTTGATCTGCCTGCTGTGCTGCTATTGCCTGGTTGTTGATACCCATGCAGCCCCGCGCTCGGCCCAGACCTTGACCCTCTGTTATGAGGATCAGAACTCCTACCCCTGGGTGATGACTGACGGCAGCGGGCTCAACCTGCAGTTGCTGCGTCTGGTCGCCGATGCCTTGCCGCTGCAGTTCAACTTCGTTGCGGTGCCCTGGAAGCGCTGTTTGTCTGGCATGGCTCAAGGCACCTATGACGGCGCCTTTGCCTCCAGCTTCAAAGAGGAGCGTTTGCTTCTCGGTCGTTACCCACTGGATGCCGATGGCCGGTTGGATGAACGCAAACGCCTGCACACCTCGATCTATGCCCTGTACCGGCGCAAGGGCAGCCCAGTGAGCTGGAACGGCGAGGAGTTTCGCCAGTTGCATGGGCGGGTGGGGTCTCTGAGCGGCTTTTCGATTGTCGACTTTATTCGCGCCCAGGGCGCCGAGGTCGATGAAACCAGCCGCGATCCTTTGGCGCTGCTACAGATGCTCAGTCATAAGCGCATCGAAGCGGCGGCGCTGCAGAGCCTGCGCGGCGATTTCGTGCTGCAGGCCAATCCTGCGCTGGCGGCGCGGCTGGAGAAGGTCAAGCTGCCGCTGGAAGAGAAGGCCTACTACCTGATGCTGTCCAATGCTTATGTGGCGACCAACCCCGCGTATGCCGCGCGTATCTGGGATGAAATCGAGCGTCAGCGCGAGTCGGTGACCTATCTGCAGCAGGTGCGGGATTTTCTGGCACGCTCGCAGCCCTGAGCCGCTTAGTGCTTAGTGCTTAGTGCTTGGTGCCTGTCAGGCGCAGGCGCATGATCGTGCTTCGCCTCGATGAGTATTGCCGCATGGCCAAGCCTCCCGCCGCTCCACCGTCTGCCTCTGCACTGGGGCGCTTTCTCACGTTGGCGGGCACTGCCACGCGTATCGGCGGCAGCGTGCTGGGACAGCGCCTGCGACCCGGGCGCAGCGGCATTGACTGGCAGCCGGTGGGCGATCTGCTCACGGATGTGCTGGGCGAGATGAAAGGCCCGGTACTCAAGCTGGGGCAAATGGCCTCGCAGTGGCAGGGTGTGCTGCCTGAGCCGGTGGCAGTGGCGTTGGCCTCGCTGCAGAACCGTGTGCCGGCCTTGCCCTTCAGCGCGCTGCGCGGGCATTTG
The DNA here is from genome assembly GCF_030684895.1 of Pseudomonas sp. Classification (GTDB taxonomy): domain Bacteria; phylum Pseudomonadota; class Gammaproteobacteria; order Pseudomonadales; family Pseudomonadaceae; genus Aquipseudomonas. The sequence goes on along the minus strand of NZ_JAUXXP010000090.1, from coordinate 32,096 downwards.
CAGCAGGTGTATGGCGCGGACCTTGGGCAGTTTTTTCAGCAAATCGACGAACAACCCTTTGCCGCAGCGTCCCTCGGCCAGGTGCACCGCGCCGTGGCGGCGGATGGCCGGGCGCTGGTGCTCAAGGTGCAATACCCGGGCATCGCCGAGATCTGCCAGGCGGATCTGCGTCAGCTGCGCCGTTTGTTGCCGCTGGGGCGCTTGTTCCGCGCGCCCGCCGAGCAGCTGGAGGGCCTGTATCAGGAACTGGCAGCGGTGATCGAGGCCGAGCTGGATTACCCGGCGGAGATGCGCCGCCTACAGGACTTTCGCGCGCATTTCGCCGATTGGCCGGGCCTGCGTCTGCCGCAGCCGCAGGCAGACCTGTGCCGCCCCGGTGTACTGGCGCTCAGCGAGGAAGCCGGCTTGCCGTTTGCCGAGGTCAGCCAGGCCAGTGCCGAGGTGCGTGAGCGCCTGGCCCTGACCCTGGTGCGCTGGCTGAGTGCCCAGGCCTTTGAGCTGGGCCTGCTGCATGCCGATCCGCATCCGGGCAATTTTGCCTACACCGTTGCCGGTGAACTGGTGGTCTATGACTTCGGTTGCGTGCAGGCGCTGTCTGCGCCATTGCTGGCGGCCTATGTGCAAACCTACAAGGCGTTGCAGGCCCGCGACGGCGAACAGCTGGAAAAGGCCTTCCAGGCGCTCGGCACACGCCAGCCGCAATCCACCACGCCCTATGGTTTGTACCGTCAGCTGCATGGCTTGCTCGGGCCGCTGTTGCAGCCAGGAGTGCATTGGGATTTTGCCGCCACGCCGCTGCATGAGCAGGTGCAGCGGCTGTTGCCTGATGTGCTGGGTGCCTTGGGCAGCCTGCAACCGGCGCCGGCCACCTTGCTGGTCAATCGCACGCTGGAAGGGCACTACTGGAACCTCAGCCGCCTCGGCGTGGCGCTGCCGGTGGCCGACCTGTTGCAGGTGCAGCTGGCCGGGCGCTAGCGCATGCGGGTAACAGGTATGGCTTGGCCATTCTCGATACGGGTCAGGTATACCGCGCTGGAGCCCTGATGCTGACTGCGCGAGAACGCCACCTTGAAGCCGCCCAGATCCGTTTTGAGGTGTTCCAGCGCGTCAAGAAACGCCTCCCGTGTCGGTTCCGCGCCGGCCGTGCGCAGCGCCTGAGTAAACACCGCCGCGCCGATATAACCCTCCAGCGAAGCATGGTCAAAGTCGCCGGGCTGCATATCGGCCTGATAGGCCCGCACCAGCGCCAGCGAGCTGTCGTGCGGAGAGGGCACCACCTGGGAGATATACACCCCGTCGCCGTCATTGCCGGCCTCGCGGATAAAGCCCTCGGTGCCGATAAATGACACCGTCATAAACCGCGTGTTGAAGCCCAGCGCTTTTGCCTGCTTGATCGCGGCCGCCAGTTGCCTGTAGGTGCCGACAAAGAACACCGCTTCCGGTTGCGTAAGCTGCAGCGCCTTGATGGCCGCGGTTACGTCCAGCGAATTGCGCTGGATGCGCGCCTGCGCATAAATCGTCAGGTCACGCTTGAGTAGGGCGCCGTTAAGGCCGCCCTTGACCGACTCACCGAAGGAGTCGTCCTGCATCAGGATGGCGATCTTGCTCAGCTTGAGGTCCTCGGTCATGCGTTCGACCAGTTGTTCGGTTTCCTCGATATAGGAGGCGCGAATATTGAACACCCCAGGTCTTGCCGGTGTGCGCAGAAACTCGGCGCCGGTAAAGGGGAACAGGTAAGGCACCTGCGCCCGCAAAGCCAATGGCACAGCGGCACGCGAGGTGGGCGTGCCGACGTAACCGAGCAGGGCGAACACCTGTTGGGTTTTCAACAGGCTGCGGGTGTGTGCGGCGGTCTGGCTGGGCTCGTAGCCATCGTCCCGGCTGAGCAGGTTGATCCGCCGACCATGTACCCCGCCTTCGGCGTTGACGCGCTTGAAGTAGGCCTGGGCGCCATTGAGCATGCCTAACCCCAGGGCAGCCGCCGGGCCGCTCTGCGCGTTGACCATGCCGATACGCACTTCATCCGTGCTCAGGCCTGGCTCCGCTGCATTGGCAAAACCTGGCGTCAGCAGGCAGCTGATCAGCAGGCCACGCAGCAGCTGTCGAGAAGTCATCGATAAGCTCCTTGCCATGATCGTAGGCCGCTGCAGGGCCCGCTCGTCCATTTCTTCTTATTCTGGATGTGCATGTGATCCTCTAAAACACTCTAGTCAGTTGTGCATAAAAGACCGGGCTTTACTCGCTTGCCGGTGATGCTGACGGCTCCTGCTGGTACTTGCCTTGCTGTAGATCATCGAAATAACGCTGATAACGGCCGCTGTCACGGTAGAGCTGCAGGCGTTTATTGAAGCGTTCGAGCAGCGCCGGGCTGCCTTCCAGGCTTTTGGGCAGCATCAAGTAGCTGAGGTTGACCAGCAGTGGTTTGCGGTGATGGGTGATCTTGGCCTGATCTTGCGCACTGAAGTGGCTGCGCAGGGCGGCGTAGCCGACGTTCATCTCCTGCGGGTAGAGCACCACGCGCTCCTTGAGCAGCTTGTCGAAGTTCTGCTGGTCGTTGGAGACGCGCTCGATCTTCACCTTGTTCTCGGCGAGAAAGGCATCGAACTGCGGGCCGTAGCTGTATTCCAGGCCACCGCCCAAGGTCATACCGGTGAGGTCGTCAAAGGTCTGCCAGTCGAAGGGCAGGCTTTTCAGGTGAAAGAACACGAATTGTTCATCGAGCAGTGGCGCGCTGAACAGAAAGTCCGCCTCGCGCTCTGCTTTGTGCATCCACACTGCGGTGCCATCAAAGCGGCCCGCCGCCGCCGCTGAATAAGCCCGTGGCCAGGGCAAAAACTGAAAGGTGACGCGATAACCCTCATCGGCCAGCAGGTCGCTGATCAGGTGGGCGATGACTCCGTTATGTTGCAACTCGCTGGACAGATAGGGCGGCCAGTCGCCGACGCTGATCTTCAGTTCCGGCTGTTCACTGGCTTGCGCGGGCAGGCCCAGCAACAGGCAGAGGGCGACGAACAGGTTTTTCCACTTCATTTATACCCCTTAGTTGCAACCGCAAGAGCAGGTGCGCGTTGGCCCATAACGCAGTAATAGCACTGCAATGGCGCAGATGAAATGCCATTAAAACGTCATCTTGTGGGTAAGTATTTCCGTGGATGTGCCCAATTTGCCTGCCTTTGCATGAAGGATAGTTGCTGCAGCGCGAATCCTTACACTTTGTGCGCTTTTTACTCAGGTCGCTGCTCACTGTCATGTAGCAGAAGTTGTAGCGCAATATCAGGGCACAGGCTGCCAGTGCTCTATTTGTCTCTGCTAAAGCCTGTTACGGCTAGCCCGCTAACGGCAGTGCCATTACAGTGCTGCAGCGCAATTGCGCGGCGGTAATGGGGATGGCTGCAGCATGACCTTCTGGGTCGTTTCACTTTTGTTTGTATTGACCTACCTGGGCATGGCCGCAGGGGGCATTCGTGGCCTGCGCGTCGATCGCAGCTGGATTGCCGGCTGCGCGGCGGTGTTGCTGCTGGTCAGCGGCGTGCAGTCACCTGCTGATGCGGCCAGCCACCTGGATGCCGGCGCGCTGTTGCTGCTGCTGGCGTTGATGCTGATCAGCGCGCAATTCGATTTCTCCGGCGTATACGCCTGGCTTAATCAGCAACTCAGCCACTATGCCGAGCAGCCGGCGCTGCTGCTGTTGGGCGTGGTTGTGCTGGGCGGTGTGCTGTCGGCGCTGCTGGTCAATGACATCGTTGCTTTCGCTCTGACCCCGCTGCTGTGCCATAGCTTGCTGGCGCGCGGCCTCGACCCACGGCCGTTTCTCCTGGCGTTGGCGCTGGCGTGCAATGCCGGCTCATCCGCCAGCCTGATTGGTAATCCGCAGAACATTCTGATCGGTCAGGCCGGTGGCCTGGACTTCTGGTCGTATACCTTCATCGCCGGTCCGCCGGCACTGGCGGCCTTGGCCATTACCTACGCGGTGATCTGGCTGCAGTGGCGCAAACGCTGGGGTACGGCCAAGCCGGCGCTGCAGGAAGAAACCCCGGTGCAGCATATTTACGGTGTACGCAGTTACCTGAAACCCTTGCTGGCCAGCCTGGTGCTGCTCGGGTTGTTTTCCACGAGCCTGCCGCGGGAGATTTCTGCGCTGCTGATTGCCGCCTTGGTGATGATTTCGCGGCGGGTGGACAGCCGCGACTATGTGCAGAAGGTCGACTGGAACCTATTGCTGCTGTTTGCCGGGTTATTCGTCGTTACTGGCGCGGCGATGAGCCTGCCGCAGGTCGCTGGTATGGCTGGTAATCTGGCCGAGCTGGGCCTGCTGCCGCACGGGGTGATCACCCTGGCGAGCCTATCCTTGCTGGCCGGCAACCTGATTGGCAATGTGCCCTACGTGATGTTGCTGCTGGGCGTGTTGCCGGATGCCAGCGAAACCTTGCTGGTGGGTCTGGCGATCATGTCGACCCTGGCCGGCAACTTGCTGCTGATCGGCAGTGTGGTCAACCTGATCGTCGCCGAAAGCGCGCGGCGTCAGGGTGTACCGCTGAGCTTTGTCGACTTCGCCCGCAGCGGCGTGCCAGTGACCCTGCTGAGCATGGGCGTGGCGGGGGTGTGGCTGGCGTTGGGCGGTTGGCTGCCCTGGTAGGCGTAAGCCGTAGCCCGGATGCAATCCGGGGCGCTTTGCTGGCCGCAAGATTCACTCCCGGATTGCATCCGGGCTACGTGCAACGCGTCATCGCGTTGCCAGCCTACGACCAGCGGGCTTTGCGCCAGGCCTGCTGCTGCTCTGGTGTCTGGAAGGTCCAGGCAACAAAGCGGCTCTGCTTCTGGCCCTGGGCCATTTCCACGGTTTGTACCTGGAGTGCGCCGGCTTTCTTCAACTCGCTGTAAACGCCCGGTAGGTTGCCGGCCTTGGAAATCAGGCTGCTAAACCACAGCACCTGCTGACCCACCGCGACACTTTCCTTGATCAACTGGCTGACAAACGCCGCTTCACCACCCTTGCACCACAGCTCCGCCGCCTGGCCGCCGAAATTCAATACCGGCAGTTTGCGCTTGGGGTCGAGCTTGCCAAGGTTGCGCCATTTGCGTTTGCTGCCGCTGCTGGCTTCTTCCGCGCTGGCATGGAAGGGCGGGTTGCACAGGCTCAGGTCGAAACGCTCATCGCTCTGTAGCAAGCCCTGGAAGATATGCGCGCTGTCGCGCTGCTGGCGCAGCTCAATCGCCTCGCCCAGGCCCGGGTTGGCCTGCACGATGGCCTTGGCCGAGGCGATGGCACTGGCGGCGATGTCCGAGCCGAGAAACTGCCAGGCGTATTCGCGGTTACCCAGCAATGGGTAGATGCAGTTGGCGCCCACGCCAATATCCAGTGCACGCACCTTGGCCCCGTGCGGGATCTGACCGCCATTGCTGGCGGCCAGCAGGTCGGCCAAGTAATGCAGGTAATCGGCGCGGCCGGGGATCGGCGGGCACAGGTAATCCGCCGGAATATCCCAATGACTGATGCCATAAAACTGCTTGAGCAGCGCCCGGTTGAACACCTTAACCGCCGCCGGATTGGCGAAGTCGATGCTCTCATTGCCATAGGGATTAATGATCACAAAGGCCGCCAGCTCCGGGCTGGCCTTGATCAGCGCGGGAAAGTCATAGCGCCCCTGATGACGGTTGCGTGGGTGCAACTGGCCCTTGGCTGCATCGGGCTTGCCGGCAGCAGATTTGCTGGGAGCAGGGCGCGGCGCGGCGGGTTTACGGCTGGGGCGTTTCGGCGGCAGGGACATGGCAGGCAGATCGCAGGCTTGGGGCGCGGGATTTTCCCACAGCTGGGCGCCGCTTGCTTGTCGAGCTTATGTAAACGCGCAATGCCCGCTCTAGTGGGCAATGTTCAGCAGCATGGCCAGGTAATCGAAGAACACGCAGTACAGGGCAATCGGCAGAGGCAGGCCGAGCAGGGTGCCGAGCAGGTAGGTGCGAAAGCGTACGCCGGACAGGGCCAGTGCATAGTTCAACGCCGGTACGGTCTGAAACAGTATGCGCAAGATAATGATGCTGGCCAGTGGGCGGCGGTCGAGACCGCTTAGCAGGCGTTGCGCCAGGGGATTGTTCAACTCGCGCAGGGCGTTACCGCCCAGATAGCGAATGGTGATGTAGGTGACGATGCAGGACACGCAGGCCGCTACATAGGTGACGATGCCGCCATAAATCTGCCCGAGTGCCAGCACTGCAGCTGCGAGAAATACCCAGCCGGGAATCTGGATCAGATTGCCGAGGGCAAACAGCAGAATAAACAGCAGCAGGCCGGCGACCGGGTGCATAAGAATCAGCGCCTGCAAGGCATCCAGGCTGAACTGTGCACGGATACCCAGGGTTTCGAACAGCACAAACAAGCTGAGCAGAAACACAATGACCAGCAGTAGGCGGCGGGAGCTGCGCATGGCGGCCTCGGCAGTTTAGGGATAGCCCAGCACGGCCTTGATCTGCGCCAGGTTGGCGGCAATCCACTGGGGGTTGATCGCGCCCCAGTCGAGAATTTCATAGTGGCCAGCGTTGTTTCGTTCGCCGTTTTGTTGGGCGAATGCGCATTCGATATCCAGTTCGGTCAGGGCGCTTAGGGTGTCCTGGGCGGTGCGCCGTGGCATGCCGGTGGCGGCCATCAGCGCCGGGACGCTGGTGGCGGCGCCGCTGTCGATCAGCCAGGCCACATACAGGCGGCGATAGAAGCTGCTGCGGGTTTTACTGACTTCCATAAGAGCTCCTGCATGAGGCGGTTGCTACAACCGCCTCATGGCGTGGCTTAAAGGGCGAAGAGTGCGATATAGCTCAGGGCACCGGCGATATAACCGGCAAAGGCCAGGCCGCTGATGTACTTCACGTACCAGATAAAGTTGATCTTCTCCATGCCCATGGCGGCTACGCCGGCCGCTGAGCCGATGATCAGGCAGCTACCGCCGGTGCCGGCGCAGTAGGCGAGCATTTCCCAGAAATTGCCGTTGACCACAAAGTTGCTCAGCCAACTGCTTTCACTACCCGCCATGGCCAGGGTTTCAGGGCTGACCAAGGGGTACATCTTCATTGCACCGGCGACCATCGGCACGTTGTCCACCACGGCGGAGAGCAGGCCGATGGACATGGCGATGGTGTAGACATTGCCCAGGCTGTCTTTCAGGTAGGTGGCGACGTCAATCAGGTGGCCAGCGGTGGACAGGCTGGACACCGCCAGCAGGATGCCGAGGAAGAACAGCACGCTGGTGACGTCGATACGGCGCAATACGCCGACCACCGAGAGCGGGTCTTTTTCTTCGCTGTTTTTGCTGCGGTGGATGATTTCGGTGGTGACCCAGAGCACGCCGAGGCCGAACAGGATGCCCATATACGGCGGCAGGTGGGTGATGGTCTTGAACACCGGGACGAAGATCAGCGCGCCCAGGCCCATGACAAATACCAGGTTGCGCTCGAAGGGCGTGGTCGGGTCGCGACGGCTTTCGCGGCTTTCCTTGTGCTTGGGCGGGGTGATGTCACCCTTGAGCACGAAGCTCATGATGGTCAGCGGCACCAGCAGGCAGATCATACTGGGGATGATCAGCTTGACCACGATGCCACTGGCGGTGACCTGGTTGCCGATCCACAGCATGGTGGTGGTTACGTCACCAATCGGCGACCAGGCGCCGCCTGCGTTGGCGGCAATCACCACGATGCCGGCATAGAACCAGCGTTCCTTCTGGTCGTCGATCAGTTTGCGCAGCAGCGAGATCATCACGATGGTGGTGGCCAGGTTATCCAGCGCCGCCGAGAGGAAGAAGGTGATCAACCCCACCAGCCAGAGCAGGTGCACGCGCTTGTTGGTGCGGATGCGGTCGGTGATGACCTTGAAGCCTTCATGGGCGTCGATCAGCTCGACGATGGTCATGGCGCCCATCAGGAAGAACAGGATCTCGGAGATTTCGCCCAGATGATGGCGCAGCTCTTCGGTGACGTGATGGTCATTGCCACTGGCGCCGGCGGTGGCGGCGCCAATCAGCGGCAGAATGCTGTCCGCGCCCAGAACCAGCAGGGTCCAGCAGATAACAGCGGTGAGAATTGCCGATGCGGCTTTGTCGACTTTCAGCGGGTGTTCGAGGGCGATACACAGGTAACCGAAGACGAAGGTCAGTGCCATCAACGCATACATGATCAGAATTCCAGATTCAGGGCTTTTTTATTGAGTTGGAGGTGCCAGAGGCATCTAGATGCGCCGACGAAGATGCCTGATTTGCGTGGAAATTGGCAGCGGATTTATCGCCCGGCCAGGCGGGCTGTACCTTTGGCGGCGATTTCTCGGCCTAGGGGCAGCCCTGGCGCGCCCGAACTACGCGCTGACGCGCAGTTGCGGGCGGGCATGGGTTCAGGCCTGCGACAGGTCGTCGCGTTCGGCGCTGTGTTGCACAGCGGGCTGCGGCGGGAAGATAAACGCCAGGCAAATCGCCAATAGCGGCATCAGCAGGTTGAAGAAGCAGTACGGCAGGTAACTCAGGGTCGCCACGCCCAGAGTGGCGGCCATATAGGCGCCGCAGGTGTTCCACGGCACCAGCACCGAGGTCAGGGTGCCGCCGTCTTCCAGGGCGCGTGACAGGTTGACCGGCGCCAGCCCGCGCTTCTCATACTCGGCGCGGTACATGCGGCCCGGCAGCACCAGGGCGATGTACTGGTCGGCGGTGATGATGTTGGTGCCGATGCTGGTGGCAATGGTGCTGACGATCAGGCTGCTGGTGCTTTTTGCCAGGTGCAGGGTGCTTTGTAGCAGGCGCTGCAGCAGGCCGAGCTTTTCCAGCACGCCGCCAAAACACATAGCGCAGATGATCAGCCACACGGTGGTGAGCATGCTGGCCATGCCGCCCTTGGACAGCAGGCCATCCAGCGCCGGGTTGCCGCTGCTCGATTCATAGCCGGCGAACAGCGCGCTCCACACGGTTTTCAGCGGCGCCAGGCTGCCGGCAGCCGGATCGGCCAAACGCGCCATCACCTCGGGCTGAAACGCCACGGCAAACACGCCGCCGAGCAGCGCCGCAACAAACACTGCTGGAAAGGCCGCCCACTGGCGCACGGCGAGAAACAGCAGCAGGGCCACCGGCAGCAGCAGGTGCCAGCCCAGGCTGAATTGGGTTTCCAGCGCGGTCAGCACTTCGGCGATACGCGCGGTGTCGTGACTGTTACTGGCTTGCTGGCCGAGCACGAAGAAAATCACCAGGGCAATCAACAAAGCCGGTGTGGTGGTGCGCAGCATCAGGCGGATATGCGCGAACAGATCCGCCCCGGCCGCAGCGGGCGCCAGGTTGGTGGTGTCCGACAGCGGCGAGAGCTTGTCGCCAAAGTAGGCGCCAGAAATGATCGCTCCGGCGGTAATCGCCGGGTCCAGGCCCAAGCCTGCCGCCACGCCCATCAGGCCGATGCCCAGGGTGCCGGCCACCGTCCAGGAGCTGCCGATCGAAAGCGCGGTGAGGGCGCAGATCAGGCAACTGGTGACGTAAAAGTATTCTGCGGAAATCAGCTTGAGACCGAGCCAGATCATGGTCGGCACCGTGCCGGCAAGAATCCAGGTGCCGATCAGCGCACCGACCGCCAGCAGGATCAGGTTGGCCTTCATCGCCATATGGATGCCGGCGAGGATGCCTTCCTCGATCTGCGCCCATTGCAGGCCATTCTTCAGGCCGACCAGGCCAGCGACAAAGGCCGCGCTCATCAGCGCGATCTGGTTCGGCCCGCTGGAGGAGCTGTCGCCATACAGGTAAACGGAGAGACCCAGCAGCAGCACCAGCACGCCAATCGGCAGCAGGGCATCGAGCAGGGAAGGGGAGCGTGTATCAGTCATGGGTGTTCCGGTAAATCAGGTGAACCGTGGGAGGCGCTTCAGCGGCGACAGTCGCGGCTACGACTGCATGGATGCAGGAGGTAGAGCGAAGCAGGACGCCAGAGCCGAAAGCCCCTCCTACAAAAAAAGAAACCCGCGCCGGTAAGGGCGCGGGCTGCGGGTGTTGCCAGTGGATCAGAGTGCGGCGATCTTGCCGCGCTGCTCGACCATCTTGCTCAGGGCCTGTTCGGCCTCGGCCAGCTTGGCGCGCTCTTTATCGAGCACTTCGGCCGGCGCCTTGGCGACGAAGCCTTCATTGCTCAGCTTGCCGCCGACGCGCTGCACTTCACCGGAAAGGCGGGCGATCTCTTTATCCAGGCGCGCCAGTTCGGCGTCCTTGTCGATCAGCCCGGCCATGGGCACCAGCACCTGCATCTCGCCGACCAGGGCGGTGGCAGACATCGGCGCTTCTTCGCCCGCTTCCAGCACGCGCACCGACTCCAGCTTGGCCAGCTTGTTCAGCAGCGGCGCGTTGTCGGCCAGGCGACGCAGGTCTTCCGCACTGGCGTTCTGCAGGATGATATCGATGCGCTTGGCCATAGAGATTTTCATCTCGCCACGGATCTGGCGCAGGCCGAGCATCAGCTGCTTGACCCACTCGATATCGCCTTCGGCGGCGGCGTCGATGCGGCTTTCATTGGCCACTGGCCAGGCCTGCAGCATGATGGTATCGCCCTGCTTGTCACCTTGGGGGACGCCGGCCTGCGCCTTGATGCGCTGCCAGATTTCTTCGGTGATAAACGGCATAAAGGGGTGGGCCAGACGCAGCGCCACTTCCAGCACGCGGATCAGCGTGCGGCGGGTGCCGCGCTGACGTTCGATGGGTGCGGCTTCGTCCCACAGCACGGGCTTGACCAGCTCCAGGTACCAGGCGCAGTACTCGTCCCAGATAAACTCGTAAAGCGCCTGGGCGGCCAGGTCAAAGCGGAAGGCGTCGAGCTGGCGGGTCACTTCGGCTTCGGTGCGCTGCAGGGCCGAGATGATCCAGCGGTCCACCGAGGACAGCTCAACTTCTTCGCCGTTAACGCCACAGTCCTGGCCATCGGTGTTTTCCAGCACGAAGTTGGCGGCGTTCCAGATCTTGTTGCAGAAGTTGCGGTAACCCTCGACGCGGCCCATGTCGAACTTGATGTCGCGACCGGTGGAGGCCAGCGCCAGGTTGGTAAAGCGCAGGGCGTCGGTGCCATAGGCGGCGATGCCCTCGGGGAACTCGGCGCGGGTCTGCTTGGCGATCTTCTCGGCGAGCTTGGGTTGCATCATGCCGCTGGTGCGTTTTTCCAGCAGCTCGTCGAGGGTGATGCCGTCGACGATATCCAGTGGGTCGAGCACGTTGCCCTTGGACTTGGACATTTTCTGGCCCTGGCCATCGCGCACCAGGCCGTGCACGTACACGGTCTTGAACGGGATCTGCCCGGTCAGGTGGGTGGACAGCATGATCATCCGGGCGACCCAGAAGAAGATGATGTCGAAGCCGGTCACCAGCACGTCGGTGGGGTGGAAGGTCTTCAGTTCTTCAGTTTGCTGCGGCCAGCCGAGGGTGGAGAAGGTCCACAGGCCGGAGCTGAACCAGGTGTCCAGCACGTCTTCATCCTGGCGCAGATTGGCGTCGCCGAGGTTGTGTGTAGCGCGTACTTCTGCCTCGTCGCGGCCGACATAGACGTTGCCGGCATCGTCGTACCAGGCCGGGATGCGGTGGCCCCACCAGAGCTGACGGCTGATGCACCAGTCCTGGATATCGCGCATCCAGCTGAAGTACATGTTTTCGTACTGCTTGGGCACGAACTGGATTTCACCACTCTCGACCACGGCGATGGCTTTCTCGGCCAGCGGCTTGGTGCTGACGTACCACTGGTCGGTCAGCCACGGCTCGATGATGGTGCCGGAGCGGTCACCTTTTGGAACTTTCAGGGCGTGAGCGTCGATGCTTTCCAAGAGGCCGGCGGCCTCGAAGGCAGCAACGATCTGCTTGCGCGCCTCGAAACGATCCAGGCCGGCGTATGCGGCCGGCAGGCTGCAGTCGATCTGGCTGTTGACGCTGCCATCGACATTGAACGCCTGGACCTGTGCCAGCACGGCGGCGTTCTTGTCGAAGATATTCAGCAGCGGCAGGTTGTGGCGCTTGCCGACTTCATAGTCGTTGAAGTCATGGGCTGGGGTGATTTTCACGCAGCCGGTGCCGAATTCAGGGTCGCAGTAATCGTCGGCGATGATCGGGATACGACGGCCAACCAGTGGCAGCTCGACGAAGGTGCCGATCAGGGCTTTATAGCGCTCGTCTTCCGGGTGCACGGCCACGGCGCTGTCGCCGAGCATGGTTTCCGGGCGCGTGGTGGCGACGATCAGGTAGTCCTTGCCGTCGGCGGTGGTGTTGCCGTCAGCCAGCGGGTAGCGCAGGTTCCACAGGCTGCCTTTCTCGTCGTGGTTTTCCACTTCGAGGTCGGAGATAGCGGTGTGGAACTTGGTGTCCCAGTTGACCAGGCGCTTGCCGCGGTAGATCAGGCCGTCCTTGTGCAGGCGCACGAAGGCTTCTTTAACCGATTCGGACAGACCGTCGTCCATGGTGAAGCGTTCGCGCGACCAATCTACCGAGCTGCCCAGGCGACGGATCTGCCGGGTGATGGTGCCGCCGGACTGTTCTTTCCATTCCCAGACCTTTTCCAGGAACTTCTCGCGGCCCAGATCGTGACGGCCGATGCCGTCAGCGGCCAGTTGGCGCTCAACCACCATCTGCGTGGCGATACCGGCGTGGTCGGTACCCGGCTGCCACAGGGTGTTGCGGCCCTGCATGCGACGCAAACGAATCAGGCAGTCCATGATCGAGTTGTTGAAACCATGGCCCATGTGCAGGCTGCCGGTGACGTTCGGCGGCGGGATCATGATGGTGTAGGGCGCGCCGGAACCCTGCGGGGCGAAATAGTTGTTCGCCTCCCAGTTCTGGTACAGGGCGGTTTCAATGGCGTGCGGCTGGTAGGTCTTGTCCATGCGCGGCGGGACCCTTATGACGGCTAGACGGAAAAGCCGGCAAGTATAGCGGGGAAGGCCTGTGTGGCGTAAGGGCGCGCGTGGCGTGGCTGACTGGTGGGCGTTGGGGCGCGGGTATGGCGAATTCGTAGCTGTAATCCGGGTCAGCGCCTTCCCGGATTGCGCTGGGGCTTATCCGGGCTACAGGTGCCTATCTGCGCGGCGGCAGTAAGCGGCTTAGGCGGGCATCCAGGCGGCGTTTCAGCTCGGCCTCGATCTGCGGCACGAAATCGTCGATCACATCCTGCAGAATCAGCTGGGCAGCGGCGCGCAGTTCGTTGTCCAGGCGGTTCAGCTCGCTGTCGCGGCTGACGCTCTGGCTAACGGTTTCACGCAGGGTTTGCGCAATCGCTGGTTTGGGCGCAGGTGTTGGTGCGGCGGCCACGGGTGGCGGGGTAACGATTTCCGAGAGCAGGGGGATGCTGTCCGGGTCGAGCGTGTCGATCAGCAGCGGTGGTTCGAGGTTTTCATCGCCCAGCAGTTGGCGGATCGACTCCAGGTCGTTCAGCAGTTGGGCGGGTTTTTGCGGCGGTTTTGGGGTGTCCATGGTGTGCAACTAGAGTTCGACTCGTTTGGGATCATACCCGCGCTGCCGGTAACTGCGGAAATTCTCCCGGCAGGCGGTCAGCAGGTCGGGTTCCTGGTTGACGATTTCAATCACCCGGCTAAAACGCTCAACCTGCGGGGACAGGGTGCTACCCAGGTTGATCAGTACGCCCTGGGTGCTGCTGGGTTCTTCGTCCAGCCCAATCACCACCGGTGCTTGCGCGTCTTCCTGGTACAGGCTGTGCGGCACAAAACTTTCCGCTTTAAAGCGCCACAGCAGTTCGTCCACTTCGCTGCATTGTTGCGCGTCGCTGCCGCGCAGAAACACCGGCAGGCCGGCGCGCCAGGCTTTCATCGCTAATTGGCAGGCCGCGCGTAGGCGTTCGGCCGGCACGGCGGTGGAGAGTACGTAGAATTCTATTCGGGGCATGACATGGTTCATGTATGGGGCGTTCGTGGAAGAGCCGTAGCCCGGATGCAATCCGGGACAGGGGCGTCCCCGGATTACATCCGGGCTACGGGGGCATCAGACCTTGGCGCGGTCCAGCAGGTACTGCGTCAGCATCGGCACCGGGCGACCGGTCGCGCCTTTGTCCTTGCCGCCGCTGATCCAGGCGGTGCCGGCGATATCCAGGTGCGCCCAGTGGTAGTTCTTGGCAAAGCGCGAGAGGAAGCAGCCAGCGGTGATGGTGCCGGCTTTTGGCCCGCCGATATTGGCGATGTCGGCGAACGGGCTGTCCAGCTGCTCCTGGTATTCGTCATACAGCGGCAGCTGCCAGGCGCGGTCGTCGGCGGTGAGGCCTGCGCCGAGAATCTGCTGCACCAGTTCGTCGTTGTTACCCATCAGGCCGGAGACATTGCTGCCCAGGGCCACGATGCAGGCACCGGTGAGGGTGGCGATGTCAATCACCGCTTGCGGCTTGAAGCGCTCGGCATAGGTCAGGGTGTCGCACAGCACCAGACGGCCTTCGGCGTCGGTGTTGAGGATTTCCACGGTCTGCCCACTCATGGTGGTGACGATATCGCCTGGGCGCGCGGCGCCACCGCTGGGCATATTCTCGGCGCAGGCCAGCAGGCACACCAGGTTGATCGGCAGTTGCAGCTCAAGCACTGCTTTGAGGGTGCCGAACACGCTGGCGGCGCCGCACATGTCGTACTTCATCTCATCCATGCCGGCCGCCGGCTTGATGCTGATGCCGCCGGTGTCGAAGGTGATGCCTTTGCCGACCAGGGCGTAGGGCTTCTCGGATTTTTTGCCGCCCTGGTAATGCATGACGATCATGCGCGGCGGCTGGTCGCTGCCCTGGGCGACGGCGAGGAAGGCGCCGGCACCGAGCTCCTTGAGCTTCTTCTCATCCAGGATTTCGACCTTGAGGTTCTTGTAGGCCTTGCCCAGGTTCTTGGCTTCTTCGGCGAGATAGCTTGGGTGGCAGAGGTTGGGCGGCAGGTTGCCGAGGTCCTTGGTAAAGGCCATGCCGGCGGCAATCGCCTGGGCGTGGGTGCTGGCGCGCTCGGCGTCGGCCAGGTTGGCTTTGTCAGTGAGCAGGGTGAGCTTTTTCAGTGCGCCGGCTTCGGCCTTCTGGCTCTTGAAGCGGTCGAAGCAGTAGCCGGCATCGGCCAGGCTTTCCACCATCAGGCGGGTTTTGCCGTAGGTGCCGCGGCCTTTGACCTGCAATTCGTCGAGCGCGAGTACGGCGTCGCTGCCGCCAAGGCTTTTCAGGCTGTTGTAAACGCTGGTGATCAATTTGCGCAGTTGGCGGTCAGACAGTTCGCTGTCTTTGCCGGTGCCGACCAGCAGCACGCGTTCGGCTTTCAGGTTCGGCAGGTTGTGTACCAGCAGGGTCTGGCCGACCTTGCCGGCCAGGTCGCCGCGCTTGAGCAGAGCGCTGATCGCGCCAGCGCTAGTGGTGTCGATGGCCTTGGCGGTTTCGCCGAGTTTTTTGCCCTCACCAACAGGGATAACCAGGGTGGCGGTTTTTAGTGTTTCTGGGCGTGCGCTTTTAACAATAAATTCCATTACGTGGTGTCCCCAAGACAAGGCGTCGGTATTGCAGGATGATTTATGGCAATTTTGCCAAGCCCTTGATAGTTAAGGGCTTTCTGCGTTTATGCTTTCTTTCTGTACCAATTTTGTACCAATCGATGCAACAGACAGCTTGTTCATCTCTGACCAGTCGCCCTCGGAGTTGATCCATTCGGCATAGGTGCTGAGCAGTACTTCGATTGTGTGGCCGAGCTGGTTGGCGATGAACGCCACGTTCATTCCAGCCATCAGGCACATGGTCGCGTAAGTGTGGCGGGTATCGTACAGCCGGCGTTGTCGGATGCCCAGTGCCGCCAGTGCCGGCCTTAGGTAGCCAGTAGGGCCGTCTGGGTCCTGCATCCATTCCCCGCCCTGTGCTGGTGGGAATATGAAATCAGTCTTCAGCCTGATTTTCTCCTTCACCACCTTTGCCCTATCCAGTGCATGCATGGCCCGGTCGTTCAACAGTACGTTGCGCGGCTTGCGGTTCTTGATGCGCTCGGCCACCTCGCCATCGACCACGATCCTGCAGACGCGGGCGGTGCGCTTCGTTTCGTCTATCTCATCCCAACGTAATGCCCGCACTTCGCCTGGGCGCATGCCTGTATAGAAGGCAAACTCAATCAGGCAGGCATAGATCTCGGTGCGTTCGCCGCCAAGGGTGGTGTACAGGTGCTCGATGATGGTGTCGGCTTCCTCCTTGGTGAACGGGTCTAGCTTGCGCTTGGCCTTGATAGGCAGGTCGATGCCTATGGCTGGGTTCTTATCCAGCCAGCCATCGTTCACGGCGGATCTGAGCACAGCGCGCAGGCGTACCAGGGCGGTGCGCTTGGCGGTTGTGGATGCCCACTCGGTGGCCACCACGATTTTGCGGATGTCGAAGGCGCTGATGGCGTTCACTGGCAGCAACGCCAGGTAGGGCATCCAGTGCTTGTTCATGGTGATGCGGTAGTTTCGGCGGGTACCGGCGACGATCTCACGGCTATCCAGCCAAACCTGGGCGTAGTCCCTGAAGTTGGGCACGCGTTTGCTCACGGAGTAGCTGGTGTTGGGGAAGAGCTGGATGTACTTGTCGTCATCCAGCGCCTGGTGGTCGATCAGCTGCTTTACACGAGCAAGTAGCTTGGTGGCAGCGTTGATCCCCTTGGGAGTTTGCGCGAGCCGGAGGGTTTCACAGCGGCGCGGCGGGGTCGCGCCACGCCAGGTGAAGCGGATTCGGATGGTGTCACCAACGAACTCAACTCCGGGGGGCAATCCCAAGTGCTTTCCAGCCATGCTTCGTACCTTTTAACGCTGTAAATCACATCCCCGTTGACCTTGTTCCAAACGCCGTGGGGTATTTTCTTCTTGAGCCGCCGGGTCTGTAGGGCGCGAAAGGTGATGCCCAGGTGGGCTGCCATTTCGTGCTCGTTCAGTTTGTCATGTTCCAGCGGCAGGGCTTCGGCTGCGCTCATGCTGCCTCCTGCAGTGCTTGCCGGCCGCGCAGTGGGTTTGCGCGCAGCAGGGCTTCTAGTGGTGGTGGTGATACCGAGTTGCCGCACATGCGCACCTGGGCGCGTGCGGTGATCGGTTTGCCGTCGTGGCCTTGGTCGATCACGTAATTGCTCGGGAAGCCTTGCGCTAGGTACAGCTCGCGCGGGGTGAGCATGCGCATGCCGATGTCGACGATCACGTATGGCGAGCCCTTGATCACAACCGTTACCAGCGCCAGGCGGTCGCGGGTGGTGATGGTGGCGGCTGGGTCGCGGGCGTCGTAGGTGTTGTCGGTGCCGTAGTAGCCCATCAGGAAGGCGGCCACGCGCAGGGCTCCGGCTTCGTGCTCGGGTGCCAGGGTGCATTCCATCAGCGCCAGGTGGGTGCCGCCGGCGGTGATGGCCGGTGCTTGGTCTCGCAGATCCTCGCCTACGCAGTTGTTGCGCAGGGTCACAAGGCTGGCCGCTACGATGTTCTGCTGGCTTCCGGTGGTGGTGATGGCTGATGCCGGGCGTGACGGATGATGGCCTGGCGTGGTGTTGAAGCCGCCGTTGTGCTGCGCCAGGTACGCGACAGCGATTGCCTTGTGGTTCTCGGTGAGGATGGTGCCGGTTGGTTGATCAGCTGAAACGGGCTTTGCCGAATAGGCTGGGCCGCCTGCGCCCACTAGTATCGGGCTGACCACCGCAAAGTGACCTCCTTTAACCTCGGCGCATAGCGTCGGGATCGGCTCGGCCGCTGCCACGTTGCGCTGGTTGCTGGCGTTGGCGTGCTCGGTGATGAAGGGCGCGAGGGTAGGCTGTGCAATCGCAAAACCGTGGCCTCCCGTGATTGTTGCGATTGGGTTGCCAGTGCCCTGGCCACGGAAATCGGCGCCGCCGTGGTTCACGCTGACGATGAATGGGTCGGCGTGGTTGATGACGAAGCGCTCGATGCCCTTGCGGATGCGCGCCATGGTCTTGGCCACCAGTGGGCGCTTGACCTTGAAGGCTTTGCCGCCTTCCTTGTCGAGGAAGATGCTCGGGCAGGGGATGGACCAGTCAATGCACTCGGCCACCGGCACCCAGGCTTTGTGGCCCTTGCCTGGTGCTTTGCAGTGGGTTGGCTCGGGCCAGTACAGCGGCTCGCCGTCGCGCCGTGCGATCAGGAACAGGCGCTCGCGGGTGGTTGGTGCGCCGTACTCGGCTGCATTCAGTTTGCCGAACAGCACCTCATACCCCATGCCCTGCAGCTCACCGATGAAGCGCGCCCAGGTTTTGCCTTTTCGTTTCGGATCTGGCACCAGGTACTGCTGTTGCACGGGTACGCGCTCGCCTGGGTTGGCCACGCGGTTGACCTGCTTGCCGGTACGTGGGCAGGTGATCATGTCCAGCGTCACCACGCGGCCGGTGTGCTTGCAGCGCTTGGCGATCAGTGGACCCCACTGCAGGATCTGCATCACGTTTTCCATGGTGATCATCACCGGCCGGGCCTGACCGCCCCAACGGATCATCGTCCACGACAGTGAGCGGCTTTCCACGCTGCGTGGTTGCCCGCCGGATGCTTGGCTGTGGTGGGTGCATTCCGGGCTGCCGTGCAAGTGGCCTACCTGGCGCCCGCGCGTGGCTACCTTGGGGCATACCTCGCGAATGTCCTTCTGGTAGTGCTCGGCCTGCGGGTGGTTGCGCATGTGCAGGCTGATGGCTTCGGCATCGTGGTTGATGGCGATGTCCACCGGCTTGCCTGTGGCTTTCTCGATAGCAATGGATGCGCCGCCACCGCCCGAGAACAGATCGACGGTGATGTAGCCCTCGAAGTCCAGGGCGAACTGGGTGCGGCAGGCCTTGGCGAAGTGGCTTTGATTGAAGGCTGTCATGCGCGCCCCCGGTTGATGTTCAGTTGGTGCGTATACCCCACGAGAAGCTGCGCGGGCGGGCGGACAGGAGAGCGGAGCGGGGTGCTCAACTTTTGCGCCTGGCGCACGCCTGTCATGGGGTATGCGAGGGCGGCGGTGGCTTGCAGATCAAGAGCATTAATGCCTGCTGCTGCGCAGCAGAGACTCTTTTTAACGCCCCCGCTCGGGCATTGCTGGCGGCCGCGCAAAGCGGCACGCGGCTGGTTGGCCTGTACCAGGCCGCCGCCGTGCTGACGCACGGCCTTGGTTGTTGTGGTCGCGGTGGCTGGTTTCATTGCCCTGCCTCCTGTGGGTACAGATTGAGCCCTTCGGGCGAGCCGGCGTCGTAGAGGTGGCGATGCTTGGCGGAGCGTTCCGTCCATAGCACCGCGCCTGCGCGTTCCGCTTCCAGGTAGTCGGCCTGGGTGAAGATCACCGTTTCGTGCTTCGGCCCTTCGGCGCCGCATTCGTGGCAGAAGACGTAGGCGTCTACGTCCAGGCCCGTGCAGCCGAAGTGCTCTGTCGGCTCGACTGAACCGAAGGGTTCGAACGTTCTGGTGACGATCACTGCCGGTGGGCCTTCGCAGAATGGGCAGGGTGGCAGGGTGATCTGCTCGGCCGCCTGGGTTGGGGCTTCGTTGCCTGGTGTGTGTGCGCCTTGTGTGCTGGTAGTGGTCATCAGAAGTTGCTCCGGCGGCCGAATGCCAGCCACAGATAGGCGCGGCCCTTGGCGGTGACTTTGTACTTTTCGTTGATGAGTCCCAGTTCGGTGCAGATCGTCCGGCTGGTGTGGCCTTGGTGCCAGCCGGCCAGGCATTTAAGCGTGCCGAGGCGGATCACCTCGCGCTTTGACATGCCGCCAAAGTTGGCGCCGCCCCAGGCCTGGTCAAGTTCCGCGTCGGTGATCAGGTCGGCCTCGGTGTCTGCTTTCTGCAGCATTTCGATGGTCTTCTTGCTCATGCTGCAGCCCTTGCGCGGTGGGTGGTGGCCAGCAGGTCAAGCAGCCGGTCGTGGAAGGCCTGGCGGGCTTGGCCGGGTGTCCAGTTTTC
The DNA here is from genome assembly GCF_030684895.1 of Pseudomonas sp. Classification (GTDB taxonomy): domain Bacteria; phylum Pseudomonadota; class Gammaproteobacteria; order Pseudomonadales; family Pseudomonadaceae; genus Aquipseudomonas. Next base: position 12,240 of record NZ_JAUXXP010000090.1, on the reverse strand, counting down.
CAGCTCGATGCGGTGCGGGGTGATGCCGTGCAGGCAATCCCAAACAGATGGGTGATCTGGCAGTAGCTCGCGGCGTTCGGTGGCGAGGGCGATCATGTCGGCGTCGTGCACGACGAATGGCAGCTCGGGCTCCAGCTCGAACTGATCGCAGATGGCCTCCCACACCCTTTCCTCTACTCGGTCGAAGTCCGACTGCTGCCCGCAGGCTTGGCGGCGTAGGTGGTATTTGAGCGGGCGCACCAGGTCGCCGACATAGGCCTCGGCCGCATCGTGCAGCAGGGCCTGCAGTTGGATCTCTGGGCCGTGGCCTTGGCTTTCGACGATATCGGCCACCAGCAGGCTGTGCTGCGCCACTGAGTAGTGGCGGTTGCAGTGGCCGTTGAAGCGGCAGATCAGGCTCAGGGCGTGAGCGATGTCGAGCGTGGTGATCAGATCCGCGCGGGGCTTGAGTAGGTCAAATTCGCGGGCGGATTGAAGGATGATCCGTGTCATGCGGCGATCTCCTGTTTCAGCAGCGCGGCCTGGGCCTGGTTGCGGGCGTGGTTGCGCAGTTCAAGGAAGGCTTGCGAGCCGTAGAGGTCGCGCATGGCTTGTTCCAGCGCGGCCAGCTGGGCCTTGAGTTCGGTGTGGTTGGCCTGCAAGCGGTTGAAGTCGTGCTGCAGCTTGCCGGCTTGGTCTGGGGTGAGGCGCAGCAGGGGGTAATTGCGGTTCATGCTGCACGCTCCGCTTCCTGCTCGCGCCAGTTGCCGATGGTGGTGGTAGCGCTTTCGGTGTCGGCCTGCTTCTGCTGGATGGCCAGGGTGAGCACGTCGCGCAGGTGCTCGAAGCCTTCCTCGGGGCTGTTTACGTCAAAGCGCAGGGTGCCGTGATCCGGTTCGCCCCAGTAATCGCCGTTGGTGTTCAGCCATTCGATGATCTCGGTATCCGGGTGCGGCTGCTGGTTGGCGAGCGCCTTTTCGATGCGGTCTGCCATGTCCAGCGCTTGAGCCTGAAAGAGGCGTGATGCTTTGGCGTGGTCGTGGGCGTTGAGGCCGGCGAAGGTGTCGGCTGCCAGGCTGAGCTTGGCGGCGATGGCCACCAGTACGGCTTGATCCTCTGTGGTCAATCGGTAGGCGGCGGCCAGGCGATTCAGCAGGCCGCGCTCGACCTCGCCGTGGTCGCGTTGCTCCTCGATCAGGCTCTGGCGCAGCTTGCTCAGTGCGCCCTCGCGGGCGTCCAGTGTGCGGTTGACCTCGATCAGGCCGGCAACGAGTTTGGCGTTGGTGTTGCCCAGGTTGGTTTTGGACTGTTCCAGGGCAGCGATGATGTTGGTTGATGCCTGGCGTCCGGTACGCAGGCCGATGCAGTAGAAGATCAAGCCGGCGATGGCGGCGACGGTGAGCATGGCAAACAGGCCATAGATTTGCGGTGTGGTCATGGTGGATCTCCTCGGGTTGGCCGGTCGCTGGTGGTGGCAGCGGGTGCGGCTGTCAGGTGGTTTTGGGTGGATCAGTCGGCGTCGGGGTCTGGTGGATCTGCGAGGCCGGCCATCAGCTTGGCGGCATAGGTGCTGTGGCCTTCCTCGCGCAGGTCATCAAAGCGTTTCCAGTCCTCGCAGAGTTGTATGTGCTCTTGGCAAAGCCCGATCTCTTTGTGGTCGAACTCGCCGAGTTCGGCGCGGCATTCACGGCAGTAGCGGTGCATGGCTCAGGTCTCCTGCTCGCTGCCCAGCGCTTTGGCCAGGGTGTCGTCTGCCTGGCCGGCGCGTTGTTCGATGTGGGCGGCCAGGTGGTGGATCTCGATAAAGCGCTGGGCCTTGGTGCTGTCTTCCAGGGTGGTGACTGGGAGCGGCAGACGAGGCGTGGCGACCACGCGGCCGAAGCGGTCGGCGTTGAGGTTGCGGAACAGCTCGGTGCGCACTGCCTCCAGCGGGATCAGCACGGTGCCGAACATGCGAAAGAGCATGTCCACCGTGCTGGCCTTGGGCGCGACTAGCAGGCGCAGGGGCTGCTGTTGGTCGTTGGGTGGGCTCATGCGCTGCGGGCCTCACGCGGGAGCAGGCGCAGCGGGTTTTTGTCGGGGTGGCGCACCTTGGGCTTGGCCGTGCCGATGTTGATGCCGTGTGCGGCGATGGCCTGTTGGAGCTTGTTGAGCACGCCGTGGGCGGTGGAGCCAAAGCCGGTAAACCGCAGGTCAGCCCGGCCGATGGCCTCGATTGAGGCGAACAGCTCAATGCCGGCTACGTCCGGCCCTAGGCGAAGGGTGGTGCGGTGGGTGAAGCCATTGCCCAGGGCGGCGGTGAGGCGTGCCACCGCGCCCTCAAGCTGCATGTGTTGCTGCTGCAGGTCAGATGGGTGGCCGAGGCGCAGGCCGGCTGCGGTGGCTGCCAGGTGCAGGGCGCTGCTGATGACTTCACTGGTGCGGTAACTTTCTGGCGTGCGCAGCAGGTCAATCAGGGTGTCGTCGAGTAGCTTTGAGTCTTTCATTGTTTGCTCCGGCTTGGGTGTTCCCAGGCGTTGCGGCCCATGGTGCGAACGAGTTCGCGCAGGTGCTCGGGTACTTGGTCGCGGATGGCTGCTTTGCGATCCTCCTGGGTGGGCAGCTTCATCAGTGCTGCCACCCATTGGCGTGCCCAGATCGGGGTGATCTCGCGGCCATCCGGGGTTGTGTATTTGATCTCACGCGACATCACGCGGATCTGCCTGTGGTTCTGGCATTGGCTGCTCGATGCCCAGCTTGCGCGCCAGCCAGGGAATGCCGGCATCGGTCACGCGGGTGGTGCGGGTGAAGCGCCAGCCCTTTTCGTCGCTGTAGAACTTGTTCTCGCGGGTGACCAGATAGTGCTTGGTCATCTCCGGGTTGCTGGGCAGGTTGAAGTTGTCTAGCAAGCCGGCCGTGCGCATGCGCTTCATCAGGTCGCGATGGCCCAGGCCGAGGCGCTGTGCGGTGTACTTGAATGAATTGGACATGGCGACCTCCTACGCTGCGGCCGCGCGCTGGGGCGTGGCGATGATGTGCAGATCCTCGATGCTGATCAGCAGGCGCTTGAGGCATTCGCGCTCATCACCGCGCACGGTGAAGCACTTGGTGCGTGGGCGGCTGCTGCCGATGCTGGCAATGACGGTTACGCCCTGAGCTGGGCGGGTGCGGTGCACGGCCACGTTGATCGGGCATTGGTGCCCGGTTTCAAGGCTGGCAAAGCCGCCATGGCGAACCATGTGCTTGAGGCGGCCCAGCTGGGTGTCATCCAGCAGACCGTCTGGCTCAGGCAGCAGGGGCATGCGGGTGACGCGGGCGGGGGCCACCTCTGCGCTGTCTACGCGGCCGTTGGCGATGGCGTCGATCAGATCGGCCACCAGCAGATGGCGCTGTGGGTCAGCGTTGTTGACAGTGATGCTGTGGGTCTGCCCGCCCATCTCAATGGTTGCGCAGGTGTCGTCCTGGCCGCGCTCGACCTTGATGCGGAACATCACCTGGTGCGAGTTGTAGGCCGAGCGAACGGTGTGGTTGAACGTGCCGTTTAGGCTGAGCTGAGCAGCCAGGCGCAGCAGGGCGTCTTCGGGGAGGGTGAAATTCATGCTGCGGCCTCCAGTACTGGAGACGTTGCCGGTTGGCGCGAGTACAGCGGGAGCTTGTGATGGAATTCAAACCAGCGGCAGCCCCAGGCGTTCGACGCGAGGTCCCAGAGGATGCTGTACTCAGCCGATGTGAGCTGGTCGAGGAACAAGCCGGCCGCGATCATGCCGTGCGCCTGAAGTTGGGCGTGCTCGCTGGCTGTAGCGTGCTTGTTTTCTCGGATGCTGCGTATCTCCTTCAGCAACTGCTGAAGGTAGAACGCCTTGCTTTGTGATTTGGCGGTTGGCTTTTTACGCTTGCTCATGCCGCGCGCCCCCCATCGTTTGGATCGAAGGGGGCCGGCGCAGTGCGGGGCTTGGGTTTTACGCGGGTGAACTGGCAGCCGGTGGCCAGGGCGGCGCGGCGGAGTTCAAAGATGCGCTCGGTCGGGCATGACGGGAGCGCGTGAACAGATGCTGACATGGTTTACCTCGGCTCTGTGGTGGAGAGACGAGGTAAAAGATAACTGCGGTTTTAATTCTTGGCAATTACCAGGGTAATAATTTTTACAGCAGTGGTGGTGAATTGAGGTGGTTCAGAGTCGACCACCAGAATATCCAGCCGATGATTTGGATGCGCTGTTCCATCACCTGGTCGAAGGTGTAGTCCTCGTCTGGGTACTCTTCTCGGTTGTAGCTGCGCAGTCGGATGCCGCCACCAGGTAGGCGATATAGAAACTTAACGCGCAACTGGCCGTCGTGGTCGATGGCGTAGATCTGTCCGTCAACGATGCGGGTGGTGCCCTTGTCGACGCCGAGGGTGGCGCCGTTGAGGATCAGGGGGAAGTTGCTGTTGCCTGTGTTGGTGGCGCAAGCCGCCATGGATGGGTCTACGCCAGCCATGCGCATGGTGTAGGCCGAGAATCTGATTTTACGGTCGGGCACGATTTGCACTGACGAGCGGCCGTGACCTGATGCGAGTTCAACTTCCTTGTAGATGGGCAAAGCAACCTCGTCTTCATCGAGTGGCGTGCTGTCGTCCCATGGCGACAGTTCGTCAAGCAGTACTGGGCCGCCATCCTTTGGGCGTATGCGGTAGACGTTGCTGGTCTCGGCTGTTCTCAGTGGTGGCAGCTTGCCCAGCTCAAGCCAGTCAATGTCAATGTCGAGCGCGCGGGCAATGGCTGGCAGGAATTTGCTTTTGCCGGTTTTGCTCTTGCCGGATGCAAGTTTCTGCACGGCGGTCTGCGAGCATCCGGCGCGCTCGGCCAAAGTGTCCTGCACGATGCCGCGCTGCTTCATCGCATAGTTCAGCCGGTCGGCCAGGGTTGGGAGTTGTGGGGCGTTTAGGTAGTCCATGTCGGCGATGTTAAAACCTCGGTTATACATGCGTCCAACCACCTTGGTGTTGACGTATTATGTCTGTGGTTATAATCTCGCTAGTGTTCCTACAACCACAGAGCATTCCCAATGGAGCCCACCACTACTGATGCCGATCTGTGCCGCAAGGCACTGAAAAAGGTTATGGGGCTGTGCGGCAACAGCCAATCCGAACTCGCCCGCCGCGTTGGAGGCACCGTCAAGCAGCCTCATGTGTGGAAGTGGCTCAAGTCTGGCCGTGTGCCGCCTGAGCGTGTTCCTGCTGTTTGTCGTGCAGTCGAATTCAAGGTTTTGCCGCATGAGCTGCGGCCTGACCTGCCCGAGCTGTTCCCGATTCCTGCTCAAGCCGCTTAGAAAAAAGGCGCCGTGAGGCGCCCTGTTTCCCGGCCACCGTTGAAGCGGTGACCGCCAGAGCCCGAGGGCTCTGTGTTGCCTGCCTCTCCACCACAGATCAGCAGGCTAGCTGTGACCACCTGACTAAGGGGAGCCACGGCGTGACTATAGCAACACGTCATGTCGGGGTCACTGGCAGCTTTCTCTGGCTGCTGCCACTCCCAATGCGCGCACCACCACTGCGCGTTGTGCCTGGGCTTGGATGCCTGGGGTTGCCACTTCGCTGCCACCACAAGCGGGGCTGGCTGTTTAGGCGGGGCCTGTGCGGAGCATGGGCCTTGCCTGGGGTGCGGTCGGTTTGCCGGCCGTATGCGACCACCTGACTAAGGGCGCCATACCAACGGGTATGGGCCGGGAGTTATGCCATGCCTTACCGTTCCCGCTGGAGCAGTGTTGAGCGCGCCAAGCGTTCGATTCTGACTCTGCAACAAGCGCTGCACCACGCCGCGCACGATTACCCAGGCGGGGCGACCGCCATTGCCGCCGTAGACGGGGCCATGAGTGCCTCAACCCTGAACCACAAGCTGAGCCTGACCAGTGCGAACCCAAAGCATCGGGTCAACATTGATGAGCTGCAGCTGATTCTCGACCTTACCCGTGACCCGCGCATTGTTGACGCCTTGCTGCAGCCGGTTGGCTGGGTGGGCATTGATGTTTCCGAGCTTGGGGATGCGGCCACGCCGCAGTCGCTGCTGGCTGGCATCACCGGGCTATTGCACAGCGAGAACGACCTGAGCGAGCAGCTGACCAAGGCGATGGCTGATAACCACCTGGACGACGATGAGCTGGCTCAGTTCGAGATGCTGACCGTGCGGATGCTGCAGGCGGTGTTTCGGCTGCGGGCCGTTGTGCGTCGCACGCATGATGAGGGTCGCGCCGATGGCTGATAACGCGGATCGGGCGGCGGATGAATACGCCGTTTACGAGCAAGCCCGCCTTGCAGCGCAGTTGGCCAAGCCGGCACCTGTGCATGAGGACTATTGCGATGGGTGTGGGGTGCCTATCCCGCTGGCCCGCCGTGAGGCGTTGGCGGGGCATGACTGTGTGATGTGTGTTGATTGCCAGGATCTGTTTGAGCGGAAAGGGGGTGGGCGATGAGCAATCAACCTTGTGTGCCCGATTGCCAGCGCGCTGGGTGCTTCCATGCCGAGCTGCGTAAGGCGCATGAGCTGGGGCGTGCAGTGTTTCAGGGCGACCAGGCGCAGTTGGATGCTGTTGAGTACATGGTGGCGCTGATGGGGGTTGTCTTGAGCAACGCCCTGGGCGACCTCTCGCGCTGCTGCAGCCCCGTGACGGCGTGCGAGCATCAGTACATGTGGTTCGGTTGCCAGGTAAAGCGGCGGTGCTGGAAGTGTGCCCAGGTAGAGCCGGAGCAGCAGCAGGCCGTCGGGATTGATTCGGAGGGAGGCAGCCATGACTGACCGTCACGAACTACTCGACGATGTGCTGGCCCAGCTGCAGGACGCGGGGCTAGATCCTGACCTGCCACTGCTGCTGGATGTGCGCACGCGCTGCCGTGCCAGTGGCGACAAGGGCAAGACCAAAACCGGCTTCTACGTGATTTATGAGCACACGAACGAGGGGCGCACCTATTACGCGGGTGCGTTCGGGTCGTGGCGTGAGGGTGAGAAAGGCGACTTCCACAAGCTCAAGCCCGTTGGCGGGCGTATGAGTGATGAGGATCGCAAGGTCATCCGGGCGCGTATCGAGGCGGCGAAGGCGAAAGAGGATGCCAAGCGCTTAGCCCGCGCAGCGAGTGCACGACGGCGTGCGGCGCGGATGTGGGAGACGCTGCCGGAGCGCGGGCGCTGTGGCTATCTGGAGCGCAAGGCGGTGCCGGCTGTTGGGCTGAAGTTTGGCCGCAAGCCGGATACGGCGTTGGTGCCGATGATGAATGTGCACGACAAGGTTGTTGGCTTGCAGGTGCTTTTCGGACAGCCGGACGCGGACGGGCTGAGCAAGCGCTTTTGGCCGGCCGGTGTTGACCCGGTTGGAGCGTTCCATCTGCTCGGCCCGCACCCGGAGCCAGGTGAGCCGGTGTTGATCTGTGAGGGGTATGCGACGGCAGCAAGCGTGCATCTGGCCACTGGCCTCTGCGCCTGCGCAGCCTTTACTGCGGGCAATTTGATGCCGGTGGCCGAGGTGTTGCGTGAGCGCTTCCCTGGTCGGCAGTTCCTGTTCTGCGCAGATGACGATTGGAAGACGACAACGGCCAAAGGTGCGCCGTGGAACCCTGGCATCGAGAAGGCCGAGCACGCGGCGCAGGTGGTAGGTGGGCGTGTGGTTTGCCCGGTGTTCAGCGGGGAGCGTGAGGACAAGTGGACGGACTTCAATGACCTGCAGCTGGCCGAGGGGTTGGATGCGGTGCGCCGCCAGGTGCTGGTGGCTGTGCGGCCGCCTGTTGATGCTGAGTGGAAGGCGGCGCTGCATCGCAACGGCAAGGGCGCGCTGCTGTCGGTGGTGGCGAACGTGGTGTTGATTCTGGAGAACGATGAGCGCTGGAAGGGCGTGATCGGTGAGGATCTGTTTGCGGGGCGCACGGTTAAGCGCCGGGCAACGCCTTATGGTGGCCGGGCGGGTGAGTGGTCCGACCTTGATGACACGCGCACGGCGATCTGGCTGGCTGAGCAGTATGGGCTGCAGATTAAGTCCCTGGCGGTGCTTGAGGCTGTGGCGGTGGTTGCGAACCAGAACCCGTTTCATCCGGTGCGCGATTACCTGCAGGGTTTGAAGTGGGATGGCACGCCGCGCCTGGCGTCTTGGGTGAAAGATTACCTGGGCGGTGTTGCGTTGGCTGGGAACGATAACTACCCCGGCATCATGGGGATGCGTTACCTGGTGTCGGCGGTGGCGCGGGTGATGAAGCCGGGTGCTAAAGCTGACTGTGTGATCATCCTCGAAGGTGAGCAGGGGCTGAATAAGTCGTCGGCCCTGCGTGTGCTGGGTGGTGAGTGGTTTATGGATACGCCGATCCCGCTGGGGGAGAAAGAGGCTTATCAGGCTATCCAGGGTATGTGGATCATCGAGCTGGCCGAGCTGGATGCGTTCAACAAGGTTGAGAGCACCAAGGCGAAGTCGTTCTTCGGGGCAGAGGTGGACATCTTCAGGCCGAGCTATGGGCGGCGGAACATCCGGTTGCCGCGCCAGTGTGTGTTCGCTGGCTCGACGAACCAGGATGAGTACCTGCGCGACCCGACCGGGAACCGCCGTTACTGGCCGGTGCTGTGTATGAAGGTGAACCTGGCCGGCCTGCGCGCGGTGCGTGATCAGCTGTGGGCTGAGGCGTTGCATCTGTACGAAGCCGGTGAGCCGTGGTGGCCGCAGGATGATGAAAAGGTGATGTTTGAGGAGGAGCAGGATGTGCGCTTCCAGGGTGATGCGTGGGAGCCGCGCATTGTGTCCTGGTTGCAGGCGAACCCGTGCGAGAGCGTGGGTGGTGACATTTTGCTGGAGAAGGCCTTGATGCTTGACCCTGGCCATTGGGGGCGGCCGGACCAGACGCGCTTGGGGCAGATTATGCATCGCCTCAAGTGGCGTCGTAAGCGCATGGCGCCTGAGGGCCGGGGCGGGGTGAGGCCTTACAAGTACGTGCGGCCTGATAGCTGGAAAGAGCCAGGCCAGATGCCGCTGGCGCAGCGGGAGACGTTCGCATGATCAAGTATCTGGATGATGCGTTGCAGCTGTGGGCGGCTGAGTTGCATCCGCCGCATGGGGTGGAGAGGATCGGGCCGGGGTCTGGTGGGTGTTCGCTGGCGGCTCTGATAGACTCGCGCGGCGTGCTGATCCGCAGTACGCGTGGCAGCCGTGTGCTGCTTGAGCAGGCAGCCGAGATTGAGCTGCTGGTGAACCGGTATCTGCCGGATAAGGAACGACAAGTGGTGATCGAGCATTACACCAACTACGACAGCCTGGACTCGCAGAAGTGGGGGGCGTGTGGATGTAGTCGACCGCAGTATTACCGACGATTGCACCAGGCGCACGAGAGCCTGGAGCGTGAGTTGATCAACCGGAAGCGCGCCGCATGAGGCGCGCTTTTCGTTTGTGCCCCACTTGCCCTACCGGGTTTTGCCTGTGGGGCACGCTTGAGGCCGCGCGTTTGCTGGTTGCGTCCAACCTCCCCACCTTCCCTGTGGGCACGTATGTGCAGGTACGACGCGTGTGTACACGCGCACGCGTGCTCGCGCGCTCACACAATCTACTTATTCCTTTAGAAAGGTAGGGAAGTGGGGAACAGTTAGTGGGGATGCGGGGTGTAGCGTTGCCCCACCTTGAAAGCGGTGTAGGTCATGTGGGGTTGCGCCTGCGGCGCGGTAGCCGAGTTTTGTTATATGGTCGGTGCATTGCGGGCGCTTTGTTGTCGCTTTGTTGGTGCATTGCTGGGGTGGCAGCGTTAGGCCCTTGCTGCCATGAGAATCAAGGGGTATAAATCAGCCATCTTCAAGGAAGTCCGCAAAGGCGGGCTGACTGCAAACCCGGCCACCGCGCCGGGTTTTTTGTTTATGGCGCCCCGTGGTTGCGGCGCCTTGCGCAGGGATGCGCTACCTATTCGAGCCTCGGCAGTTGCCGGGGCTTTTTTGTTTCTGGCAGGCGAGGTGGCGTGATGACGCATGAGCAACAGCAGGCACTGGCTGACCTGCCGGTCTGGGTGGTGATCGCGATTGCGGTTGCTGCCGGCTTCAGCGGCGAGATGTGGCGCGCCGACCGCGATGGCCTACGCGGCCGTGAGTTGGTTTACCGCGTCATCCTGCGGGCCGGTGCCTCAGTGGTGTTCGGCCTGGCGACCATGCTGCTGATTTGGGCAGCCGGCGCGCATGTGCTGGTGGCGGCGGCCATCGGCTTTGTGGTTGCGACCATGGGCGCGGACGTGGCCAGCGGGTTGTACGAACGCTGGCTGGCCAAGCGTGCTGGCGTGTGCGAAGTGCCAGCCAAGCCAGAGGCTGATGGCTGATGCCACTCGCCCCGGCCGCTGTCTGCTCCTTCCCCAACTGCTTACGGCTAGCGGTTGGTCGCGGCACCCGGTGTGCCGAGCACAAGGCTTTGCGTGAGGCCGAGCGAGCAGCGGCCATCAAGGAGACGCACAAGGCGTACAACGCAAAGCGTCCAGCATCGGACAAGTTCTACTGGACCAATACCTGGAAGCGTAAGAGCGAGAGCTTTCGTGAGGCTCACCCGCTTTGCATGGAATGCGAAAGCATTGGGCTTGTCGTGCCGTCGACCATGGTTGACCACATCATCCCTTACCGCGAGCGGCCTGACCTGGGGCTGGTTGACAGCAACCTGCGAGCCCTGTGCTGGCAGTGCCACAACCGCATCGGCAAGAAGGTTCGTGACTGCGGTGTGGCCGAGCGAGTCGAGCCGCCGAAGCTCGGCCGCTTCTAGCCCAGGGGTAGGGGGTGGTAAATCCTCCCCGAAATCCGATGCCCGAACGAATGGGGGAGCCACGTGTACCCCAACGGCTGAATTTCAAATAGGGGGGGGGTTAAAAGCCCGGAGTAGATCTGATGAATTCGAACCCACCGATCACCGTTGCGCCGGCGGGCAGTGAAGCTGCGCAAGCCCCGGCCAAGGCCGAGGTGGTTTCGCCAGATTGCCCGATCAAGTTCAGTGAGCCCGAGCAGCAGGTGTGGGACTACATCTGCGACCAGCTGCGCAAGGCTAACTTGTTACACCTCACGGCTGGCATCGCCATCTCGGTGATCGTCAAGAAGTACCGCCGCTGGCTGACTGCCATCGAGGCGCTGGACGAGTACATGGATGCGAACGGCGGCTCCTTCCAGGTGAAGACGCCGAACGGCTACCAGCAACCGCACCAGCTGGTGCACTACGTCGATAAGCAGGAAAAGGAGCTGTTGAAATGGCTGCCGTCCTGCTGTCTGACAATCCCGACCTTTGCCAAAGTGAAGGCGCTGGAAAACGGTCAAGAACAAGGCGATCTCTTCCTCGACGAGATCCGAAGCTTTATGCAGGGGCGACCAAGCTAATACCCAAGGAGCTGTACCCCTGGGACCATTACGGCGTCGACGTGCTACGCGGCAAGATCCCGGTCTGCCGCTACACCTTCCTGGCGGTAAAGCGGCACTACAAGGATCTGCGCAACGGTGCCAAGCGCGGCCTGTGGTTCGATCCGTTGCGCGCGGCTTACATCATCGACTTCTTCCCGAAGTTCCTGCGGCATGTGCGTGGTGAGAAAACCGGCCAGCCGATTGTGCTGGAGCCCTGGCAGCAATTCTGGCGCGCCGTCCAGTTCGGCTGGCGTCGTGCTGATGGCACCCGTCGCTTTCGTCAGTGGTACGAAGAGGTCCCGCGTAAGAGCGGCAAGAGCACCACCCTGAGCGGCATCGGCCTGCACCTGGCGGCGTTCGATGGTGAGCCAGGTGCCAAGGTGTACACGGCCGCGACCAAGCTAGAGCAGGCCAAGATCACGCACGGCGATGCCGAGCTGATGCGCGAGTTCTCGCCAGCCCTCAAGCGGCTGTTCAAGAACCACCGCAACCGGTTGTTTGTGCAGGGCACCGCCAACGAGTTTCTGCCACTGGGCGCGGACGCCCGCACCCTGGACGGTCTCGACCCGCACGGGGCGATCATCGACGAACTGCACGCCCACCGCACCCGCGAACTGTGGGACGTAATCATCTCTGCGATGGGCGCGCGGCGCGAGCCGATGCTGACCGCGATTACCACCGCCGGCTTCAACCAGCATGGCATCTGCTACGAGCAGCGCACGCTGCTGGTGGACATCCTTGAAGAGCGGGTGATCAACGGCAAGAAGATCCTCAACGACAGCGTTGGTGGTGTGATCTACACGCTCGATGAGGGCGACGACTGGACGGACGAACGCAACTGGCCCAAGGCGCACCCGAACCTGGGCGTATCGGTACGGCTGGCCTACCTGCGGGAGCAGTGCGCGTTGGCGCAGCAGGTGATCGCGCAGCAG
>NZ_JAUXXP010000082.1 GCF_030684895.1 Pseudomonas sp. | reverse complement strand
GAACAACTCTTTGCGGGTCTGCTTGCGCTTGCCGGCGTACTCGGCATCGGCGAAGGTCATCTGCTTCATCGGAAAACTCAGCGGGTGGAATCCGGGGTATTTTGCCAAAATCAGGAAGTCTTCTTCAGAATTTCCCTAGTGATTTCGACACTTTTTCGACTCGCTGCCTAGACAGTCACTTGGCCTCCAAGTAGTTTCTCGCTGTAACGGTGCTTTAACCCATCTCTTATTTTTCCGAATGTCGCCGCTATTTTTCCCGTTTCTCGATTGTTTTTCTGGTTTGGATGTAGTTGAAAACTTAGTCCGTGACGTAAATTTCATCGGACGCAATCAGTGGTTTTACTTGGTGCTTTTATTCTAATAAATTGTTAGGTTGTGAGGGGCTGGAATTGTTCGAGCGAATTTCATTTGCAACTCAAAATAAACTAGATCCTAATAGTCCTATAGATATAGGGCATCTTGTTGAGTGTATGGTTTTCTATAAATCAACATGCGTTATAGCTTCTGAGGGAATACTTAAGCAGTTGATTACGTACTTTGGTGTTGATGGCCTTGAAGAGCTTATTGACTCTAGAGTTTTAAATATAATTTATACGGAATCGATTGTTGCAGTTTCCACAACTTCCGAAAACTCAAGGCAATATCATGATGTTGTAGAAATCAGTTCGCCCCAACATCAATATCAAGATGTACTTAGGAAGCAAATTGTTGAGGTTACTGGTAAGGCAGGTAAAGGTCGGAGGCTTGCTACAAGAATCCAAGACAAGATAAAAGTCACTGCCCATGATCATTCAATATTGGATGGGGCTCGGCATTCAATATTGGATCAACAATATATTCAATCGGCTGCAGGATTGGTTCTGAAATCAAAGCTAAATAGTTCAATAGATCTATCAGGCCTGCGTTTTAATACTGAGATGCAAGACAAGGGTATTGTTGTATCCACTAATGCTAATTTTCTAGCTCTCAATCAGCTTTATCATCAGTTTGTCCCCCCGTCTCACTCTTCATTAACACCAGCATCTATTTTGATTGAAGTGTTGGAGCTCGAAAAGGAGCTGTATTTTGCCTCAAGTAATTTATCTGAAATTGCAGCAAGCAATATAAGCTCTGTTTTGGCTGAGAATAAATTTGACTACATATTTGATAGAAGCTTAAAGACGGAAGAGAGAATTAATAATTTTAATGAATTTATTTTGAATGACTCGCAGAAGCTGCGTCAGGCTGTAAATAATAGATTAATCACATCTAGGCAAGCCGTAGAAATCATCCACAAGGCTAGTGAATTCAAGGGTTGGTTGTCGAGTCAGCAGCCAGATCAAGACCTCATCAAAGCATATTATTCGGCAGTAACGAAAGAAACTATAGTTGATAAGCTACCTGGGAAAACTGCGAGATTCAGTGTGTTTGTTGGTCTTGGGTTGGTTGCAGATACACTATTGACTGGCGGCATGGGCACAGCTGCAGGAGTTTCACTGGGTGCTCTTGATACGTTCTATTTAGATAAGTTGTTTAAGGGGTGGAAACCTAATCAATTTGTTGATGATTTGTTGCCGTTAATTGGGAGTAAAAATTAGAAATTACTGCCACAGGAGATTTGCTCTACGCGCCTATTTTTTACACAGCACGTCGTTACTTTAACGTTGTCCGCATGCCTCTTTCTTCTTCTTTGCATTTCGCTCTGATGGATTCACGCTGTACTGATTCCACCAGAACTTGCAGGCATCGGAAGAAGAGCGCTTCTCCTGCTGTACTCGTGCAAGCTCGGCCTGCCTGCCTGCCTGCCTGCCTGCCTGCTTGCTTGTGCCTGTGCTTCACGCTGTTGTCTTATCTGCGCTTCTGCAGCCATTCGTTGCTGCATCACGGCCTGCGCCTTCTTCGACTCCACGGTGGCTTCTCGGAAGCTTTGCTCCATGTAGCTAGCAGCTTCGTTTAGGGCTGCTTTTAAGCGTTGCTCTTGTATGTAGTCGTAAACCAGTTTGCCGCCCCACAGGCCTCCGACAATGATCATCGCAGCCAGGATTATTGCGTGGCTTGTGTCCATAGGTGAGCGCGCTCGTCTTGTATGGGCTGCTCTGTAGCCTTGACGTTCGTTGCGATCGTCAATTTCTTCATCCATGTCGAAGCTCAGCACTTTCAGCTGGTCATCGATATCGCGCTTATTCATTCCTAGAGTCCCTTCTAACTCACCTGATTCAGTGCTTTCGGGCGTACCAGCGCCTAGTCACTTCCTTTGTGATCGCTATCCCGCGTTCGGACTGCTCAAGTTTCGGTTCGCTTCGTCGTAGTCTGGGCTTGTCTGCCCGCTTTCAGGGATTACCTGACCGCTCGCTATCCATAGGGCGTAATGCGGAAATGCTCTGACCAGAACGTCTACTTCTTCCGTGCTTACTCGCACAGCCCCCTTACTCACGTTCAGCCATCGGCTGTAATCGGTGTCACTCAGCTGGCTGAGTTTTTTGGGGCCGATTTTTTTGATCAATAACCTTGCTCTATCTGCTGAGCTTTCCATATAGAAAAATGCAACCGGTCTTAAAAGGTAACTATTGACGCAGCGAGATGCTGCGTCAATAATTGACTTGAGGTAATTATTGACTTGAGTTGCTGCTCAAGCGTTCCCAACAAAGACCAACATAGTGCAGGAAAGCCCATGGACTTGGAAGAAAGCAACCTCACTGCAAAAGGCACTCTGCCGGCCCCGCCGGTTCTCCCTTGGCGCGAGTTCGCCGATTGGATTCGCATGGCCGACGACCACAACACCGTTTGGGGTTGGATTCGTAACGGTCACCTGCCGTCCCACAAGGTCGGTAAACACGTCATGGTCAATGTAGCTCTCTTAACCACACAGCTACTGGATAAGGAGTCGACCCTATGAGCAAGGCCGACGACAGCCTGGATCTGTGCAGCGTGAAGACCTTCGCCGAAATGAGCGGCATATCCATCGAAGAGGCTATCGATTGGGTGGATAACGGCACCGTCCCGAGCATGCGACTGGCCGACTTCCGTATGGTCAACCTAGCTCGCCTGCGTGCTGACTTGCTCAAGGGCAAAACCGAGTTCAAAGCTGGGGATTACAGCCATGCCTAGCCCAACTCATGCCCTGGATGCCGTCACCGCTGTTGGCTACATCGACAAACTTGTCCACGTCGAGCTGGAGTGGGACAACGATCCCGAGCCGTTCTGCCGCTCTGGCTATGTCATCGGCATCGTGCTGCCGGTTAAAGGCGTGCAAGCACTCGGACAACCCGCATGTTGAGCCGATCACCTTGCTTTGCCTTGCCACTGGTGCGCGTTGGTCTGAGGCAGAAGGGTTAATCCCGGCTCGGTTGCGTAATGGCTCGGTGACTTACAGCAAGACCAAATCAAGCCGCGTCCGCACGGTGCCAATTGATCCGTCCCTAGAGATATTCATAAGGGATCATTGGAAGCGTCATGGCCCGTTCACAGGCTCAATCAGCTCTTTTCGTTGTGCCTTGGTTCGGTCGGGGATTCAGCTGCCCAAAGGACAGGCCAGCCATGCGCTACGCCATACCTTTGCCAGTCACTTCATCCAGAAGGGTGGCAACATCCTCACCCTACAGAAGATCCTGGGTCACTCCAGCCTGGCTATGACCATGCGCTACTCGCACCTGGCCCCGGAGCATCTGGCCGAGGCGGTGAGGTTGAGTCCGTTGGCAGGGCACATCCTTCGCTCTCACTAGATTGCCATGCCCTTCATTTCTAGCTTGGGCTTCATGCTTTGTAGCCCTGACTGTCAGCGAACGACCCAACGCTGTCGCTCGTCAACGGTAGGTATCAGCCCAAAGCAGCCCTTCATTCAGGACTACTTCTGGCCTTTTGCAGAAGCCTCTGAAATTGACTGAGCCTTTCGTTCCCGACGCCGGCAAAGCCAGTTTCGGATGTCTCGAACAATCATGCATATCGCACCAATGACTGTCAGCAGAACGAACGCACCAACAAACTGAGCGAGAAATATGCCGCCGTTGTAGGCCACTGCTCGGTTGCCTTGTTCAAAGCTTGCGAGCGCCGGGCCTTGCGCCGCCATAAGGCAGCCCAAAGAAAGTACGCGGCTAAACTTTAGGTATTCCATGTTGTGCCTCCTTGCGATGGTCAAATCAGTCCGCGGTACTGCTTGCGCTTAGGGAATGCCATTCTGACCGCGACCGCGATCAGCACCAGACCAATGATGGCCGAAACACTGGCGAATCCAATGCTGAGCTGGATAGCTGATGCAAACTCTTCGGGATTGTGCTCCGCGGTGTACCAAGCCGAAGGTGATCCGCGGTGTCCTGGGATATGGACGGAGCCGCTTGATATATCTAGAAAGGCGGAAATGCCAACACCGATGCCTAGCAGCAGGAAGAAAAAGCCGAGAATCAGAACACTGAACATAAATAATCACCTCCTGGCATCGCGTCCTGCTCACTCACTGATGATCGTTCAATCAGCAGCTCTTGATTGAAGCGTGACACTTTCGGGACAGTCGACAAGTGTCGAAAGCAAAAACCCCCGACTTTCTCTAGGAAAATCAGGGGTTTAAGGTGTTTCTGATTGGTGGAGCCGGGGGGATTTGAACCCCCGTCCGCCAGTTCTCCACTTTCGGTACTACATGCTTAGCCGTGTCTATTGAGTTAATCCGCAGCCGCCCGACGGGCAGGGTGCTTTGGACGAGTTGTGTAAGTTTTAGCCGCTTTGTCCACAACGTACTACGCGGCGATCCTGTTCTGCATGACAATCACTTCAGGTTTACAGGCATCCCCTAGTGATCGCTGGAGCCGAAGCTACCAGAAGGACTAGTCGCGCCGCTTACGCAGCGAGAGCGTAGCCCTCGTAGTTTTCGTCATTGGCAACTATAGAAAGTTGCAACAGTGGATTTACGACTTCTGTTACCAAGTCGGCATGCACCTAGAGCTTCGCTACCGGCGTCGAATCCTAATCGGCCCCAAAGCTTTTGTTGCTGGTACTGGGATGCGAGTTTACGCCAAAGGTTCCACAGCGTCGACCCGGCAATTGCCTGGCGGACGCTAATGGGGCTTGCCGGCTATGATTGCATCCTGCACATTCGCTATGTCTTTTGGATGAGACCCTCGTATGCCGCGCGCGTCGCGTTACCCTTTGCGTCAGTGGATCTGGCGCGCTTTTGTGCAGAGTGCCCTGATTCCGCTGATTCTGGTCGAGTCGGTGTTGATCACGGTGTACCTGCTGAGCAACGCGGCGATTCGCGATGCGCAGATCGAGCATTTGCAGCAGAGCGCGCTGGATGATCTGTCTGCGGCGGTGGCGCGTGAAGGCCAGGTGATTGATGGCCGCCTGCGTTCGGTGGAGGCGCAGGTACAGATCTTCCGTGATGCGGCGCTCAATGCTCTGGATAACCGCAGGTTTGAGCCCGATGCGCTGGAGCGCCAGCGCCATGCGCTGACTGCAAACGGCGTGTTCTACAGCCGCAGTGATGATGGTCGGGCGGCGTCCTTTTATGCCAACAGCACGCCGCTGGCCCAGCAGGACCACGCCAAGGCTCTGCGCCTGTCGCAGCTCGACCCGTTGATGCGCTCAATTCAGGCCGCCAACCCACGCGTAGCAGCGGCCTATTTCAATACCTGGGACAGTTACAACCGCATCTACCCCTTCTTTATGACGCCCGAGCAGTATCCCCATGACATGGTGATACCCGATTACAACTTCTATTACCTGGCGGACGCCAAGCACAACCCCGAGCGCAAGGTGGCCTGGACCGATGTCTACCTCGACCCGGCAGGCATGGGCTGGATGATGTCGGCGGTGGCGCCGGTGTATCGCGGTGATTTTCTCGAAGGTGTGGTGGGACTGGATATCACGGTCGGGCAGATGCTCGGTGAGATTGGCGAGCTGGATGTGCCCTGGCAGGGCTATGCGATGCTGGTCAGCCGCGACCACAACATCATGGCCCTGCCGAGTGCCGGTGAAGAGGATTTCGGCCTGCGCGAGCTGACTGAATACTCCTATGCCGAGGCGGTGCGCCGCGAGGTGCTCAAGCCCGAGGATTTCAACTTGGCCAAGCGCGCCGAGATGCAGCCGCTGTTGCAGGCCATGGCAGCGGGGCAGGGCAATGTGCAGGAGGTTGATCTTGGCGGGCGTAAGCAACTGATCGCCTGGAGCGAGATCCCGCAGACCGGCTGGCAACTGCTGCTGGTGGTGGATGAAGAGCATATCTTCAGCGAGACCAATCGCCTGGCCGAGCGCTATCTGCATATCGGCTACCTGCTGATCGTCGGCCTGGCGCTGTTCTATCTGCTGTTCTTTGCCCTGATGTGGCTGCGTTCGCGGCGCCTGAGCGAGCAGCTGGTGCGGCCGATTGATGGGATTGTCGGGATGATGCGCGAGCTGGGCCAGGGCAACTATCAGCCCACTGCGCCGAGCAGCCAGATACGTGAACTGGTGAGCATGGCGGAGGCGGTGCAGCACACCGGCGAGCAGTTGCAGGCCAGTGAAGTGCAGCGGGTGGAGGCGCAGCGGATTCTTCAGTTGGTGCTGGAAAGCACCACGGAAAGCCTCTGGGAGGTCGAGGCTGAGACGATGAGCATCACCCTCAGCGAGCGTTTCCTCAGACGCTTCGGCCTGACTCATCCGAACATGAGTTTCAGCGAGTTCAACCAGCGTGTGCACCCCAATGATCTGGAGCGCATTCGCCATCTGCGTCAGCTGTTTGCCAGCAGCGGCGAGGACCGTTTCGAGGCGGAGTACCGCTACGCCGATGCTCTGGGCGACTACGTCTGGTTGCTCAGTCGCGGCAAGGTGCTGGAGCGTGATAGCGAGGGCCGCGCCCTGCGCGTGGCCGGCACCCATGTGGATATCACCCGGCTCAAGCAGGTGCAGGAAGACCTGCGCCGCGCCAGCCTGGATGCCCAGGCCGCCAGCCAGGCCAAGAGTCGCTGTTTGTCGAGCATGAGCCACGAACTGCGCACGCCGCTTAATGCGATCTACGGCTTTGGTCAGTTGATTGAGATGGAGGTGCAGGACAAGCCCGAGGCCAAGCTGGAGGCCGATTACGCCCGCGAGATCGTCAACGCAAGCCGTCATCTGACCTCACTGGTGGACGACATTCTCGACCTGTCGAGCATCGAGAGCCGCCGCCAGCAGCTCAAGTTGCAGCCGGTGGAAGTCGGCGCGCTGCTGCATGGCTGCGCCGAGCTGGTACAACCGGAAGTGCAGCAACGCCAGTTGCAGCTGCAGGTGCTGGCTGACGCCGACGCCGGCCTGTATGTGCAGGCGGATATGCGCCGGGTGCGTCAGGTGGTGCTTAACCTGCTGTCCAACGCGATTAAGTACAACAGCCCGCAGGGCCTGATTCGCATGGGCTATGAGGTGCGTTCCAACTGCGTGCGCTTGTGGGTTGAGGACAACGGCGCGGGGCTGACGGCCGAGCAGCAGGCCAACCTGTTCCAGCCGTTCCAGCGCCTGGGCCGGGAGAATTCCAGCATTCCTGGCACCGGGATCGGCCTGGTGCTGTGCCGTGAGCTGGCCACCTTGATGGCTGGCGAGATGGGCTTTAGCAGCAGTGCCGGTACGGGCAGCCGTTTCTGGATCGACCTGCCTGGCGCTGCGGCACCGGCAGCGCAGGCGGTTGCTGATGTGCAGTCCGTGTCAGCGCAACCCAAGCAGATGGCCGAGGTGCTGTGCGTGGAAGATCACCCTGCCTGTCTCAAGGTGGTTCAGGAAGCCCTGCGTGAATTTGCCGAGGTGCGTGGCGCCGGCTCGGTGCAGCGGGCACTGGCTGAGCTGGAGCAATGCACGCCGACATTGTTGTTGCTCGATCTGGATCTACCCGATGGCGACGGTATGCAGGTGCTGGATGCCATGCGCCTTAACCCACGTTTGCAGGCGGTGCCGGTGTTGGTGATCAGTGCGGCGGCGGATGAGGCGGTGTTTGCCGAAGCACGTCGGCGCGGCGCCCAGGCTTGCCTGGCCAAACCGATTGACTTGGCTCAGGTGCGCCGCGTGGCACTTAGCCTGTTGGGGCAGGCGCTTTAACCCGCACCTTCCCTGCCGCTGTTCGGGCTATTCGCTGGCTTCGAGCAGTTGCAGCGCCTCACCCAGAACCTTGACCGATTCGCCATGATTACCGGCCTTGTGCAGGGCTTCGCCTTCGGCGCGCAGCTGCTGCACTTGCGCGAGTACTGTGGCATCGCGTGGTGGGTCGGTTTTCAGCAACTCATCGATCTTGGCCATATCCGCTGGGCAGTGCATGGCCCAGAGCGAGGTGCTGAGGAGTGCGGTTGCAAGAAAAGTGGCAAGACGGCGCATGGCGTGGCTCCAGCGGTGTGGGTAGGGCTTTCAGTATAGAAGGCGCTAGCATACCCACGCTGACGCCGCATTTATGGGGGCATGAAAGCTGAAAAGCCTTCTGACCTAATCACCACCACTGTCAGTGAACATAAATTTTTCATGCGTGCATGTCAGTTTGGAAGACATGCACATTACTCCACATGGATTTAGAACTTGAACAAACTGTCTGAGATGCATTCTTTCGTTACCGTGGCGGACACCGGTAGCATTTCTGAAGCCGCTCGCCGTTTGGGTACGGCCAAGTCAATGGTCTGCCAGCGGATTCAGCAACTCGAAAAACGCCTGGGGAGTATCTTGCTCGAGCGTGGTCGGCAGACTCGCCTGACTGAGTCCGGCGAGGTTTTTTACCGTCATTGCATCAGCATTCTTGCTGATGTTGAAGATGCCGAAAACGCCGTTTTGACCTCTCTGTCGACTGTTCGCGGGAGTCTGCGTGTTGCCGTGCCGATGGCTTTTGGTATGCGCTATCTGACGCCGATTCTGTCGTCTTTCGCCAGGCAGTATCCAGAGTTGGATTTGGACGTTGAGTTCGATGATCGGCGCGTCAACTTGCACGAGGAAGGGTTTGATGCGGCGGTGCGCATTGGTGAGTTGCCGGACTCTTCGCTAGTGGCTAAAACCATTACCCCCAACCGCCATATCATCTGTGCCAGCCCGGATTATCTGAGTGCTCATGGCACACCGCAGATCCCGCAAGACCTGGCTCAGCATTTCGCCATGCTCTACGTGAATCGCGAACCTCATGGCATGTGGACGCTACCGGTGAACAACACATTGGAGTCATTCCGTGTGCGCTGCCGCATGCGTACCAATTGTGGCCACCAACTGATGGAAGCGGCCAAGGCGGGTCTTGGGCTCGCGATACTGCCTACGTTCCTGGCCGCGCAGGCCATTGTGGACGGTGAGCTGCGAGAGGTGCTGGAGCCGTATGCGCCCCGTGGTGGCAATATTTCTGTGGTCTATCGTCAGTCACAGCGAACCTCGCCCAAGCTTCGTGCGCTCAGTAACTTCCTCAGTGAGCAGATCGGCAATCCGGCGATTTGGGATCAGATGCTGAGCGCCCATTTGCAGCCACCGTCTTGAGTCGTTCGAGAAAAACGAAACATCGATTCGTTTTTCTCTGGCTTATGGGGGTTTGAACCCTGACTTATCCTTTTTTCCAACAGGCGCATTACCTGCGCCTGACAGGAAGAAATGGAAGAAGACGGATGACAGATTCCTTACACAACCCCGCTCGCCGTGCTGTGTTGGCTGGTGGCGTCATGGCGGCAGCTACCCTCGCAGTGGGCAGTGGTTTAGCGCGTGCAGTGGAGCCTGCTGGCAAGGCCGGTAAGGGCGACGGGCAGCCTGGCGAATTCGATGTAATTGTCGTCGGTGGTGGTTCCGCTGGCGCGGTGCTGGCTCGGCGTTTGAGCGAAAACACTGACCGTCGGGTGCTACTGCTGGAGGCTGGGCATAGCTATAGCCCTGGAAGTTACCCTGCGCTTGTTGCGAGCAGCGATGTGGTCGGCGCTAATGGCAATCCTGAGTTTGAGTGGGGCTACAAGACTCAGCCGGGTTACATCAATCATCCCATCGGCGCTCTGCGCGGCAAGGTGTTGGGCGGTAGTTCGGCGATCAATGGTGCCGTGGCAATTCGTGCGCGGCCTACTGATTTCGAGCGCTGGGGGTTACCAGGCTGGAGCTATGAGGAGCTGTTACCATTTTTCAAGAAACTAGAAACCCATAGTGCGGGTGCTAGTCGCTTGCACGGCCATGATGGCCCTCTTCCAGTTCATCAACTTAGTGATGCCGACGTCACGCCGATGCAGAGGGCCTTTATCAGCGCGACAGTGGCGAATGGCTACACGACAGTTGGCGATTTTGATGGTGCGGATGCCGATGGTGTAGGGCCGTATCCGATGAACATCGTCAAAGGTGTACGGGTCAACACCGGCATGGCCTACCTCACTGATGAAGTACGCAGTCGCGCTAATCTGCTGATCCGCGCCGACAGTCTTGTCGACAAAGTGCTTTTTGATGGTAAGCGTGCGATCGGTGTGCAACTGGCCGATGGTGAAAAACTCTTGGCCGGTGAAGTCATTCTCTCGGCGGGTAGCTACGGCTCTGCAGCGATCCTGTTGCGCTCCGGCATAGGCCTGCGTGAGGACTTGCGCGCCTTACAGATTCCACTGGTTGCTGAACTGCCCGTTGGGCAAAACCTGATGGATCATCCGTTTTACTACAATGCTTACGCGGCCAACCCTGAGCTAATTGGCGGTCAGTCGCCCGCCATTGGCGCCAAGCTGTGGACCCATAGCAGCACAGCCGAAAACGGCGATCTGGATCTGCACATCACTGCGACCCATTTGTTTCCCCATGAGCAAAGTCCGACGCAGGTTGGCTTTGTGCTCGCGGTCGCGCTGACTCGGCCGCTGTCGCGTGGCAAGGTGACCTTGGCCAGTCGCGATCCGTTTGTTGCACCGCGCATTGACCTAAACTTTCTCGCCGAGCCCAAGGATCGTCAGCGTCTGCTTGATGGCATCCGTCTGGCTCGCAAAATCGGCACAACAGCGCCGTTGAGCACGCTGATTCATTCCGAACTCAATCCAGGCCCGGGCAATGACACCGACGAGGCGTTGCTTGCCAGTGTCAAAGCCAGTCTTGATACCTACCACCACCCAACCTCGACAGCGCCCATGGGCCGACCCGGTGATGCCCACGCCGTGGTTGACCTTGAAGCGCGGGTGATGGGTGTGCAGGGGCTACGTGTAGCCGACGCCTCGATCTTCCCCGATGTGCCCTCCGTGGCAACCAACATCACTGTGATTGCTGCGGCTGAGAAAGTTGCCAGCCTCTACGCTTAATAATCTAGGAATTAGCTCTATGAATAACTCCCCGGTTTTGAACTGGATCGATGGCCTGTGGCTGGACTCCGGTGTTTATAAAGATTCCATCGACCCGGCGACCTATGAGTGCATTGGTCAATACGCCGAAGGTGGTTTGCATGAAGCGCAGCAGGGGATTGAAGCGGCTAAGCGCTCGTTCGCCGAAACACCCTGGAAAGATGATCGCAACTTGCGCGCCAAGGTACTGCTGGAGTTGGCCGATGCGTTTGAGCGCAATGCCGACGAGCTGATTGCCATGCTGGCCCTGGAAAACGGCAAGATCAAACCCGAAGCCGCGTTTGAGGTCACTATGGTGCCCTCCAAGTTGCGCTACTACGCCGCCCAGGCTCGTGCTGAGTACGGTCGAGCGGCAGAGCCTAAGCCCGGCAAAATTTCCCTGGTAATTCGTCAAGCGGTTGGTGTCGCGGGCATTATCGTGCCGTGGAACTCGCCGGTCGTACTGATGATTCGCTCCCTGGCTCCAGCACTGGCGGCGGGCTGTACCACAGTCATCAAAATGCCTGGGCAAACAGCTCAAACCAACGCGTTGGTAGCGCGGATCATGAGCGAGTCCGTGTCACTGCCGCGTGGTGTCATCAACTTGTTTAGTGAGCATGGCGCCGCTGGTTCCATCCATCTGGTGGAGTCGCCCAAGGTTCCGGTGATCAGTTTTACCGGCAGCACCACAACGGGCCGCGCAATCTCCGCCGTCGGCGCGCAGTCGCTGAAGCGTTTTGGTCTGGAGTTGGGCGGGAAAACCCCCATGCTGGTGTTTAACGATGCCGACCTTGATGCAACAGTGCCAACGCTTGAAAAAGCCCTGACCGTATTCGCTGGACAGTTCTGTATGACGGGTTCGCGGCTGTTGGTGCAGCGCGATATTGCCCCCGCGTTGATCGAGCGTTTGGCCGCGAGGCTGCAAGCCGTGCGCGTGGGGCCCGCTGCCGATCCAAGCAGCGAGATGGGGCCTTTGATCGATAAACTCAACGTTCAGCGGGTTAACCAAGTGGTGGAAGAAGCCATCGCTGGCGGTGCTGAGGTCATCGTGCGCGGTGGCCCGGTCACCGAAGGGGCTTTGGTCGGCGGCGCTTTCTACCGGCCAACACTGCTGCGGGTAACTGATCCCGAGATGCCAATTGTTCAGCGTGAGACGTTCGGTCCGGTGCTGACGCTGCAGGTGTTTGATAGCGAAGCAGAGGCGATTGCTCTGGCCAACAACAGCGAGTTTGGTTTGGCCGCGAGTGTATGGACTCGCGATATCGATCGCTCATTACGGGTTGCTCGCGAGCTGGAGGCCGGCACCGTCTGGGTCAATGACTGGGCAGTGGTCTACGACGAGTTCGAGGAAGGTGGGTTCAAGCAGTCCGGCCAGGGCCGTTTGAACGGTGTGGCGGCGATGGATGATTTCGTTGAATACAAACACATCGCTCTCAATCCCGGCTTACGCCACCACTAAATCCTACTGGCTCGCCTACGCACGGCGCTGCGTAGGCGGCTGCATGAGCACTATTTTATGAATCGTACGAAAACCTTGCTGGACCCTTTGAATGTTGGCCCTCTGACCTTGGCTAACCGCGTGCTGATGGCCCCTATGACCCGCTCACGTTCCGCTCAGCCCGGTGATGTTCCCACTGCGCTGAACGCCCACTACTACGGACAACGTGCCAGTGCCGGACTGCTGATCAGCGAAGGGATGCCTATTTCGCCTGCAGCCAAGGGCTATGCCTATACCCCGGGCATTTATACCGAAGCTCAACAACTGGGCTGGAAGCAGGTGGTCGATGAGGTGCATGGCAACGGCGGTCTGATCGCTGCTCAGTTGTGGCATGTCGGGCGTATTTCGCATCACTCGGTATTGCCCCAGGGCCAGTTACCCGTGGCCCCTTCAGCCATCCGTGCAAAGGCCAAAACCTTCGCGTTTGATGCGCAAGGCTTACCCGCCATGGTCGATTGCGATACGCCGCAGGCGTTGAGTGAAGAGGGCATTGCCGCTGTAATGCAGGAGTTTGTCCAGGCCGCACTGTGGGCTCGTGAGGCCGGTTTTGATTTGGTTGAGCTACAGGGGGCGAACGGTTTCTTGCTTGAGCAGTTTCTCTCGGTAACGACCAATCAACGCACTGACCGCTACGGCGGTTCACTGGAAAACCGAGCCCGATTTGTCCTGGAAGTGGTCGATGCCGTTGCGGCAGCCGTTGGTGCAGAGCGCGTGGGTATTCGTCTCTCGCCGTGGTGTCCGCCAAGCGTCAACGATATGGACTTCAGCGTCGAAGCCCAAGAGATTACGTTGTACTTGGCCGCGGCCCTCAGTACGCGGCGCATTGCCTATCTGCATTTGTCTGAGTGGCCTGGCGTGCAGTATCCCGTGGGCTTTCGTGCCCAACTGCGCGAGCTATTCAGTGGTGCGATCTTTGTTTGTGGCGGCTATCAGCAAACAAGCGCTCAGGACATCCTCGTGCAGGGCTTGGCCGATGCCGTCGCGTTCGGCAAACCCTTTATTGCCAACCCGGATCTGCCGCAGCGTTTTGTTTGTAACGCTGAGCTGGCGCAGCCGGATGGCAATACCTTCTACGGCGGTGATGCCCGCGGGTATACCGACTATCCGACCCTGGCAAGCCTGAGTTGAACCCAATGCGACTACCTCTATTTTTGACCGGCGCAGCATTGGCAGGGGCGCTGGTAGCGCCCTTTGCCATCGCCGCAAACGAAGATAATTTTTCTACTATGAACAACCTGACCCAACAGCAAGACAGTCTTTATGACGCATTGCTTGATGCACTCTATGCAACCTTTGGCAATCATCCTGGCTTTCGCATTACGCATGCTAAGGGCGTGTTGTTGCGTGGAATGTTTACTGCCACGCAAGAGGCGGCGGCGTTAAGTCGAGCGCCCCATTTCCATGGACAAGCAGTTCCGGTTCAACTGCGGTTCTCCAACTTCAGTGGTTTACCAGGTACCGCAGACGCTGACCCGATGGCCAGCCCGCATGGTTTGGCTGTGCGTTTCTCGCTACCGAGCGGCGAGTTCACGGATATTGTGACGCACTCCTTCGATGGCTTTCCGGTTGCCACGCCCGAAGACTTTCTCAGCTTTTTGCAAGGCATTGCCGCGAATGTCGCTACACCGCCTGATCCTCTGCCGCTGCAAGCATTTCTGGCCACACACCCAAGGGCACAGCATTTTCTTGAAGCACCCAAGCAGGCACCCAACAGCTATGCCGCTGTGGAGTACTTTGGTGTCAATTCTCTGGTGTTCAGCAATGCGAAGGGCGAGCAGCGTATCGGCCGTTATCGCATTGAGCCGCCAGTGGCAGAGGCCGTACTAGCTGAGCAGCAAGCCGCAGCAATGCCTGCAGATTATTTGCAGGACGAAATCGGCACACGCCTTGCCAGAGGGCCAGTGAAGTTGCGCCTGGTCGTACAGTTGGCCGCGCCTGGAGATGCCGTAGACGATGGCTCGATTCCCTGGTCACGCAGCCATCAAGAGGTGGAGCTGGGCATTCTCACTCTCGACGCTGTGGTGCCAATTGCAGAGCAACAACCCGCCCAGCAACGCCTTGATTTCAACCCAGGGCGATTGCCCGACGGTATCTCGGCAAGCCACGACCCGATGATTCAAGCACGCGCGCGAATCTACCAGCGCGCAGTCCACCGCAGGCAACAACCATGAGCAATGAAACGGGTGTCAGTGTGATTGTTCATGAGGTTAACCCGCGGCATCAGGCGCTTTATGAGCAATGGATGAGCAAGGCTATTGAGGCCCATCAAAATTTCCCCGGCTACTTGGCCACGGATATTGTTAAACCGGTAGGGCAGCAACTGCGCTACGCGATCATTCTGCGTTTCGTCAGCAAGGAGCACGTCCTGGCCTGGTTGAAGTCTGAGGTGCGCCAAGGCCTGCTGCGTGAGTCGTTACCATGGTTGCGACAGGACTATTACCGCGCCGACGATGATTCAAAATTCTGGTTTGAGCCGTTGCAGGGGCGCGTCACGGTTGCTCGCTGGAAGCAATGGCTACTGTCTTGGGTCGTTGTGTTGCCCTTAACCGTCCTTATACCCTGGATAATGTCAGCTGTTCTTGAACGTACTGAGCTCAGCCTGCCGGCTTGGTTGTTCAAGGTCATGGTTGCCGGCTTGGTGTCTCTGGGCATGGTCTATTGGTTGATGCCTTGGACCACACGTGCCCTGTCTCGCTGGCTGTTGCGCTGAAGCCAGATGGCTGGCCGCTCTCTTTTTGAACAGCAGGTCTGCATCCATCTTGTTAGCCATTGGCCTGTGTGAAATGCATGGGCTGACGGCTAGATAGTTGCGCCTGTAGCTGGCTCTGGCTGCAGCCTATTTTTACTCTCGATTCTGTGAGCGTCATGACGCGCTAACTGGCGTCTTTGGCGCTGCTGACTCGGTCCAGCAGATAGACCAGCCCGTGATAATCGATGCCGCCATGCTGGCTCAGGCCTATTTCGCAGGTGCGGCTGGTGCTGATGCCTTCCTCGCAATACTGCACGGCGGACTTCAGGCTGCGCAGGGCGTGGCCGTTCAGCTCGGGGGTGGTAAAGCCCTTGTCGCCGGCAAAGCCGCAGCAGTGAATGCCTTCGGGAATAACCACCTCTGAGGTGCAGCGACGCACGATATCGATCAAACCCTGTGCTTCGCCCAGGTGTTGCGTGCTGCAGGTGACATGTACGGCGATCGGTTTGTCCTGCGGAGTGATGTGCAAATGGTCGAGCAACTGCTCACGGATAAACTTCACCGGGTCATGCAGCTTCAGGCGCGTGTCCAGGCCATCTTGAATCAGGCGCAGGGTGCAAGGGCTGGTGTCGCAGTAGATCGGGTCGAGGCCGCCACGGCTGGCCTTGAGCAGCGCATCAATCAGCTCCTGCTTCTTGCGTTCGGCCTGTTCGCTGTAGCCCTTGCAGGCAAACGGCTGGCCGCAACAGAGGTTGTCCAAGTCAGCCGGGAACACCACCTGAAAGCCGCCTTTTTCCAGCAGCGCGCGGGTCTTGTCGAGTAGCGACATTTGCTCGGCATCGCTTGCCGCTGGGCCCATGGCGCGGGATACGCAGGCGGCCAGGTAGACCACCCGTGGCCGTGCATCGTCATTGGCCTTGGGTAGTTGCAAGCGTTGCAGCGGTTGCGGCATCGCTGGCGTCCACTGCGGCACGCGGCCCTGACTGGCCTTGCTGAGCGCCGCCGAGGTGCGGCTAAGCAGGGGGGCGCCCATCAGCATGCGTGCGCCGTTGGCCACATGCAGCATCACCCGCGCGCCCTGCATGGCGCGGCGGAAATTATTCGCCAGCCAGTCGGCGCTGCGCTGGCTGTTGGCGTCGCGGCCGCGCAGCTGGCGCACCAGGTCGCCGGTATTGATGCCCACCGGGCAACGCTGGGCGCACAGGCCGGTGGCGGCGCAGGTGTCGATGCCCTGGTACTGATAGGCCGCTTCCAGATCAAAGGTGTCGATGCCAGCGCGTTTTTTCGCCTGAATATCGCGCCAGATCACGATGCGCTGGCGCGGGCTCAGGGTCAGCCCTTTGGACGGGCATACCGGCTCGCAGAAGCCGCACTCGATGCACTTGTCGACGATCTCGTCGGCGGCCGGCAGCGGCTTGAGGTTTTTTAGGTGGATATCGCGATCCTCGGAGAGGATCACGTCGGGGTTGAGAATGCCCTGGGGGTCGAGCAGGCGCTTGATTTGCCACATCAGCTGGTAGGCGTCTGTGCCCCATTCCAGCTCGACAAAGGGCGCCATATTGCGCCCGGTGCCGTGTTCGGCCTTGAGCGAGCCGCCGAACTCCACCGCCACCAGCTGCGCCACGTCGTCCATAAAGGCCGAGTAGCGGGCGATCTGCTCGGGCGTCTCGAAGGCCTGGGTAAACACGAAGTGCAGGTTGCCTTCCAGGGCGTGACCGAAAATGATTGCCTCGTCATAACTGTGTTTATCGAACAGCTCAAGCAGGCGATTGACGCCTTCGGCGAGTTGTTCGACGGGGAAGGTCACGTCTTCGATGATTACTGTGGTACCGGTCTGGCGCACCGCGCCGACGGCAGGAAAGGTGTCCTTGCGGATTTTCCACAGCAGGTTGTAGACGGCCGGGTCTTCGCTGAAATCCACCTGTTTATCCAGGGGGAAGTCGGCGATAGAGGCCATGATCAATTGCAGTTGCTCGTGCAGCAGGCTCTGGCTGGCGGCGCGCGATTCGATCAGCAGGGCGCAGGCGCTGTCGGACAAACCCTTGACCCACTCCGGCATGCCGGGCTTGTCCTGCACCGAGCGCAGGCTGCGGCGGTCCAGCAGTTCCACGGCGGACACCGGCTGCTGCTTGAGCAGGGTGACGGCGCGGCAGCAGCTCTCGACATCGGGAAACACCAGCAAGGCGCTGGCCTTGTGCGGGTGGTCGGGCACGGTGTTGTAGGTCACTGCGCTGATAAAGCCGAGAGTGCCCTCGGAGCCGACCAGGAGGTGGCTGAGGATATCCAGCGGCTGATCGAAATCCACCAAGGCGTTGAGCGATAGCCCGGTGGTATTTTTTAGCCGGTATTTATGACGAATCTTAGCGGCCAGCTCAGTGTTTGAGCGGGTGCTGCGGCCCAACTCGTTCAGTTGCATCAGCAGGTCGGCATGGGTGGAAAAGAAGCGCGTGACGCTGAGCGGGTCTTCAGTGTCCAGCACCGTGCCGTCGGCCAGCACCAGGCGCATGCCGGCCAGGGTGTGGTAGCTGTTCTGCGCAGTGCCGCAGCACATGCCGCTGGCGTTGTTGGCGACGATGCCGCCGATCTTGCAAGCGTTGATCGAGGCGGGGTCGGGGCCGATTTTGCGCTGAAACGGCGCGAGCACGGCATTTGCCTGGGCGCCGATCACGCCCGGTTGCAGGCGGATCTGGCTGCCCTGGCCACGGATTTCCCGGCCGTTCCAGTTATCACCCAGTACGATCAGCACCGAATCGCTGATGGCTTGGCCAGACAGGCTGGTGCCGGCAGCGCGGAAGGTCACCGGCACCTGATGCGCACTGGCCAACTTGAGCAGGTCAACCACCTCTAGTTCCGCTTCAACGCGCACCACCAGCTTGGGAATCAGCCGGTAGAAGCTGGCATCGGTGCCGAAGGCCAGGGTCGACAGCGGGTCGTCGAAACGACGATCAGCAGGGATCAGGCGCTCGACGGCGGTGAGAAAAGCGGCAGGCAGGCTCATGCAGGCTCCATAGTTCGGTACGGCGTCAGGTACAGCGTCAGGACGCGGCGTGGTGCAGTTCGCGCACCAGAGAATCGGCATTGATCTCGCTGATCGATTTAGCCCCGGTCAGCACCATGGCCACGCGCATTTCCTTCTCGATCAAGTCCAGCAGGTTGCTCACGCCAGCCTCGCCGTCAGCGGCCAGGGCGTAGATAAACGCGCGGCCGAGCATCACCGTGTCCGCACCCAAGGCGATCATGCGCACCACATCCAGGCCGGTGCGAATGCCGGAGTCGGCAAGAATCGCTAACTCGCCTTTAACCGCATCGGCAATCGCCGGCAGGGCGCGGGCGCTGGACATGACGCCATCAAGCTGGCGGCCACCGTGGTTGGACACGACGATGCCGTCGGCACCGAAGCTCACCGCATCCTTGGCATCCTGTGGGTCGAGGATGCCCTTGATGACCATCGGGCCGTCCCAGAATTCACGAATCCATTCCAGATCCTTCCAGCTGATGGAGGGGTCGAAGTTGTTGCCCAGCCAGCCGATATAGTCGGCCAGGCCGGTGGGGTTGCCCCGGTAAGCGGAGATATTGCCCAGATCATGGGGCTTACCCAGCAAGCCGACATCCCAGGCCCAGCGCGGGTGGGTCATGGCTTGCAGCATGCGCCGCACGGGCGCATTCGGGCCGCTCATGCCGGAGTGGGCATCGCGGTAACGGGCGCCGGGCACCGGCATATCGACGGTGAACACCAGGGTGGTGACGCCGGCTGCCTTGGCCCGCTCCAGAGCGTTTTTCATAAAGCCGCGATCTTTCAGCACGTAGAGCTGAAACCACATCGGCCGGTCGATGGCCGGTGCGACCTCTTCAATCGGGCACACCGACACGGTGGACAGGGTAAAGGGAATGCCCTTGGCGGCTGCGGCCTTGGCGGCCTGCACTTCACCGCGACGGGCGTACATGCCGGTCAGGCCGACCGGGGCCAGGGCCACCGGCATGCTCAGGGTTTCATTGAACAGGCGGGTTTCCAGGCTCAGTTCCGACATGTTGCGCAGCACGCGCTGGCGCAGGGCGATATCCGCCAGATCGGCGACGTTGCGCTGGAGCGTGTGCTCAGCGTAGGCGCCGCCATCGATGTAGTGGAACAGAAACGGCGGCAGCCGGCGTTGGGCGGCGGCGCGGTAGTCGGTGGAAGCGGAAATAATCATGGACTTCACTCGATGCAGAAGGTCAATGCGCGCCCCGAAGGGCGCGCCGGAGTGGCGGTCAGTTGGCCATCAGCGGGTCGCTAATGCCCAGCACATACACGGCAAACAGTGCGATCAGGCCGGTAAACAGCACGTAGTACAGGGTAGGCCAGACGGTCTTGCGCAGGATGCTGCCTTCGCGGCCCAGCAGGCCAACCGTGGCCGAAGCCGCGACGACGTTGTGAATCGCCACCATATTGCCGGCGGCCGCACCAATCGCCTGCACCGCCACAATCAGCGCGCTGGAAATGCCCAGGCTGCTGGCCACGCCGAACTGGAACTGGCTGAACATCATGTTGCTGACGGTGTTGGAACCGGCAATAAACGCGCCCAGGGCGCCGACGCTCGGTGCCAGCAGCGGGTAGATACCGCCCACGCTGTCAGCCGCCCAGCGTGCCATCAGGATCGGCATGCTCGACAGCTCGGCGGCGTTAACCCCGGAGTTGATCAGGATGCGCACCATCGGCACGGTAAACAGCAGCACGAAGCCGGCGCTGAGCAGTACGCCCGACGACTCCTTCACGGCGCTGCCCAATTCGCGCAGCTTCATGCCGTGGAAGAAGAAGGTGGCAAGCACCACGGTGACCAGAATCCCGCCCGGCAGGTACAGCGGCTGGAAGTTGGCACCGATACCGGTTTCGCCGAGCAGATCGGGGAAGTTGAGCATCACTGCCTTCAGCGCGGCACTCACCTCGGGGAATACCCGGCTGATCACCAGCAGCACGCCAACCAGTACGTAAGGCAGCCAAGCGCGTAGAGCGCTCATCGGCTTGGCGGTGAGTTGGTCTAGCTTCATTTCTACGGTGCCCAGCCACTCGGCTGGCCATTTGTCCGCCGGGGCGAAATCCCAGGTGGTTTTTGGCAGCAGAAAGCCCATGCGCGCGGCGCTGGTGACAATCGCCAGGCCAATCAAACCACCGCCCAGAGAAGGAAATTCAGGGCCGAGGAATACACCGGTCAACGCGTAAGGGATGGTGAACGCCAGGCCGGCGAAGATCGCGAATGGCAGCACTGCAAAACCGGCTTTCCAGCTTTTCTCGGTGCCGAAGAAGCGCGTCAGCATCAGCACCATAATCAGCGGCATCACGGTGCCGACAATGGCGTGGATGATTGCCACTTCACTGGTGATCAACTGCAGAAACTGCGCCCAGGACGAACCGTGCTCAACCAGCTGTGCACCAATGGTGGCTGAGTCCAGGCCGGTATTGACCCCAACGATGATCGGCGTACCCACCGCACCGAACGACACCGGCGTGCTCTGTACCAGCATGCCGAGCATTACCGCAGCCATGGCCGGGAAGCCGATAGCCACCAGCAGCGGCGCGGCGATGGCCGCAGGCGTACCGAAGCCGGATGCGCCCTCGATAAAGCAGCCGAACAGCCAGGCGATGATGATCGCCTGAATGCGCCGGTCCGGGCTGATGGTGGCAAAACCGGCGCGAATCGCGGTGATGCCGCCGGAATGCTTAAGGGTGTTGAGCAGCAGAATCGCGCCAAAGATGATCCACAGCAGGCCGAGGGTGATCAGCAGACCTTGTACGGTGGAGGCCAGCACGCGGTTGAAACTCATGTCCCAGGCAAACAGCGCAACGCCAACGGTAAGCAGATAAACCAGCGGCATGGCGTGCTTGGCCGGCCAGCGCAGGCCGATCAACAGAACGGCAGCCAGCAGGATGGGGGAAAAAGCCAGTAGGGCAAGAAGACCCGTCGACATGGTGATCTCTCCTTAACGCTGCGCGGTGCGCATGGGTGAATGCGGTTGCGCATCGGTATGCAGCGTTGCGGCGGGGATAAGCAATTGAGCCGACATAGAGAGACCTCGTTGGATTTTTGGAATTGTTTTAGTGTGGATAATTGGTAATACCAATTTACAAGATTGCGTCGTCAGGGTAGAAGTGCGGCCGCCAGCCTGTCAATTGGCTGCCTTACGACTTTGGTCGTAAAGCTACGCCTTGCTAGGCAGCTGAGGCGGCGATAGGCTTGCCGGCAGCGGGCTGCAAAGGCCCATGGCAGGTGGTCAAACCAATGGAGTGCGGGTTATGGAAGTGGGATCGGTGCGGCAGCGCCGTTTGTCGGACGATATCGTCAGCCAACTGGAGACCATGATCCTCGAAGGCACGCTCAAGGCCGGCGAGCGCCTACCGGCGGAGCGGGTGCTGGCCGAGCAGTTCGGCGTGTCGCGGCCGTCGCTGCGTGAAGCGATCCAGAAACTGGCGGCCAAGGGCCTGCTGGTCAGCCGCCATGGTGGCGGTAACTATGTCGCCGAGAGCCTGGGCTCGACCTTCAGTGACCCGCTGCTGCATCTGTTGGAAAGCAATCCCGAAGCGCAGCGCGACCTGCTGGAGTTCCGTCACACCCTGGAAGGCTCCTGCGCCTTCTATGCCGCGCAGCGCGCCACTGAACTGGATCGCCAGCGCCTGGGCGACGCCTTTGCCACGCTGCAGGATTGCTACAGCCGCAGCGGCAAGGTGACTCGCGCCGAAGAGGGCGCCGCCGATGCCAACTTCCATCTGGCAATTGCTGAGGCCAGCCACAACGCCGTGCTGCTGCACACCATTCGCGGGCTGTTCGACCTGCTCAAACGCAACGTGGTGACCAATATCGGCGGCATGTATGCCCAGCGCGATGAAACCCGTGACATGCTGATCGAGCAGCACCGCACGCTCTACCAGGCGATTATCGAAGGCCGCGCCGAAGACGCCCGCGCGCTGTCCAATCGGCATATCGATTATGTGCAGGAAGTGCTGGCCGACGTGCAGCAGCAGGCCCGCCGCGAAGAGCGGGCGCAGCGCCGAGGTGTTAGCTCAACCCGTTAGCGGTTGCGTGGCAGGCGCACCGCGACTTCCAGGCCGCCGAGGGGCGAGTCGCCTAGGCTGATGCTGGCGCGGTGCAGCTCTACTACGCGTAACACGATGGACAGGCCAAGGCCGGCGCCCTGGCCCGCGCCGAGCCGGTAAAAGCGCTCGAAGAGTTTTTCCCGCTGTGCCTCATCCACACCCGGGCCGCTGTCCTGCACGCGCAGTACGATGGCATCTGCCTGAGCCTCCAGCTGCACCTGAATGCGCCCGCCGTCAGGGGTGTATTGCACAGCATTGCTGATCAGGTTCTGCAACAGGGTGCCGAGGCTCGGGCCATCGGCCAGTAGCTGATAATCGGCCGGCTCAATGGCCTCCAGGTTGAGTTCCTGATGGCGCGCCAGGGCCAGCGGGATCAGCTCCGCCAGCTCGTTGCGCAGATAGCCGAGCAGGTCCAGCTCGCGCATGGCCAGTTGCGCCACGTTGGGCTCCAGACGTGCCAGGGTCAGCAACTGCGCCACCACCCGCGTCGCGCGCTCGACACCGCTGCCGAGCTGGCGCAGGGCATCGTTGCGGTCCTGCGGGTCGGGGGCTTCCAACGCGTTCTGCGCGTGGATGCGCAGCACCGCCAGCGGCGTGCGCAGCTCGTGGGCGGCGTCGGCAATAAAGCGTTTTTCCTGATCCAGCAGCTGGTTGACCTGCATCAGCAGGCGGTTGAGCGCCGCGCCCATGGGCTCCAGTTCCAGCGGCAACGGGCCGAAAATCAGCGGTGCGAGGTTGTCCGGTGCGCGTGCCTTGATCGACTCGGCCATGCGCTGCAGCGGCCGCAGCCCAAAACCCACGGCCAACCAGAGCAGCAGGGCCAGCAGTGGCAGACCGATCAGCAGCGGTTGCAGGGTGCGCCGGGCAATTTTGCCGGACAGTTCACCGCGTACATCTTCGCGCTCGCCCACCAGCACCCAGTGATGGTCGACGTTGTCGTGCAGCACAAACACCCGCCAGCGGTGCTCGCCGAGGGTCAGAGTGTGGTAACCGCTGAGGTATTTGGCCAGGCGGTTGAGGCGTTCGCTCAGCGGCTGCTCGCCAGCCGGCAGGTTGAGACCGAGCTGGGCAATCATCTCCATCAGCAGGCCCTTGGGTGCGCTGGCCGACTGGAACACCAGCTCGCCATTGTCGTCGAGCATCTGGAAGGCCAGCTTGCTTTCGTAGCTGTGCCCGAGCAGGCCATTGAGGTTGCGCGGGCTGTTTTTCAGCAGCAGGGCTTCGTCCAGCGCCGCCTGCAGGTCGCGGCGCGAGTCGGCGGACAGCTCATGGCGCACCAGGCCCATGAGCATACGGGAGGTCTGCGCCAGTTGGGCGTCGAACAGCTCTTCCACTTCATGGCTGGCATCGCTGTAAATCTTGTGGCTGATCAGCCCTAGGGAAACGCTTAGCAAGGTCAGCAGCAATACCAGCAACCGCGCGCGGATCGAGCGCAACAACTTCGGCATGTTATTTATCCACCAGGTAGCCAACGCCGCGCACGGTGCGGATCAGCTCGGGAAAGAACTTCTTGCGCAGGTGATGCACATGCACCTCCAGGGCGTTGCTCTCCAGCTCTTCATCCCAGCCATAGAGGGCCTGTTGCAGCTTGTCGCGGGTCATCACCCGTCCCGGCTGGGCGAGCAGTTCGTGCAGCAGGAGAAATTCCTTGCGTGGCAGATTGACCGTCTGGCCCTGATAACTGACTGCCTGGCTGACCGGGTCAAGGCTGATGCCACGGTATTCCAGTGCCGGTTGTGGGCGGTTGAAACTGCGCCGCAGCAAGGCGCGCATGCGGGCCTTGAGTTCGGCGACATCGAAGGGTTTGACCAGGTAATCATCGGCCCCGGCATCCAGCCCGGCGATGCGGTCGCTGGTCGAGTCGCGGGCGGTCAGTACCAGTACCGGCACCGGGTTGGCGGCAGCACGTAAGTGCTTGAGTACTTGCAGGCCGTCCATGCGCGGCAGGCCAAGGTCGAGGATGGCCAGCTCGAAGCTCTCACTGGTCAGGGCATGCAGTGCACTGCTGCCATCCTGTACCCAGTCGACGGTGTAACCCTCGGGCTTGAGCGCGGTGCGAATCCCTTCGCCAAGGGCTTTGTCATCTTCGACCAGCAGAATACGCATGCAGCCACTTCCTGTTTTTGATTCAAACGTACGTGCTGAGACTAACAGACCCTTGCAAAGCCTAGGCGAGGAAGTCGAGGCTGTTTTAAACACCTGATCGGCTCCACAAGGGACCGATCAGGTGGGGTTTAGCGGCGTATTACTTGAGCTCGGCGTTGACCTTGCTGAGCAGCGCCTGAATATCCTGTTTGCGGCCGGCATCGGCGGACAGGCGATTAGGGCGTGCAGGTGCTTGCAGGGCTTTTTCCAATGCCACTTTGGCTTCGGCATAGCGCTTGGCGCGGGCCAGGTAGTCGGCATAGAAGTAGTTGGGGTCGATGCCATCCGGGTTGATGGCCAGAGCCTGCTTGAGCATGGCTTCGGCTTTTGCATCATCGCCAAAGCCGATTGGCCAGCCGGGCACTTGGTAATACAGGCTGCCGAGGCTGGTGTAAGCCGAGCCGGACAGCGCTTTGGGGTCCAAGGCCAGGCCTTGTTCCAGGCTGGCTTTGGCCTCCTTGACCAAGCCGAGTGCGCCCAGGCCACCTTTGGCGCCCGCGTAGGTGCTGAGGATGATGCCGTTCCAGATATGCAACTCAGCGGCATCTGGCTCGGCGATAACGGCTTTTTGCGCTTGTTCGCTGAGGCTGGCAAAGGCTTTCTCGCGCTGCTCTTTAGGCACCTGATAATTGATCTCGGCCCAGCGGTCTTGCAGGCTTTGCAGTTGCGTCTGACCTTGTTCGCTTAACGCGAAGGCGGGCAGGCTGGCGAAGCAGAGCAGGGCACAGGCGGCGTTACGGATAGGGTTCATACAGGCTCCTTAGGGTTTGCTGCGGGCAAAACGCTGAATAATCGGTAGTTGCTTGCGCAGGGCCTGGTCGACCACACGGGGTAGCAAGCTGTTGAGGCGTACGAAGAGTTTTTCCGGCCAGCCGAGGTAGCGTTCCTCTTCCTCGCGGCGGATGGCGGCCAGCAGTTGCAGGGCCACGCTGTGCGGGTCGTCCATGGCGACATTGAGTTCGTCATTCATGGCCACCACGTTGGCGGCGTTCATGCTGGTTTGCGTCGCACGCGGGGCGAAGTAGAGAACCTTCACCTGAGTGTCCGCCAGTTCACGGCGCAGGGCTTCGGAGAAGCCGCGCAGGGCGAACTTGCTGGCGCAATACGCGCTAAAACCGGGGTAACCGATGGAGCCAAATGTCGAACCGAGATTGACCACCAGCGCGCGGCCTTGCTGGCGCAGCATGGGCAGCAGGCGGTGGGTCAGTTGCAGCGTGGCGGTGACATTAAGGCCGATCAGATCAGCGATGGCCGTTTCATCATGCTGCTCGAGCAAGCCGAAGTGATTGACCCCGGCGGCGTTGATTAGCGTATTGATGCCGCCGAAGCGCTGCGCGGCAGCAACCACGGCTTCACGGCCGCTGCGCTCGCGGATGTCGGCCTGTACCACTTGGACCTTGCCGCTTTGCGTCTGTGCCAGCGCCTGCAACGCCTCTGGTTGACGGCCGACCAGCAGTAACTGTGCCCCCTCGGCCAGTAAGGCACTGACCAACGCCTGGCCGATACCGCCGCTGGCACCGGTAATCACGGCGCGGCATTCGATGAGTTTCATCAAGCCTCCTATGCGCTCAGTGGCAGGCTGCGGAATATGTCGCCATACAGGCGATAGACGACTTTGGCGGTGTGTACCACCGCCGCCTTGTCATCATCGTTGTCTAACTGGTTCATCAGCTTTTTGAAGAATTCGATGTGATCCAGGTCGAGGCTGCCGTGGGAACTCAGGTAGCTGAAGGCCTTGTTCGGCAGTTGCAGTTTGTCCTGAATCACGCCGGCCACTTGTGTGGCCAGGGCGATGCTGGTGCCTTCCAGCACATTGACCATGCCGAAGAAACTCACCGGGTTATGCCGGGCGATGCGGTCGTAGACGTAGCTGACCATCAATTCGGTCGACATATGCGGCAGGCCGTTACGTACGGCTTCCTTGTCCGCGCCGCAGGCGGCGATGTCATTGAGTACCCATTCCTGGTGGCCTTTTTCTTCGTCGATGTACTCAGCAATGGCTTCGCGCAGCCACTCCAGGCGCTCCGGCAGGCGCGAACCGCAGGCCATCAGCAAGGGTACGGTGTGTTTAACGTGGTGGTAGGCCTCGGTGAGAAAGGCGATGTAGCTGTTCAGGCTGACGGTGCCGGCCATGGCCTGGGCAATGATCGGGGCGCTGAGCAGGTAGTTGCGTTCAGCACTGGTTTGTTCGAGCAGGGATTCATAGAAGCTCATCAAGCATCTCCATAGCAGGTTTGGTCGGCCATCAACTCTTCGATGGCGCTCTGGTAGTGGGTAAACAGGGCATTACGGCGCAGCCGGCCATTACTAGTGGCCAGCTCGTTGCTGCTGCTGAAAGGGTGTGCGGCGCGCAGCCAGTGGTGCACGCGGGCGTAGTCAGGCAGTGATTGGTTGGCGGCAGCCACAGCTTCGGCCAGTTGGCTGTCGCTGGTCGTCTCGAAGCGCGGCACCAGTACGGCGACGTTGCCGGGCAGGGCTTCGCCGTGCAGCCAGGCTTGGGCAATGGGCAGTTGTTGCACCAACTCGGCCTCGACCCACTCTGGGTTGACGTTGCGGCCAAAGGCGGTGATGAACTGGTGTTTCTTACGCCCGTGCAGCACCAGAAACTGCCCCTCGAAATGGCCGAGGTCACCGGTGCCCAGCCAGTCTTCATCGGTTACCGGTTCGCCCAGATAACCCAATAGGCGCGGGCCTTTGACTTGCACTTCCTGGTCAGCGCCGAGACGAACCTGCACGTGTGGCAAGGGTTGGCCAACGGTGCCGATACGGCGCTGCTCAGGGGTGTTCAGGCAGACCACCGACGCACACTCCGAGAGGCCATAGCCCTCGAAGATCGGCAAGCCCAGGGCATCGGCACGTTGCAGCAGTTGGCTGGACACGCGGCCGCCGCCGACGGCAATAAAGCGCAGTGAATCCGGTACGGGCAGGCCACGTTCGGCGGCGCTGACCAGCGCCAGCAGCAGCTGCGGCAGCAGGATCAGGCTGTTGGGTTGCGCCTGACCCAGGGCCGTCAGAAAGCGCGGCAGGTCAAATTGGCTGGCGCCCAGCAGGCCGACTTGCGCCATAGGCATCAACTCGATTTGCGCGCCGGCCAGCAGGGGGGCGTAAATGCCGGCGATGTTCTCCAGCAGTGTGGCCAGCGGCAGTACGCAGAGGTGGCGCTCAACCTGACAGCTGGCACTGGCCTGTACGAGGCTGTGGGCCACGGCAAGTTGTGTCGCCACATCCAGGCACACGCCTTTGGGCTGACCGGTGGTGCCAGAGGTGTAAGTGATCTTGCAGGTGCCGACGGGTAATTCGCTGACCACCGCGCGCGGCCGTTGCAGCACACCGGCTGCGTTGGCTGCTGCGCTCGCTGTTGCACTCGCACTGAAACCCAGCGCGCTGTACAGCGTATTTTCCGGGCCGATCAGGCAGTCGATGCTGGCACTGTCGAGTACATGCACCTGCTGATTGGTGGAGAAAAAGCCCGGTACGGGCACGCAGACCAGCCCTGCATGCAGGGTGGCCAAGTCCCAGAGTACCCAGTCAATGCCGTTATCCAGAGCCAGGGCAATGCGTCGGGCGCCGAGCTGTTGCAGGTGTTGGCTGCGGACTTCGATCTCGGCCAATAACTGGGCATAACTCAGGCTTCGGCTGCCTTCACGCAAGGCGATGGCGTCACCGAGTGCGGCCAGGTGCTCGAAAAGCGGTTTAGCGGCAGGCCACATTGGGCATGTCCTCCAGGGCATAAAAGGCTTGGTGGGCCAGGCGTGGGTATGCGCCCAGCTGCAACAGGCGCTGGTGCCCGGCATAGATGTCACCGGCCATCACTTGCGGCTGGTTGTCGTAATAGGTGCCCCAGTCGGCCTGTTCATCGCCCAGGCAGTCAGGGTTGGCTGGGCCCAGCGCTACGGGTGTTAGCCCCAAGCGTTGGAAACTGTTGAGCAGGGCCAGGGTGCCGGTGAAGGTCACCCAGCGGTAACCCAGCGCCACCAGCAGGTCGGTCAGCGCCACAATCAGCAGACGCGCGGCGCCGGGGCTGCCCGCAGCCAGGTTGCCGACTTCCACCAGTTGCGTGCGTTGCGGTGCATTGGCCACTTTCTTGGTGGCAATCACCTGCTCTGCCGGTTGCTGCAGATAGCGCTCAAGGAACAGCGGGCCACCGCCGGCGCTGCGCAACCCCACCGCCCCGAGCAGTTGACCGCTGTTGTCTTCCAGGCTCAATAGGCAGGGCATGAAGTGGCGGATACGCGCCTGATGCTGAGCCGCGAAACGCTCGCCGATAAAGGCTTCAATGCCTGCCCGGCGTGGGCTTTCGCTGTTGGCCAGGTAGAGACTGAGCGGTTGCTCACGGCCGATCTGTGCAAGTGCAGTATCTTGATACACCCAAGGCAGCTCCATGGAAGGAACCTCATCTGAGAACTTGGGTGTGAGTTTCTGCTCGCAGTCTTAACGCTAAATTAAGTCGAGAAATATTCTGCGCAGGCGATTGCGGGCATTTCATTGCTTGCACTGCAAGCACTCCAGCCCATAGCCTGCAAAGCCTGCCTGTGGAGTGACTACAGGCTTGGTTTGCCCTGACCTTAAACGCCAAACGCTCGGAGATAGTTATGCCCCCTATGGATACTGAGCAACAACTGGCGGCCCGTCTGGCCATCCTGGAAAACCCTGAAGCGCAGGACTGCACGGTATACCGCGCGGATGATCAGGACCCGGAAGCCGAGGAAGTGGATCTGGGTGATGCCAAGGTGCTGTTCTGCGGCCCGTTTGAGGCGCCTGCTGACTGGGATGCGGCAGAACGTGAAGATTACTTCGGCGACAGCGCGCCTGAGCTGTTCGTCAATGCGCGCATCGAGTGCGAGGCCAAGCCAGGCTCCACGAGCCATTTCACTGTGGATATCGGTGACTACGTGGCGGCCCAGCCCGGTCTTGGCGAAGTGGTGATGTTTTACGTGCACGACTACCTGGAAGATGACAGCGGCTGCACCTATGTGCTGCTGCGTGATGAGGAGGTGCTGGAATAATTCAGCCTTTCCGTACCGCTTTGGTATGCGTGACGCGCGCAGGTAGGTTGGTGTTGAGCGCAGCGAAGCCCAACGAGCAGAGGCATGCCTAGTTGGGCTTCGTCGCTTTGCTCCTCAGCGGAACGCCGCC
The DNA here is from genome assembly GCF_030684895.1 of Pseudomonas sp. Taxonomy (GTDB): domain Bacteria; phylum Pseudomonadota; class Gammaproteobacteria; order Pseudomonadales; family Pseudomonadaceae; genus Aquipseudomonas. The sequence goes on along the minus strand of NZ_JAUXXP010000082.1, from coordinate 14,192 downwards.
CGACCCAACCTACTCGCTTTGCCCATTTTTCCGCTGACCGTCTATCCATCGTTTGCCCTGTAGTACCGGGTTATTACCCGCACCGGGCGGATCGGGATAACACTCTGTGCTTCTCAATCAATAAAGGGAGCAAGCACATGGCCGCGAAAAAGATTCTCATGCTGGTCGGCGACTACGTCGAAGACTACGAAGTGATGGTGCCGTTTCAGGCGCTGCTGATGGTCGGTCATCAGGTGCATGCTGTGTGCCCAGACAAGACCGCCGGGCAAAGCGTACGCACTGCCATCCACGATTTTGAAGGCGAGCAGACTTACAGCGAAAAGCCGGGGCATAACTTTGCCCTGAATTTCGACTTTGCCCAGGTCAAGGCCGACGCCTACGACGCCTTGGTAATTCCAGGTGGTCGTGCGCCGGAGTACCTGCGCCTCAACGCTCAGGTGCTGGCGCTGGTGCAGGCCTTCGACAAAGCTGGCAAGCCGATTGCGGCGGTCTGTCATGGCGCGCAATTGCTCGCTGCTGCGGGCGTGCTTAAAGGTCGTGAGTGCAGCGCCTATCCGGCCTGCGGCCCGGAAGTAACCCTGGCAGGCGGGCGCTATATCGATATCGCCGTGGACCAGGCCCATGTGCAAGGCAATCTGGTCACCGCCCCGGCCTGGCCGGCGCACCCCAACTGGCTGGCGGCGTTCCTCGGCCTGCTGGGTACGCAGATCACGCTATAAATATCTGGGTAAGCCCTTAGCCCGGATGAAATCCGGGGAGCGCCTGCAGTGAGGGTCCCGGATTGCATCCGGGCTACGCATGTATGAGGGCCTGCTTGCAGGCCTCTGTCGTCGAGGAGCCGCCATGTGCGAGCTGTATGTCAAAGCCGATCCGATTCTCTACGAGTCGCGCGCCCGCTCGCTGCGCATCCGTGGCGTGGTCACCACCCTGCGCCTGGAAAACCAGTTCTGGGACATCCTGCGCGAGATCGCCGAAGTCGATGGCATGACCACCAATCAGCTGATTACCAAGCTGTATGACGAGGTCATGGACTACCGTGGCGAGGTGGTGAACTTCGCGTCTTTTCTGCGCGTCAGTTGTACCCGCTATCTCAGCCAGCGCCGTGCGCCGGCTGAGCTCGCCTTGGTGCGCGCGATCCAGTCTTAAGCTGTAGCTGAGATGCGCAGTGCCGGGTCACCCAGCGGATGGCTTAGCGCATCGAAGAAACGCAGCTCGACATTCAGCTCGGCGAACAGGCTGGCGTAGTGCTGCTTCTGCTGCGTGATAAACAGCGGGTTGTGCGGGTAGATCGAGATCGCCAGGGTCTTCAGTTCGGCTTGCTGTAAGGCCAGGATCAGGTGCTGGTCCTGCGCGGCCAGGCTGTGGCCAAAGATGCACAGCTTGTCCTTGGGCTGTGCCAGCTGGCTGTAGCAGAATGACAGGTAGTCGGAACTGCGGATGGCCTTGAGCTTGTCCGCGCTGCTGCCTTCGTTGACGAACAGCGGAATATCGCCCAGCTGGTTGATGGCGAAACTGGCCAGCAGGGTGCTTTCCGACGAATTGAGAATGCGCGTGCTGCCGTCGATGTTCTTCACCAGGTGCATACCGCCGTGCAGGTAGAGCATGCGCGTGGCATTGCCCTGGCGCTGGCAGTCGCCGGGGGCGAAGGTTGAATCCGCACCCCTGAACATATCCTCAAACGCCTCTGGGGCCTGCATCACCGCCCAGTAGTTGAGCAGGTCGTAATTGCCGGAATACACCGTCTGGTACTGGCTAAGCGCGCTGTTGATCCGCGCCAGGCTGGCGGCCTGCATTTGGCTCCAGGGAATGTGCACCGCGCGTACGGCGTGGATCAGCGCTTCCTTGATGGCGAAGTAGCGATGGCGCGGTGACGAGGAGTTGATGGTCAGGGCGGCATTAACCCGAATGCTGTTTTTCAGGGCACTGAGCACCTGCTCGAAGTTGCTGGTATCCAGCGCGCGGAACACACTCAGCTCGGTTGGGCTGAGCGGGCGATTACGGGTGGTCTGCGCCTCGTCAAACAGCGAGAAGTAAGCGAACTTACGCCATACCGCGAGGCTCGCGCCGTTGCCTATCAACAGCTCGGGGAAGCCGATGCTGCTGTTCAGGGTGTTCCAGTCTTCCAGTTCGCCAGTAAATGCCGGGGTTTGCATGGTCGCTAGTTGTCGTCTTGGCCGTATCAGGGCGCGACTTTAACATGGGGCGCGGCAACTGCCGGTTTCGCCGCTGCGGCCCATTGCACCGCCAGGATGCTGCCCAGCACCGCAATCAAGCCCAGCAGCGCTACGCCGGTGATGCTCTGCCCGAGCAATGCCCAGCCCAGCAGCACCGCCACCAGCGGGCTAAGCAAGCCCAGGGAAGACACCGCCACCGGCGCCAAGCGAGCGATGCCGCGAAACCACAGCACATAGGCCAACAGCGCGCCGAACAGCGACAGGTAGGTATAACCCAGCCACTGTAACGGGCTAAGTTGCGGCAGCGGTGGGTCGATCAGCCAGGCCACCGGCAGCAGGAACAGCCCGCCAATCAGCAACTGCCAGCCAGTAAAGGCCAGCAACGGCACAGTCGGCCGCCAGCGTCGCGTCAGGTAAGTGCCGCTGGCCATACAGGCGGTGCCGACAAAAGCGGCGGCAATCCCTATCGCGTCCCAGCTGGCGTCGGGCGCCAGCAGCAGGGCAGCCATTCCGGCGATACCCACTACGCTGGCGGCGACTGCCACAGACGCCGGGCGCTGCTGATCCATCGACCACAACAGCCCCATCACCAGCAACGGCTGAATCGCCCCGACCACCGCAGCCAAGCCGCCCGGCAAGCGGTACGCGGCGACAAACAGCAGCGCCTGGAAGAAACCAATATTCAGCGCGGCTAGAACCAGCAAGCGCGGCCACTCGTTACGTTTAGGCAGGCAGCGGCTGTACAGCACCAGGAGCAACCCGGCGGGCAGGGCGCGTAACAGTGCGGCGGTAAATGGCCGATCCGGTGGCAGAATTTCAGTGGTCACAATATAGGTCGAGCCCCATATGGCCGGCGCCATGGCGGTGATCAACACATCCAGCCAGGTGCTACGCGATGCTGAGCTATCCATGCATTTGTCTCGCATTCAAGATAAAATGCGAGGCTAATAGCAACTTATCTTGAGTTCAAGATAAATTTCCAGGGGTAAGCCAATGGCAGTCCAGCGACAGATGGATGCGGTCGATGCAATTCTTCAGCAGTGGCACCGTGAACGGCCCGATCTGGATGTCAGCCCAATGGGGGTGATCGGCCGGCTTGGGCGCTGCTCGGCGTTACTGCGACGTGAGCTGGATAAGGTGTTCAATATATTCGGTATGACCGCCTGGGAGTTTGATGTGCTGGCCACCTTGCGGCGTGCTGGCGAGCCCTTCTGCCTGGCTCCGACTACCCTGTTCTCAACCCTGATGATTACCTCGGGCACCATGACCCGACAGTTGCAGCAGCTCGAGGCATCAGGTTGGGTCAGCCGTTTGGCCAATCCCAGCGATGCGCGCAGCATGCTGGTGCAGTTAACGCCGGTGGGGCTGGAGCTGATTGATCGCGCGGTAACCGCGCATGTGCACAACGAGGCGAGGATTCTGGCCCCGATTGCTGCAGCGGAGTTGGCGCAACTGGATGCGCGGCTATCTGAGTTGTTGGCGGTACTCGAACCAGCAACTGAGTGACTTTCCTGCAAGCCCGGCCGCAAGTAGGCTTGGCGACTATGACGAGGTGAGTAATGAGCAACGAATTGGTGATCGAAGATATTCAACTGGGTGACGGCAAGGAAGTGGTCAAAGGTGCGCTGATCACCACCCAGTACCACGGATTCCTCGAAGATGGCAGCACGTTCGACTCCTCCTATGCTCGCGGCAAAGCCTTCCAGTGCGTGATCGGCACCGGTCGCGTGATCAAGGGCTGGGACCAGGGCCTGATGGGCATGAAAGTCGGCGGCAAGCGCAAACTCTTTGTGCCGTCACACCTGGGCTATGGCGAACGCCAGTTCGGTGCGCATATCAAACCGCACTCCAACCTGATCTTCGAGATTGAGCTGCTGGAAGTGCTGACGCGGGATGATTGAGGCGAGGTCGCTGCTTTCGAGCAATGCCGTCACTGAATAGGATGGGGAATAGGCCACTTTAAGGAGATCAGCTACACTCCACTGGCTAACGCAATGTGAGGTTCAACCCAATGAGTACCATCAGCCTTGAGGCCAAGAAGGCCTATGCGGCCAGGACGCGCAAATCAAACTATTTGGCCAGCCTGCGTCTAGAAGGCTTCAAAACGACCCTCTCAGACAGTGAACGCAAGCTGCCTTCCCGTGAAGAAATCTTGAAAGCTTTTATTAAGCCCAGTGCGTAATGTCTGACAAATATGGAGTCGGCCAAGACTCCTACTGTTATCCGGGTTCTACTGTCCTCCGTAACAAACTCGATATCCATGACGATGTAACCCTGAGCGAAGTTGAGCGTCAGCTTTCTGCCATTGCGGCAGATAACGTCGATTTCAGTCTTCCCCCATACAACTTGGCTTATCTCCAGAGTATTCATCGCACCCTGTTCTCGGATTTATATGAGTGGGCTGGGGAACTGCGGACAGTTGGAATATCGAAGCAAAACACACGCTTTTGCCAGCCGGAATACATGGAGAGGGAGGCCGAGAAGATCTTCAAGGTCATGGAGGCGGCAAATTGGTTTGAAGGGAAAGGGCGGATCTGATAGTGCAGTCGCAGAGGCTTACTCCGATCTCAACGTGGTACACCCCTTCCGTGAAGGCAATGGCCGCACGCAGCGGATTCTTTTTGAGCACCTCATCATGAACGCTGGGTTTGAAATCAGTTGGTGGGGAATCGAGGAAGACGAGTGGATTTGCGCGAATATTGCTGCTTACAACTGCAACCTCGGGCTCATGGAGCAAGTTTTCGAGAAGTGTATTGGTCTGCCGATTCAGCCTTAATTTAGACGATCACAATTAGATCGCCCGCCTGCCAGGGCAGGCGGAATTCAACGCTTCAAACCCACTGATCATTCCTCTTCCGCCTTACCCGCAGCATGGTCGGCAGAATTAACCCAGCAAGCAGTCCGCCACCGGCAATGCCGCCGCCGTAGGCCATATAGCGCATCAGCACGTGCTGGTTTTCTTCGCCCAATTGCGCTTGCAGCTCGCGTAGCTCGGAATTGGCCCGGCTTAACTCTATGTCCAGGGTTGAGCGGGCGGTTTGCAGTTCGTCGATCAGGGTTTTGCGCGAATCGAGGGTTTCCTGCATGCCTTGCACGCGGGCTTTCCAGGTGTCGTTGATGCCGTCTAGCTCGGCGCTCAGATCCGCCACTTTTTGTTCCAGCTGCGGCAGATGCTCGGCCTGGCCGGGAACGTCCTGCAGGTCGCGGTTGGCAATCCATACCGCACTGCCGTTGTCGCCACGCACCTGGCTGTAATCGCCGGAGGTTTGCAGCAGGGTGACTTTCTGCCCGGAGACCAGGGTGCCGACGATGCGGTAGCCCTCGGTTGGGCCACTGCGTACATAAGTATTCAGGCTGTCGCTGACCCAGCGGTTGTTGCTGGCATTGTCTTCGGCTTGGGTGCTAGCGCTTGCCAGCAGGCAGGCCGCGAACGCCAGGTTGTGTAGAGTGGTAAAGGTGGCGGGGCGATGGCGGAATAGGGGCATGGGGCAATCTTCACATGGCGATTAAACGAAACCCTCAGGCGGGTGCGATAAATGCCGGCCAGGCGCATGGCCGTGAGTAGTTAGGCGGTCGGGATGCAGCTGCCCGCTGGGCAAATGGCCATGCAATCCGCCCGCAGGGCCGACAGCACACTGACACCCGGCGGGCGTGGGGAGTTCACTTGCGCGGGCTGACGATGCCTGGTTGGCCACACTCGTGTCTGGTTGTTGTCGCTTATAAAAGGATCAGCCCCCAGGTCAGGCCGATCAGCAGCAGGGCAATAAACTGCGCTGCGCTGCCCATGTCCTTGGCTTGTTTGGACAGTGGGTGGAGGCTGAGGGAGATGCGGTCTACGGTGGCTTCGATGGCAGAGTTAAGCAGCTCGACGATCAGTGATAGCAGCGGTACGAGCATGAGTAGCAGGCGCTCACTGCGTGTGACGTCGACCAGGCATGCCAGCGGAAGCAGCACGACATTGAGTAGCAGCAACTGGCGGAACGCCGCCTCGCCGCGATAGGCCGCCTGTAAGCCCATTAGCGAATAACCGCCGGCGTCGAGAATGCGCCGCAGCCCGCGGCGACCTTTAAACGAGAGGGCGTCGGTTGTCTCATTTATTGGTTTGCCGTTCATGCTGGCTGCACTCGCTGTGTGGGCTGTGCATGGCGTTGTTGGCAGCAGGCCGGGCAGGGGCAAGAAACGAAGATGGGGAGTAGGGGCATGGTAGAGCGTCCGGTTGAGAGGGTACGCTCACCACACTAGAGGGCTGGACATCAACTGCGCGTCAAACGGATGTGAAAATTTCGTCAGTGGGCTGGTTAAACTTCACCGTAAAACAGGTGCCGCCAGCCGGTGGGTTGTGTACCGAGATGTGCCAGCCCTGTTTGGCACAAATACGTTTGACCAGCGACAGCCCCAGCCCCAGCCCTTCACCGCGGGCCTGGGTGCCGCGTACAAAGGGCTGAAAAATCTGCTCGTGCTGTTCCACCGGAATGCCTGTACCGCTGTCCTCAACGCGAAAGCCGTCTTTCTCCAGTATCAGGCGTACAAAGCCGTGCTCGGTGTAGTGCAGCGCATTGCGCAACAGGTTGGCCAGTACGCTACTGAGAAAGGTCGGGTTGTAGAGGCCATTGTCGGCTGCTGCCTCGATGTACTGGAAGTCGAGGCCTTTGTCTCTGATCATCGCGCCCCAGCGCTCGGCCTGTTCGGTTGCGGCACAGGCCAGGCTGTATTGCGCCACCGGCGCGCTCTGATTGGCGCTGCCACGGGCCAATTGCAGGAAGGTTTGCACCAGTTCGCGCATCTCCTCGCTGGCTCTGCCGATGCGGGCAATCTGCTCGCGCTGTCGAGGCTCCAGGCAGGTTTCGGCCAGCAGCTCACAGGAGCTGGCGATGACCATCAGCGGGGTGCGCAGCTCATGGCTGACGTCACTGGTAAACATGCGCTCGCGCTCCAATGACTGACGCACCTGGCCCAGGGTGCTGTCGAAGGCGGCCGCCAGTTGGCCGACCTCGTCGTCGGGGTAGTCCGGTGCCAGCGGCGGGGCCAGGGCATGCAGCTGGTCACGGTGGCGTACCTGGTGGGCCAGCCGGCTAAGCGGGGCCATGACCTTGCGCGCCATCACCAGCCCCAGCGCCCAGGCGACCACCACGGTCAGCAGAAAACCGGCCAGCACCACATTGAACAGCGCCTGTTCGCGGGCCTCGAATTCATGTTGCTCCTGCACCAGCAGGTAGGTCTGGTTGTTGACCTCCTGCACGTAGACATAGAACGCCTGGTCACCCTCCACCACTTCGTTGAAGCCTTCGTCCAGACCGGCGAACTGCTGAGGTATGGCGTATTGCGCCAGGTTGGAGGCAAAGAACCGCGTACTGGCGTCCAGGCGTGGGCTGACGCCATGTTTGAGGTCTTCGTGCAGCACGGTGCTGAGTTCGCGCTTGAGCTCCTCGGAAACCAGGTGTTCTTCTATCAGGTGTACCACCGCCACGATGCTCAGGGAAAACACTCCGCTGACCAGAACGGTCATCAGCACGAAGGCGATCAGGATGCGTCGGGCGAAGGGCTGTTTAGTCGGCATTGGCAGGCTCCGCGAGGCGATAGCCGACACCATGCAGGGTATGCAGCAGCGGTGTGGCGAAGGGTTTGTCCAGCACCTGGCGTAGCTGGTGGATATGGCTGCGCAGGCTGTCGCTGTCGGGGCAGTCATCGCCCCACAGCGCCTCCTCCAGGGCTTCACGGCGCACCACGGCAGGGCTCTTCTGCATCAAAACGGCCAACAGCTTGAGGCCGATGGGGTTGAGCTTGAGCGCTTGGCCGGCGCGGCTGACATCTAGGGTGTCGAGGTCATAGCGCAGGTCGGCTACGTGTAGCTGGCGCGTACGGCTGCCCTGACTGCGCCGCAGGATGGCCTGGATACGCGCGACCAGTTCGGAGAGGGCAAAGGGTTTGATCAGGTAATCGTCGGCGCCGACCTGCAGGCCTTGCAGGCGATCATCCAGAGCATCGCGGGCGGTCAGCATGAGTATCGGCACCTCATTGCGGCCATCCTCGCGTAGGCGTCTACAGACCTGATAGCCGTCAATGCCCGGCAGCATGATGTCCAGCACGATCAGGTCGTAATGGCCGCTGCTGGCCAGGTGCAGACCGCTCAAGCCATCCTGGGCGCAATCGACGGTAAAGCCCTTGAGCTGCAGGTAGTCGAGCACATTGGCCAGGATGTCGCGGTTGTCTTCGATGACCAGAATACGCATGGGCTGATCTTTCCTCTGGATTTGACGTTTTTTTCACATCGCGTTGACAAGCGCCTCACAGATGCAATCGCACACTGTGGCACGTTCATCCAAGCAGGATCATACGATGCCTCAGCTCCATTACGCGCAACTTCGTTACCTGTCGATCATCGCCCTGAGCTGGCTGGCGGTGTTTTTTCTGACCCGCAGCGTGCTGCTGCTCAGCCACCTGGGTGATGCCAATGTCAGTGCACTGCAACTGCTTGGCGTGTATGGGGTGGGCCTGGTGTATGACCTGAGTTTTCTGCTCTACGCCCTGCTGCCCATGGCGGTGTATCTGTTGTTGTGTCCGCGCCGCCTCTGGCAACAGCACTGGCATAAGCAGCTGTTGCTTGGCGTGGTTGCAGTCAGCCTGTTTGTCATGCTGTTCACGGCCGTGGCCGAGTGGCTGTTCTGGGATGAATTCGGCGTGCGCTTCAACTTTATCGCCGTGGATTATCTGGTGTACTCCAAAGAAGTCATCGACAACATTCTGGAGTCCTACCCGATCTACCCGTTGCTGGCAGGGTTGGCGATAGTCGCCATTGTCAGCACTGCGCTGTTGCGCAAAGCGCTGCTGGCGGCACTTGATGCACCACGCTTGCGGCCGGCAGTGGCACTGCTGAGTGTGCCGGGGGTATTGCTGCTGGCCGGTTTGAGCAGTGCCCTGGTGGGCCAGGATGCACCGCGTGGCACGGATGGCAACGCCTACCAGCGTGAGCTGGCGAGCAATGGCCCGTTTCAGTTCTTTGCCGCCTTTCGCAATAACGAGCTGGACTACCGGCAGTTCTTCGCCACCTTGCCTGACGCCGAGGTGGCCAGCCTGCTGCGCCAGGAGCTCAGTGAGCCGAATGCGCAGTTTATTGGCAGCGACCCGCTGGATATTCGCCGGCGCATTGACAACCCCGGCCAGCCCAAACGTTTGAATGTGGTGCTGGTGACCATCGAGAGCCTGAGCGCCAAGTACTTGGGCAGTTTCGGCGATAACCGTGGCCTGACCCCTAACCTGGATCAGCTACGCCCGCAGAGCCTGGCGTTCAGCAACTTCTACGCCACCGGTACGCGCACCGACCGTGGCCTGGAGGCCATCACTCTGTCTATGCCGCCGACCCCTGGGCGCTCCATCGTCAAGCGCATCGGCCGTGAGTCCGGTTACGCGAGCCTGGGCCAGCAGTTCAGCGCGCAGGGTTATGACAGCGTGTTTATCTACGGCGGTCGTGGCTATTTCGACAATATGAATGCCTTTTTTGGCGGTAATGGTTACCGCATCGTCGATCAGAGCAGCGTGCCTGAAGCCGAGATGCAGTTTCAGAACGCCTGGGGTATGTCCGATGAAGACATCTATAACCAGACCCTGAAAGTCGCCGATGCCGACCATGCCGCCGGTACGCCGTTCTTCCTGCAACTGATGACCACCTCCAACCATCGGCCCTATACCTATCCCGAAGGGCGTGTTGATATCCCTTCCGGTGACGGCCGCGAAGGCGCGGTGAAGTACACCGACCATGCGATTGGCCAGTTCCTCGCTCAGGCGCGCAGCAAACCCTGGTTCAAGGACACGCTGTTTGTCTTCGTTGCTGACCACACCGCAGGCAGCGCCGGTAAGGAAGACCTGCCGGTGGCCAACTACCACATCCCGCTGTTCATCTATGCCCCGGCGCATATCCAGCCTGGTGAGTTCAGGGATGTGGCCAGCCAGATCGACCTCGCGCCGACGCTGCTGGGCCTGCTCAATATCGACTATGTGTCAACGTTCTTCGGCCGCAATCTGCTGCGCGAAGACCGTGCGCCTGGTCGCGCGCTGGTAGGCAACTATCAGCACCTTGGGCTGTTCGACGGTGACAGTTTGGCGATTCTCAGCCCACGCCAGAACATGCGCCGCCATGACGATGCCCTGGGCCTGAGCCATGAGTCAGCGGTCGATACCGGCGATGCCCTGCTGCGCCGCGATATCGCCTATTACCAGGGCGCCAGCCATGCCTTCAAGAAACAGCTGATTGCCTGGCGCCCGGATGCTGCGCCAGGGGATGAGCGTGTGAGCAAGCGTTAATTTCCAACCCTGTCCAGGCACTGCGTGGCGGTGCCTTATTGGAGCCTTGTTATGACGGTTATCACACCGCCGGTCTCACGTTTTTTTGATTTCCGCCTCGGGCTGGGCATACCGCTGGCCCTGATGGCTTTGCTGCTGATGTTTGACCCCAGTGGGCTGGATTTCGCCCTGGCGCACCTGTTCTATGAGCCGGGCCAGGGGTTTATCGGCCGGCAGAGTTTCTGGCTGGAGGACATCCTGCATGATCGCGCCAAGCAGGCGGTGATCCTGTTTGGCGTGCTGGCCATCCTTGGCTTCGGCTCGAGCCTGTTGTTCCGGCGTTGGCATGCCTGGCGCCGGCCGCTGGGCTTTGTGGTGCTGGCCCTGGGCCTGTCGACCAGCATCGTTACGCCGTTGAAAAGCCTGACCGCCGTGCATTGCCCCTGGAGCCTCAGCGAGTTTGGCGGCAGCGAAACCTTCACGCCGCTGTTGAGCCCCCGTGCACCCACTGAAAACCCTGGCCGTTGCTGGCCGGGTGGTCATGCGTCATCAGGCTTCTCGCTGCTGGCGCTGTTCTTTGCCTTGCGTGATCGCCGCCCTCGCGCGGCACGCCTGGCGCTGGTGTTGGCCTTGGGGCTGGGCGCGGTGTTGTCCCTCGGACGGATGATGCAGGGCGCGCACTTTCTTTCGCACAACCTGTGGACCTTACTGTTCGACTGGCTGATCTGCCTGCTCTGTTATCGCGGGCTGCTCTACCGTATGCCCGCGCCGCAGCCCGTCAGGCCGCTCGAGGCTGAGTTACTTGGAGGGGCGGCTGATGCGTAGCTTACTGCTGGTTGCGCGTATGGGCTTGGCGCTGCTGGTGCTGGCGGTCGCGCTGCTGGTATTGCCTATCAGCATGGCCTGGAGTGCGGTACAGACCGGGCCGGGGGTTAATTCCACTGCACGTCCACAGGCCTGGGCCCAACCGTTAGACCAAGGCCTGAATCTGTATCGCATGCAGCCTGATCTGTACCGCAGTGCCCTGCCCACCGCTGCGGCGCAGCCACTGATCAAGGCGTTGGGGGTTGCTACGGTGATCAATTTCTACCAGCGCACTGATGCAGCCTGGCTGCACGACCCACAGATACGCCAGGTTCACCTGCCTTTACGCACCGATAGGATCGACGACAGCGATGTGCTGGAGGCGCTACGCAACATCCGCCAGGCTCAGGCCCGTGGCCCGGTATTGATTCACTGCAAGCATGGGCAGAACCGCACAGGGCTGATCGCCGCGCTGTACCGCGTGGTCTATCAGGGCTGGAGCAAGCAGCAAGCCCTGGCGGAAATGCGTGGTGGCGGTTTTGGCGGCGAGCAGCGTATGGGCGATGCCGAACGCTACCTGGCTCAAGTTGATATCGCTCGCCTGCAAACAGCGCTCAGCAGTGGGGCGTGCAACACCAGTCCATGGGACTTGTGCATGGTTAAAGCTTGGTTCGCAGAGGGGCGCAACGGTTGAAATGACAGTCTCTTACCCCGCAACAGGTTGTCCACGCAGGGTTCGCCCTGACAGGTGGCTGCGCAGCGCCGCTATCGTCAGCGTATTGCTGCTCGGTGGCTGCCAAAGTACCCGCGAGCTGATGCAGGCCGAAGGCTATCCACCGGCGTTTATTGATGGTTTCGAGGCGGGCTGTAGCAGTGGTCGGCAGACTGCGGGGGGCTTGGATGGCTTTCGCAAGGACGTTCCTCGCTACCTGGCCATGCCGCTGTATGCGCAAGGCTGGGACGATGGTTTTCGCCAATGTCAGGCCACCCAGCAAAGCGCGCTTGAGCGCGAGTGGCATGACGACGACTGGCGCGACCGCGAGTGGCGCCGGCACGTTGATCAGACCATGGCGCAGGCGTTGCGGCGCAGGTAAGGCGGCTAAAACAACAAACCCGGCACGAGGCCGGGTTTGTTGGGGTTGCCGCAGGGCTTACTTGATCTCGACCGCCAGGCTGTCGTGGATCTTCTTGTTCCAGATCGCTGGACCGGTGATATGCACCGACTCGCCCTTGGTGTCGACTGCTACGGTGACGGGCATGTCTTTCACGTCGAACTCGTAGATGGCTTCCATACCCAGTTCGGCGAAGGCCACCACGCGCGACTTCTTGATCGCCTGGGCGACCAGATAAGCAGCGCCGCCAACGGCCATCAGGTACACGGCCTTGTTGTCCTTGATCGCTTCGATGGCAATCGGGCCGCGCTCGGATTTACCGATCATGCCCAGCAAGCCAGTGCTTTCGAGGATCTGCCGGGTGAACTTGTCCATCCGCGTGGCGGTGGTCGGGCCGGCTGGGCCGACGACTTCTTCGCGCACCGGGTCGACCGGGCCAACGTAATAGATAAAGCGGCCTTTGAGATCAACCGGCAGCTCTTCACCCTTGTTCAGCATGTCGACCATGCGCTTGTGCGCTGCGTCGCGGCCGGTGAGCATCTTGCCGTTGAGCAGCACGGTTTCGCCTGGTTTCCAGCTCTGTACGTCTTCCGGGGTCAGGGTGTCGAGATCGACACGACGTGCGCTTGGGCCGGCTTCCCAGACGATTTCCGGGTAGGCGGACAGGTCCGGTGCTTCCAGTTCGGCCGGGCCAGTGCCGTCGAGCACGAAGTGGGCGTGACGGGTGGCGGCGCAGTTGGGGATCATGCACACCGGCAAGGATGCGGCGTGGGTCGGGTAGTCCATGATCTTCACGTCGAGCACGGTGGTCAGGCCGCCCAGGCCCTGGGCGCCGATGCCCAGCTGGTTGACCTTGTCGAACAGCTCCAGACGCATCTCTTCGATCTTGTTCTGCGGGCCGCGGGCTTTCAGCTCATGGATGTCGATGTGCTCCATCAGCACTTCCTTGGCCATGACTGCGGCTTTCTCGGCGGTGCCGCCGATGCCGATGCCGAGCATGCCCGGTGGGCACCAGCCGGCGCCCATTTCCGGGACGGTCTTGAGTACCCAGTCGACGATGGAGTCGGACGGGTTGAGCATGGCCATCTTCGATTTGTTCTCGGAGCCGCCGCCTTTGGCTGCGACATCCACTTCCACCTTGTCGCCGGGGACGATGGAGTAGTGGATCACGGCCGGGGTGTTGTCCTTGGTGTTCTTCCGCGCGCCAGCTGGGTCGGCGAGGATCGAAGCACGCAGGACGTTTTCCGGCAGGTTGTAAGCGCGGCGCACGCCTTCGTTGATCATGTCGTCAACGCTCATGGTGGCGCCGGTCCAGCGTACGCCCATGCCGACGCGGATAAATACGGTGACGATGCCGGTGTCCTGGCAGATCGGCCGATGACCGGTGGCGCACATGCGCGAGTTGATCAGAATCTGCGCCATGGAGTCCTTGGCGGCCGGCGACTCTTCCTTTAGGTAGGCCTCGTGCATCGCCTGGATGAAGTCGACGGGGTGGTAATAGGAGATGAACTGCAGTGCGTCGGCGACGCTCTGAATCAGGTCGTCCTGCTTGATCACGGTCATTGGGGCGCTCCTCTATCAGGGAACATCAACAAGGAAGCGCCGGACAACGACCCGGCGCAACGGCGGAAGGGCAGCTCTGGAAATCACCTTGACGATATCTTCAGAGCCGCCCAAAAAGGCGCGGCAGTATACCGCACCCGCTCGCGTCGGGCACAGCAGCCGAAGGTCGATGGCAAGTGCAGTGGGCGGTTATCGGGCGCCGGCAAAGCGACCTCGGCTTTGGCTTGCTGCGTCGCTCTACCTCCTGCATCCATGCAGTCGT
>NZ_JAUXXP010000068.1 GCF_030684895.1 Pseudomonas sp. | reverse complement strand
GTGCGGTGGTGCTCCAGGTGGTGCCGTCGGTGCTGTACTCGACCAGGGCGCCGGCTTCGGTGCCGCTGACGCTGTAGGTGCCATCGTTGCTGATCAGATCGCCGGCCACACCGCTGTCGGTGGTGAGGGCGAGGGTAGGTGCAGCGACCTGAGTGTCGAGGGTAAAGGTCAGGCTGGACGGCAGTGAGGTGTTGCCTGCGGTGTCGGTCTGACGCACTTGAATGGTGTTGCTGCCTTCCACGGCCACTGGTGCGGTGGTGCTCCAGGTGGTGCCGTCGGTGCTGTACTCGACCAGGGCGCCGGCTTCGGTGCCGCTGACGCTGTAGGTGCCATCGTTGCTGATCAGATCGCCGGCCACACCGCTGTCGGTGGTGAGTGCGAGGGTAGGTGCAGCGACTTGGGTGTCGAGGGTAAAGGTCAACGACGTAGAGGGTGATGTATTGCCAGATGGATCTGTTTGACGAACTAAGACAGTGTTACTGCCTTCATTGGGTGTGAATACAGTGTTCCAGGTCGTTCCACCGTCGGTGCTGTACTCGACCAGAGCGCCGGGCTCAATGCCGCCAATTATCAGTGAGCCATTATTAGTGATCAGGTCAGTGGTGCTGGCACCGCTATCGTTGGCCAATACCACGCTTGGTGCGCCAGGGGCGGTGGTGTCCAGGGCGGCATTGGCTGCCGTTGTCTGGGCTGCCTGTTCACCAGTGGCGAACAGCTCGTCCTGGGCTGTGCCGTTCAGGCCCAAATTGGATGTTTCAAAGCCAATGCTTGCTTCCAGTTGCTGCCCCGTCTCCCCCAGCAGTACAAAGCTATGCCCGCCACCTGCTGCGCCGCCCGTACCGCCACCAGCACCTGGACCAGCCGCTGGGGCTTCGAGGTCGACAGTGGGGTCGAAGCCGGCAGCCAGGGTTTGCTCCAGGCCAGGATTGGGCTCAGCTTTATTATCGTCAGCTTGTGCATCGCTGGCGGGAGCTTGCCAGTTGCTGTTCTGTGCGAGGTTGACCAGCTCGCCATTAGCCAGTTGCAGGGTCACTTCACCACCCAGGCCAGTCAGTACCTGTTCGCCCATGAGCAGGCGTTCGCCCTCGAAGATCTGCCGCTTCAGTCCGTCGAGAGAAACGGCAAATACTTGGCCAACAAGACTTTTTACGATGGCGACGATAGTGGTCATAGAGCGGGCTCCGAGGTGGGCGCGGTAAAATCGTTAAATACAGTGAAGCAATGTTTTGATTTAAAGGCTTAGGATCTGACAAAATCCCGTCGTCATAAATTTGGCTTATTCCAATATGGAATTACTGATATGCCAAACTATTGACCTGCTGCACGCGATAATAAACAATGCGCGCGCTGATGTCACTTTGATATTGGTTTGTCTCTAGTGTGATGCGTGTCACGCTCTGTCGGCTGTTTATGTATCCTGCGCCACTTTGCGTCAAGCGCGTTGCCCCTTCGTTGTTCCAAGTCACTCGCCCAGCCTGAAAGGAATTTCATTTAATGCGTTTTCTTGCCCTGTTCCCTCTTGCTCTTGCGGTATCGATGGCTGCCCATGGCCAGACACTCAATCAAGCCATGCAAAGCGCCCTTGAGGTGCATCCGGAGATTCAGGCGGGGATTAATGCGCGCTTGTCGGTTGAAGAGCAGATGAAGGCCGCCAAGGGTGGTTACCTGCCGCGGGTTGACCTGTTGGCCGGCTATGGTCGTGAAAACACCGATAGTCCAGGCACTCGTGGGACGAGCCATAACACCGAGACGCTGAATCGCGGTGAGTCGAGCCTGCGCTTGCAGCAGATGATTTTTGATGGTTTTGCCACCAGCAGTGAAGTCGGTCGCCAGCGCGCTACGGTAAATGCCCGTGCCTATGAATTGCTGGGTACTTCCGAGCGCACCGCGCTGACAGTGGCGCAGGTTTATCTGGATGTGCTGACCCGCCAGGAACTGGTGCGTCTGGCCGAGAGCAACCTGGCCAGTCACGAACGTATTTATGATCAGATCACCCTGCGTAGCCAGAGCGGCGTAGGGCGCACTGCCGACCTTGATCAGGCCGAGGCGCGTCTGGCCCAGGCGCGCAACAATCTGATCACTGAGCAGACCAACCTGGCGGATGCGCGGGTCAACTATTTCAGCGTGGTTGGCCGTGATGCCAGCGAGCTGAGCCCGCCGTCTGGTTTGGCTGGTCACCTGCCGGAAAGCCTGCAGGCGGCGCGCCAGGAAATGCTCGCTAACAACCCGTACCTGAGTTCAGCCGAGGCCGATGTACAGGCCAGCGAGCAGCAATATGAGGCGGCCAAGTCGAGTTTCTACCCGCGCCTGGATGCCGAGCTGTCGCGTGGCATGGATAATAATATCGATGGTGTAAGCGGCCATAGCAATGAATGGCGTGCGATGTTGAACATGCGTTACAACCTGTTTGCCGGTGGCAGCAACAAGGCCGACCTGCAGTCCAAGGCTTATCAGACCAACCAGGCGATGGACATCCGCAACAACGCTCTGCGCGTATTAAATGAAGACCTCGGCTTGGCCTGGAATGCCTTGGAAAATGCCCGCCAGCAGTTGCCAATTGCCCAGCAGTACGTTGACTACAGCAGCCGGGTGCGCGAGTCCTACCAGAAGCAGTTCAGCCTGGGTGACCGCACCCTGCTGGATTTGCTCGACAGTGAAAACGAGCTGTTCACCGCCGCGCGCCGTCTTGAGGAAGTGCGTTTCACCGAGCTGTTTACTCAATACCGGATCAAGGCCACCATGGGCTCCCTGCTCAAGAGCCAGGGTGTAGTCGCGCCGATGGCCGCCGCACCACTGGACGAGATCAAGGCCCAGGCCAACTTGCCGGGTCTGAACTGAGCCCAGTCGTTGATGAGTAAAACCCAGTGGCAGTAGACCCAAGCCCGATGCAAACCCGTAGCGATCCGCGTGATCGCTACGATGACCCTCTGCTCGACAGCCTGTTGTCGCTGTGCGGCCTGCACCAGAAATCTGTCAGCCGCGCGATGCTCACCGCAGGCTTGCCGCTGCCGGAGCAGCGCTTAAGTGCCGAGTTGCTGCCGCGCGCGGCGGCGCGTGCGGGTTTACAGGGGCGCTGGTTGCGCCGTGGCTTGGAGAAGATTCCGGCCCTGGCCATGCCGGCCTTGCTGCTGCTGCACGATGGTCGCTGCGCCATTTTGCTGGGCTGGGATGACCAGGGCCGGGCACGCATCATGCCCAGCGAAAGCGAGGGCGGCGAGGTGCGCGTCAATGCCGAGGCGCTGGCCGAGGATTACAGCGGTCGAGTGTTCTTTGCCCAGCCGCAGCACAAGTTTGATTTCAACCGTGGCGAGCTGATCCCGCGCGCCACGTCCTGGTTTCGCGACACCCTCAAGCGTTCGCGCTGGCTGTATATCGATGCCATCGCGGCAAGTTTTCTGATCAATCTGATTGGTCTGGCCACGCCGCTGTTCGTAATGAACGTGTACGACCGTGTGGTGCCCAACCAAGCCGAAGCCACTCTGTGGGTGTTGGCAATTGGCATCACCGGGGTGTTCTTCTTCGATCTGCTGCTGAAGACCTTGCGCGGCCTGTGCCTGGATCTGGCAGGCAAGAAGACCGACCTGATCATCTCCGCCACGCTGTTCGAGCGCATCGTCGGCATGGCCATGAAGTTCCGTCCGGCGCGGGTCGGCAGCTTTGCGCAGAACATTCACGAGTTTCAGAGCCTGCGCGATTTCCTCGCCTCGCTAACGTTGGCCAGCGTCATTGACCTGCCGTTTACCCTGCTGATTCTCGCGGTGATCGCCATGATTGGCGGCCATCTGGTGTGGATTCCGGTGCTCGCCTTCCCGTTGGTGGCCTTGATTGGCTGGACCTTGCAGCGTCCGCTGGCCGAGACCATGCAGCGCACCATGGCCCTGGCCGGTGAGCGCCAGTCGAGCCTGATCGAGAGCCTGGCCGGGCTGGATGCGGTCAAGGTCAATAACGCCGAGAGCGAGCGCCAGTATCTGTGGGAACAGACCATCGGCACCCTCAGCCGTCTGGAGCTGCGCGCACGCATGCTCTCCAGCCTGGCGATGAACGCCACCATGCTGTTGCAGCAACTGGCAGGTGTGGTGGTGATCGTGCTTGGGGTGTACCAGATCATTGACGGTAATTTGAGCATGGGCGGGCTGATTGCCTGCTACATGCTCAGCAGCCGCGCGCTGGGGCCGTTGACGCAGATTTCCGGGCTGCTTACGCGCTATCAACAGGCGCGGGTGACGCTTGAATCGGTCAACCAGATGATGGAGCTGCCGCAGGAGCGCCACGCCGACGAGCGCCCGCTCAAGCGCCAGTCGCTGCAGGGCGCGATCGAGTTCCGTCAGCTGGAATTCCATTACCCGGATCAGCAACAGGCCGCTCTGCTGGGCATCAACCTGGTGGTTCGTCCCGGCGAGAAGATCGGCATCATTGGCCGCAGTGGTTCTGGCAAAAGCTCGCTGGCCAAGTTGATTGTCGGCCTGTATCAGCCCGATGGCGGCAGCCTGCTGGTCGATGGCATTGATGTACGCCAGCTGGATGTCAGCGATCTGCGGCACAACATCGGCTATGTGCCGCAGGATATTCAGCTGTTCAGCGGCACCCTGCGCGACAACCTGGTGTCCGGCGCGCGCTATGTCGAAGACGAGCTGGTGTTGCAGGCTGCCGAACTGGCTGGCGTGCACGAGTTCGCTCGACTGCATCCGAAAGGCTATGAACTGCAGGTTGGCGAGCGCGGGCAGAACCTCTCCGGCGGTCAGCGGCAGAACGTTGCCCTGGCGCGTGCGCTGTTGCTCGATCCGCCGATTCTGCTGCTCGATGAACCGACCAGCGCCATGGACAACACCGGTGAAGAACGCCTCAAGCAGCGCTTGTCTGCGGTGATCGGCAGCAAGACCCTGTTGCTGGTCACCCACCGTGCTTCGATGCTCAGCCTGGTGGATCGGCTGATCATCGTCGACCGTGGGCAGATCATCGCCGACGGGCCGAAAGGTAGCGTGATGGAAGCGCTGAAGAAGGGGCAGATCAGTGTCAGTTAAAGCGCCCGAGAAAAGGAGCCTGCGTCAGGCCGTTGCCGCTTATTTCGGTAGCCACGATGAGCTGGGCGATGAGCCGCTACCGGAGGTCAACAAAGCGTTGATCGAGGATGCGCCACGGGTGGTGCGTCTGACCATCTGGGGCTTGATTGCCTTTGTAGTGTTCTGCCTGCTGTGGGCTAATTTCGCCGTGGTCGATGAAGTGACCCGGGGCGATGGCAAGGCGATTCCGTCCTCGCGGCTGCAGAAAATCCAGAACCTGGAAGGCGGCATCGTCGCCGAACTGTTTGTTCGTGAGGGGCAGATTGTCGAGGTTGGCGACCCGCTGTTGCGCCTGGATGACACCCGCTTTGCCTCCAACGTCGGTGAAACCGAGGCTGATCGCCTGGCCTTGTTGCTGCGTGTCGAGCGTCTCAGCGCCGAAGTGCAAAACCGCGAGCTGGTGGTGACTGATGAGGTGCGCGAGAAGGCTGGCGGCCAGGCGGATAACGAAATCCAACTGTTCAACAGCCGCAAGCAGCAATTGCTCGATGAAGTGGCGGGCCTGGAAGAGCAGTTGATCCAGCGCCAACAGGAGCTGCGCGAGTTTGCCTCCAAACAGGGGCAGTTTCGCAACAGCCTGAGCTTGCTGCGCCAGGAAGTACAAATGTCCGAGCCGCTGGTGGCACAGGGCGCGATCTCCCAGGTAGAGGTACTGCGCCTCAAGCGCGCTGAAGTGGAAGCGCGCGGCCAGCTGGAAGCCACCACCCTGGCGATGCCGCGGGCCGAAGCGGCGATCAAGGAAGTCGAGCGCAAGATCGATGAAACCCGTGGGCGTTTTCGCAGCGAGGCGCTGGCTCAGCTCAACGAGGCACGCACCGATCTGAGCAAGATCCAGTCAACCGGCAAGGCGCTGGAAGATCGGGTCAACCGCACCCTGGTGATCTCGCCGGTACGCGGCATCGTCAAGCAGCTGTTGGTTAACACCATCGGTGGGGTGATTCAGCCGGGCAGCGACCTGGTGGAGATCGTACCGCTGGGGGAAAACCTGCTGGTCGAAGCGCGCATTCGCCCGCAGGACATTGCCTTCCTGCATCCGGGGCAGGAGGCGATGGTCAAATTCACCGCCTATGACTACACCATCTACGGCGGGCTCAAAGCCGAGCTGGAGCAGATCGGTGCCGACACCGTGACCGACGATGACGGCAACAGCTTTTATGTGATCAAGCTGCGCACCAACAAGAGCCACCTGGGCACCGAGGAAAACCCGCTGCTGATTATTCCCGGCATGGTCGCTTCGGTGGACATCATCACCGGCAAGAAGAGCGTGCTCAGCTACCTGCTCAAACCAATTCTTCGTGCGCGCAGCGAGGCGTTGCGCGAGCGCTAGGCAGCAGATGCTACACAACAAAAAGCCGCAGTCAGCTGCGGCTTTTTATTGTCTGCAGGCCAACTGCTTATCAATGTGGGAGCAGACTTGTCCGCAAGCTTTTGCTGTATCAGCCGTAGCCCGAACAAGCGCAGCGCAGTCC
>NZ_JAUXXP010000057.1 GCF_030684895.1 Pseudomonas sp. | reverse complement strand
GCTTCCGCATGCATACCAGCCTGCTGGAAGGGGTGAACAACCGCATCAAGGTGATCAAGCGTATGGCCTATGGCTTCAGGGACTCGGACTACTTCTTCCTGAAAATCAAGGCCGCCTTCCCCGGGAAAGCGCGATGAACCTTATTTGATTGCTTTAAGCACCACAAATTTCGGCGTCGCCGCGACCTGTTCTACGCCACGGAACAGCCGTTTCAGCTTGGCGTGGTAGCCCAGGTGGCGGTTGCCGACGATCCACAGTTCGCCGCCGGTCACCAGCGCCGCGCGGGCTTGCTGGAACATGCGCCAGGCGAGAAAGTCGCCGACCACCTGTTGCTGGTGGAACGGCGGGTTGCACAGCACCAGGTCCAGTGAATCCTCTGCCTGCTCGGCCAGGCCATCGCCGGCGCGGATTTCGACCGGGCGTTCGCCCAGCGCCGCGCGCCAGTTCTCTTGCGCTGATTGCACCGCCATATACGACTCATCCACCAGCGTCAGTTCGGCCAGCGGGCTGCCCAGGGCATAGGCAATGCCGAGCACGCCGTTGCCGCAACCAAGGTCCGCTACGCGTACGCGGCGGAGGTGTTTGGGCAGGTGCGGCAGGAAGGCGCGGGTGCCGATATCCAGGTCTTCGCGGCAGAACACGTTGGCGTGGTTAAGCAGCTCGATGGCCGGTTTTTCCAGGCGATAGCGCGTCGGGTAGGGCGATACAGGCGCGGTTTTGGTCTCGGGTGTGGCAAACAGCAGGCGAGCTTTTCTCACCGCCAGCGAGGCCTGCACCGGGCCGATATATTTCGCCAGCAGATCACCGGCGGCGCGCGGCAGGTGTTTGACCATGGCCGCGGCAATCACCTGCGCGCCGGGGGCAAGCTGGCCGTGCAGACGGATCAGCTGTTCTTCCAGCAGTGCCAGGGTTTTCGGTACGCGAATCAGCACCACATCAAACGGCCCTTGGGCGACTGCGCTGGCCGGCACAAACGTCACGGCATCTGCCGGCAGCTGGTTGCGCAGCAGGTTGACCTGCAAACCCAGATGGCCGAGGTGGGAGTCGCCGCTGCTGGTCACCTGCGCCTGTCCAGCCAGGCTCGCCGCCAGTGCGCCGAAGCTGTCGTTCAGCACCAATACCTGTGCGCTGCTCGTCAGCCCGTGTTCATGCAGATGGTTGAGCAGGTATTCGTCTGCAGCATCGAACGCCTGCAGCGGCTCGTGGGGCTGGTCGGGTTGGCGAAGCAGATCGAGCTGGGCGAATGGGGTGCTGAATACAGGCATGGGAAACTCGGGTAACAGCCCGCAAGGGCGCGATAGAAAGTGCAGTTGGTCGCCATTGTCGGTGCAAGTGGCGGAAAAGTCTCGGAACTGAGAGCTGGTTCAGCAAATCACGGTTGTGCCGCACGCGGCTTTACCGAAGAATGCCGCCCCCTTGCAGATCTGCTCAGTCGTGCTTGATACCCATGAGTCAGCAAGCATGAGTCAGCAAGGTCAGCATTCAAATAATAACCAGGCCCCGAGCGTCACGCCCGGCTGCGATCTGGTAGCGCCTGATGATCAGGACTGCGCCGCTGCTCTGCCGCGTCCGCCGAATCATCCATAGCCCACACCCCCACTCAATGAGGCCTGCTTATGCAGGCTTCACGGCGTTCTATTTGCAAAAAGGTATGTTCATGGTCAAGTCCCTGTTGTCTTTAACCTTCACTGCGTTGCTGGTTGCGGCAAGCCCGGCCCAGGCAGAAGGCAAGGCGCCCATCGTTATCAAGTTCTCCCACGTAGTGGCCGAGGACACCCCCAAGGGCAAGGGTGCGCTGCTGTTCAAGAAACTGGTGGAAGAGCGCCTGGCTGGCCAGATTGTGGTTGAGGTCTACCCGAACTCAACACTGTTCGGTGATGGCGAGGAGATCAACGCGCTGCGCGAGGGCAAGGTGCAGATGCTGGCGCCTTCGCTGTCCAAGTTCGAGGCCTACACCAAGCAATTGCAGGTGTTTGACCTGCCGTTCCTGTTCGACGACCTGGAGGCGGTCAAGCGCTTCCAGAAACGCGACAAGAGCCGTGAGCTGCTGCACTCCATGTCCAACCACGGTATCTACGGCCTGGCCTACTGGAATAACGGTATGAAGCAGCTGACCGCCAACCGTGAGCTGCGCAAGCCTGCGGATGCCAAGGACCTGGCCTTCCGTATCCAGCCCTCGTCGGTGCTCGAAGCGCAGTTCAGTCAGCTTGGCGCCAAGGCCGTGAAGATGCCGTTTGCCGAGGCCTTCAAGGCGCTGCAGGCCGGCACCATCCAGGGCACCGAAGGGCCGTGGTCGAACATTGCCAGCCAGAAAGTCGACACCGTGCAGCCGTTTATCAGCGAGCTCAACCACGGTTCGCTGAGCTATATGCTGATCAGCAGCAAGGAGTTCTGGACCAGCATCCCCTACAAGACCCGCACCGAACTGGAAGCGATCATCGAAGAGGTTTCCTTCTCGGTGAACAAGGACGCCGAAGCGCTGAACAACAACGATCGCGAACGCATCATTGCTGCCGGCAACGCCAAAGTGGTCACCCTCACGGCCGACGAGCGTGCCGCCTGGCGCACTGCGCTGAGCCCGCTGTGGAAGACCTTTGAAGCTGAAATCGGCGCCGATGTGTTGCGTGCCGCACAGGCGGTTAATCGCCGCTAAGCACGGGTTCTAAGGGGTAATGGTAAAGAACCCCCAGGTTTTACCGGTGTTTGTATGGCCGGCGTTGCGCCACACTGGGCCTGTGCAATCCGCATAGGTCCGGTGCTCGCATGGTCAGTGACGACAAGTTCACCCAGCAAACCCTCACCTCTATTGAGGTCTGGTCGCCCAGCCTGTTCAGCCTGCGCTGCAGTCGCGATGCCGGCTTTCGCTTTCGTGCCGGGCAGTTTGCCCGTCTTGGCGTCGCCAAGGCTGATGGTTCGGTGGTCTGGCGCGCTTATTCGATGGCCTCGGCGCCCCATGATGAGTTTCTCGAGTTCTTCTCCATCGTCGTGCCAGACGGTGAGTTCACCTCCGAGCTGAGTCGGCTAAAGGTCGGCGACAGCCTGCGGGTAGAAAAGCAGGCGCTGGGCTTTCTCACCCTGGATCGTTTTGCCGATGGCCGTGACCTCTGGCTGCTGGCCAGCGGGACGGGGCTCGCGCCGTTTCTATCGATCCTGCAGGGTTTGGAGGTGTGGCAGCGTTTCCAGCGCGTGGTGCTGGTGTACAGCGCGCGCACGGCCAGCGAGTTGGCCTATCAACCGCTGATCCATGGCCTGATGCAGCAGGAACACTTGCAGGAATACGCCGATCGTTTCACCTATCTGCCGCTGGTCACCCGCGAGCAGGCCCCCGGTTGCCTGCATGGGCGCATCACTAGCTTGCTGGAGAGTGGTGAGCTGGAGCGCGCCGCCGATCTGAGCCTGGACCCGGCACACTCGCGGCTGATGATTTGCGGTAACCCGCAGATGATTGACGACACCCGCGCGCTGCTGAAACAGCGCGACTTGCAGCTCAGCCTGACCCGGCGGCCTGGGCAGGTGGCGGTGGAGAACTATTGGTAGGGCTTTATTGCAGGCAAACAAAAGGCACCAGAGGGTGCCTTTATGCGTTAGTGCCGGGTGCTACTCCTTGGCTTGCTGGGCCTTGAGCAGGTCGCGGATCTCGCTGAGCAGCTCCTGCTCCTTGGTCGGCGCGGCGGGTGCAGCCGGGGCGGCTTCTTCTTCGCGCTTGAGTTTGTTGAGCACCTTGATGCCCATAAAGATGGCGAAGGCGACGATCAGGAAGTCGAGCACGGTCTGGATAAATTTGCCGTAGGCCAGGGTGACTGCGGCGGCATCGCCTTCGGCGGCTTTCAGCACAATCGCCAGGTCGGAGAAGTCCACACCGCCAATCAGCACACCCAGCGGTGGCATCACCACGTCACCGACAAAGGACGAGACGATCTTGCCGAAGGCCGCGCCGATGATGATGCCCACGGCCATGTCGACCACGTTGCCTTTGACCGCAAAGGCTTTGAATTCACTGATTATGCTCATGCTGCGTTCCCTGGTAGGTGAGGTTGCGCTGAGTGTAATCCAGTGCACGCCGCTTGCCAGCTACTTCTCAGGCCGGGTAGTGGACTTCGGGCAGCGACTCGAACCCTGGCTTGGCCAGCAGGTAACCCTGAAACAGCTCCACGCCCATATCGCGTAATGCATGCAGTTCGCCCAGGCTTTCAATGCCTTCGGCGATTACCCGAATATTCAGTTTGCGACACATCTGCAGGGTCGCTTCGACCAGAATCTGCCGCACGCTGTCCTGATCGATATCGCGGATCAACTGCATGTCCAGCTTGATCAGGTCGGGTTGGAAGTCGGCCAGCAGATTGAGGCCGGCATAGCCGGCGCCGAAGTCATCAATCGCCGTCATAAAGCCCTGTTTGCGGTACGCGCGCAGGATGCCGGTGAGATGGTCGATATCCAGCACCTGCTCCTGTTCGGTGACCTCGAAGATGATCCGCTGCAGCGGAAAGTTGAAGCGTTTGGCCGCCTCCAGCGTGGCGCGGATGCAGGTCTCGGGTTTGTACACCGCGTTGGGCATAAAGTTGATCGAGACCATGGCCGGCACCTGCAGCTTGGCCGCCCATTCCAGCGCGGTAATCCGGCAGGCCTGGTCGAAGGGGTAGAGGTTATTCGCGTTTAGCTTACTCAGCAGACTGCCGGCGGATTCACCGGCTGTACCGCGCACCAGCGCTTCGTGGGCGAATATGGTGCCTGTACTCAGGTTGATAATGGGCTGAAAGGCCATGCTGATGGGAAAACCCAGCCCTTGACCGTCACGGCAAGCCGAACATCCTGATGTTGTACTCATAACCGGTTCTCTTAGTGGTTCCTGACGCTTGGGCAAAGATAGCAGAAGCTGCCTGAGGTCCGGTTGTTAAGGCTTCGCGGCAGAGCCCGCGCGACTGGACTAGGCTCACTGCAAGGCCCGCCATGAGGACGCCGTTATGCCGCTGGAACATCACCCCTTGCACCGTGAGTTTCCCGAGTTCAAGGCGCAGTTGAGCGCCTTGTTATCCAGTGATGGGCATTTCGCTCGCCTAGTCGAGGAATATGAAGAACTCGACAAACGCATCTATGAGGCGGAAAGCGGCCGGGTGGCCATGGATGAGATGTTGCTGCTGGGCCTGAAGATGCAGCGCGTCAGCCTCAAGGACGAATTGGCCGGCTTTCTCAGCAGTGCGTCATAGCGTGATGGGCTTGATCCGGGTCAAGTGCGGGCCCCGGCTCAGGGGATAGTCTGCAGGCAGTGACTATCCCAGAGGAATGCCCGCATGCATGTTGAACACCATCCGCTGATCAAGGACTTCCCCGAACTGCGCGGCGCGCTGCATGAGCTGCGCCAGGGCGACGCCGACTTCGCCCGCCTGGCCGACACCTACGAAACGCTCGATAAACGTATCTGCCGGATCGAAGCGGGTAGCGAGCTGCTGGCTGACGATGCGTTGCTTGCCCTCAAGCAGGAGCGTGTCGGCATCAAGGATGATCTCGCGCGCCGGCTGAAACGCGCAGCCGGGCAGTGTTGTGGTTGTGGTAACGGCTGCAAGGGATAGCTTCGTGGGACTGTAAATATATCCAGCTATTTCGTATGATCCGGGCTCAGCGTTTATAGGAGTCCGGCATGGCCAAGGCCAAGCGCATGTATGGCTGCACCGAGTGCGGCGCCACCTTCCCGAAATGGGCCGGCCAGTGCGGCGAGTGCGGGGCCTGGAACACCCTGGTCGAGACCCTGCTTGAAGCCAATGCGGCCACGCCCAGTGGTCGCGCTGGTTGGGCGGGTGAGCAGGTGCAGATCAAGACCCTGGCCGAGGTCAGCGTCGAGGAAGTGCCGCGTTTCTCCACCGCCTCCGGTGAACTGGATCGCGTGCTCGGCGGCGGCCTGGTGGACGGCTCGGTGGTGTTGATCGGCGGCGACCCCGGTATCGGCAAGTCGACCATCCTGTTGCAGACCCTGTGCAATATCGCCACGCGTTTTCCTGCGCTGTATGTCACCGGTGAGGAATCCCAGCAGCAGGTGGCCATGCGCGCCCGCCGCCTGGGCTTGCCGGAAGACAAGCTTAAGGTGATGACCGAAACCTGCATCGAAAGCATTATCGCCACCGCGCGGGTAGAAAAGCCCAAGGTGATGGTCATCGATTCGATCCAGACCATCTTTACCGAACAACTTTCCTCGGCCCCCGGTGGCGTGTCTCAGGTGCGCGAGAGTGCGGCGCTGCTGGTGCGCTTTGCCAAGCAGAGCGGCACGGCGATCTTTCTGGTTGGTCACGTGACCAAGGAGGGCTCGCTGGCCGGGCCGCGTGTGCTCGAACATATGGTCGATACCGTGCTGTATTTCGAGGGCGAGTCTGATGGTCGTCTGCGTCTGCTGCGCGCGGTGAAGAACCGCTTCGGCGCGATCAACGAGCTGGGTGTGTTCGGCATGACCGACAAGGGCCTGAAAGAGGTCACCAACCCCTCGGCGATTTTCCTTACCCGCGCCCAGGAGGAAGTGCCCGGCAGCGTGGTAATGGCCACCTGGGAAGGCACCCGGCCAATGCTGGTGGAAGTGCAGGCGCTGGTCGACACCAGCCATATGGCCAATCCACGCCGCGTGACTCTGGGCCTGGATCAGAATCGTCTGGCCATGCTTCTGGCGGTATTGCACCGCCATGGCGGCATTCCCACCTACGATCAGGACGTTTTTCTCAATGTGGTGGGCGGGGTCAAGGTGCTGGAAACCGCATCGGATCTGGCGTTGATGGCGGCAGTCATTTCCAGCCTGCGTAACAAGCCGCTGCCACATGACCTGCTGGTGTTTGGTGAGGTGGGGCTGTCCGGTGAAATCCGCCCGGTGCCGAGCGGTCAGGAACGTCTGAAAGAAGCGGCCAAGCATGGCTTCAAGCGCGCCATTGTGCCCAAGGGCAATGCGCCGAAAGATCCGCCGCCAGGGTTGCAGGTGATTGCCGTAACACGCCTGGAGCAGGCGCTGGATGCGCTGTTCGAGTAGCGATCAGTGGGCATGAAAAAGGAGGCCGAGGCCTCCTTTTTCTTTACTCGTCTTCGCCGAGTGCAGCGAGTTCGCGTTCCAGCAGGCTGTCATCGCCGAGGTTGAGCTCCACCAGGCGGCGCAGGTGGCTGATTGAGTCGAGGTCGATATGCCGGCAGACAAAGCCGAGCAGGTCAGACTGGGTGCGGGTCAGTACCACTTCCATCAGCACGCGGGTGTCGTCGGCCAGTTGGATGTTGGCCTCGAATGGCTGGTTGGGGTCGCCATTCCAGCCGTTGGGGCGCTTGATCAGCAGGCCTTTCAGCGACACGTCATGCAGTTCGACCGCCCAGCGCCGCTCCCCTTGCACGATCTCGGTGGGGGCGTCGAAAGCGATGCGGTGAAAGCGCCGACGCTCATTGGCTGTTTCGCTCATGCAAAGAAACTCCTGCGAGGTTTTATCCACTATAGCCAAGGCTGCTGACGATGGCTTGGTTTTATCTGTGCTGAGGCTGGCTCGGCAGATATAAAAAAGCCCGCCAAGAGGCGCAATGCTGTTCAGTTAAGTGGGGCCGCTTTACGCCCTGTAGAGCGGCGGGCTTTGAAATCTTCCTCGCTCTAAGTCTTTGGCAGTGGTTCAGGCCGTAGGATGGGTGCTAACCCATCAGCCAATTGATGGGTTAGCACCCATCCTACGGTG
>NZ_JAUXXP010000051.1 GCF_030684895.1 Pseudomonas sp. | reverse complement strand
AAACCGCTGTCAACTGCCTCTTTTACCGCCTCCAATCATCTCGACCGAAGCACCAACAGGACCAAACTACCACCCTGTCAGCCCGGCGCATTCTACGCAGCTTTCGCTGCTTTGCAAGCTCTTATTCAAATCTAACTTCTTGTTTTATAAGAAGTTTCAAGAGCCGCATACGCCTGAAGAGCTGCGCATTATAGGGACTGCCGGACGAAGGTCAATCGATTGTTATGCTTTTATTTCAATACCCGTGAAATCAAGGGCCGCAGCCAAACCAGCAACCTACGCGCCGCCTGCAGAAACGACAAAGCCGTTGAAGCTGACGCTTCAACGGCTTTGTCGAACCCACTGCGCAGTAACTAGGCGCTTTTGCCACGACGCAGGCGCAGCAGGTACTGGATAGGACCCGAAGCCGCGTATGCCAGGAAGATGATCAACAGAATCCGCGGTGGGTCACTGAATACCACGGCAAACACCAGCACCACCGCCAGAATCGCCACAAAAGGCACGCGCCCTTTCAAGTCGAGATCCTTAAAGCTGTTGTACTTGATATTACTGACCATCAGCATGCCGGCAGCGGCTACTAGGATGGCCACCACAAAGGCCATATTCGAGCCTTTAATACCGAAATCACTGAAGGCCCATACCGTACCCGCCACCACACCGGCGGCAGCCGGGCTGGCCAGACCAATAAAGTAGCGCTTATCGACGCTGCCGATCTGTGTATTGAAGCGCGCCAAACGCAGCGCTGCACCGGCCACATAGATGAAGGCAACCATCCAGCCGACCTTACCCATGCTACCCAGCGCCCACTCGAACGCGAGCAAGGCAGGCGCCACACCAAAGGCGACCATATCGGACAGCGAGTCATACTCGGCGCCAAAGGCGCTTTGGGTATTGGTCAGACGGGCCACGCGCCCATCCAGACCATCCAGCACCATGGCCACAAACACAGCGGCAGCTGCCACATAGAAGTTGCCGTTCATGGCATTGATGATGGCGTAGAACCCAGCAAACAGGTTCGCCGTGGTAAACAGGTTGGGTAGCAGATAAATACCGCGATGACGGACCTTGCGCCCTTCGGCGTCATGCCCCTCTTCTATATGCTCATCGATTGGCAGCAAACTTTCGGCGTCGGCGGGAGACTGCGGCTCATCTGGACGTTCATTCATGAACAACACCTTGCAACGGATTTGGAGAATTTCGACAGGCGCTGACAACAACGGTTCACGGCAGCGCCCATACAACACCCAGGCTTTATACCAGAAGCCTTGCCGCACCATGAAAAAACGCGGCCTGGGCCGCGTCTTTTCTTACGTCGTAAACCTTAGTTCTTGGCTTTGTCGACGATTTTGTTGGCACCGATCCACGGCATCATGGAGCGCAGTTGCTCACCGATGATTTCGATACCGTGAGCAGCGTTGTTGCGACGCTTGGCGGTCATCGAAGGGTAGCCGGTAGCGCCTTCACTGATGAACATCTTGGCGTACTCGCCGTCCTGGATGCGCTTCAGAGCATTGCGCATAGCCTGACGGGATTCGGCGTTGATCACTTCCGGGCCGGTCACGTACTCGCCGTACTCGGCGTTGTTGGAGATCGAGTAGTTCATGTTGGCGATACCGCCTTCGTACATGAGATCAACGATCAGCTTCAGCTCGTGCAAGCACTCGAAGTAGGCCATTTCTGGCGCGTAGCCCGCTTCAACCAGGGTTTCAAAACCGGCTTTAACCAGCTCGACAGTACCGCCACAGAGAACGGCTTGCTCGCCGAACAGGTCGGTTTCAGTTTCGTCCTTGAAGGTGGTTTCGATGATACCGGTACGGCCACCGCCAACGCCCGAAGCGTAGGACAGGGCAACGTTTTTGGCGTTGCCGGAAGCATCCTGATAGATCGCGATCAGGTCAGGAATACCGCCGCCTTTGACGAACTCGGTGCGTACGGTGTGGCCCGGAGCCTTCGGCGCGATCATGATCACGTCGAGGTCAGCGCGTGGAACAACCTGGTTGTAGTGAATCGCGAAACCGTGGGAGAAGGCCAGGGTGGCGCCTTTCTTGATGTTCGGCTCGATTTCGTTCTTGTACAGCTGGGACTGGAACTCATCCGGGGTCAGGATCATCACCAGATCAGCGCCAGCAACAGCAGTGGCAACGTCAGCCACTTTCAGACCATGGGCTTCAGCCTTGGCAACGGTGGCCGAGCCTTTACGCAGGCCAACGGTCACGTCAACGCCGGAGTCTTTCAGGTTGCACGCTTGAGCATGGCCCTGGGAGCCGTAGCCAATGATGGCAACTTTCTTACCCTGGATGATCGAGAGGTCACAGTCTTTGTCGTAATAAACTTTCATGTTCTTGGCTCTTTTAATCGAAAAGGGATGAGGTGCAAGCACCGCGACGAAGACACCTTAAGTGATCCGCCCCATTGCGTAAAATGATATATTTGCAACACAACATGCCGATAAGTGAAACGCACTATGGACAGCCACGCTCTGCGGCTTTTCCTTTCGCTCGCTGACAACCTGCACTTTGGCAAAACCAGCCGCGAGCTGCATGTCAGCCCTTCAGCACTAAGCCGCAGCATCAAGCAGCTAGAGGATGAACTAGGCGCACCGCTGTTTCTGCGCGACAACCGCTCAGTGCGCCTGACCCGCGAAGGACAACAGTTCCGCGAGTATGCGAGTGAGGTCATGAATGGCTGGCAAGCCATCCGTCAGACCTTTAAGCAGGACCAGCTGATCCTCCACGGCGAGCTATCCCTGTATTGCTCGGTAACCGCTAGCTACAGCTTCCTCTATGACATATTGAGCAGCTTTCGCCAGGACTACCCACGCATTGAAATGAAGCTGCACACCGGCGACCCGGCCAAAGCCGTAGAGCGCGTGCAAGAAGGACTGGAAGACCTGGCCATCGGCGCCCGCCCCGACAGCTTACCGGCCGGCATCGAATTTCAACCGATAGCCCGCTCAGCGCTGTGCTTTATCGGCCCGCAGTCGCCTCAGCTATTGAGCGAAGAGCAGCTTAGACATCCCACAGCGGAGAGCTGGCGAGATGTGCCGATGATCCTCTCGGAAGAAGGCCTAGCCCGCACCCGCACCGATCTATGGCTGAAGAGCCACAATATTAAACCGCGCATTTATGCCCAGGTGAGCGGTAACGAAGCCATCGTCAGCATGGTCAGCCTGGGTTTTGGTATTGGCGTGGTTCCGCAAATCGTCCTCGACAACAGCCCGCTGACCGCACGCATCCGCATCTACGATATTCAGCCACCGCTGACGGCCTACGACATCGGCCTGTTCGCGCTGGAGAAGCGCCTTAAAGATCCGCTGATCAACGCCTTCTGGAATCGCCAACGCTAAACGCCGGAGAAGAGGCATTTACCCCAAAACGCAAAAAGCCCTCAGGAGATATTCTCCCGAGGGCTTTTCGTTTAATCAGTACAACGCAATCAGATGCTCAGCACCTTGTCGCCACGGGCAATACCGGTAACGCCACTGCGTACGGTTTCTAGAATCGACGCGGTGCCGATGGCCTGGATAAAGCTGTCCAGCTTGTCGCTCGTGCCGGCCAGTTGAATGGTGTAAACGCTGCTGGTCACATCGACGATCTGCCCACGGAAGATGTCGGTGGTACGTTTGACTTCAGCACGTTGAGCGCCGGTAGCCTTGACCTTAACCAGCATCAGCTCGCGCTCGACGTGAGCGCTTTCCGACAGGTCGACCAGTTTGACCACCTCGACCAGCTTGTTGAGGTTTTTGGTGATCTGCTCGATGACTTCATCATGCCCAACAGTGGTCAGCGTCAGACGCGACAGAGTCGGGTCTTCAGTCGGCGCCACGGTCAGGCTTTCGATGTTGTAGTTGCGCTGCGAGAACAGGCCCACCACGCGGGACAATGCGCCGGGCTCGTTTTCCAGCAGCAGGGAAATAATGTGTCGCATGATTAGGTACGCTCCGTCTTGCTCAGCCACATATCGCGCATTGCACCGTCTTTGATCTGCATCGGGTAGACGTGCTCACTGGTATCAACCTGGATATCGAGGAACACCAGGCGATCTTTCATCGCGAAGGCTTCCTCCATCTTCGGTTTCAGATCCTTCAGATCAGTGATGCGCATGCCGACATGGCCATAGGCCTCGGCCAGCTTGACGAAGTCCGGCAACGATTCCATATAGGAATGCGAGTGACGGCTACCGTAGTTCATGTCCTGCCACTGACGCACCATACCCAGCGCACCGTTGTTCAGGTTGACGATTTTCACCGGCAAACCGTACTGCAGGCAGGTCGACAGTTCCTGAATGTTCATCTGGATGCTGCCTTCGCCGGTTACGCAGGCAACTTCGTCATCCGGGAAGCTCAGCTTGACGCCCATGGCCGCAGGGAAACCAAAGCCCATGGTGCCCAGGCCGCCGGAGTTGATCCAACGGTTCGGCTTGTTGAAGCGGTAGTACTGGGCCGCGAACATCTGGTGCTGACCCACATCAGAGGTCACAAACGCGTCGCCACCGGTGACTTCGGACAGCGTCTCGATCACGGTTTGCGGCTTGATGATGCTGCCGTCGCCCTTGTCGTAAGGGAACATGATGCGACCACCGCGCCACTCTTCAATCTGTTTCCACCAGCTCGCCAGTGCGTCTTTGTTCAGCTGCTCGCCGATCTCTTTAAGGATCGCGACCATCTCGCTCATCACGCTATCCACCGGGCCAACGATAGGGATGTCGGCCTTGATGGTCTTGGAGATAGAGGCCGGGTCGATATCGACGTGAATGATCTTGGCGTTCGGACAGAACTTGCTCGCGCCGTTGATCACCCGGTCATCGAAGCGCGCGCCCACCGCCAGGATCACATCGGCGTGGTGCATGGCCAGGTTGGCGGTGTAGCTACCGTGCATACCGAGCATGCCGAGGAACTGGCGATCTGTGCCTGGATAGCCGCCCAAGCCCATCAGGGTGTTGGTGACTGGCAGGTTGAGCATCTGCGCCAGCTCAGTCAGCGGCGCTGCAGCACCGCCCATGATCACGCCACCACCGGAGTAGATGACTGGACGCTTGGCCGTCAACAGCAGCTCGGCCGCCTTGCGGATCTGCCCAGAGTGACCGCGCAGCGCCGGGCTGTAGGAGCGCAGCTTGACCTTCTTCGGATAGACGTACTCGAACTTTTCAGCCGGGTTGGTCATGTCCTTCGGAATATCCACGACCACCGGACCTGGACGGCCGGATTGCGCCAGATAGAAGGCTTTCTTCAGGACTTCCGGGATCTCCGAGGCGTGCTTGATCATAAAGCTATGCTTCACGATCGGCCGGGAGATACCGATCATGTCGGTTTCCTGGAAAGCATCAGTACCGACCATGGTGCTTGGCACTTGACCGGACAACACCACCATCGGAATGGAGTCCATATAGGCAGTGGCAATACCGGTAATGGCATTGGTTGCGCCAGGACCCGAGGTTACCAGCACCACACCGGCTTTACCGGTGGCGCGGGCATAGCCGTCAGCCATATGGGTTGCCGCTTGCTCGTGACGAACCAGGATGTGCTGCACTTCCGGTTCTTTGAACAGGGCATCGTAGATGTGTAGAAGAGCACCGCCTGGGTACCCATAGATGTTCTTAACGCCTTCGTCACGCAAAAAGCGGACGACCATTTCAGCGCCGGATAAAAGCTCCACGTTGTTCACCTCTAAAACGCCAGAAAACCGCCCAACAAGGAGGACGGCCTAAGATAGGTTTACTGTCAGCAGAGCATGAGCGACGGTGGTCGCCGACTACGTCAGCTACAACTGAGCAAGTATTGGGAATACCCCAAAGTGTTGCGGGGTCTTCCCACCCAGCGCGAGGTAACGCGTTGCGGGTGTAACAGGTCGGCGCGGGTGTGCACCTCATGTCTACTGAGCTAAAGCCTGCTTGCGGCGGACTCCACTACAGCGAGCGTGGAATTGTTGAGATTCGGCGCTGCCAAGTCAAGCAATCCGTGATTGAATCTGCAATCTTCTGCTGTGACGCAGCGCAGGATGACGATTCGAACATTTTGGTTATAGTAGTCAGCAGGCACCGCAGCTCAATATAAGGAAACCGCATGCGCCGCATGATCATCACCAGCAGCTTGCTGCTCGCCATGAGCGCCACCGCCATGGCCAGCCAGGTTTACAAGTGGGTCGACGCCCAAGGCGTAACGCACTTCAGCGCACAGCCGCCACAAGGCCAAGACGCCACCAGCATCAACACCGCAACACCACCGCCCAAGCCTGCTGCTGCAGAGGAAAAGAAAGCGGCACCGACCTTCGAGAGCATCGCTGACCCCGAGCAAGCAGCCATCGATGAGAAGGTCAAACAGGACGTCGCGGCCAAAGAAGTGGAACGTAAAAAGTTCTGCGCAGATGTGCGCACTAACCTCGCACAATTGCAGAATAATCCGCGCGTACGCGTGGATGTAGACGGTGAGGTGCGTCGCCTAAGCGAAGAAGAGCGCCAAAGCCGTATCGACGAAGCGCAGAAGGCGATCGCCGAAAACTGCAAGTAAATCCGTGAGCGCGACTTAGCTCGCGCCCACAATCAGCTGATCGAACTCACCCAACAATTTGATCAGCTCTCTGGCCTTCTTGGCCTGACCGCCATACACCTGCTCGGCCATCGGCTGAATCCCGGAAACACTGGGCAACGCCGCCCCTGCTTCCAGCACCTGCTTCATCCTCGGTAGAAATATCCACTGCAGCCACTGCTCGAACGCCAGCGTATCAACACAGAACGGCTGCTGGCTGGCTAGCGCCTGCGCACTGGGCGCCTGCGCATCCCACCAACCTTGCACACGCAGCTCTCGTTCGATGAGCAGCAGCTGCTCCGCCACCGCAGGCACGCGCGCATCCATCAGAGGCTGACTCGCGCCTGCTCGCGGGCCTGGGCGGCACCCGCAGCATCACCTTGGCGTTCACGAGCCTGGGCAATCAGGTTCCACAGGCTGGCCTGCAAGGCTGGACGACCACTGGCATAGCTCAGACCACGACGGGCGAACTGTTCGGCCTGCGCGGCATCACCTTGAGCTAAACGTACTTCGGCAAGCTTGTAGAGCACCTGCGGTTCACGCGGGGCAATACGCTGGGCGCGTTCCAGGCTGGAGGCGGCGCCATTCAAATCGCCACCGCCCTGCTGCTGCTGAGCCGTAGTCAACAAGGCCAGAACCGGACCATCCAGTTGCTCATCCATGGCCAAACCACCGCTTGGGATGCCACTGGGTGCCGGGGCAACATAGCCACCTTGGGTTGTGGCAGGTGGTGTAGCACTCCACGGCTGCGAAGTAGTGCCTGTATCCAACGGCGCACTGCTTGCCGGGAACGACTGAATCGGCGCGGAACTACCGCCACCGCCGGGCACCATCACCACCACACCGGAGTCTTCCGGCAAGGCCTGAGGCTGTGCGGCTGGAGCGCCATAACCGCCCGACGTACCCGACTGCGCGCCAGCGACCGCACTACCACCCTCAACGACAGGAATCGAGCCGCGCGGCACGCTGCTACAGCCGGCCAACAACAACGAAGCCGTTACAGCTGGAATCAACCACTTATTCACGTCACGCCCTCTTTTACTTAATCCAACCAGCCGCGTACCCAATCCATCACTTCATTGACCGGTGCCTGAATACCACAGGCCGGCCCGGCGACAGGTTGGCTGCCGCGAATATACGGCATCTGCACCGCATTCGGACAACTCGGGTCAGTACCCTGACCGCTATTGGCATCCACCCAGGCCTGCACCACGTTATCCGGCACCGGCATATCCAGCGGCAGTGGGTCGGCCTTGCGCATAAAGTCCGTCCACACCTGCAGCGCACCCGTCGCGCCGGTCAGTGGCGTCGGACCGTTGTCATCACGGCCCAACCAGACCACCGCCAGCACATCCTGACTGAAGCCGGCAAACCAGCTGTCGCGCGAATCGTTACTGGTACCCGTCTTACCGGCCAGGGCCAGGGAGCGCGGCAACTGACTGTAGACCGAGCGTCCCGTGCCTTCAGACATCGTGCGCTGCATGGCGTTCTGCAGCAGATAAATGGCGCCGCTGTCGAAACGCTGCTGAATCTGATACGGGTAGCGCTTGAGCGGCTCACCCTCGGCCGTCAACACATTGCGAATACCGCGCAAGGGTGTATTGAAACCGCCATTGGCCAGGGTCTGGTACATATTCGCCACGCTCATCGGGCTCAGCCCACCAGCGCCCAGCAGCATCGACGGATACGCCGGCCATTTCTGCTCGACACCCAAGCGACTCAGGGTCTTCAGCACTTCTGGCACGCCGAGTTCCAGGCCGAGCTTGGCAGTCGACAGGTTGTAGGAGTTGACCAGGCCCTGGTACAGGTAAATCGTGCCATGGGCCTTGCGGTCGTAATTCTGCGGACTCCACACCTGGCCATCCTGACCTTTGATCGAGAACGGCTGATCTTCGAGCAGACTGGTCAAGGTGTACTGGCTCGGACGCTCCAGTGCCGTCAGATAGATTGCCGGCTTGATCAGCGAACCAATCGGCCGCACCGCATCCAACGCGCGATTGAAGCCGGCAAAGCGCGGCTGACGGCTGCCAATAATGGCCTGCACCTCGCCACTTTCCGGGCTGGTCACCACCATCCCGGCTTCGACTTCATCCACCCCCTTGCGCCCGGACAAGCGTTTGAGCGTGTCGGCCAAGGCACTTTCAGCCTTAAGCTGCATAATCGGATCAAAGCTGGTGAAGATGCGCAGGCCTTCTTCGGTCAGGTCCTGCTCCTGGTAATCCTCACGCAGCTGGCGCTTGACCAAGTCAAGGAAGGCCGGGAACGAGCTATCCGCCAGAGTTCCGCGACGGGTGATACCCAACGGTTTCTGCTTCGCTGCGTCTACCTCTTCGACACTGACCACACCCTGCTCTGCCAATACATCGAGCACCAGATTGCGTCGTTCTAGCGCGCGTTCTGGATTGCGGCGCGGGTTGTAGTAAGTCGGTCCCTTAACCATGCCTACCAGCAACGCCACCTGATCAAGCTTCAACTCGGACAGCGGCTGACTGAAGAAATACTGACTGGCCAGGCCAAAGCCGTGCACGGCACGCTGACCGTCCTGGCCGAGGAATACCTCGTTGAGATACGCCTCGAGAATGTCCTTCTTCT
Organism: Pseudomonas sp.; assembly: GCF_030684895.1. GTDB lineage: Bacteria > Pseudomonadota > Gammaproteobacteria > Pseudomonadales > Pseudomonadaceae > Aquipseudomonas. Next base: position 55,566 of record NZ_JAUXXP010000051.1, on the reverse strand, counting down.
CGTAATGCAGTTCCAGCAACACCGCCATCATGGCTTCGGTGGCTTTGCGCGAAAGGCTGCGCTCATTGGTCAGGTAGAAGTTCTTCACCAACTGCTGAGTCAGGGTACTGCCGCCTTGACGTAACTGGCCGGCGGTGGCGTTGATCCACACCGCGCGCGCGATGCCCTTGGGCGACACGCCAAAGTGATTGAAGAACTCGCGGTCTTCAATCGCCACCAGGGTTTCCACCAAATAGGGCGGCACCTGCTCGAGCTTGATCAGCACACGGTCTTCCTGGTGCGCCGGGTACAAGCCGCCAATCAGCAACGGCTCAAGCCGCGCCACAGCCAGATTACCGCCGCCAGCCTGAGTCAGGCCCGCGACATAGTCACCGGAGAAGCGCACGCGCACGCGCTGCGAAGGCTCAGTGCTTTCATAAAATTGAAAGCCGCGTGAATGCAGCTCGATAGTGTTGCCTGCCACCGACACGCCGCCGGGGCCGGCCACTGCGCTTTCGCGGCGATAGCCCAGGGCATCCAGCTCCTTGAGGAAGTCATCCTTGGCCAGTTTCTGCCCAACGAATAGCTCCAGCGGCCTGGCATAGACCTTGGCGGGCACAGTCCAGCGCTTGCCGGAGAATTTCTCCTGCACCACTGCATCGAGGTAAACCGCAAACACGGCGAGCACCACCAAACCAACCAGACCGAGCTTGAGAGCCCAGCCCAGCCAGGGGCGCATACCGCCGGAACGGCGTTTAGAACGGGGACGGGAAGATCGGGTACGAGTCATGGCGCGGCATTATACGCACTTTGCCCACTTGCCAGCAGGCCAGCGCAGCGGTTTGCAGACTGGCGTTGAGCGGCCATAATGGCCGCCTCTTATTCAGCACAACGCCAAGGATCGCCCGTGAGCCAAGCTCTGATCGCCGCACTGCAGAACCCGGCCCTCTACCCTCATCCCGTGGAGCAGTTCCAGGTCATCGAAACCCATATTTCCTGGGTGGTGCTCACCGGCCCCTTCGCCTACAAGCTCAAGAAACCGGTGAACTTCGGTTTTCTCGACTTCACCGAACTGAGCGCCCGCGAGCACTTCTGCAAGGAAGAGCTGCGCCTCAACCAGCGCCTGACTCAAGACCTTTACCTGGACGTGCTGCCGATCAGCGGCAGCGCCGATGCACCGCAACTTGGCGGCAGCGGCCCGGTCATCGAATATGCGCTAAAAATGCGCCAGTTCCCGCAAAGCCAGCTACTCAGCGACGTGCAGGCGCGCGGCGAACTGAGCGAAGCGCATATCGATGCCCTGGCCAAGCAGATTGCTGACTTCCACGGCTCAACCCCAGCAGTCGCTGCCAGCCATGCGCTGTGCACGCCCGAGGCAATTGTCGCGCCGATGCGGCAGAACTTTGTACAGATCCGCCCGCTGCTTGGTGACGCAGCCGACCTGCAGCAGCTAGAAGCCCTGGAGGCTTGGATCGAAGCCACCTACACGCGCCTCGAACCTCTGTTGGCACAGCGTGCGGCCAACAGCTCGATCCGCGAATGCCACGGTGACATCCATCTGGGCAACGCCACGCTGCTGGACGATCAGGTGGTGCTGTTTGACTGCATCGAATTCAATGAGCCGTTCCGCCTGATTGATATAGCCCTAGACGCAGCGTTCCTTGCCATGGATTTGGAAGACCGTGGTCTCAAGGCCCACGCGTGGCGCTTCGTCAACGCCTGGCTGGAACACACTGGCGACTACCAGGCGCTGGAACTGCTAAATCTTTATAAAGCCCACCGCGCACTGGTACGTGCCAAAGTTGCGCTATTCAGCCTGGCCCATCAGACCGATGCCGTGCAAAAAGCTGTGACCCTGCGCCAATACCGCAATTACGCCAACCTGGCGGAAAGCTATAGCGCAATTCCGTCTAGCTTTCTGGCCATTACCCACGGTGTTTCCGCCGTGGGCAAAAGCCATGTGGCCATGCGCCTGGTCGAGGCTCTCGGCGCTATTCGCCTGCGTTCGGATGTGGAGCGTAAACGCCTGTTCGGCGAGCAGAAGGATGCCGACCTCGGCAAACTCAGCGCCGGCATCTACACCCAGGACGCCAGCGCCGCCACTTATCAGCGCCTGCACCAGCTGGCCGACGCCGCACTGCACGCCGGTTTTCCGGTAGTCATCGACGCCACCTACCTCAAGCAGGCCCAGCGCGAAGCGGCCAGCCTGGTGGCCGAAGCCTGTGGCGCGCCCTTCCTGATTCTGGAATGCAGCGCCCCAGACGAGGTAATCGCCAGCTGGCTGGAACAGCGCAAGGCCGCCGGCAGCGACCCGTCCGATGCCACCATGGACGTCGTGCACGCCCAGCAAGCCAGCCGCGAAGCGCTCACTGACGATGAACTGCTGCACAGCAAGCGCGTCGAGACCCACGAAAGCGCCAGCCTGGATACCCTAATCGCGCGCATTCGCCAGCGTCTTACGGGCCTGTAACAGGCAAAACGGGCAATAGAGTTGCGGCGCGAGCAGAGCGCGCCGCGGCTTCTATACTGGCGGTGAGTCCATAAGGAGATGCACCATGAGCCAGCCCCGACAACTGGATAGCCCGTTGTATAGCCTGATCCACAACGAACAAATTTCTGCCTTCAATGCGCAAAAGCCCAAAGACACAGTCGTCGACCTGAGCGACGGTGATTTTCGCGGCCTCGATCTGCGTGCTCTGAATGCCCAGGGCATCAACTTCACCAACGCCTACTTTCGCGGCACCGACCTGCGCGGCCTTGACCTGCGCAATGCTCAGCTCGAAGGCGCCAGCCTGGCCCACGCGCAGATTTCCGGGGCCTACTTCCCGGTCGAGCTGACGGCTGACGAGATTCTGATGTCGGTGAATTTCGGCACCCGCCTACGCTATAACACCCGTTGAGCGGCAACCGCATCAGCCCGCCGCTCGGCGTCAGGGCAGAGGCCTACGCCAGCTTTCGTCCGCATTACCCGCAGAGTTTATTGGCCTGGCTTGCCGCGCAATACCCGGAACGCCTGCGGGCGCGGGAACAGCTGCTGGGCTACCTGCGCACCTGATCAACGGTGCTGCGCTACAAGCAGCAAAACGGCGCCGATCCACTGCTGCAACTGCAGCCAAAGCTGCGCCAGGTGTGGGGTGATGCCAAACAGCCACGTTTTGTCCGCTGACCGCTACACTTTCTGGCAGGCACGCCAACTGACTCCATCCGCACGACTGCCCAGCAGCGCAAGGAGGCTTGATGAACGATGAACTGCAACACCTGAAGAACCTCGGCAAAACCTCAGCCCAGTGGTTACATGCAGTCGGTATTCACAGCGCCAATGACCTGCGCCGGCTGGGTGCGGTCAGCGCTTATCGCGCGGTACGCGCACGGGGCTTCAGGGCATCCAAGGTGCTGCTGTATGCAATTGAAGGCGCACTGCTGGACGTACACTGGAACGAGCTACCACCCGGGCATAAAGCCGAATTGAATGGCCAGCTCGATGAAAGTTCAGCCCACAACAAGAGCTAGCTCACAACCTCTCAGGCTTTTGATTTACCTGAAGCGCGCTGGCAACTATTGTTTTAGGGACGTTCGTGCGGTTTAGTATGCCCAGCCAGTTCAAGGAAATTCGCTCATGTATTTACTCGGGGAGCAACCGGCTTACGCCGATCAGCTGATCAACCGACTGCAAAGCATCCCCACTCAATTGCTCGATGGGCTTGCACCTGCTGGATCGCCACTACAGCTTGAGCGTGCGGAAGACCTAGGCAAGATACTGCCGGGCAACCAGCTATTCATCATTGAAAATGGCCTGCTGCATGCCGTGGTCGATGAACGTCCGCTGTTTTATCTGCAGGAAGGCGACCTGGTTGGCCTGCGCCAGGGCCTGGACATGCCCAGCTGCCGCTACAGCAGTGAAGAACAGCTGAGCCTGATTCCCTACTCGCGCAGCGAAGTGTTCAAGCACATCTATGCCAGCGAACAGCGCCAGGAACTGTTTATCCAGTACCTGATCGGCCATACCGCCCTGCTTTCTGATGCCCTGGCGCGCTTGAAACAGCCAGAAATTCGCCCCTCCACTGGCTTCCAGCATTTTGCTGCGGGTGAAGAGCTGATCCATCAGGGCGATGTCGCCGACAACGTGTTTATCATCATCGAAGGCCACGCCGAAGCTTATGTCGATGGGCACAAGGTCGGTGATGTGCAGAAGGATGAAATCTTCGGCGCCATGGCCGTGTTCACCCGCGAGAAACGCAGCGCCACCGTACTGGCCAGCGAGCCCTGCACTGTGATGGTCATCCCCAAGGAACAGTTCCTCAGCCTGATGCAAAGCAACCCGCGAATTGCCCACAGCCTGATCGAGAGCATGGCCAAGCGTATCGACCTGCTGAACAAGGAAGTCACCCAACTGCGCCTACCAGCCGAAGCGTCCTGAAATCCGCTTGCAGCCTCAACAACCCGACCTTGTGTCGGGTTGATTGTTTATGGGTCGAACAGGTCTTTGCCAGGCCGATAAAAAAGTTTCTTAAGACTGTTGACTTGAAAATGAGAATTGTTATTATTATCACAACTGGTCGCAAGATCAGCCGATAAGCTTAAGAGACCTTCAGTCGGCCTCTTCAGATTATCTCCTCATCAGGCTAATCACGGTTATTGACCCGGCTCTTGCCGGGTCTTTTTTTGCCTGTCGAAAAGGACGCTCAACAAGCTTTAGAAATCGACCTGCGCCAACCACTCCGGCAGATTGAAGTGTTGGCTGACCCGGCAGATCTTACCGTCACGCATCTCGAAGAAGCTCGCCGCCGTCAGTTGATAGCTCTGGCCACAGGCATCCGGCAGGCCATCATCGGTGCTCAGGTATTCACCGCTCAGGGTGAATTCGCAGGCGGCGCGCTGCCCGCTTGGCTCGGTGAGGATTTGCAGGTTATCGATGCTTTCGCGGTAGCAGCGCTGGCTGCGCGCCAGGTAGTCGGCAAAGGCTTGTACACCCTGCTCGCGTGGGCCCTGGTTGATATCCAACAGCACATCGGCGCTAAGCAGGGCCAGGCAGGCGCGACTGTCGCGCTCGTTGAGGGCGTTAAAGTAACGGGTAAGCAAGTCGTGGGCAGCGGCTGGCATCAGCGGTCTCCGGTAAAAACCGCAGACTACCTGCTCAGCCGCAGGCAAGTCGGGCTAGGGTCGCAGTTTTGCGCAGTGGTCCTGCTCAGGTTGCGCCGGGGTGTACCAGACGTAATCGGCCGAGTCGGCGGCAATCTGGCTGCCAACCTCCGCCAGAATTAACACCTGCACGCCTTCAGCAGCGCCTAAATCCTGCAGATGCAACGGCACACCCAGCTCACGGCGCACATGGAAGGCGCCAGCAAACAGCAGACTTGGCGCCGGCGCGGCCAACAGTGCTTCAGCCATACGCCGGTCACGTTGCTGCTGCACGGCAAGCATCGCGGGCAACTGGCTTTCCGGCAGCAGGTTGCAATGCGACTGGCGAATCTGCTGGAACAATGCCTCACGCACCGGCTGCGCCGTTGAGGCCTGACCTTGTAGCTGCGGCACTTCGGCGTATATCTGCATGATCTCGCGACGCTCAAGGTTGGCCGCCAGCAACGGATAAGGCTGACGCAGCGCATGCTGCACCAGCGGCCCGTACAGCGACCAGGCCCAGCCCGGCTGCCAGCTCAACGCACCGAGGATGTCCTGCGGCGCCTGCCCGGCCGCGATGGCAGCACGCACCTGATCGACCTTGGCCTGCTGATCCGGCGTCAGCATCTCCAGCAACAGGCTGCCCTGCGGCCGTTGCGCTGCCAGCGCGCGCAACAGCCAGAGCTGCAGCGCGTGGTGATCAGGATTGTCATGCCGCTCGCCGACCAGCACTTTGGGTGCCGCAGCCAGGCGTTCCAGCAGTTGCTCAGGCGTCAGCAGCACGCCAGTACGCAGCTCAACAATCTGTCCGAGCTCCGCATGCTGCAGCCCCTCGGGGCTTTGCCAGGCAGGTAAAGCCGGTAACGAAGCCTGACAAGCACTCAACAGCGCGGCAACCAGCAACCAAACAATGCGCATAACTATGACCTTAGCGGGCAATGATTAACGGATGACCGCGCTCTGGATGCTGCTGTATCAGCACCTCCAGGCCGAACACAGCCTGCAACGGCTCGGCGCGCAGCACTTCCTCGGGGCGACCGAGCGCATGGGGCCGACCGCGCTCCAGCAGCAACAGGCGGTCGCAGTAACGCGCAGCCAGGTTGAGATCGTGAAGAATCACCAGCACCGCTGCGCCCTGCCCAACAAAGGCGCGGGTGGCATGCAGCGTGGTGTGCTGATGCAGCGGATCGAGCATTGAAGTCGGCTCATCGAGCAGCAGCACCTGCCCCTCACCGCCTGGCCACAGCTGCGCCAGCACCCGCGCCAAATGCACACGCTGACGCTCGCCGCCGGATAATGCCAGGTAACTGCGCCCGGCCAGGTGCAAGGCATCGGCTGCCTCCAGCGCCTGCTTGATAATCTGCGCATCACGCACACGCCCGCTGGCGTGGGGCAAACGGCCCATGCCGACCACTTCTTCCACGCGAAAGGCGAAGTTCAGCGTCGAGGTCTGCGGCAATACCGCCAGGCGTTGCGCGCGCTCGCTGCCGGGCCAGTCTTGCAGCCGCCGCTGATCCAACCAGACAGCGCCGTGACTCGGCTGCAGTTCGCCGCACAAGGCGCCGAGCAAGGTGCTCTTGCCGGCGCCATTGGGCCCCAGCACGCCAAGCACTTCGCCCGGTCGCAGCTCCAGGTTGATATCCGCCAACACCGTGCACGGGCCGCGCTGTACCGCCAGATTTTCCGCGCGCAGCATCAGGTACGCCCCCGCAGCAACAGATAAAGGAAGAACGGCGCGCCAATCAGCGCCGTGACGATACCAATCGGCAACTCGGCCGGGGCCAGCACCAGCCGCGCGGCCAGATCCGCCAGCAGCAACAGGCTGGCGCCGGCCAGGGCCGAGGCCGGCAACAGCACGCGATGATCCGGCCCGACCAGCAGCCGCATCAGATGCGGCACCACCAGGCCGATAAAACCGATCATCCCCGCCGCCGCCACAGCCGCGCCGACACCGAGAGCGGTGCAGAACACCAGCTCGGCCTTGACCCGCTCCACGGCAAAACCCAGGTGACGCGCCTCGGACTCGCCCAGCAGCATGGCATTCAGCGCCCTGGCCCGCCGTGGCAACCACAGCGCCACGGCCGCCGTCACCAGCAGCAGCGGCCACAGGCGGGCGTAACTGGCGCCATTGAGGCTGCCCAGGTTCCAGAACGTCAGGGTACGCAAAGTGGCGTCATCGGCCAGGTAGGTAAACAGGCCGATGGCCGCACCGGCCAGGGCGGTCAGCGCAATACCGGCCAGGAGCATGGTCGCCACATTGGTTTCACCATCACGCCGGCCCAGGCGATAGACCAGCGCCGTCACCCCAAGGCCGCCGATAAAGGCGAACAACGACAACAGATAAGGTGCAAAGACTTCCGGCAAACCGCCAAGGGCCGCGCCGCCAACAATCGCAATCGACGCGCCGAGCGCCGCGCCGCTGGATACGCCGATCAGGCCCGGGTCAGCCAGCGGGTTACGAAACAGCCCCTGCATTGCCACCCCGCACAGCGCCAAAACCGCGCCGACCAGCAGGCCGAGCAAGGTGCGCGGCAGGCGGATCTGCCCGAGGATCAGTTCGGCCTGGGCCAGATCATCTCCCGCTTGCGCCAGGCCCAGCAGGCCCAGCAGGCGCAGCGCTGCCTTGAGGGTATCGAGCAGCGGCAGGCTGACCGGCCCCAGCGCCAGGGATAACCAGAGCGCGAGCGCCAGCAACAGACTCAGTGCAATAAACAGTGAGCGCGGTCGAATAACAGGATTCATGGCGTGGGCTTAGCTTCGGCGACCAGAGGTTGGCTGGCAGGATAAAAGGCTGCGGACAAGGCCGCCAGCCCATCCGGCAAACGCGGGCCAAGACCACCGACCAGCAGCGTCGGATCGAGCATCAGCAAACGCTGGTTACGCGCCGCCCGGGTCGCCGCCAGCGCTGGATTTTGCTGCAGCAATGCCTCACGCGCGGCGTCACCGGACAAGCTGCGATCAGCAATGATCACCACCTCCGGGTCAAGCGCCAACAAGGCTTCGGTGGACAGCGCCTTGAAGCCGTTATGGCTGGCCAGATTGCGCCCGCCGGCGCGCTCGATCAGCCAGTCGGCCGAAGTGTCCTTGCCACCCGCCATCGGGCTGCCGCCGGCATGCCCGAGCAACAGCAACACCCCCGGAGCCGCCTGCTGACGCTGTGCAGTCACCAGCCAGTCAGCCTGCTGCTGCAGGCGCTGCTGATAGGCCGCAAAGGCCTGATCGGCACGTTGCGGCTCGCCCAACAGAATGCCGATGCGCTGCAGGCTGGCCTGCAGGCTTTTCAGCTCTGCCTTGGACGAGAGCATTTCCACCCGCACACCTGCGCCGCGTAATTGCGCCAGCACCGGCGGCGGGCCCATCTCTTCACTGCCGATCAACATATCCGGGCGCAGCGTCAGCATGCCTTCGGCGGCCAACTGGCGCTGATAACCGATGCTCGGCAAAACGCGAAGCGACTGCGGATGTTGACTGGTGCTGTCCACACCCACCAGACGGCTTTCGCCGCCCAACGCCACCACCCACTCACTGAGCGAGCCGCCGGAACTGATCCAGCGTTGCGGCAACGGCTCGGCGGCCATCAGCGAGGCACAAGACAACAGGCTCGCGCCCAGGGCGAGCAGAGTATTAAGGCGTTTCATGATTGGCCTCTAGAAGAATGCGACTGTCCTGAATGCCCTGCTGTTGCAGCAAGGCCATCAGATCGATAAATGCCGACAGCGGTGCCTGACGATCCAGCGCCAGGTCCAGGCCCGCTGCGCTGTCGGCAGCAAAGGCTGCAGTCAGTTCAGTGCGTAACGCGCTGAAATCCGTCTGCGGGGTGCCGTTAAAGCGCCAATTCCCTTCGACGGACAGCTGTATTTGCATGCGTTCGCCGCTGCCGGCACTCGCCGTGGGTAGCGCCTCGCGGCTCTGCGGTAACTGCAAAGGCAGCTCCAGCAGTGGCGTTTGCGCGGTCAGCAGAAAGAACACCAGCACGATAAAAATCACATCGAGCAGCGGTGTCAGATCGGGCAACAGATTGCCCTGAGAATTGCTGGCAGCCGGCAGGCGGATCACGACAACACCCACTGCGCGGCCGGCTGATTACTCGGCAGTTCCAGCTCCAGACCATCCAATGCCAGCTGACAACGATTGAGTAACGCTTGTACGCCCTCCAGATAACGCTCGGCCCACAAGGCAAAGCCCTGCCCTGCCGCCAGCGCCGGTATGGCGATGAGCAAGCCCCACACCGTGGTGTACAGCGCCTGCCACAATCCATCGGCGAGCAGCGCAGGGGTGACCGGGCTGTTCTGCCCGGCGATATTGGCAAACATTTCCAGCATGCCCAGCACCGTGCCGAGCAAGCCGAGCATGGGCGCCAGCATGCCGATCAGCTGCAGCAAGCGCAGTTGGCGATTGAGACGCTGGCGTTCCTCCAGCAACCAGCAGCCGAGCAGCTCTTCGCGCTGCACCGCCGGCAACGCGCTGTGCTTGAGCAACAATGCCAGGCCATAACGCCAACCGCGCGCACGGCCCTTGCAGTGCTCGCGCTCACAGGTACGGCAAGCGCTGACTGCGGCCCGCCCGGCGGCATTGCTCAGCGGCTGCAAACGCAGAAATACGCTGAGGCGCTCAAGTATCAGCGCCAACGCCAAAAGCGAGCACAGTGCCAGCGGCCAACCCAGCGGCCCCATTGCACTCCACCACTGGCTCATCTCAGCACTCCAGCGCAGGCGCGCTTTCGGCTAGGGCGCGCCAGTCTTCACGCTCAGGGATGCCCGGCTTGCGCGCACCAAACAGCTGCACCACCAGCTCGCCATGGGCATCGAAGGCTTCCCAACTGGTGATCACACCATCGCTGCTCGGCTTGCGCACCCGCCACAGCTCGGTCACGCCAGTGGTCTGCAGGTGCAGATTGAACTCGGGATCGAGCACGTTGAACCAGGTGTCCATCCAGCGCAGGTTGCGCACCGGACCGGAGTGAATCTGGATGCAGTGACGATTGCCGACAAACAGCATGATCGGTACTTCGCGCACACCGGCTTGCTCCAGCAGCTTCGGCAGTTCGCGCACATCCACTGGCTCGGCCCATTCGCGCCCCGCCAGGCGCAGGGCCTGGGTGCGTGTGGTGCCGTGCTTTTTCAGCAGGGCAAAGAAGTGGTGAGTGTCTTTAAGGGTCGACCAGCCCACGCGCAGGGCGTTTACATCCACCTGGGCATCGGCTTGCGCCGGCTGCGCCTGGGGCAAAGGCATCAGCTCCAGTTCGGCGCTCTGCTCAGCCATACGGAAACGCTCCAGCAGCGGCGCCCAGGCGCTTAGCTGGCTGTCCTCGGTGAGGAAGACCTTGTGCACCGCAGTGCCCTGACGGTCGAACACCTGAATGCTGCGCTGGGTGCCTTTGCCGGTCTGCTCTTCGATGGCAAACACACTGGCCCAGCCGCCGAGGAACAGGCGCAGGTCGATATCGGCCGAGACCACCAGGCCCATCTGGCCATTACCGGTCACCGTCACCTCACGGTAATAACCCTTGCGCTCATGCACGCAATGCTCGTTGCGGGTCAGCGCCATCACATAACCCAGCTCGCCCAGTGCCGGCAGCAACTGCGCCCAGTCTGGCTGCAAGCGCACAGCGTCGACACCGAGGCGGCTGGCCACCAGTTCGGCCTCGCTAACGGCCAGGCGTTCGGCGGCATCGCGGGCGCGCAGGCGCGGCTGCTCGCGGCGCAGCACCTGCCAGGCCAGATACAGGTCATTGCTGGGCGCGACGGATTGGGCGTGTGTACTCATGGAAAACTCCTCACTGATTAATCAACGGCTCGCCGTCAAAGCGAACTGAATAGGGATCTGTACGCGGCTAGGCACGGCCTGGCCGCCGCTGGTTTCAGGGCGAAAACGCCACTTGGCAACCGCCTCCAGGGCGGCGCGATCGAGGCTGTCCACGCCCGAGGAGCGCAGCACATTCAGGCTGCGTTGCTGGCCGCGCTCATCCAGGCGCACCTCGACCAGCACCACGCCCTGCTGGTTACGCCGCCGCGCCTGGGACGGGTAATTCGGCTGGCGTGGCGGCTCGCGAAAGCTCGGCTTGCTGCTAAGCACTTCAGCGGCCGGCGTTGCGGCAACCGGCTTGGCGGGCGCGGCCTGAGCCGAGCCGACAGCCGCAGCAGACTGGCTGGGCACCTTGACTTCCAACACCGGCGCGGGCGGGCTCTTGGTCGACACGGCCGTGTTCACCGGTGCGGGCTTGGTCACTGGCACCTGCGCCACAGGCTTGGCGACCGGGACCTTGCTCGGCACCAGCACCTGGCGTTGCGGTTCCGGCGGTTTGGCCGGGGCCGGCGCGGCCTGCTGCAACACAGCTGCCAGGCGTAACACCTGAGGCACGTCATGGGTTTGCGCGGCGCTCAAAACAGGCGGTTGCGCGTCGCCATACAGCAGCCAGCCGGCGCTATGCAGCGCCAGCGACAGCAGCAGAAACAGCGACAAACGCAACATGCGAAGACTCGGTCAAATCGGATTAAATCTATTTGATAATTATTTGCATTAGCATGTCAATGTCGTTTAGGTTTGCCGCCGATGCCAACCTGGTGGCCAGAGAAGCCACCTGAACGATCCTGGAGTCCCCATGCACAGAAGCCCTCCATTCGCCCGCCGCCCATGGCTTGCTCTGCTGTTACTCAGCCCATCACTGGCCCTGGCCGCGGAAAAAGCGCCGAACCAGTTCGATACGGTGACCGTCACAGCCACCCGCACCGAGCAGACCCTCGACCAAGTGCCGAGCACGGTGTCGGTACAAACCGAACGGCAGATCGACCAGCAGAACATCAAGAACATCAAGGATCTGGTGCGCTACGAGCCCGGCGTATCGGTCGGCGGCAGCGGCGATCGTTTTGGCCTGTCTGGCTTTACCATCCGCGGTATCGGCGGCAACCGTGTGCTGACTCAAGTGGACGGTGTCGGCATGCCCGACGCCTTCTCCTTCGGCGGCTTCCTCAGTGCCAAACGCGATTACGTCGACCTCGACACCGTCAAGCAGGTGGAAATCATCCGGGGACCGGCCAGTTCGCTGTATGGCAGCGATGCGATTGGCGGCGCAGTGAGTTTTCTGACCAAGGATGCCAGCGACTATTTGGACGAAGGCGATGATGCTTACGCCCGCCTGAAAACCGGTTATGACGGCAGCGATGACAGCTGGCAGCGCAGCGCCACCTTCGCCGCACGCTTAGGCCAAGTCGATGGCCTGCTGCACCTGGGTCGGCGCAGTGGCCAGGCCACGGATACCCACAGCGGTCAGGGTGGTATTGGCGCAACTCGCGAGCAGGCCAATCCACTGGATTACCGCACCGACAACCTGCTGAGCAAATTCGGTTGGGATTACAGCGACGGCGGCCGCCTGCAACTGACCTACGAGCGTTATCAGGACGATACCGACACCCGCGTGCTGAGCAACTACAGCAACACCGCCACCATCCGTACCCAGGATGCTGAAGACCGGGTTGATCGTGAGCGCTATTCCCTCGCCCATACCCAGCAACTCGACACCCTGTTGGTTGATCAGATCCACAGCCAGCTCAGCTACCAGGACAGCCAGACGCGTCAGCAAACGTTCGAGGACCGCGTGGTCGGCGGACAGCCACGCTACCGCACACGGGATTCGTACTACGAAGAAAAGCTTTGGGCCTTCAATACCAAGCTGGACAAGGCCTTCAGCATCGGCCGCACAGAACATGCGCTGGTCTATGGCCTGGACATCAAACACCTGAAGAACGCGGATCTGCGCGAAGGCGGCGAGACCGTACTGGCCACCGGCGTGACCACGCCTGTTCTGCCCACCAGCGATTTCCCCGATCCGACCACCCAGGAATACGCCCTGTTTGCCCAGGACAGCATCAGCATCGGCCGTTGGACCCTGCTACCGGGCCTGCGCTACGACCGCTATGAGATGAGCCCACACGTCACCAATAAGTACCTCAATAGTCAGGCCACCGAGCGCGATCCAAGCGACTTCAAGGATTCGGCGCTGTCTCCCAAGTTTGGCGTGACCTACCAGCTCGACGACGCCCACAGCGTCTACGGTCAGTACGCTGCGGGCTTCCGCGCGCCACAGGCCATCGAGATCTTTGGCGAATTTGCCAACCCCGGCATGTACCGCACCCTGGCCAATACCAACCTGAAAGCGGAAACCAGCGACAGCTTCGAGCTGGGCCTGCGCGGCCAGTACGCCATCGGCAGCTTTGGTGCGGCGCTGTTCTACAACCAGTACGACGACTTTATTGAACAGGTCAGCCGGCCCTCCAGCGTGCCGGGTTTCCCCTTCGGCGAGTTCCAGTACGTCAACCGCGACCGCGTGACCATTCGTGGCGCAGAGGCCAAGGGCGAACTGTTCCTCGACCAACTGGGCCTGCCGGCTGGCTGGAAAGCCCGTGGCAGCGTGGCGTACGCCCGCGGCAAGGATGAAGGTACAGGCCAGCCGATCAACAGCGTGGACCCGCTCAAGGGCGTTTTCGGCCTGGGCTACAGCGAGCCGAACGGCAGGTTTGGCGGCGAGCTGAGCTGGACCCTGGTGGCGGCGAAAACCCGCGTCGACATGACCCAAACCGCCAATCAGGTGCAGACCTCAGGTTATGGCGTGCTCGACCTCAATGGCTGGTGGCAGCTGACCGATGCCTTCGCCGTGAATGCCGGCCTGTTTAACCTCACCGACAAGCAGTATTGGCAATGGGGCGACGTGCGCGGCTTGACCGAGAACAGCGCCAGCATGGGTCGCTTCAGCCAGCCGGGGCGCCATGTGGCGGTCAATCTGGTCTGGGAAATCTGATCTGGGCAACCGCCCATTAAATAGCGGTAAAACGAGTTCCACTTGGCGCACGGATGCGCCCTCCTCTTTCACTTCCACGCCAGGGCGGCATAATGCCGGCCTGTCGGGGAGGTTGCTATGTTGCGTTTATGTGCACCGGATGAAGTGGCCGAAGGCCAGAGCCGGGGTTTCGAGGTTGCAGGTGAAAAGCTGTTTGCCGTGCGCAAGGACGGCCAGCTGTATGCCTATCGCAATCGCTGCCCGCACCGTGGCATCCCTCTGGAATGGCTGCCCGACCAATTTCTCGATCACAGCGCCAGCCTGATCCAGTGCGCCACCCATGGCGCGCTGTTTCTGATCGAATCAGGCGAATGCGTCGCTGGCCCCTGCGCCGGGCAAGCGCTGCACGAGCTTGCCATCCGCGAAGATGATCAGGGCATCTGGGTCGATCTTAACGACGCCTAAGAGCTCTTGGTGCCGCAATAAGCTCAACTATCGCCTACCTGTAGGAGCACGCCATGCGTGCGAATCGCCGGCATGGCCGGCTCCTACAACCCGATAGCTAACGGCGTCTCACTCCACGACAAATGATCTGTGACGCAGCACTAGAGTCCTGCGGCCTGCAGCCGTTGCGCATGCTCGACAAACAATTTGACCGGCTCGGCGCCTTTGCCGACCAGGCCGAAGGTCTGATTGATGATGTCGAAGTGATCCAGCGGGTACTGATCACCAATCACGGTGCCCAAGTGTGAGCTGTAGCGTCCGACCATGCCATCGCACTGTCCAACCTCACGCTGAAAAGTCTTGGCAAACATGCGGCAGGCGACATTCGGCCCGTCGAAGCGGTTGCCACCTTTATTGGTGATACCCGGTTGAATGGTGCCGGACCAGGAGTAGTAGCGCACGCCATTGACCTCGGCCGCGCCCTCACCGCCCCATACCTCAGGCAGGCCCTGCGGATACTGCACATTGAAGGCCGCCACGCCGTCACTGGTCAGCGATTGCTGCGCGGCTGCCACATCCATCGGCAGTGCTTCGCCTTTGTAACCGCGCTCCAGCCAGGCCATGCAACGCGCCACACCACGTAACAAAGCACTCAGCACGCGCTCGCGCAGGCTGCCGTGCGGGGCTTTGCGTTTGAGAAAATCCGCCAGCTCCGAACCATGATTAGGCCCAGCCACCGAGGTCACGGACGCCACCCACTCGGGCTTTCGCGCCGCCGCATAACGCGCCGTCAGGGCGCCTTGGCTATGACCGATCAGATGGACCTTTTCTGCGCCGGTCTGCTGCAACACATCGGCGATGCGCAGCAGCAGTTGCTCGCCGCGCACCTCGGTGGAATGCACCGAAGACACCAGTACTGGGAAGACTTTTGCACCGATGCGGCGCAGCGCCGTGACAATGCCATACCAGTAGGGATAACCGAGCAGGCTGACAAAGCCGAGCAAACCTGGCACCAGGACCAGGGGATAACGGGGTGCAGAAGATGTCGACATAGCAAACCATCCTTGTGTCATACCGCCGAGAAAGAAAGTGCTGAACCACGAAGCATGTCAATGCCGCTCGTGGGAAAACTGGGCCGCCTGACATATAGTCCCGGCTTCTCTTTGCGCTGCCATGACCATGCATACCATCGAACGGATTTACCCGAAGGATCTCAACCCGCTCAACCCGGACGACCAGGCCAGCCTGCAGATACATATGCAGCGCTATGAGTTCGCCGCCCTGCATCTCTGCGGCCAGCGCGTGCTGGATATGGCCTGCGGCTGCGGCTATGGCACCGCCCTGCTGGCCGAGCGCAACCCGGACAAGCAGGTCACCGGCGTGGACATTGACCCGGCGGCCATTGCCTACGCCCGCGAGCATTACCAGCTGGCCAACCTGCGTTATGAATGCGCCGATGCCGAACAGTTCAGCAGCGACCAGGGCTTCGATTGCATCGTCAGCCTGGAAACCATCGAGCATCTGCCGCGCCCGCAGGTACTGCTGGCCAACTATGCGCGCTTATTGGCCGAAGGCGGCAAGGTCATCGCCTCGGTGCCGATCACGCCGACCCTGGACGGCAACCCCCACCACCTGCATGACTTCAGCAAACGCAGCTTTTACGCACTGTTCCGCCAGCAAGGGCTGCATGCCAGCCAGCACTTGGAACAGATTCAGTGGTGGCAGTTCAAAGGTTTATTCTCGAAACAGGTCGATCAACAGAAACAGCACCGCAGCGAAGGGGTCGGCAATGCGGTGCTGCTGTACTACCGCAAGCGCCCGCTGTACCTGTTTAGCCGGCTGTATTCGATGCTGCGCTATGGCTTTAGCAACCGCTATCTGACCTGCGTGTTTACGCGCTGATCGTGTAGCCCGGATGTAATCCGGGAGTGCCCATAAAGCGTCCCGGATTGCATCCGGGCTACGGCGTACGTTCATCCTCGTAGGGTGGATCAGGGCACGCAGCTGACGCCTCAGCCATCCACCAACGGCAGTGGTGGATGAAAACAGCGTCATCCACCCTACGGAGTTGGGTCACGCGGTTAAGCGCTTGCAGGCATGGCCTCGACCGGACGCCGGCGGTAGATCCAGATCCGCTTAAGCACTGTCGCGAACTGGCTCCACAAGCTGCCGTTGTTGTAGACCTGGCCGTAACGCTCGGCGATCTCGCGCACTTCCACAGCCAGCGCCGCATAGCGCCGCGCCGGCAAATCGGGGAACAGGTGGTGTTCGATCTGGTGGCTCAGGTTGCCGGTGAGAATATGGAACAGCGGCCCGCCATTCAGGTTGCTGGAACCGCGCAGCTGGCGCAGGTACCAGTGGCCACGGCTCTCGCCGACCACCGACTCCTTGCTGAACACCGCCGCCTGCTCGGTAAAGTGACCGCAGAAGATCACCGTAAAGGTCCACAGATTGCGGATCAGGTTGGCCACTACATTACCGGCCAGCACCGCCAGGGCATTGGCCCCGATCAACAGCGCCAGCAGTGGGAAGAACAGATAATCCTTGCCCCACTGCCGCAGTATCTTGGCGTTGAACTGCTTGATCAGCGGGCGCACCTCGTCCTTGCTCAACCGGCCCTTGTAGACCTTGTCCAGACGCAGGTGCTGCACCGCGATCGAGTACTGGAACAACAGCGCCTGAATTGTCACCCACAGCGGCTGCCAACGGTAGAACGGCTTCCAGCGCTGCTCGGGAAACAGCCGCACCACGCCATAACCAACGTCATCGTCCATGCCCAGCACATTGGTCCAGGTGTGGTGCACATGGTTGTGGGTGTGCCGCCAGAAATCACTGGGCCCGGCGATATCCCACTCATAGCTGCGCCCGGCAAACTCGGGGTCATTCATCCAGTCGTACTGGCCGTGCATCACGTTATGGCCCAGCTCCATATTCTCCAGAATCTTGCCCAAGCCCAGTAGCAGCGTGCCGAGCAGCCAGGTCGGCGGAAACCAACCGAGCATCAGCAGCCCGCGCCCGCTCCAGCAACAGCAGCGTACCGCCGCACGAATCCGCCGGATATAGCGCGCATCCACCTCGCCCAGATCGGCCAGGGTGCGTTGACGCAGGGCGTCCAGCTCGTTGCCGAAGGCGTTCATTTCATCCACGGACAGTTCGCGATCACCACGCATGGGGATTCCCTCGCAAGTTAAAGATCAATTTCTACGTCGCTATGGGGAGCACTTACGCACAAACGTATGGGTTGCCCCGGCTCGCTGAATAGCACCCCGCTGCGCAGATCGCGCACCGTGCCGCTCAGCAAAGTGCAGGTGCAGCTGGCGCAGATGCCCTGGCGACAGCCATGCACCGGCTGCAGGCCATGGGCCTCGGCTTGTTCCAGCAGGCTGTGCTGATTATTGGCAGTCGCCTGCTGATGGCTGCGGGCAAACCCCAAACGCACCTGACGCAGGCTGACGTCGGCGCGCAGCACGGGCGCAGTGAAGGCCTCAACCTGCAGCGCGCCAGGCAACCCGGCGGCTTGCCACCACTGCTGCACCTGGGCGACAAACCCCGCCGGACCGCAGGCCAGCACGCGGCGCTGGTCCAGCTGCGTGACCTCAGCCAGATGCTCGCCAGCAAAACGTCCGGCCAAAGCTCCCGGCTCAGCTTCGGCGGCGGTCAGCGACCAGCGCACCTGCAAATTGCTGTGCTGCGCCTGCAAGGCCTGCAACTCGGCGACAAAGCCGCGTTGGCCCTGCTCACGCACGTAATGCAGCAGCGTGATCGGCGCACTGAAACCCTGAGCCAGCGCAGCGCGCAGCATGCCCAGCAACGGTGTGATGCCACTGCCGGCGGCTAGCAGCAGCACGCCCTGCTGCGCCTCGGGCCAGCTCAGCTCGCCATGCACCGGACCCAGCTCCAGCACATCGCCCACCGCCAGATGCTCCAGCAGATAAGGCGAAACACGCCCGCCCGGCTGATGCTTGATCGCAACCTGTAGACGGCCACCGGCTTGCACCGCAGTCAGGCTGTAACTGCGGCTCAGGCGTACGCCATCACGCTCGAGATACAGCTGCAGGTGCTGCCCCGGCTGCGCGCCGCGCCAGTTGCCGCTGGCCTGCAGGGTCAGTTCGAGCATGTCCTCGGCCACCCAGTGGCGCTGGGTGACCCGGGCAAACACCCGGTTCAGCCGCAGCGCCGGGTGCAGCTGCGCCAGTCCTGCATCGACATCGCTTTCGCGCAACCAGCCATGGGCTGCCAGCACGCGCAGCGGATACAGCAGGCTTGCGAGTACGCGTAACCAGGCAAAAGGAAGAAGGGTCATGGCAAGACTCCAGTGAACAATTGTTCACCAGACTGGCAGAGCAGATTAATTCAGTCAACACTCGTTCACTCAACCCCGGATAAGCAACCGCGGTTCGACGTAAACAACGGCCATTTGTTAGAGTGCGGCGCTGATTTCGCAATGCAGAGCCATGCCCGCTTGAAACCACTACAACCGCGCGCCGAACAAAAACTGCAAACCCGCCACGCCTTGATGGACGCCGCGCGCAGCCTGATGGACAGCGGCCGTGGTTTTGGCAGCCTGAGCCTGCGCGAGGTGGCGCGCTGCGCCGGCATCGTGCCGACCGGTTTCTACCGGCATTTCGAGGATATGGACGCGCTGGGCCTGGCGCTGATCGCCGAAGTCGGCGAAACCTTCCGCGAAACCATTCGCCAGGTACGCCACCACGAGTTCGAAGTGGGCGGCGTGATCGACGCCTCAGTGCGCATCTTCCTCGACGCCGTGGCGGCCAACCGTTCGCAGTTTCTGTTTCTCGCCCGCGAGCAGTACGGCGGCTCGCAGCTGGTCCGCCAAGCCGTGGGCGCATTGCGTGAACGCATCACCGCCGACCTGGTCGCCGACCTTGCAGCCATGCCGAAGCTGCAACACTTCGACGCCCCAGCGCAGAACGTGATCGCCGACCTGGTGGTAAAAACCGTATTCGCCACCCTGCCCGAACTGATCGACCCACCCGCAGCGCCCCTGCCGATGCACGCCTCACCCGAGGTCAAGATGATTGAGCAGCTGCGCTTTATCTTTATCGGTGCCAAACACTGGCAAGGCCTCGGGCAAACCCGCGACTGATCACCGCCCGTCGGCCGCACCAAAAACGCGCATAAACCAGGCAAGCGCACCAAACCAAACCTCACCACGCTCTACTTTCAGCCATACCCACCCCCGCGCCCCGCTCTGCGTGGCGCAACGGCAGCTTGGCAAGGCACTTGCTCTATAACCGGTATTGACCTGCCGGAAACTGCCCCATGTTGGTGATCCACCGCCGTATTGCCGCCCAGCCACACTGGGACGCCGAACTTGAACTGAGCTTCGAGGCCCGCAGCAAAAGCCGCCTGCGCTGCTTCAGCCGTACAGGTGAGGACGTAGGCCTGTTCCTCGAACGCGGCCAACCCGCGCTGCATGACGGCGAATACCTACAGGCCGAAGATGGCCGTATCGTGCGCGTCATCGCCCGGGCCGAGCCGCTGCTGCACGTTACCTGCGCCAACCCCTTCGAATTGATGCGCGCCGCCTACCACCTGGGCAACCGCCATGTTGCCCTGCAACTCGGCGATGGCTGGCTGCGCCTGCCGGATGACTATGTGCTCAAGGCCATGCTCGAACAGCTTGGCGCCACGGTGCAGCTGATCGAAGCGCCCTACCAGCCGGAACAGGGTGCCTATGGCGGCGGCCATCACCACTCGCATGCTGGCGATGCCGAATTCAGCTATGCGCCGCGCCTGCATCAATTCGGTGCGCGTAAGTGAATAAAGCCTGGCAATTATTGAGGCTCGCCAGCCCGCAATTGCCGATTGGTGGTTACAGCTATTCCCAGGGTCTGGAAATGGCGGTGGATCAGGGCCTGGTCAATAACGCAGAAAGCGCCGAGCGCTGGATTGCCGATCAGCTACTGCTCAATCTCGCGCGCTTTGAAGCGCCGTTGCTGCTCGCCCATTGCCAGGCCGCCGCGAGCGAGGACTGGGCTCAGCTGCGCCACCTCGCCGAACAGCAACGCGCCAGCCGGGAAACCCGCGAGCTGCGCCTGGAAAGCCGGCAGATGGGCTACTCCCTGCAGCAACTGCTCAGCGGTTTGCCGGAGCTGGATCAGCCGGCGCAGCAGCTGTTTAGTGAGCTGGACGAACCCGGCCTGGCTGTTGGCTGGGCGCTGGCCGCGCGGGCCTGGCAGATCGGGCCAGAGGATGCCCTGGCCGCCTGGCTCTGGGGCTGGCTGGAAAACCAGCTGGCGGTGCTGATGAAAACCCTGCCGCTGGGCCAGCAAGCCGCCCAGCGCCTGACCTCGCACCTGCTGCCGCTGCTCGATCAGGCGCAGCGCCAGGCTAGCGAGTTAGAACCGCAACACTGGGGCAGCGCCGCCTTCGGCCTGGCCCTGGCGAGCATGGCGCACGAGCGCCAGTACAGCCGTTTATTCCGCTCTTGATGATAAGGAAGACTAAAAGATGAACAGCCAACCCCTGCGTATCGGCATCGGTGGCCCGGTCGGTTCCGGCAAAACCGCCCTGACCCTGGCCCTGTGCCTGGCCCTGCGCGAACGCTACAACCTGGCGGTGGTGACCAACGATATCTACACCCAGGAAGACGCGCAGTTTCTGGTGCGCAACGAGGCCCTGGCCCCGGAACGGATCATCGGTGTGGAAACCGGCGGCTGCCCGCACACCGCTATTCGCGAGGACGCCTCGATCAATCTGGAAGCGGTCGACCAGCTCAACCGGCGCTTTCCGGGGCTGGACCTGATCATCGTCGAATCCGGCGGCGACAACCTCTCGGCCACCTTTAGCCCGGAGCTGTCGGACCTGACCATCTACGTGATCGACGTATCCGCCGGCGACAAGCTGCCGCGCAAGGGCGGCCCGGGCATCTGCAAGTCCGACCTGCTGGTGATCAACAAAGTCGACCTGGCCCCGCTGGTCGGCGCTTCGCTGGAGGTAATGGAACGCGACACCCTGAAGATGCGCGGCGATAAGCCGTTCGTGTTCAGCAACCAGAAGATCGGCCAGGGCCTGGAGCAGATCATCGCCTTTATCGAACAACACGGCATGCTCAGCGCAGCCTGATTACGCCCAACATTCAGTCAAGGAGACACCCCATGAACCTGCGCAAATCACTATTCGCCATCGCCCTGTTTCTCAGCCCCGCTGTGGCTTTCGCCCACGCCGGCCACGACCACTCCGGGCTGCTGGCCGGTCTGGCGCACCCGGTATTCGGCCTCGACCACCTGCTGGCGATGCTCGCCGTCGGCCTGTGGGCCGCGCAGCAATCCGGCGCGGCGCGCTGGGCGCTGCCGCTGACCTTTGTCGGCACTATGTTGATCGGTGGCCTGTTGGGCTTTAACGGCCTGCAGATTCCGCTGATGGAAACCGGTATCGCCGCCTCGGTGCTGGCCTTTGGTCTGCTGGTGGCGGTGGCCATTCGCCTACCGATGGTGATCGCCATCGCCCTGACCGCACTGTTCGCCCTGACTCATGGCGTCGCCCACGGCCTGGAGCTGCCGGAGCTGGCCAGCCCGTGGGGCTATGCCGCAGGCTTCGTGATCGCCACCGCAGCCCTGCACGCCAGCGGCTACGCCCTGGTGCGTCTACTGCCCCAGGCCGCTGCACCTGTGGTGCGCATACTCGGCGCCGCCTCGGCAGTAACCGGCGCCTGGCTGCTGACAGGCTGACAGGCTGACAGGCTGACAGGTGGGTGGACAGAACTCGTCCACCTCTGGGCGCAACATCTTGTAGCCAAGATGAAATCCGGGGCGCCGCAATCCCGGATTGCGCCAAGGCTTATCCGGGCTACTAAAAAGTGCGCTCCACTTGGCGTGGATAGCCTCAGGGCTGGCGCATTTCGCCTCTCGCCCAGCAGCCATGGCTTTGTCATAGTCGAGGCGTATTAAAGCCCCTCACCCATTGACCGCCCTGGACCCTGACCATGCTGCGCGTTGCCCGCTTTCTCTCTGTTCCACTGTTGTTGCTCGCCATCGCCCTTGGCGTGCTGGCCCTGACCAGCAAACCGGCCCAACCGGTAGCGGTGCTTAGCAGTTTTGCCGAACAACCGCTGGTGATCGCTCACCGTGGCGGCAAAGGCCTATGGCCGGAGAACAGCCTGTTTGCCTTCCAGCGCGCCAGCGCCCTGGGCGTGGACATGCTGGAGATGGACCTGCACCTGTCCAGCGATGGCGAGCTGGTGGTGATCCACGACCGCACCCTGGAGCGCACCACCAATGGCGAAGGCCCAGTTGCGGCGCTCAGTCTGGAGCAGCTGCAAGCGCTGGATGCCGGCTACAACTGGAGCGCTGATGGCGGCCAAAGCTATCCCTATCGCGGCCAGGGCATCCGCATCCCGAGCTTTGCCGAAGTGCTCGACAGCTTTCCGAATACGCCCAAGGTGATTGAGATCAAGGTGCCGGATGTCGGCATGGAAGCGCAGCTGTGTGATGCCCTTGAGGCGCACAAACAACGTGACCAGGTCATCGTCGGCAGCTTTTATGACCGCAGCCTGCAGTTGTTCCGCGAGCAATGCCCAGGCGTGGCCACCTCCGCTGGGCCCGGTTCGGTACGTCTGTTGGTGGCGCTCAACTGGGTCGGCCTGGGCAGTTTGCTGTCGCCCTCTTACCAGGCACTGCAGATTCCCGAAGCCCACGGCGGCCTACGCGTTGCCAGCCCAAGCCTGCTCAAGACCGCCGCACAGCGCGGGCTTAACGTGCAGCTGTGGACCATCAACGAACAGCCGGACATGCGCCGCCTGCTCGACCAGGGAGCCCATGCGCTGATCACCGACTACCCGGACCGCGCGCTACAGGTGCTCGGACGCTCGACGCAGATCAGCGCCTTGGAAGACTAAGCACCCAGCTCTGTACAAAAAACAACCTAACGCGTTCAGGCCACGCCCGCTGTGGCCTGAACGCAAGCGTGCGCAGCTTATCCACAGATCACTCCACAGCATCGTGGGATAAGTTATCCACCGCGCGCCTCGACACTGCGGCAAACCCTTGAAATAGCGCGATTATTGCTTGACTCGGAGCGCTGTAAATGACGCATTTCAAGGCAGCTGCACGCTGCGCAAAAAACGATCAAAGTGCGCAAAGCCAGGCTTTACAGGCCTCCCAACCAGGCATACCAGAGTTATCAACAGCTCTACCCACAGTAGTCGTGGACAACTTCAGCGCTACCCCATAACACCCTGAATAACCAGGCTAAGCTGTTGTTTATACGATAAATAATTGACTGATCAAAAAGCGTACAGCGGCCGTAAAGAGCCACACGACTAAGCCTGCAAGCGCCTACGCCCACCTTATCCACAGTTCGCTCCACAGTCTTTGTGCACAACTACCCATGCACCGCCGCAAGGGCTGTGCATAACACCAAAGCGGCGGCTGACTATGAGCCCTATCGAGACAATCAACAGCCCCGCCGCAGAGCACAGGCGTAACGTCACTCCACTTACCCAGGAGATACGCCCATGCCCCTTAATGACCTGTTACGCAGCCTGCTCGCCGCCTATGCCAGTGGCGCCACGGGCAGCAGCGACTAACTTCACAGTCGGCTTTTCGTGCACTGCGGCAAACCTGGATTGGCCGCCTATGGCTGATGCGTGCTGACTCACGTATAAATCTGCGCACTATTGCCTACAGATCTGCCCGCAGTTCTGCCGGGTGATTTGCCGCAGAAACCGTAGAAAGGAATCCATCGCATGGCCGGCGCTAGCCTGTTAACCCTGCTTGATGACATCGCCGCCGTCCTCGACGACGTAGCGGTGATGACTAAAATTGCCGCAAAAAAAACCGTCGGGGTACTCGGCGATGACCTAGCGCTCAATGCTCAGCAGGTCAGCGGCGTGCGCGCCGACCGTGAGCTACCGGTGGTCTGGGCAGTGGCCAAGGGTTCGCTGAAGAACAAGCTGATTCTGGTGCCCGCCGCCTTGCTGATCAGTACCTTCGCGCCCTGGGCGGTAACGCCGCTGCTGATGTTTGGCGGCGCCTTCCTCTGCTACGAGGGCTTCGAGAAGCTCGCGCATAAGTTCCTCCACAACCAGGCTGATGCCCAGGTGCAGCACGTTGAACGGCTACACGCAGTGGCAGATCCGGAGGTGGATATCCTGGCGTTCGAGCAGGACAAGATCAAAGGCGCAATCCGCACCGACTTTATCCTTTCGGCGGAAATCATTGCCATCACCCTCGGCACCGTGGCCCTGGCCAGTTTCGGCAAGCAGGTGGTGGTGCTTTCGGGTATCGCCCTGCTGATGACGGTTGGGGTTTATGGCCTGGTGGCAGGTATCGTCAAGCTGGATGACGCCGGCCTCTATCTCAACCAGCGCGCCGGCGAAGGCCTGGGCAGCCGCCTGCAACGCAGCCTCGGTCGCGGCATTCTGTTTACCGCGCCGTACATGATGAAAACCCTGTCGATTCTCGGCACCGCAGCGATGTTTATGGTCGGCGGCGGCATCCTCACCCACGGTGTGCATGCCGCGCAGGTGTGGATCGACCAGCTGGCGCAAAGCGTGGCAGTCAGCAGCGGCCTGCTCGCGGCCTTGTTGCCGACGCTGCTGAATGCCGTCGCCGGGATCATTGCCGGTGCCGTTGCCCTGCTGCTGGTCAGCCTGGCCACCCGCGCCTGGAAAGCCATCAAGAACTAGCCCGCCAACGGCAGTACCGTCACCTGCACCTCGGGGTCATGGCTGCCACCGCCGAGAATCACCCCACGCAGCGGTGAGACATCGGCAAAGTCGCGGCCCCAGGCCAGGGTGATGTGTTCCAGCGCCGGGCGGATATTGTTGGTCGGGTCGAAATCCACCCAGCCGTGCTGCGGGCAATACACCGAGATCCAGGCGTGTGAAGCATCGGCGCCGATCAACCGTGGCTGACCGGGTGGCGGCTGGGTCAGCAGATAACCACTGATATAGCGCGCCGAAAGGCCCATGGAGCGCAGGCAGGCAAGCATCAGGTGGGCGAAGTCCTGGCATACACCACGACGCTCCTCCAGCACTTGCAACAGCGGCGTCGCCACCTGGGTAGCGGCGGCATCGAAGCTGAACTCTTGATAAATCTTCTGCATCAACCCATCCACCGCCGCCAACAACGGCCGGCTGGGGCTAAAGCAATCCGCCGCGTAATCGGAAAACACCTGCTTGAGGTGCACATACGGCGACTCGAAACGAAAGCGCGTGGCCTCCAGCACGCCGGGCAACAGCGCCTGGCCACTGTAACGCAACGCCGTGCAGGCCTCTTCCCAGGGCGGCGACGCCTGCAAATCCAGCGCTGGGCGCGCCAGCACCTCGACCTGCAGGCGCGCACTGACTTTAAGTTCGTTATGCGGGCGCTCGAACACCAGGCGGGTCAGCGGGTTGCCGAATACATCCAGGGCATCCTGGCGCTGACACGGTTGCGGGCTGACCAGCAGTTGCTGATTGTGATTGCGCTGCCAGGGGCAGGCGCGCGGCCACAGGTGCGCCAGTTGTTGGGCCAGCGACACTGGGCTGGCGTAGCGATAATGGGTGTCGTGAAGAATCTGGTAGCGGGCGCTGCTCATGAGGATTGCGTCCGCTGGCTGGCATCGACATGCACGAAAAAGCGCAGGCCCAAGCGATCAGAAATTTCCGCACTGGCCTGGCTGATGCTTTCCAGCAAGCCGGCCAGACCTTCAAGCACCTCCTGCACACTGGCCGCGCCGAACAGCGGATTCTCCAGGCTGGCCAGGCTAAAGCGCGCCAGTTGCCCTTCCAGGTGTTTCAGCCGGCGCTCGCTGGGCAGCTCGAAGCGCTCACCCAGGCGCGATAGCGAGCGCAGCAGAGTGCGCACCTGAAACAGCACGGCATGCGGGTTCTGCTCATCCAGCAGCAACAGGTCGAGCACCGGAATCAGCTGCGCCGAGGCCAGGTAGCGGGTGCGGTAGGTGATGCTGCTGTTGCCCAGCTCCAGCAGCCACGCCAACGCGGACTGATCCTGCGCCGCGCTGCTACGCAGAAAATTTGCCAGGCTGTCGCAGAGAAACTGCAGGCGCTCAATGCAGCGACCAATCATCAGAAAACGCCAGCCGTCATCGCGGGTCATGTCATCCAGGGCAAAGCCTGACAGCGCCGCCAGCGACAGCAGCAGACGATCGAGAAAATCCAGCAGTTCGCCGAAGTCGGCCTGCTCGCTGCTCAGCCCCTGGGCCTCGCGTTGCAACTCCAGCAAGGCCTGCCAGTTAGCCTGGGACAGCTTGCCGCGCACGCTGCCAGCCACCCACTGCAGGCGCTGCAGATTGCCGCGCAGGCTGTCGGGCCAGTCCTCGCCAAGCAGTGCTTCAAGCAGCCGCGCTTGCAGTTCGCCGCTGTCGGCATCCGGTAGCAGGCCCAGGCTCTCGGCCAGGCTCAGGGCGGTTTGCAGCGCTTGCGGGTCATCGTCGTCATCCACATAACGCGCCAGCATGATGCGCAGCAGCCGCGCACCGTCCTCGCAGCGTTCGCTGTAGCGGCCAAACCAGTAGAGGTTTTCCACCACCCGCGAAGGCAGATAGGGGTCGCTGCGCACCAGATCGGCCACGCCCAGCGGGCGCAGCCATTGCCAGGGTTCGCCGCCGGCATGCCGTTCGCCGAGCACCCAGGTGTCCTTGCTGGCACCGCCACGCTGCATCGACACCACTTCGGCGTCCGCGTCGGCGGCAACTCGGGTCAGGCCACCGGGCATCACCCGATACCCCTCGGCGCTGGCCACGGCAAACACTCGCATGCCGATGGCGCGCGGCGCCAGCTGGCCTTCTTCCGGCTGCCAGACCGGCGCCTGCGACAGTTGCGCCAACGCCTGAGCGACATAGGCATAAGGCCGCGCCTTGAGGCGTTCGGCCAATTCGGCGCGCTGCGCCGCGTCCAGATCGCGGCCAAACACCGGAGCAAAGCTCTGCGAGGGAAAGCTGGCGCGCACCAGCAACTCATCGAGCTGCTCCAGGGCCTTGTCCAGCACCGGCGGCTCACCGCACCACCAGCTGGCGATGCTCGGCAGCAGCAGTTCTTCGCCCAATAATTTTTCCGCGATGGCCGGGAGAAAGCCCGGCAAGCCAGGAGACTCCAGCACGCCACTGCCAAGGGCGTTGGCCACCAGCACATTGCCCTGGCGCACCGCTTCCAGCAGGCCGGGCACACCGAGGGCCGAGTCGGTGCGCAGTTCCAGCGGGTCGCAGAAGTCATCATCCAGACGGCGTAACACCGCATGCACGCGGCGCAGGCCGGCCAGAGTCTTCAGGTAGACCTTGGCGTCGCGCACGGTCAGGTCACTGCCTTCCACCAGCGGGTAGCCAAGCTGACGAGCCAGGTACAGGTGCTCGAAATAGCTCTCGTTGAAACGCCCAGGGGTGAGCAGCACCACCAGCGGTGTTTCACTGCCGGCCGGGGCCTGGCGCGCCAGAGTGTCCTGCAGGGTGCGGAAGAAGCCGGCCAGGTATTGCACGCGCAGGTCGCGGTACAGCTCGGGAAAAGCGCGGGAGACAATCTGCCGATTTTCCAGGGCATAACCCGCGCCGGAGGGCGCCTGGGTACGGTCGGCGGTGACCCACCAGCGGCCATCCGGGGCGCGGGCCAGGTCCACCGCATACAGATGCAGATAGGTTCCGCCAGGCGGCTGCACGCCCTGGCAAGGCCACAGGTAGTTGTTATGACCAAACACCAGCTCAGCCGGCAACAGGCCGTCGGCCAGCAGTTGCTGTGGGCCATACAAGTCGGCCAACACGGCGTTCAGTAAGCCGGCACGCTGCGCCACGCCGGCGGCGATCTGCTGCCATTCTTCGGCGGGAATCAGATTAGGCAGCAGGTCCAGCTCCCACGGCCGGTCGGCGCCATCGGGATCGGCGTAGACATTGTAGGTCACCCCATTTTCCTGAATCTGCCTGGCCAGCAAGGCCTGACGCTGCGCCAGCTGCGCCGGGCTGCTGCGCTGCAAACGCTCCAACAGCAGGCGCCAGTGCGGGCGCACCTGTCCATCAGCGTCTAACAGTTCGTGGTAAGCCCCAGACGTCAGGGTGTAGTCGGCAAGCAGGTCGGGCATGGCAGGCTCGATAAATGGCAGCGCCGATAGGATTAAACGAGGCGCAAATCCAGGGTCATGGGCATTTCATTATTATTGATCGGAGCCAACGCCGGGCGCTTGCCGGGACTGTGGCCCAGGCGGAAGAAGCGCGCCAGGCGCCGACTCTCGGCTTCAAAGGCATTGACCGGCAGGCTGTCGTAATTGCGTCCGCCGGGGTGAGCGACATGATACTGGCAACCGCCAAGGGAGCGGTTCATCCAGCTGTCCACCAGGTCGAATACCAGCGGCGCATGCACCTCGATGGTCGGGTGCAGGCAGTTGGCCGGCTGCCAGGCACGGAAACGCACGCCGCCGACAAATTCGCCGACTTTGCCGGTAGGCCGCAGCGGCACCGGTACGCCGTTACAGGTCAGCACATAGCGGTCACTCGGCAGGCCGCTGAGCTTGACCTGCATGCGTTCCAGCGAGGAGTCGACATAACGCACCGTACCGCCACCACCGCCCTCTTCGCCCAACACATGCCAAGGTTCCAGGGCCTGACGCAGCTCCAGCTCGATGCCCTTGACGTTGAAATCGCCGGATTTGGGAAAGCGGAACTCGAAATGCGGGGCAAACCATTCGCTGTGCAGGCGATAGCCGCAGCCGTCGAGCTCCTGCAGCACGTCGGCAAAATCCTGCTCGATAAAGTGCGGCAGCAGGTAGCGGTCATGCAGCTCGGTGCCCCAGCGCACCAGCCGCGCCGGCTTGTAGGGCTCGCGCCAGAAGCGCGCGATCAACGCGCGGATCAGCAACTGCTGGGCCAGGCTCATTTGCGCATGGGGCGGCATCTCGAAGGCGCGCAGCTCCAGCAGACCGAGGCGCCCGGAGGCCGAGTCCGGCGAGTACAACTTGTCGATACAGAACTCGGAGCGATGGGTGTTACCGGTCACGTCCACCAACAGGTTGCGCAGCAGGCGGTCGACCAACCAGGGCTGACAATCGCGGCCCACTTCGGGCATTTGTGCGAAGGCGATTTCCAACTCGTACAGGGCATCGTTACGCGCTTCGTCGATGCGTGGTGCCTGGGAAGTCGGGCCGATAAACAGGCCGCTGAACAGGTAGGACAGCGATGGATGGTTGTGCCAGTAGCTAATCAGGCTGCGCAGCAGGTCCGGCCGACGCAGAAACGGCGAATCCGCCGGCGTCGCGCCACCGAGTACAAAGTGATTGCCGCCCCCGGTGCCGGTATGGCGGCCGTCGATCATAAATTTCTCGCTGGACAGACGGCATTCGCGGGCCTGCTCGTAGAGAAACTCGGTGCGCTCGACCAGCTCATCCCAACTGGCGGCCGGGTGGATATTCACTTCGATCACGCCTGGGTCCGGAGTCACCCGAAAGAACTGCAGACGCGGGTCCAGCGGCGGCTCGTAACCTTCCAGCAACACCGGGCATTTCAGCTCGGCGGCGGTGGCTTCGATGGCCGCCACCAGTTCCAGGTAATCCTCCAGGCGAACCAGCGGCGGCATAAACAGATAGAGCTTGCCGTCACGCGGTTCGGCGCACAGCGCAGTACGCACGATGCCGGCAGCCGATTGACCGAGTAACGGGCGTTTGCTCGCGCCATTCTGGCTGCCCGTCCAAACACCACGCACCTGCGGCTTGATCTGCGCCGCAGCCGGCAGCGGCGCGAAGTGCTGGCTCGGATCTTCCGGGGTCACGTAGGGGTAATCGGCCTCGCTGACCCAGGGCTGTGAGTCCAGCGGCAGGCGATAGCCCATCGCCGAATCGCCCGGTATCAGCCGACAATGCTGGTCACGCAGGAACCAGCTGCCGCTTTGCCAGCCCAGCTGTTTGGCGTGCCGAGCCAACGGCAGGATATGCCCGACCACTTTATCCAGGCCTTGCTCGAAGACTTTGCGCAGGCGCTCGCGCTCCAGCGGGTCGGCCAGACGCGGGTCTTCAGCGCTGACGTTGATCGGCAGCTTGCGCTCGCGCCACAGGTAGTAGAAACGGTCCTCATAAGCCGGCACGCAGTATTTACCATCCACGCCCAAGCGCTCGGCGAGCAAGCCAAGGAAGTCGGCGGCCTTGGCCGCATCGACGCCGTAGTCCTGCTGCTCATCGGCATACAGCGCCGAGTTGTGCCAGATTGGCTCGCCATCACGCCGCCAGTAGGCATTCAGCGACCAGCGCGGCAGCTGTTCGCCGGGGTACCACTTGCCCTGGCCAAAATGCACCAGCGCTTCTGGCGCGTAATGCTCACGCAGACGATGAAACAGCTCGGTGGCCAGGCGGCGCTTGTTCGGCCCCAAGGCGGCGGTGTTCCACTCGGGATCATCGGGGTAATCAAGGGCAACAAAGGTTGGCTCGCCGCCCATGGTCAGGCGGACGTCCTGGGCCTGCAGATCGTCATCTATTCTCTGGCCGAGGCCGACAATCGCCTGCCACTGCTCGTCGCTGTAAGGCTTGCTGACGCGCGGCGCTTCCCAGATGCGCTCGACCCACATTTCATGGCTGAACTCGCATTCACTTTCATCCACGCCACCGCTGATCGGCGCGGCCGAAGACGGCTCAGGGCTGCAGGCCAGCGGAATATGGCCTTCACCGGCGAACAGGCCACTGGTCGGGTCCAGGCCAATCCAGCCGGCACCGGGCAGGTAAACCTCGCACCAGGCATGCAGATCAGTGAAATCCACCTCGGTGCCGGACGGGCCATCAAGGGATTTCACATCGGCTTTCAGTTGGATCAGGTAGCCGGAAACAAAGCGCGCCGCCAGGCCCAGGTGGCGGAATAACTGCACCAGCAGCCAGGCCGAATCGCGACAGGAGCCGGAGCCTTTTTCCAGGCTTTCTTCCGGGGTTTGTACGCCCGGTTCCAGGCGGATCAGGTAGCCGATGTCAGTGGACAGGCGCTGATTCAGCGCTACCAGAAAGTCCACGCTGGGCAGTGGCGTGCGCTCAATGCTGGCCAGGTACTTGGCAAACTGCTTACCGGCCGGCAGTTTGACCAGATAGGGCGCCAGCTCCAGCTGCTCGCCCGCGGTGTAGGCGAAGGGGATTTTCTCGGCGTAGGGTTCGAGGAAGAAATCGAAGGGGTTAAACACCGCCATTTCGGCGACCAGATCGACCTCGATCTTCAGCTCGCGGGTCTTTTCCGGAAACACCAGGCGCGCCAGGTAGTTGCCCTGAGGGTCCTGCTGCCAGTTGATAAAGTGCTCGCCCGGCTCGACCTTCAACGCGTAGGACAGAACCCGGGTACGGCTGTGCGGTGCAGGACGCAGGCGCACGACCTGCGGGCCAAGGTTGACGGCGCGGTCGTAGCGGTAGTGGCTGACATGGTGCAAGGCGATATGAATCGACACAGCGGGCCTCCTGCGAGCCTGGGCGATAACCAGGCAGCGCAAGACTTATGCCAGTGGCCCAAGCCAGAGCCGGCGCGGCCTGGCGCATTAACCCACCACTGACGCGCACCACAACAGGGCCAGGCATGCCCCACGCCTGCCGCGACGCACGAAAACAGGTCGCGACCTTCAGCAATCCCCTTTCAGGCTGGCGATCCAGCGCTGCAGCACCTCCACCCCCTCGGCATGCACGGTGGAGCGGCCCAGCTCCGGCATCATAATGCTCGGGTCGACACTTTCCACGCGAAACAGCAGCACCGATTTATCCGGCTGCCCCGGGTGAATATCCACCAAGCGGTCGCCCGAGCCCTTACCCGCCGCCACCGGTTGTTTGCATAGGCCATAGCTGATGCCGATGGCCGTGTCGGGGTTAAGCAAAAGCCCTGATGTACGCCCCGGCCCCTTGGGGTTGTGACAGTGGCTGCAGTTGGCATCCAGATAACTGCGCGCCTGCTTTTCCAGGCTCTCGCCACTGCGCGGCGTCGGCCATAGGGCGTTTTGCGGCACGCCCTGCAATTCGGCTGGCACACCGTGCAGACGGCCCTGCTGCTGCCAGTGCTGCAACTGGTTATGGGTTCCAGCGGCGTAGGCAAAATCCTTGTTCAGATGGCGCGCCTTGGGCCCCAGCGGGTTGACGCCCTGCCCTGCACGCTCCTCATGGCAACCAGCGCACTGGTTGGCATCCGGTACCTGGTAGGCCACTGGCTGGGTCTTACCCTCGGCATCCAGCAGGCTCAGCTCGCGGCTGTCGCCTGCCCACTCCAGATGGGCCTCCTGTTGCTGCTCATCCCACACATAGGGCAGCGCTACCCAGCCATCCTGCTGCTTGAGCAGGATGCGTGTTTCGATCAGCTGCACCCGCGCCAGCTCCAGGCCCCGTTGCGGGTCGCGATCATCCTGCTCGTTGAGCAGCAGACGGCCCTGGGCGTCTTTGGGGTAGTAGAAGGTCTTGCTCAGCACCGTGCCGAGTGGGTAATCGAAATGCGCCTCGGCATAGGCCGCCGCCGTACCCGCTGGCATCCACACACTGCGCAGCTTGTGCGCGTAGTCGGTAAACAGTGGGGTATTCAGGTCATAGGGCAGCGCCTCGGCAATCGGCGCGATAAAACCATCGGCGCGCTGCAGCATGCCCCATTCGCTGAGTTTTTCCGGGTAGCTGTCACCTTGCGGCAGGTACAGCGGGGCCGGCTGCTGCTCGCAGCCAGCGAGGAGCAACAGCGCTCCCAGTAACAGACGACGCATCAGGCCCCCTGGTCGGCATCAGCCGAGGCCAGCTTCACCGCCGGCAGCGGCGGCAGGCTGCAACGGTAGTCGGTCATCTCGGTGCTGATGTTCTTGTAGTTGTTCGGCGCATCA
Organism: Pseudomonas sp.; assembly: GCF_030684895.1. Lineage (GTDB taxonomy): Bacteria > Pseudomonadota > Gammaproteobacteria > Pseudomonadales > Pseudomonadaceae > Aquipseudomonas. The sequence continues at coordinate 22,501 of NZ_JAUXXP010000051.1, read as the reverse complement.
ACGTTGATCATCCCCGCTTCGCCGTTGTTGATGCAGATCGCCCGGTCAGCCGGCAGCTTGCCGTCCACCAGGATGTCGAGGTTGACGTAACCGTCCCAGAGAATGTCCGGCAGGCGACCATTCAAGCCGAACTGGCTAACTTTCAGCGCTTTTAGTTCCAGATGATCCGGGCTGTCGCCACCAGGGCCGAAGCGGTTGCCGTGAATATGGATGCCTTCGGGATAGGGGTCGAAGTTCTCGGCGGTGGAAAGGTCGGTGTACCCGGTGCTGAAGTAGCTGCTGATGATCACGTTGGCGGTCTTGTGGTCGCCAATGTCGTTGTCGAACACCTCGACATCATCATTGGAGTTGATCACCACACCAGAGCCTGCCGGCACGCTGGCCACCGGTGTGCCCTTGTGACCAAAGTTCTTGTGATTGTTACCTTCGATCTTGTTGCGGAATACCCGCGTCACCCGCCCGGCCTGCGGCAGGTTGGGCATGTTGAACACCAGAATGCCGCCGGTATTACCGGTGGCGACGTTGTCATACACGTCGGCGTCGATGGTGTTCTCGATCTCGATGCCGGCGACGTTGCGCTCGGCGCGGCTGTTGCGCACCACCACGTTGCGCGACTGGCCGACATAGATGCCAGCATCGGATGCACCAATGGCCACTGCGCCGTCGATCAGGGTGTTTTCAGTCTGCACCGGGTAGATGCCGTAGGCGCCGTTTTCGGTGGCCGGGCCGTTGGTCCATTCGGTGCGCACACGGCGGATGATGATGTTCTTGCCGCCCACCACTTTCAGCGAATCACCCAGGGTGTCCTCGAAGGCGATGTCTTCAATGGTGAAATCCGAGGCGTCCACCAGCAAGCCTTCGGCGCCGGACTTCTGTCCCTTGAAATTGAGGATAGTCTTGTCCATGCCCGCGCCCTTGATGGTCACACCGCTGACTTTCAGGCTCAGGCTGCGGTCTAGCTGATAGGTGCCGGCCGGGATTTCGATCACCGTGCCGGGCTTGGCCTTGATCAGTTGGGTCTGCAGGTCTTTCTGGAAATCCAAGTTGGCCACCGGGGCCGGTTCTTCGCTGCAGGCGGCAAGCAACACGGACAGGGCAAGCACGGAAAGCGGGGCAAGGCGCATGGTAATCTCCAGCATTTTTCTTATTAAGTGGAACGATAGTACCAATTAATAAGAAAAAGCCAAGCCTCACGCCAGCACAGCGCAACCTTCCCGACCAACAGCCAGCCTACGCAGAGCGCCATGCATCCGTTACCATCGCCGGCAATTAAGCGAAGAGATGCGGCATGTATATCTATCGATTGGTACTGATCCTGGTGGTGGGGATCTACCTGTTTTCCCCGGCCATCATGGACTGGTGGATCGAGCCCAATGGGGCCTGGTACCGCCCCTACCTGCTGTGGCTGATCCTGATCGTCGTGACCTTTATTCTGCAGAGTCAGCGTGATGCCGATGAGCTCTGACCCGCTGCGGCGCGACGTACGTGACCGTTCCTTACCTTTATTCGCTGCAGAGCCAACGTGATGCTGACGAGCTTTAGCCTGAGCCAGCTGATTTTGATCAGCGCTGCCTACCTTCTTATTCTGTTCGGCGTGGCCTGGATCAGTGAACACGGCCTGATTCCACGCTGGGTGATCCGCCATCCGCTGACCTACACCCTGTCGCTCGGCGTCTACGCCAGCGCCTGGGCTTTCTACGGCACGGTGGGCCTGGCCTATCAGTATGGCTACGGCTTCCTTGCCAGCTACCTGGGGGTGTCCGGAGCCTTTCTGCTGGCGCCGGTGCTGCTCTATCCGATTCTGCGGATCACCCGTACTTACCAGCTGTCATCCCTGGCGGACCTGTTCGCCTTCCGTTTTCGCAGTACCTGGGCCGGCGCCCTGACCACGGTGTTTATGCTGGTCGGCGTGTTGCCGTTGCTGGCGTTGCAGATTCAGGCGGTGGCCGACTCCATCGGCATTCTCACCCGCGAACCGGTGCAGGAGCGCGTGGCCCTGGCCTATTGCGGGCTGATCATTCTGTTCACCATCCTGTTCGGCGCGCGGCATATCGCCACCCGCGAGAAGCATGAGGGCCTGGTGTTCGCCATCGCCTTCGAGTCAGTGGTCAAGCTGGTGGCGATCAGCGTGATCGGTCTGTACGCCCTGTATGGCGTGTTCGACGGTCCGCAGGACCTGCAATCCTGGCTGGTGCAGAACCAGTCCTCGCTGACCAGCCTGCACACACCGCTGCAGGAAGGCCCGTGGCGCACCCTGCTGCTGGTGTTCTTCGCCTCGGCCATCGTCATGCCGCACATGTACCACATGACCTTTACCGAGAACCTCAACCCGCGCGCCATGGTCAGCGCCAGCTGGGGCCTGCCACTGTTTCTGCTGCTGATGAGCCTGGCGGTGCCGTTGATTCTCTGGGCCGGGCTGAAACTGGGCGCGACCACCAACCCGGAATACTTCACCCTCGGCGTCGGCATCGCGGTCAACAGCCAGACCCTGGCACTGATCGCCTATGTCGGCGGCCTGTCAGCCTCCAGCGGTTTGATCATCGTTACCACCCTGGCGCTGTCGGGCATGGTGCTCAACCATGTGGTGCTGCCGCTGTACCAGCCGCCATCGGAAGGCAATATCTACCGCTGGCTGAAGTGGACCCGCCGCGCGCTGATCCTGCTAGTCATCATGGCCGGTTACGGCTTCTATCTATTGCTCGGCGCCGAACAGGACCTGGCCAACCTCGGCATCGTCGCCTTCGTCGCCACCCTGCAGTTCCTCCCCGGCGTGCTGTCGGTGCTGTACTGGCCGACTGCCAACCGTAAAGGCTTTATCGCCGGGCTGCTGGCGGGGATCGGCGTGTGGGTGGTGAGCATGCTGTTGCCGATGCTCGGCAATTTGCAGGGGCTGTACCTGCCCTGGTTCAACGTCATCTATGTACTGGATGACAGCAGCTGGCACCTGGCAGCCATCGGCTCGCTGGCGGCCAACGTGTTGGTGTTCACCCTGGTGTCGCTGTTTACCGAAGCCAGCCCAGAAGAGAAAAGCGCCGCCGAAGCCTGCGCCGTGGATAACGTGCGCCGCCCACAGCGCCGTGAACTGCTGGCCGCCTCGCCGCAGGAGTTTGCCGCGCAACTGGCCAAACCCCTGGGCGCCAAGACCGCGCAACATGAAGTGGAACAAGCCCTGCGCGACCTGCACCTACCGTTCGATGAAGGCCGGCCCTATGCCCTGCGCCGCCTGCGTGACCGCATCGAAGCCAACCTCTCCGGGCTGATGGGCCCCAGCGTGGCCCAGGACATCGTCGAAACCTTCCTGCCTTATAAAGCCGGCAGCGAAACCTATGTCACCGAGGACATCCACTTTATCGAGAACCGCCTGGAGGATTACCACTCGCGCCTCACAGGCCTGGCAGCCGAGCTCGACACCCTGCGCCGCTACCACCGCCAGACCCTGCAGGAGCTGCCCATGGGCGTCTGCTCGCTGGCCAAGGATCAGGAGATCCTGATGTGGAACAAGGCCATGGAAGAACTCACCGAAATCCCCGCGCAGCGCGTGGTCGGCTCGCGCCTGAACACCCTCGGCGAGCCCTGGCGCGGCCTGCTGCAGAGCTTTATCGAACTGCCCGATGAGCACTTGCATAAACAACGCCTGGCCCTCGACGGCCAGACCCGCTGGCTCAACCTGCACAAGGCGGCCATCGACGAGCCCCTGGCGCCGGGTAACAGCGGCCTGGTGCTGCTGGTTGAAGACCTCACCGAAACGCAGATGCTCGAAGACAAGCTGGTGCACTCCGAGCGCCTGGCCTCCATCGGTCGCCTGGCCGCCGGGGTGGCGCATGAGATCGGCAACCCGATCACCGGCATTGCCTGCCTGGCGCAGAACCTGCGCGAAGAACGCGAAGGCGACAGCGAGCTGACCGAGATCAGCGAACAGATCATCGAGCAGACCAAGCGCGTATCGCGCATCGTCCAGTCGCTGATGAGCTTTGCCCATTCCGGCAGCCACCAGAACAGCGAGGAGCCGGTTTGCCTGGCCCAGGTGGCGCAGGATGCCATCGCCCTGCTGGCCCTCAACCGGCGCAGCGTTGAGGTGGAATTTTTCAACCTCTGCGATTCCGACCACTGGGTGGTCGGTGATCCGCAACGCCTGGCCCAGGTGCTGATCAACCTGCTCTCCAACGCCCGCGATGCCTCACCGCCGGGCAGCGCGATCCGGGTCAAGAGCGAACGTTTCGAGCACACCGTCGACCTGATCGTCGAGGACGAAGGCAGCGGCATTCCCAAGGCAATAATCGACCGTTTGTTCGAACCTTTCTTCACCACCAAAGACCCGGGCAAAGGTACGGGACTGGGCCTTGCACTGGTCTATTCGATCGTGGAAGAGCATTATGGACAGATAACAATCGACAGCCCGGCCGACCCCGAGCTTCAACGCGGCACCCGCATTAGGGTCAGCCTGCCGAGGCATGTCGAGGCGACGTCCATAGCGACTTAAACCAGCTACCAGCGAGCATGCCTGCCAGGCCCTTTAGCCCAGCGGCATGCCCCGAGACCGTCGAGAGACCGAATTGATGCCTCATATTTTGATCGTCGAAGACGAAACCATTATCCGCTCTGCCTTGCGTCGACTTCTGGAACGTAACCAATACGAAGTCAGCGAGGCCGGCTCGGTGCAAGAAGCGCAAGAACGCTTCAGCATCCCCAGCTTCGACCTGATCGTCAGCGATCTGCGCCTACCGGGCGCGCCCGGCACCGAGCTGATCAAACTTGGCCAGGGCACGCCGGTGCTGATCATGACCAGCTACGCCAGCCTGCGTTCGGCGGTCGACTCGATGAAAATGGGCGCGGTGGATTACATCGCCAAGCCCTTCGACCACGACGAAATGCTCCAGGCCGTCGCGCGCATCCTGCGCGATCACCAGCAGGCCAAGAGCGCTCCAGCCCCCGCCACCGGCACAACAAAAGCCAGCGCCGATAAGGTGGTGGACAACAGCAACGGCGAAATCGGCATCATCGGCTCCTGCGCGGCTATGCAGGAGATGTACAGCAAGATCCGCAAGGTCGCGCCCACTGATTCCAACGTACTGATTCAAGGCGAGTCCGGCACCGGTAAAGAACTGGTCGCCCGCGCCTTGCATAACCTCTCGCGCCGCGCCAAAGCGCCGCTAATTTCAGTGAACTGCGCCGCCATCCCCGAATCGCTGATCGAATCCGAACTGTTCGGCCATGAGAAAGGCGCCTTTACCGGCGCCAGCGCTGGCCGTGCCGGCCTGGTCGAAGCCGCTGACGGTGGCACCTTATTCCTCGATGAAATCGGCGAGTTGCCCTTGGAAGCCCAGGCACGCCTGCTGCGCGTGCTGCAGGAAGGCGAGATTCGCCGGGTTGGCTCGGTGCAGTCACAGAAGGTCGATGTGCGCCTGATCGCCGCGACCCACCGCGACCTGAAAACCCTGTCGAAGGTCGGCCAGTTCCGTGAAGACCTGTATTACCGCCTGCACGTGATTGCCCTGAAACTGCCGCCGCTGCGTGAACGCGGGGCGGATGTGAGCGAAATCGCCCGCGCCTTCCTGATTCGCCAGACCACCCGCCAGGGCCGTCTTGACCTGAGCTTTGCCAGTGATGCCGAACAAGCCATCCGTCATTACCCCTGGCCGGGCAACGTGCGCGAGCTGGAGAACGCCATCGAGCGCTCGGTGATTCTCTGCGAAGGCAACAGCATCTCGGCCGAGCTGCTGGGCATCGATATCGAACTGGATGACCTGGAAGACGACTTCACCGGCCTGCCCGCGCAAAGTGGCGGTCTGGGCCATGAGCCGAGCGAACCGACCGAGGATCTGTCACTGGAAGATTACTTCCAGCACTTCGTTCTGGAGCATCAGGACCACATGACCGAGACCGAACTGGCACGCAAACTCGGTATCAGCCGCAAATGTTTGTGGGAACGCCGCCAACGCCTGGGTATCCCACGGCGCAAATCCTCGGGCGCAACCGCAGGCTAGAGCACTGCGCGCGGGTGACAAATGTGTGCGCAAGAGGTTCCACAGCCTGTTACCCATTCAACACTTAGTAACAAAAGCCGGGTCTTATGGTAACGAGAACCCGGCTTTTTTATACCACCCCATCACCCTCACTGCAGTTCAACCCCTTGTATTTAAAGGGTTTGCAAAAACTGGCACGGGTTCTGCTTTATTGCTGGCACAACAACAATAACAAGCACGCTCCAAACCTAATAAAAATAAGACGTACCGACTCCAGCACAATAAAAACAACAACGCGGAGGCGCAGCTAACTGATTCTTTTGGAAAGGAATTGCCTTTGGGGTTCGCCCCAAAACCAGGCTGAGAATAATAAAACTGCCCTAAGGCAGCGCCAGAACTGGTTGGGTCACGGTGTGATCATGGCAGCATCAGCATCCAAAGAAATCCGTTTGCTCTTGATTCCTAGCTTGGGAAGTTTTCCAAAAGTCCTTGACTGGATGGAACGGGTAAATCAACAAAAACAACAAGCCCGCCATAATAATAAAAAAAGAGCACGCACCAATTTGGGGGGGAGCTTCGGCTCCCCCAGTAGCTTCAAACTCCCCGCCTGCAGCAGTCTCCCGCCGTTTCCTGCATCAAACCCCGACTCAATGCTAGAATCCGCGCCATTCCTGCGGCCGGCATATACTCTGGCCAGTCATTTAGTCAAACAGTGCCTCCCATGCTGAAAAAGCTGTTCAAGTCCTTTCGTACCCCCATCCGCCGTGGCAAACACTCGCACAGCACGCCCGAAGTGCTGAGCAGTAGCCAGCACCCGATCGAGCGCGGTGAAATCAGCCGCTATGCCATCAGCGTGGTCGAACGCCTGCAGCAAGCTGGCTATCAGGCCTACCTGGTCGGAGGCTGCGTACGCGACCTGCTGTTAGACATCGAGCCCAAAGATTTTGACGTAGCCACCAGCGCGACACCGGAGCAGGTGCGTGCCGAGTTCCGTAATGCACGGGTCATCGGCCGTCGCTTCAAGCTGGTTCACGTGCATTTCGGCCGCGAAATCATCGAGACGGCAACTTTCCGCGCCAATCACCCCGAAGGCGATGAGGACGAAAACAGCAATCTGTCTTCACGTAACGAGAGTGGGCGTATCCTGCGCGATAACGTCTATGGCAGCCTGGAAGACGATGCCCAGCGCCGCGATTTCACCATCAATGCGCTGTATTACGACCCGAGTACCGAACGCATTCTCGATTACGCCAACGGCGTGCACGACATCCGCAACCACCTGATCCGCCTGATCGGTGACCCCACCCAGCGCTACCAGGAAGACCCGGTGCGCATGCTCCGTGCGGTGCGCTTTGCCGCCAAACTGGATTTCGACATCGAAAAGCACAGCGCCGCGCCGATCTACAAACTGGCTCCGCTGCTCGGCGGCATCCCCGCCGCACGCCTGTTTGATGAAGTGCTCAAGCTGTTTCTCGCCGGTTACGCGGTGTACACCTACGAGCTGCTGGTGGATTACGGCCTGTTCGGTCAGCTGTTCCCGGCCAGCGCCGAAGCGCTGAAACTCAACCCGGACTACACCGACCAGTTGATCCGTAATGCGCTGGACAACACCGACCTACGCATTCATCAGGGCAAGACAGTCACCCCGGCGTTCCTCCTTGCAGCATTGCTGTGGCCAGCCCTGCCAGCCCGCGTGATCAAACTGCAGGACCGCGGCATGCCGCCGATCCCGGCCATGCAGGAAGCCGCTCACGAGCTGATCAGCGAGCAATGCCAGCGCATCGCCGTGCCCAAGCGCTTCACCATGCCGATCCGCGAAATTTGGGATATGCAGGAACGCCTGCCACGCCGCAGCGGCAAACGCGCCGATATGCTGCTGGAAAACCCACGCTTCCGTGCCGGTTACGACTTCCTCCTGCTGCGTGAAAGCGCCGGCGAGGAAACTGGCGGCCTCGGCGACTGGTGGACCCGCTATCAGGACGTCAGCGACAGCGAGCGGCGCACTATGATCCGCGACCTCAGCAGCAAGGACGATGGCCCCACCGGGCCACGCAAGCGCAAACGCAGCAACAGCAAGCGCAAACGCGGCCCAGGCAGTGACGCCGGCAGCCCCGCCGCGAGTGAATGATGGAGCGCGTGTATATCGGCCTGGGCAGCAACCTGGCCACCCCGCTCGAACAACTGCGCAGCGCCCTGGCCGCCCTGGCCGCGCTGCCGCGCACCCGCTTGATCGCCCAATCCTCCTTTTATGCCAGCGACCCGCTCGGCCCGGCGGATCAACCGCGCTACGTCAATGCCGTGGCGGCGCTGGACACCGAACTCAGCCCGCTGGCCCTGCTCGATGCGCTGCAAACCATCGAACTGGAACAGGGTCGCACGCGCAAGGCCGAACGCTGGGGCCCACGCACCCTCGACCTGGATATCCTGCTGTTCGGCGAACGCCTGCTGGATGAACCGCGCCTGACCGTACCGCACTACCATATGCACGCCCGCGCCTTTGTCCTCTACCCGCTCGCGGAAATCGCCCCAGAGCTGCAGCTACCGGATGGCCGCGCGCTGACCGAGCTGCTTGATGCATGCCCCTTTGTCGGGCTGGAGCGGCTCAACACATCTGAAACCGTCACGAGCGAAGGTTAGGCAAGGCAAAAGCAGGCGAAAAAGCGGAGTGTACGTCTGTACATGAGCATTTTGAGTCTGCTTTTAACGCTGCATAACCGAGCGCAGTAGGTTTCATTGGCGGTAACGCCAGTAACAGGCCGGTAACACCTGCAATTGACTTCGAGCCCCCCCATCAGGACTATAGGCGTCCCGTTGCCCCGCACCGGTGCAATTCGAGGCCAATGCAGGCCAACTTGAAGCAGCACAACTGCTGACTGAACGCCTGAGTGAGGACAGTTTTCATGCCTGATGTAACCCTGACCACCCTGCAAAGCCTCAAGCAGAGCGGCGAGAAGATCGCCATGCTGACCTGCTATGACGCCACGTTCGCCCAGACGGCCTGCCAGGCCGGTGTCGATGTGTTGCTGGTGGGCGATTCCCTCGGCATGGTCTTGCAAGGCCATGACAGCACGCTGCCCGTCACTGTCGCCGAGATGGCGTACCACACTGCCAGCGTTAAACGTGGCAACCAGGGCGCGCTGATCCTCGCCGACCTGCCGTTTATGGCCTACGCCACCATTGAGCAGACCCTGAACAACAGCGCTGCGTTGATGCAGGCTGGTGCGCATATGGTCAAGCTGGAAGGCGCGGCCTGGCTGGCCGAGCCGATTCGCCAGCTTGCAGAACGCGGCGTCCCGGTGTGCGCGCACCTGGGTTTGACCCCACAGGCGGTGAATATCCTTGGCGGTTACAAGGTGCAGGGCCGCCAGGAATCCCAGGCGCGGCAGATGCGTGCCGACGCCATGGCCCTGGAACAAGCCGGCGCAGCGATGCTGCTGCTTGAATGCGTACCCAGTGAGCTGGCCGCCGAAATCTGCCAAGCCGTGAAGATCCCGGTGATCGGCATCGGCGCAGGCGGCGCCACAGACGGCCAGGTACTGGTGCTGCACGACATGCTCGGGCTGTCGCTGAGCGGGCGCACGCCGAAGTTCGTAAAGAACTTTATGGCTGGCCAGAGCAGCATCCAGCACGCCATCAGCGCCTACGTCAAAGCGGTCAAAGACCAGAGCTTCCCAGCAGCCGAACACGGATTTTCTGCATGAACACAGTTAAAAGCGTGCGCGAGTTGCGCGCCGCTGTCGCCCAGGCCCGCGCCGAAGGCAAACAGATCGCCTTCGTGCCAACCATGGGCAACCTGCACGCCGGCCACGCCGCACTGGTGGAGAAAGCCGCTCAGCGCGCTGACTTCGTGGTCGCCAGCATCTTCGTCAACCCGTTGCAATTCGGCCCCAGCGAAGACCTCGACAAGTACCCGCGCACCCTACTCGCCGACCAGGAAAAACTGGTCGAAGCCGGTTGCCACCTGCTGTTTACCCCGGATGTTGAAGAAATCTACCCGCACGGCATGGCGGGTCAGACCCGCGTCAGCGTGCCAGGTGTGTCCGAAGGCCTGTGCGGCGCCAGCCGCCCCGGACATTTCGAAGGCGTCGCCACCGTAGTCAGCAAGCTGTTCAATATGGTGCAGCCGGACTTGGCGATTTTTGGCCAAAAGGATTTCCAGCAACTGGCGGTGATCCGTACCCTGGTGCGTGACCTTAATATGCCGATCCAGATTATCGGCGAGCCCACCGTACGTGCCGAAGATGGCCTCGCACTGTCTTCGCGCAACGGTTACCTGAACGCCGAACAGCGTGAAGCCGCCCCCGTGCTGTACCGCTCGCTGCAGGAAATGGCCACGGCGATTCGCGCCGGTGAGCGCGACTACGCCAAGCTGATTACCGCAGCGCAGCAGCAACATAGTGCCGCCGGTTTTCGTCCGGACTACTTGGAAGTGCGCGAAGCAAACAGCCTGCGCCCGGCCACTGCCGATGAGCGCCAACTGGTGATTCTGGTCGCTGCCTTTATCGGCAGCACCCGGCTGATCGACAACCTGGCTTTCGACCTCGATACTCCAGGCTGATCCACTACGTAGATGCTGGCCCCACGCCCGCCAGTTACACTCAAGGCCCGGATCACTCCGGGCTTTTTTGTATGATTTGCCACACCCAGAGCAAGGAACACGCACCAATGGCCTATTTCAACCAGCCGCATGACGTCACCCGCCTGCCCGCTTGGCAGGCGCTGCGCGAGCAGCGCGAGCAGATGAACGACTTCAGCATGCGCGAGGCCTTTGCCCGTGATCCGCAACGCTTTAACCGCTTCTCCCTGAGCAGCTGCGGCCTGCTGCTGGACTACTCGAAGAACCTGATCGACGAAAAGACCCTGGCACTGCTGGTGCAACTGGCCGAACAGACCCAGCTGCAAGCGTCTATTCAATCGCTGTTCACAGGCGATCAGGTCAATGCCTCCGAAAGACGCGCCGCGCTGCACACAGCCCTGCGCAGCCCGATTGGTCGCAGCCTGAAACTCGATGGTGTCGACCTGATTCCGCAAGTGCATCGCGTGCTGCATCAGATGACCGAACTGGTCAGCCGCGTGCACAGCGGCCTGTGGCGCGGCTACAGCGACAAGCCGATCACCGAAGTGGTGAATATCGGTATCGGCGGTTCGTTCCTCGGCCCGCAACTGGTGTCCGAAGCGCTGCGGCCCTTTACCCAGCGCGGCGTACGCTGCCATTACCTGGCCAATATCGACGGCAGCGAGTTCCGCGAACTGACTGCGCGCCTGAATCCCGAAACCACCTTGTTTATTGTTTCCTCGAAGTCCTTTAGCACCCTGGAAACCCTGAAGAACGCTCTGGCTGCACGTGACTGGTACCTGGCGCTGGGCGGCCCGGAAGCCGAGTTGCACAAACACTTTATTGCGGTCACCAGCAACCCAACGGCGGCCATCGAGTTCGGCATCAAAGCCGAAAACATCTTCCCGATGTGGGACTGGGTCGGCGGGCGATATTCGCTGTGGTCAGCAATCGGCTTGCCGATTGCGCTGGCGATTGGCATCTCCAACTTCAAGGAGCTGCTGGCCGGCGCTTACGCCATGGACCAGCACTTTACCCAGGCGCCACTGGCCGAGAATATGCCGGTGCTGATGGCCCTGCTGGGCATCTGGTACGGCAATTTCTGGGGCGCGAAAAGTCAGGCGATCCTGCCCTATGACCATTACCTGCGGAACTTCACCAAGCACTTGCAGCAGCTGGACATGGAGTCCAACGGCAAATCGGTGCGTCAAGACGGCAGCCCGGTAGACTTCAGTACAGGCCCGGTCATTTGGGGCGGTGTCGGCTGCAATGGCCAGCACGCCTACCACCAGTTGCTGCACCAGGGCACCGAGCTGATCCCGGCGGACTTTATCGTGCCGGTCAACAGCTTCAGCCCGCTGGCCGACCACCACCAGTGGCTGTTTGCCAACTGCCTGTCACAGAGCCAAGCCCTGATGCACGGTAAAACCCGAGCAGAAGCCGAAGCAGAGTTACGCGCCAAGGGCCTGGATGAAGCCGAAGTGCAGCGCCTGGCGCCGCACAAGATGGTTCCCGGCAACCGCCCGAGCAATATCCTTGCACTCAACCGCGTTGACCCGTTTGGCCTCGGCGCGCTGGTCGCGCTGTATGAACACAAAGTCTTTGTGCAAAGCGCCATCTGGGGCATCAACGCCTTCGACCAATGGGGCGTCGAACTGGGTAAAGAACTCGGCCAGGGCGTCTACCAGCGCCTGACTGGTCAGATCGATACGCCGGCCAGCGATGCCTCGACCCAAGGCCTGATCCAGCACTTCCGCGAGCGGCATCGCGGCTGATCCGCTGCGACTGAGCACAAAGCCAGCACTTGAACCAAGCACCCGCTTGGTTCACCCTTACGGGCATCGCGGAACACAACAACAAGGACCCGCCATGTTCGACATTACCCGCCATCCCGTGCCCGACGCCGTGCGCCAACGCGCCCACTTGAATAACGACGACTACCTGCGTCTTTACCAACAGTCGATCGAGCAACCGGAAGTCTTCTGGGCCGAGCAGGCCAAGGCCTTTCTCGACTGGAGCAAACCCTGGACCAGCGTACAGCAAGGTGACTTGCTCAGCGGTCAGGGCTCCTGGTTCAAGGGTGGCCAGCTAAACGTCAGCTATAACTGCATCGACCGCCATCTCGAACGACGCGGCGAGCAGATCGCACTGATCTGGGAGGGCGACAACCCCAGCGAATCCGCACATATCACCTACAACAAGCTGCACCACAACGTCAGCCGCCTGGCCAATGTGCTGAAAAGCCGTGGGGTGAAAAAGGGCGACCGGGTGTGCATTTATATGCCAATGATCCCCGAAGCCACCTACGCCATGCTCGCCTGCACGCGCATCGGCGCGGTGCATTCAGTGGTGTTCGGCGGCTTCTCCCCGGACGCGCTGCGCGACCGCATTCTGGACTCCGACTGCCACACGGTGATTACCGCCGATGAGGGCGTGCGCGGCGGCAAGTACGTGGCGCTCAAGGCCAATGTCGACAAGGCGCTGCAGAGCTGCCCGGACGTCAGCACCGTGGTGGTGGTCGAGCGCACCCAGGGCGAGATCGACTGGGTCCCCGGCCGCGATATCTGGTACCACGAGGCCCTGCGCGACGCCTCCGGCGATTGCCCGCCGGAGCCAATGGACGCCGAAGACCCGCTGTTTATCCTCTACACCTCCGGCTCCACCGGCAAACCCAAGGGCGTGCTGCACAGCACTGGCGGCTATCTGCTGATGGCGGCCATGACCCACAAGTACGTGTTCGACTATCACGAAGGTGATATTTACTGGTGCACCGCCGACGTTGGCTGGGTCACCGGGCACAGCTATATCGTCTATGGGCCGCTGGCCAACGGCGCCACCAGTCTGATCTTCGAGGGCGTGCCCAACTACCCGACGGCTTCGCGCTTCTGGCAGGTGATCGACAAACATCAGGTGAATATCTTCTACACCGCGCCCACCGCCCTGCGTGCGCTGATGCGTGAAGGCACCGGCCCGGTCGAATGCACCGAACGCACCAGCCTGCGCCTGCTTGGTAGCGTCGGCGAGCCGATCAACCCGGAAGCCTGGGAGTGGTATTACAACGTGGTCGGCGAACGCCGCTGCCCAATCGTCGACACCTGGTGGCAGACCGAAACCGGCGCCATCCTGATCACCCCACTGCCCGGCGCCACCGACCTCAAGCCTGGCTCCGCCACTCGGCCGTTCTTCGGCGTGCAGCCAGTGCTACTGGATGAGCAAGGTAAGGAAATTGACGGCCCTGGCTCAGGTGTACTGGCGATCAAGGACAGCTGGCCAAGCCAGATCCGCAGCGTCTACGGTGACCATCAGCGGATGATTGACACGTATCTGAAGCCCTATCCCGGTTACTACTTCAGCGGCGACGGCGCGCGCCGGGATGAGGACGGCTACTACTGGATCACCGGCCGCGTGGATGACGTGATCAACGTCTCCGGCCACCGCATCGGCACCGCCGAGGTGGAAAGCGCCCTGGTGCTGCATGACGCCGTTGCCGAGGCCGCAGTGGTCGGCTACCCCCATGACATCAAGGGCCAGGGTATCTACGCCTTTGTCACCCCGATGAACGGCGTGGAGCTCAACGAGGCATTGAAGAAGGAACTGCTGACTCTGGTCGGCAAGGAAATCGGCAGCTTCGCCAAACCCGAGCTGATTCAGTGGGCACCCGGTTTGCCGAAGACCCGTTCGGGCAAGATCATGCGGCGCATCCTGCGCAAGATCGCCTGCAACGAACTGGAAAACATGGGCGACACCTCGACCCTGGCCGACCCCAGCGTGGTGGACGGACTGATCGAGCAACGCCTGAACCGCTAACACCAGACGTAGGGCGGCCATGCTCACGGCATGGCCGCCCCCACAGAGCCCCTATGGAATTCCTGCGCCGCCGCATCGAAAGCCAAGTCCTTAGCCTGAGCGGGATAGCACTTGGCCAGATCGACTTCGAAAAGCCCCAGGGCGACCCCGGCTTGTTCGGCCCGGACTCGGTGAGCTGGCAGGTGCACGGCGACTTCACCAGCATGCTGATTGGCGGCATCAGCGCCCTGCTCCTGCAAGCCCTGCACCCACTGGCCTTGGCTGGCGTGTGGGACCACTCGAATTTCCGTGATGACCTGCTCGGCCGCCTGCGCCGCACCGGGCAGTTTATTTCTGGCACCACCTACGGCTCGCGCGCCGATGCCGACTGGCTGATCAACAAGGTCAAGACCATTCACCTCAAGGTCACGGGCACCGCCCCGGATGGCCGCGCCTATGCCGCCAGTGATCCGGCGTTGCTGACCTGGGTGCATGTGGCCGAGGTGCACAGCTTTCTCCAGGCCCACCTGCGTTACCGCAACCCACAGCTGAGCGAAGCCGATCAAGACCGCTACTACGCAGAAATCGCCTTGATCGCCGAACGCCTGGGCGCCACCCAGGTGCCGCGCTCGCGCGCCGAGGTCGCCGCCTACCTGGCGGCAGTGCGCCCCGAATTGCTCTGCGATGAACGCTCCCTGGAAATTCTGCGCATCCTGCTCGGCGCACCGGCCCCCAGCGCCCTCGCCGCGCCGGCGGCCAAGCTGCTGATGCAGGCCGGTATCGACCTGCTGCCCGTGTGGGCGCAGGAGATGCTCGGCCAGCAGATCAGCCCGGCGCGCAGCCGGATGATCCACGCCGGTGTACACAGCCTGGCCCCCGTGCTGCGCTGGGCGGTACGCGGCGGCGCCATTCACCGTGCACGTCGGCGTCTGAACCTGCCGCCGCGCTGACCGGCCGGTTCGCGCGCTGGCCGTAAACAAAGCCGCTGTGCCACCATAGCGACCTTTCGCGGCCCGCCGCGCCTGTCACTTGTGAGGATCGCGTTATGCAAGACGTCGTCATCGTTGCCGCCACCCGTACCGCCATCGGCAGCTTTCAGGGTGCGCTGGCGAATATCCCGGCACCGGAACTGGGCGCTGCGGTAATCCGCCAGTTGCTTGCGCAAACCGGCCTGGACGGCGCGCAGGTCGACGAAGTGATCCTCGGCCAGGTACTCACCGCAGGCAGCGGGCAGAACCCGGCGCGTCAGGCGGTGATTCTCGCCGGCCTGCCGCACGCCGTGCCAGCGCTGACCCTGAACAAGGTCTGCGGCTCGGGCCTCAAAGCCTTGCATCTGGGTGCCCAGGCCATTCGCTGCGGCGACGCCGAGGTGATCATCGCCGGCGGCATGGAGAATATGAGCCTGTCGCCTTACGTCATGCCCGGTGCGCGCACCGGCCTGCGCATGGGCCACGCCAAGCTGGTCGACACCATGATCACTGACGGCCTGTGGGACGCCTTCAACGACTACCACATGGGCATCACCGCCGAGAACCTGGTGGATAAATACGACATCAGCCGCGAAGCCCAGGACGCCTTTGCTGCGGCCTCGCAGCAGAAAGCCGTGGCAGCCATCGAAGCCGGGCGCTTTGTCGACGAAATCACCCCGATCATGATCCCCCAGCGCAAAGGTGAGCCACTGGCCTTTGCCACTGACGAACAGCCGCGCGCCGGCACCACCGCCGAATCCCTGGGCAAACTCAAACCAGCATTCAAGAAGGACGGCAGCGTCACCGCCGGCAACGCCTCCAGCCTCAATGACGGTGCCTCTGCCGTGCTGCTAATGAGCGCCACCAAAGCCCAGGCCCTCGGCCTGCCGGTACTGGCGAAGATCGCCAGCTATGCCAATGCCGGCGTCGATCCGGCGATCATGGGCATCGGCCCGGTCAGCGCCACCCAGCGTTGCCTGGCCAAGGCCGGCTGGAGCATCGCTGATCTGGACCTGATCGAAGCCAACGAAGCCTTTGCCGCGCAAGCCCTGGCGGTCGGCAAGGAACTCGACTGGGACGCCAGCAAGGTCAACGTCAACGGCGGCGCCATCGCCCTCGGCCACCCGATTGGCGGTTCCGGCTGCCGCGTACTGGTCACCCTGCTGCACGAGATGATCAAGCGCGACGCCAAGAAAGGCCTCGCCACCCTGTGCATCGGCGGCGGTCAAGGCGTGGCACTGGCGATCGAACGGGCCTGATAACAGCGCTCAGCTGTAGCTAAACAAAAGCCGGCCCCATCAATCAGGGGGCCGGCTTTTTTATTTCCCATCGACAGCAATGATGATTGCTATTGACCACCTGCGTTTCTCAAGAGTCGGGCTGCGGCGCAACATTAGCCCCGTAGCCACTTACCCCACTCTTCCGAGGACACCCAGATGAACAAGTACCTGATTGCTTCCCTGCTTGCCGCCAGCCTGACCAGCAATGTTTTCGCTGCTGATGGTGCCGAACGCACCCTGAGCAACCGCATCGCCGCTGACGGTTTTGACCGTACCAGCATCAACCACATCGCCGAAGACGGTGCAGATCGTAATGGTGGTAACCGTATAGCTGCTGACGGCGCTGACCGCACTGGTGCTAACCGTATCGCTGCCGATGGCTTCGACCGTACCAGCATCAACCGTATCGCTGCCGATGGCGCTGACCGCACTGGCGGCAACCGTATCGCGGCTGATGGCGCTGACCGCACTGGCGGCAACCGCATCGCGGCTGATGGCGCTGACCGCACTGGCGGCAACCGCATCGCAGCTGATGGCGCTGACCGCACTGGCAGCAACCGTATCGCAGCTGATGGCGCTGACCGCACTGGCGGCAACCGTATCGTCTGATCGAATAACACTCGCAAATTAAAGGGCACCTTAGGGTGCCCTTGCTGTTTTCGCCGAGCGTGCGTCCCGGCAGGTGAATCTTGATAAACTGCGCGCCCTCCTTTTTCGAGTCGCCGCGCATGCCCTCTCTCGATCAGGCGCTGCGCGCCGCCCTGCATAACCGTCACGAGCTGCTGGCTGAACTGCATCAGCAAGGCACCGACTGCTATCGCCTGTTCCATGGCAGCCAGGAAGGCGCCGGCGGCCTAACCATCGACCGTTATGGCCCACAACTACTGGTACAGAGTTTCCACCAGAGCCTGAGTCGTGACGAACTGCTACAGCTGGCCGAGGAGTGCCAGGCCAGCCTCGGCACACAACTGCTACTGGTCTACAACGACCGCTCCCAGGGCAACTCGCGGATCGACCGCAGCGACCCGGTCTACCAAGCCGAGCCGGCCGCCCTGGAAGACCTGATCGGCCACGAGTGGGGCCTCAACTACCGCGTACGCGGCCGCCATGCCGGGCAAGACCCGTTGCTCTTTCTTGACCTGCGTAACGCCCGCGGCTGGCTCAAAGCGCACAGCGCTGACAAGTCAGTGCTTAACCTGTTCGCCTACACCTGCGGCGTCGGTTTGAGTGCGGCCGCTGGCGGAGCCAGCGAGGTGGTCAATCTGGACTTTGCCGAAGGCAATCTGGCGGTTGGTCGCGAGAATGGTCAGCTCAATCCGCAGCTGCAAGCCATGCAGTTTGTGCAATCGGACTACTTCCCGGCGATTCGCCAACTGGCCGGGCTGCCGATCAATGCGCGGCGCGGGCAGAAGTTGCCGCACTACCCGCGCCTTGAGCAGCGTCAGTTCGATTTGGTACTGCTCGACCCACCCGCCTGGGCCAAGAGCGCCTTCGGCACCGTCGATCTGCTGCGCGATTACCAGAGCCTGCTCAAGCCAGCGATTCTCGCCACCGCCGCTGATGGCGTGCTGATCTGCTGCAACAACCTGGCAAAAGTCGCCCTTGCCGATTGGCGCGAACAGGTGCTGCGCTGCGCAGAAAAACTCGGTCGTCCGGTACGCGATTGGCAGGTGCTGGCGCCGGCTGCGGACTTCCCCTCACAGGATGGTCAGCCGCCGCTGAAGACGCTGATCCTGCAGTTCTGAGCCACCCGCTGCGCGTGGAAAATCGCCGCGCAGAGCCTCTGCGGAACTGCGCACGCGTGCCATACTCCAAGACACTTCTCGTCGGGATAGATGACGTTTTTATGCTTAAAGGAATAAAGCGCGCTGCCAGCGCCATTGTTATCGCCGTTGCCCTCTACAGCCTGCTGGGTTTTCTGATTCTGCCCGGTATCGGCCTGCGTATCGCTAACCAGCAACTGACGCAATACGCCGAAGTACCCGCTACGCTGCAGCGTCTGCAACTCAACCCGTTCAGCCTGGAGCTCAGCCTCTGGGGCCTGCAGATTGGCGAAGCCGACCAGCAGCAGATCGCCTTCGAGCGCGTGTATGCCAACCTGCAACTCGACAGCCTGTGGACCGGCATATTGCACCTGGCCGACATCGAACTGGACAAGCCGCACAGCGAAGTGCTGTTCGGCAAGGATGGCCGGCTCAACCTGACCCAGCTGTTCAAAGTACCGCCCAGCTCGCAGCCTGTGGCCGAAGAACCGGCCGGCGAACCGTTCCCGCTGCGTATCGCGCGGATCAAGCTAAGCGGCGGCAACGTGCACTTTCAGGACCTGCGCCCCAGCGAGCCGATCGAATTTATCTACGACGATCTCAATTTCGAGCTGCACAACCTCAGCACCCTGCAAGGCGACAATGCCGACATGAGCCTGGTCGCCACCGGGCCCCAGGGCGGGCGCATCGACTGGAGCGGGCGCATCAGCCTGGTACCGATCAGCTCCAGCGGCAGCCTGAAAGTCACCGACGGCAAGCTGAAAGGCGTGTGGCCCTATGTGCGCGATGCCGTGCCGCTGGTTCTGGAGGACGGCACCGTCAACCTCAGCAGCGACTACAGCCTGAACCTGGCCAAAGGCACCGAACTGCTGCTGAGTAACACCCAGCTCAGCGTCAGCAGCTTTGCCATCAAGAGCCCGGCGGACAAACCGCTGTTGCGCCTGGAACGCCTGGATATCAGCGAAACCAGCGTAGACCTGGCCAAGCAGCAGGTCATCGTCGGCAAGATTCGTAGCCAGAAGCTGGAAACCTGGGCCGCGCGTGAGGCCGATGGCCAGCTCGACTGGCAGAAACTGCTGGCCAGCCAACCCGCCAAACCGACTCCAGCTCCAGCTCCAGCTCCAGCTCCAGCTCCAGCTCCAGCTCCGAATGAGGGTGGCGCAGGCTCAGCAGCAACAGCAGCCGAGCCGGTAAAAGAGCCAAGCGAATCGACGACTGCGGAGCAATCCGCTGACCTGGAAACCGCCACTGCAGGCCAACCGCAAGAGCCCAGCAAACCCTGGCAGGTGATCCTGCGTGACGTGCAACTGCGCGACTATCAGGTGCACCTGGCCGACCGCGCAGGTGGCGCGGAAGTCAAAATCGACCTGGCACCACTCAACCTCGACCTGAGTAATTTCGACAGCCTGGGCACCTCGCCCTTCACCCTCAAGCTCGACACCGGGTTGAACAAGAGCGGGCAGATCAAGGCCGCAGGCCAGGTACAACTGAGCCCGACCACCGCCAAACTGCAGGTGACCACCCGCGATATTGATCTGCGTCTGGCGCAGACCTACCTGAGCCCCTTCGTGCGTCTTGAGCTGCGCAGCGGCAAGCTCGGCAGCGACCTGGCGGTTGACCTGCAGAGCGTCGAACCGCTGGCCTTCAGCATTGGCGGGCAAGCCGAGATCAACCAGCTGCACACCCTCGACACGCTGAAGGACCGCGACTTCCTCAAGTGGCAGCAAGTGCAGGTGGAAGGGATCGAGTACCAGCACGGCAAGGGCCTGGCGATTGGCCAAGTCAAACTGCAGCAGCCCTACGTGCGCTTTATCATCAACGAAGACCTCACCACCAATATCAACGACCTGCTGGTGCCTCAACCGGCCAGCGCCACACCCGCCAAAGCATCGCCCGAGAAGCTGCTGCCAATCCGCATCGGCGGCATCAGCATCAAGGACGGTTCGGCCAACTTTGCCGACTTCAGCCTGCGCCCCAACTTTGCCACCGCGATTGGCCAGCTCAACGGCCAGATCGGCACCCTGGATAACCAGAGCCCGAAAGCCGCGACCGTGGATATCAAAGGCAAGGTCGACAAGTACGCGCCGGTCAGCATCAAAGGCCAACTCACCCCATTCGACCCGATGAACAGCCTGGATATTGCCACCAGCTTCAAGAACGTCGAGCTGACCACCCTTACACCTTACTCCGGCAAGTTCGCCGGCTTCCGCATCCGCAAGGGCCGCCTCAACCTCGACCTGCATTACCAAATCGAGAAAGGCCAGCTCAACGCCGAGAACAAACTGCTGCTGGAAGACCTGCAACTGGGCGAAAAAGTCGACAGCAAGGACGCCATGGACCTGCCGATTCGTCTGGCCGTGGCCCTGCTCAAGGACACCAAAGGCAATATCGAGATCCAGCTACCGGTGCAAGGCAACCTCAACAGCCCGGAATTCAGCGTGATGCCGATCGTCTGGCAAACCCTGCGCAACCTGGTGCTGCGCGCCGCGCAGGCGCCGTTCAAATTTATCGGCGGCCTGGTCAGCGGTGGCGGCGATGTCGACCTCAGCACCGTGCGTTTCACTGCCGGCGAAATCGAACTCGACGCCGATGCGCAGAAAGCCCTGGACACCCTGGCCAGTGCCTTGAAGGAACGCCCAACCCTGCGCCTAGAGATCGAAGGCATGAGCGCGCAGAGCAGCGACGGCCCGCCACTGGCCGCCGCGCGCCTGGAGCGCGAATACCAGAACACCTGGTACAAGATGCTGCAACGCCGTGGCGATGACGTGCCTGCCGAAGCCAGTGAGCTGGTAATAGATGAAGACGACAAGGCCGTGCTGCTCGAAGGCATCTACCGCAGCCGCCTCAAGCAGCAACCGCCGGCCGAGTGGACCGAACTGAAAGACCAGGAACGCAGTGCGAAGATGCGTGAAGCCGTGCTGCAGTCCTGGGCGCAGAGCGAACTGCTGCAGCGGCAGCTGGCCCAGGCACGGGCGGCAGAAATAAAGAGTTATCTGGTCGAGCGCGGCGGCCTGGCCGACGAACGTATTTACCTGCTGGATGTCAACATTGCACAGGCTGACGCCGATGGCCGCGTCGCCACCACCCTGCACCTCGGCAGCGAGTAAGGTCTTCGTCATATGCGCGCTTTAGCTACAACGCTGCTCCTTGCCCTGGTGAGCGCATCATCTATGGCCCAGGCCGAAACGCTACGCTGCGGCAGCCAACTGGTCAGCCTGGGCGACCGGCGCTTCGAGGTGCTGCAGAAATGTGGTGAGCCGGCCTTCCGCGATTTGGTCGGCTACTCCCTCGGCCCAAACGAACGCCGCGAGTATCAGATCGAGGAATGGGTCTACGGTCCGGATAATGGCATGCTCAGTATTCTCACCTTCGAGGGCACGCGCCTGCGCGCCATCGAACGCCGTCGAAGCCGCTAACCCATGAAAGCCCTGCTTAGCACCCTGCTAATACTGGTGCCCTTCTGGGCACAGGCCTCATCAACGCTGCGCTGCGACAGCGGGCTGGTCAGCCTTGATGACACCACCAGCGAGGTCAACAGAAAATGCGGCGAACCACTGAGCCGTGACTTTCTCGGCTACCGCGAAGTACTGGATCAATACGGTTTCTACCATGAAGTCGCGGTCGAAGAATGGTCCTACGGGCCGCGCAACGGCATGTACCAATTTCTGCGCTTTCAGGGCAATCGATTGATCAAGATCGACAGCAAGCGCCGTAACTAGCACCACCCAACATTTCCCCCACCATAAGGACATTGCAGCATGCAACGGATAGCACTCAGCCTCTCCCTGTTACTTCTGGCAACCAGCGCCCAGGCCAGCACCCTGCGCTGCGAAAAGGGCATCGCCAGTACCGGTGACCGCACTACAGAGGTCATCACAAAATGCGGCGAACCGATTGCCCGCGACATGCTGGGCTACACCCTGGATGCCCACGGCAATAACGAGTTTCTCGTTGAGGAGTGGGTCTATGGCCCGCGTAACGGCATGAACTACTACCTGCGATTCGAAGGCGGGCGGCTAAAGAGCGTGGAAAGTAAACGCGGCAGCTAAGGATGGTCTGAAGTAGTCCCATATTTTCGGCCGACTTCAGGCCTGTCGATTTTAAAAACGGCGATGTGATCAAAAACGATCAAATCACCCGCTTATTTCTGTGTTTTTAGCCGCAGCGAGCACCTCGCGGCAGCCAT